>UQZD01000024.1:0-33469 GCA_900545485.1 uncultured Collinsella sp. | reverse complement strand
AGAGGACGGGGCCGGAGACGGCTAAATCAATTTGCGAAAGAATCTTGACGGTACCGCTTCGCTCCTCGCGTGCTGCGCTGGAAAACGCTTGCGCGTTTCCTCAGCTCCGCACCCTTGCGGGTTCGAATCCCTCTGCACTGGGCGCAAAAAAGAAAGGCCTCCATCGCTGGAGGCCAAACAATTCAGTGGTGGGCGATGAGGGATTCGAACCCCCAGCCTTGTGCGTGTAAAGCACCTGCGCTAACCGTTGCGCCAATCGCCCGCAGGGATTGAGTATAGCGGAAACCCGATACGGTTCATCGCTAATCCATAACGAAACTTAGGCGGCGACTTCGGCGCCCTTGTTCTCGTCGATAAAGAAGCGCTTGTACCAGATGAGGAACGTCAGCGTGGTATAGATCTTGCGCTGGTTGAGCGCACGGCCCTCAAAGTGATCGTCAAGCAGTTTCATGAGTGCATCCGTGTCAAAGAAATCGGCAGCCCACGGCGCGGTGAAGTACTCCTTGACGTAGTCGTAGTACTTCTGCTCGCGCAGCCAGAACTTAACCGGCACCGGGAAACCGACCTTCTTGCGCGTTGCCCACTCGTCGGGCAGCGTGCGGTTGGCGGCGTGACGCAGGACGAGCTTGCAGCCTTCTTCGTTAACACGGTAGTTGGCGGGAATGTGCTCGGCAAATTCCATGACTTTTTTGTCCAGGAACGGAACGCGAAGCTCCAGTGAGTGTGCCATGCACATCTTGTCGGCCTTGAGCAGAATGTCGCCCGGCAGCCACATGTTCATGTCCAGATACTGCTTCTTGGAGAGCTCGCAGCAATTGGGAACCTGCTTGTAATACTCGGCGCACATTTCGGCGGCGTTCTTGCCGGTGTCGTAGGCAGGCTTAAGCACCTCGTCGACCTCGGACGGGTCGAACACCTTTGCCTGGCCCACATACCAGCGCTCGGGGACCTCGGCGCACTTGGTCAAGAAATTGTGACCCTTAAAGTAGGGAAGATGCTGAACGAGCGAGCCCAGGGCGCGGCGCACGCCGAGCGGGACGCGCTTCTTGAAGGAGCGCATCTGAGGGGTGTCCTCGTACCACTCGTAGCCGGCGAACAGCTCGTCTGCACCCTCGCCCGAAAGGACCACGGTGACTTCCTTGGCTGCCATCTGGGCCAGATAGTACAGTGGCACGCTCGAGAGGTTCGATTGCGGCTCGTCCATGTGATACTGGATGTCGGGCAGCGCGTCGAAGAACTCGTCGGCGGTGATCATCTTGCGCACGTTCTTGATGCCCAGCTTGTCAGAAAGCTCGGCGGCGTAGTTGGTCTCGTTGAAGTTCTTGTAATCGAAGCCGACAGAATACGTGGTGTCGGGCATGAGACAGGCGGCAATGTAGCTGGAGTCCACGCCGCCAGAAAGGAACGAGCCCACCTTAACATCGGCGATTCGGTGCGCAGCGACGCTTTCGTGCACGACCTTGTCGCACTCGTCCACGTACTCCTCGAAGGTCTTGGAGTTGTCGTCGGTGAAGTCACAGCTCCAGTAACGCTTGATGTCCATGGTGTTAGTCGTCAGGTCATACGTAAAGCAATGCGCCGGGGCAAGCTTGAACACGCCCTTAAAGAAGGTCTCCTCCGTGGCGGGGAATTGCAGCGTCAGGTAGGGGCGCAGCGCGTCGTGGTTGACAGCCTTCTCAAACTTGGGGTGGTCCAGGAAGCTCTTGATCTCGGAGCCAAACAGCAGCGAGCCGTCGGAGGCCTGGTAGTAATAGAACGGCTTGATGCCAAAGATGTCACGGGCGCCAAAGAGTTTGTTCTTGTTCTGGTCGTGAATCACGAACGCGTACATGCCGCGAAGGCGGTTGACCAGATCTTCGCCCCACTCCTCGTAACCGTGCACCAGGACCTCGGTGTCGGCGTTGCAGTGGAAGACGTAGCCAGCGGCCTCGAGCTCGGAGCGGAGCTCCTGGAAGTTGTAGACCTCGCCGTTGAAGACAATCGTGACCTTGCCGTCATCGCTCGACATGGGCTGGGCGCCAGCCTCGGAAAGGTCGAGAATCGAAAGACGGCGGAAGCCAAGCGCGACGTTATCGACGATGTGCTGACCGCCCATATCCGGACCGCGATGGATAATGCGATTCATCATGGCCGTGAGAACCAGCTCACTCTGTTCATCTGTACCGGTAAAACCGACAAAACCGCACATGCAAGATCCTTTCTGCTGACGGCTTAGGTGCACTGCCGCAAGGATTTGCAGCAGTCGATATCAATCAATCCTTACTATCATGCCAATCTTTTGTTTCGTGATGGGGCATAAGCGCCGAGGGGACCGAAAAAACCACGGCCCGCACTTCGGGTGAAGTGGCGGGCCGTGACTGTGATGATTGCCGTGCGCGAGAACGCGCAAGAGAGGTTAACGCTTGCCGCGCTCGGCAAGGTGGCGCTCCACCTTGGTGACGACGTGGATTAGCGGAATCGTTACAACCAGATAGTAGAGTGCGGCGCAAATGTAGGGTGTGATGTTTCTCGTGGTTGCCGTGAGGTTTTTGGAGAACAGCATGAGCTCTATGACACCGACGCTCGAAAGCGGCGACATATCCTTATAGAGCATAACGAACTCGCTGGTCATGGCTGGGATGACGCAGCGCACGGCCTGCGGAATCACAATGCGCGACATGACTTGGGGCCACGTCATGCCAAGCGAGTAGGCAGCTTCCGATTGACCAGGCGGGTCGCGATGCCGCCGAGCACGCCGTTGCCGGTGTCTTCGTTTGACTTTGCAGTTGTCGAGGTAACGGTGAGCGTGGAGCCTGTCTCATCGCCGGCACCCGAGGCGTCCTCGCTCGAAGAGCCGCTCGTCGGCGCCATGCCAAACTGCTCGCCCGTCGGAACCTCTTTGATGATTTTCATACCGGTAAAGGAGTTCGACACTATCCATTTTGTAGGGCAGGTCTCTTGTTATTTCGAATTAACCGCGCGCCAATCCTTGCAAGTTTTTAGGGTGCTGAGACGCTCGCAAGGTTAGGTGGCATATTAGGATGGTTGATAATACGAAGGACGTGACCGGATTCATCCGAGACGGTCTTTGCTCTTTTAAGGTTAGGTTTAGCGAGAGAGGTCGTTATATGTCGGATATGACGCAGGAGAAGCTGGCTTTGATGCGCTATGTAGAGCTGCTCGAGGCCGAGGCCCTTGTTGTTTCCAAGCCGGATACTCTATACGACCAGCGCATCGAGTTTGCGACCGACGACTCGCGCCAGGTGCGTCCGGGCACATTGTTTGTTTGCAAGGGCCGTGCGTTCAAGCGCGAGTATCTGGTCTCCGCGATTGCCGATGGCGCCGTGGCGTACGTGTCCGAGGTCGATTATGACGTCGATATTCCCGCTGTGATCGTCAACGATATCCGTCGTACGCTCGCTGTGGTGGCGGATGCCTATTACTGCCACCCTTCGGGCAAGGTGAAGGTCTGCGCTTTTACCGGTACCAAGGGCAAGTCGACCTGCAGCTTCTATCTGCGCGGCATTCTTGCCAACGAGGCAAAGCTCACGGGCTGCCATCGGCCTGCCCTCAACACGGGTATCGAGTTCGATGATGGTATCGAGGCGGGCCCTTCTAAGCTGACGACTCCCGAGTCCTTCCTCTTACAGTCGCGTATCGCACATGCCGCTGAGGTGGGCGCTCCGTGGCTGGTCATGGAGGCGTCGAGCCAGGGCCTCAAATACGAGCGTACGGGCAAGATTGCCTTTGAAGTGGGCGCCTTTACCAATATCGGTGAGGACCACATCTCGCCGATCGAGCATCCCACGCTCGAGGATTACTTTGCCAGCAAGCTCAAGATTTTTTCGCAGAGCCGTTTTGCCGCGGTCAACCTCGATATGGATAAGGTCGATCGTGTGCTCGAGGCGGCGTCCCGCTGCGAGCGTACGGTAACGTTCTCCCTGACCGACGAGCGTGCCGACGTGCTTGCGCTGGCGATTCATAATGGCGACTGCGGCATGGTGGCAACAGTGCGTACGCCCCGCTTTACGCGTGACATTGTGATTCCCACGCCGGTTAAGTTCAATGTGTCCAACGCGCTTGCCGCTATTGCCTGCGCCGAGGCCCTGGGCATTTCCGAAGAGGGCATCGTCCATGGCTTTGAGGGTGTCTTCGTTCCCGGCCGCATGGAGCTCTATCCGTCCGTATCGGGCAAAATCTTGGGCGTCGTTGACTTTGCGCACAACGGCATGAGCCTCGAGACGCTTTTGCGCGATCTGCACGAGAACTATCCCGAGCGCGAGCTGGCGGTTGTCTTTGGTGCAACGGGCGGCAAGGGCGTCGATCGCCGCACCACGATGGGTATTGCCGCCGGCAAGTACGCCGATCGCATCGTGATTACCGAGGACGACCCGGGCCCCGAGGACGTCGAGGACATTTGTGCCGAGATTGCGCGCAATGTCCAGGCGCAGGGAAACGACAACTGGCAGATTGTGACCGACCGTACCGCCGCTATCGAGGCGGCCGTGCGCGAGACCGAGCGCCCCGCTGTGGTCATCGTGACCGGTAAGGGCGAGGAGGAGTGCATGCTGCGCAAGAACGGACCCGAGCCCTGCAAGCGCGATGGCTTGGTTCTCAAGCGCATCCTTGCGGCGTACGACGCCTAAACGCTGCCGCCTTTAGGACGGCGTTTGCGGACCCCGGCGTCTGATGATGCAATGCCTTCTAGGTGTGCTTACCCTAGGGAAAACACGCCTGTGGGCCCGTAAGCGTGTTTGCCTTAGGGAAAACACGCTACCAAGATTAAACCTCTTCTACGTAAACGGAGTAACCATGTCCCACAACACCCTGCCGACCGTTACCGAGCTTTCGGGCGAGATGCGCGAGCGCTTGGCCAAGGTCAAGTACGTCTTTACCGACCTGGATGCCACGATGCTCGCACCCGGCTCGTGCGTGCTGCGCGACAACGACGGCAACCCTTCGACCAAACTCGTCGAGGCCGTCGTGGCGCTTGCTCTCGCTGGTATTCAGGTGGTTCCCACCTCGGGCCGCAACCGCACCATGATCCACGAGGACGCGCGCGTGCTCGGCCTCAACTCCTACATTGGTGAGATGGGCGGCCTGGTTATGTACGACCTCAAGGCCAACGATTGGGAGTATCTGACTGGCGACATGCCTTACGACCCCGCCTGCGGCCTTACTCCGCACCAGGTGATCGAGCAGACCGGCGTGTGCGAGAAGATCCTTGCCCGCTGGCCGCACAAGATCGAGTATCACAACGACATGTCGACCGGCTACAAATACCGTGAGGTCACCGTCGGCATGCGCGGCGATGTGCCCGACGATGAGGTCCAGGCCATCCTGGACGAGGCCGGCTGCGGTCTGATCTGGGCTTGCAACGGCCATTTGACTCACCTGTCCAAGCCGACGACGCTCGAGCTCGATCGCGTCGAGGACGGTCGCGCATTCAACATCAACCCCGCGGGTCTCAACAAGGGCGTTGCCATTGCGCGCTTCTGCGAGCACCTGGGGATCGAGCGCGAGGAGACGCTCGCGCTCGGCGACTCCGAGTCCGACTTCTACATGGCCGATTACGTGGGCACGTTTTGCCTGGTCGAGAATGGCCTGACGAGCGCCGGCGCGCCCGAGTTCTTGGCTGCTTGCGAGAACGCTTTCGTTACGCGCGGTAAAATTGTCGACGGTTGGGCGGCGACGGCAGAGCTGCTGGTCGCGGTGCGTTCGTAGCGCGGCGTCGCCGCACTTGGACATGTCTTTTCGAGAGAGACTGGTGAGGTAATGTCCGATATCGAGAATCCGGCAGGCGACACGCGCCCGATTGGCGTGTTCGATTCTGGTTTGGGTGGTCTGACAGTTGCGCGCGCCATCGCGACGGCGCTGCCGCGCGAGTCCGTCTACTACTTTGGCGACACCAAGCGCTGCCCCTACGGCACGCGCACCGAGGATGAGGTGCGCTCGTTTGCGTTGCAGGCGGGTCGTTGGCTTTCGAAGCACGACGTCAAGATTATGGTCATCGCCTGCAACACGGCGACCGCTGCGGCCTTGCGTCTGGCCCAGCAGGTGCTCGACGTTCCCGTGATCGGCGTGATTGCGCCGGGTGCCCGTGCGGCAATCAACAGCACCCGCTCGCGTCGCGTGGGCGTGCTCGCCACCAACCTCACCATTCGCTCGGGCGCCTACACGCGCGCCATTCAGGATCTAGATGCCGGCGTCGATGTGTACGGCTGTCCTGCCTCGAGCTTTGTCGAGGTTGTCGAACACGAGCTCGCCTCGGGTGCACATCTGCAGGAACAGTGGCTTGAGAACGAGGACATCTTCGATACGCCTGCCGTGCGTGCGCTGGTGGGTGCCACGGTTGAGCCGCTGCGCGACCACGGTATCGATACCGTGGTGCTCGGCTGTACGCATTTTCCGCTGTTGGTGGGACCTATCCGCCATGCTCTGGGGCCTGGGGTGCGCGTCGTGAGTTCCGCCGCGGAGACCACACGCGAGTTGACCGATATCCTCACGCGCCGCGAGCAGCTGGCGGGCGACGCCGCCGAGCCGCAGCATCGTTTTGCCACGACGGCCGATAACATTGCCGAGTTTGCGGTGGCGGGCAGCTTTATCTTTGGTCAGCCGCTCAAGAGCATCGAACATATCGATATCGATGAACTGAAATAGATGTAAGGCAGCCGCCAAAGCCTTCGCCACATCTTTTGCCGAAAGGATATTTCTATGGAGTACATGCAGGTCAACCGCGCCAACGGCCGCGCCGCCAACGAGTTGCGCCCCGTTAAGCTCACCCGTGGCGTCATGAAGCACGCCCACGGCTCGTGTTTGGCCGAGTTCGGTGACACGCGCGTGCTGTGCCCCGCCACTATCGAGGAGGGCGTACCGGGCTGGCGAAAGGGAGCTAAGGCTGGCTGGGTGACCGCGGAATACGCCATGCTGCCGGCGTCGACCGGCAAGCGCTGCAAGCGCGAGCACGTCAACCGCAAGGGTCGCTCCATGGAGATCGAGCGCCTCATTGGCCGCAGCCTGCGTACCGTCGTCAACATGAAGGCGCTCGGCGAGTACACCGTCACCGTCGACTGCGATGTGATTCAGGCCGATGGCGGCACGCGTACAGCGAGCATTACCGGCGCTTGGGTGGCGCTGCACGACGCCCTCGCCATGTGGGTCGAGGCGGGCAAGATCGAGCGCATCCCGCTTACCGGCCAGGTGGCTGCCATCTCCATGGGCGTTGTCGACGGCAATACGCTGCTTGACCTCGATTATTCCGAGGACAGTCATGCCGAGGTCGACATGAACCTCGTCGCCACCGACACCGGTGAGATGATCGAACTCCAGGGCACCGGCGAGCAGGCGCCCTTCGACCGCAAACGCCTCAACGCCCTGCTCGACCTGGGCGACAAGGGTATCGCCGAGCTCATCGAGCTTCAGCGCCAAGCCCTCGCCTAACCTGCCAAAACAGGACAGGTTTATTTTGGTAGGTTTTATCTGCGGAAATGCTGCGTTGAAAGGTCCGATCGCCTGAGAGGGGAGAGGCCAAGTGCCCGAACGCCCCTCGGCGCGGCATTGCTATAGAGACAAGGAGACCACTCATGGCACTTGAGAAGATCGACATCGACACCCTCGACCCGGCAGCGACCATTGTCGTGGCAACGGGCAACGCCCATAAGCTCACCGAGATCGAGGCCATTTTGGGCAAGGTCATGCCCGAGGTTCGCTTTGTGGCGCTCGGCCAGCTGGGCGATTTTGAGGACCCCGAGGAAAACGGCACGACGTTTTTGGAGAACGCCATCATCAAGGCGCAGGCTGCCGTCGAGGAGACGGGCCTTATGGCCATTGCCGACGATTCGGGCCTGGTCGTCGACGCACTGGACGGTGAGCCCGGTGTGTATAGCGCGCGCTATGCGGGCGTTCACGGCGACGATGCCGCCAACAATGCCAAGCTGCTCGTGAATCTGGAGGGCGTGGCCGACGAGGACCGCACTGCGCGCTTTATGAGCGTCGTCGTGCTCATCGACACGGACGGCCTGGTCACCTATGGCGAGGGCGCCTGCGAGGGCGTTATCGCGCACGAGGGCCGCGGCGATCACGGTTTTGGCTACGACCCGCTGTTCCTGCCGGTCGATACGCCGGGCAAGACCATGGCCGAGCTGACAGCGGACGAGAAGAATGCCATCAGCCATCGTTTCCATGCGCTCGAGCATCTGTCCGCCAAGCTGACGGGCGAGGAGTAGACCGTGCGCGCGGTGGTGCAGCGCGTGCTCAACGCCGGCGTGACGGTCGACGGCGAGTGCGTGGGCCGCATTGGACGCGGCTACCTGGTGCTGCTTGGCGTGGGTCACGGCGATACGCACGCCGAGGCCGATAAGCTGTGGGGCAAGCTCCGCGGGCTGCGTATCAACGAGGACGAGAACGGCAAGACCAACTTGGCACTGGCCGATGTTGACGGCGAGGTACTCGTGGTGTCGCAGTTCACGCTGTTCGCCGATTGCCGTCACGGCCGCCGCCCATCGTTTACGGATGCCGGCGCCCCCGATGTCGCCAGCGAGCTCTACGAGTACTTCTTGACGCTCGTTCGCCAAGATGTCGAACACGTGGCGCACGGCATCTTTGGCGCCGATATGAAAGTCGACTTGGTCAACGACGGCCCATTCACCATCGTCTTGGACACCGATAGTCTGTAAGTAGTCAATTTGGGACCGGGCTTATTTAACTACTTGCGTATGGCGGCAACAGGGTGCTATAGTATTAGAGTTTTGTCTATCTTAGGGGTATTATCCCCTTTTTGAATTGCACCTTCTGGAGGCCCTGTTCATGGAAGAGATGGAAGTCAATCACGTCGACGACATCCACGAGAAGCTGACCGATATGGTGGGCGATCGCGTCAAGGTGAAGGCCAACATGGGCCGCACCCGCGTCGTCGAGCGCATGGGCACCATCAAGAGCGTCCACCCCGCCGTTTTCATCGTCGAGGTTGACGAGCGCCGCGGCCGCAAGTCGCGTCAGTCCTACCAGTATATCGATGTCCTCACCGGTCAGGTCGAGCTATTCGACCCCGAGAGCGGCGAGCATATCTTTACCCCGCTCGGCAATCAGCTCGAGGAGCACTAGCGGTGACCGATCGGTCCCTGACTCTTTTCGCGCCGGCAAAGATTAACCTCTACCTGGGGGTTCATACCGAGCGCGATGACCGCGGCTACCACAGGGTCGATTCCCTGATGGCAGCTGTCGGTCTTTCCGATACCGTGACGGTCACGCCGGTGCAGGCGCTGACCGTCCAGACGGTTCCGGCATCAGATTTTCCCATGCAAAAGAATACGGCGTATCGGGCTGCGGTTGCTATGGCCGAGCATTATGGTCGCGAGGCAAACATCTGCGTGACGATTGAGAAGCGCATTCCATTGTGCGCCGGCTTGGGCGGTCCCTCGACGGATGCGGCCGCGGTCATTGTCGCCTTGGCGGAGCTCTGGGGCATTGATCGCACCGATCCCGCGCTCGACGACATCGCGTGCGGCATTGGTGCTGACGTCCCGTTCTTTTTGCACGCGAGCCCTGCGCTCTACGTAGGTGGGGGAGACGTGCTGGCAACTGAGTACCCAGCGCTGCCCGCGACGCCCGTCGTACTGGTTAAGCCGCGCGAGGCGAGCGTTTCGACAATTGAAGCCTATCGACGTTTTGACGAGGCCCCGGTGCCTGCGGACAAGCCCGGCGCGATAGCTTCTGCCTTGCGTGCTGGTGATGCCGAGACGGCATATGCACTCATCCATAACAACCTGGGTGTCATTTCCGCACAGATGGAGCCGCAGATTCAAACGGTCCTCGACTGGCTGCGTAAACAGGACGGCACCGTTGCTGTAGATGTGTGCGGATCGGGTGCCTGCTCATTTGCCATTTGCGACACCGCCGCCACGGCCGAAAGGCTTGCCGAGGCTGCCCAGCAAAACGGCTGGTGGTCCTGCGCGACTGAGCTTATTCCCAACACGGTTCAAATCGACGCGCCAAAGAAATAAAAATTTCTCTAGCACGCGGCGAAAATCTTTGTTACTATAGTCGAGCTAACGGGTTGTGGCTCAGTTTGGTAGAGCACTGCGTTCGGGACGCAGGGGTCGCTGGTTCAAATCCAGTCAACCCGACCAGAGCATGAGGAGGGACCGCTTCTTGCGGTCCCTTTTTTTAGCTAGTGTTGTGATACCGCGATACCCGCGGTATACTCATTCGAGCTTGTCTCGCTGTATTGTGGAGGTCTACATGTTTGGACTGAGGGCTCCTGAGCTCATCATTATTCTCGTCGTTGTCCTGATTATCTTCGGGCCCAAGAACCTGCCGAAGCTCGGCAAGTCCCTCGGCTCTACCGTCAAGAATATCCGTGAGGGTATGGAGGGCGACGATAAGGCCGAGAACAAGCAGGCCGAGGAGGTCGTGGTCGAGCAGTCTGAGGAGGACAAGGAGATCGCTGAGCTCGAGGCCAAGCTCGCTGCTGCCAAGAAGAAGCAGGCAGAGGACAGCGACGCGGACGCAGAGTAGTCCCATCCCTTTGGGGTGAGCACCTGACCGGCTTGCCCGCAGGCTAGCCGGTCTTTTTCGTTTTGTTGACAGTTGATTGTTGATCAGAGTTGGGGAGATATCCGTATGGACGCAAGCCAGATCGTACTGACCGCTGAGGGCCGCCAGAAGCTCGTCGAGGAGCTCGCTTGGCGTGAGGGCGATTACGCCAAGGAGATCGTCGAGGACATCAAGGAAGCCCGCGCGTTCGGCGACCTTTCGGAGAACTCCGAGTATGACGCCGCTAAGGACAAGCAGGCCCAGAACGCCGCTCGTATTGCCGAGATCCAGGCCATCCTCGCCAACGCTCAGGTTGCTGCCACCACGGGCGATTTGACCGTCTCCATCGGTTCCACCGTTTCGTTGATTGACCCCAACGGTGAGGTCATGGAGGTCACGCTTGTCGGTACCACCGAGACCAACTCGCTCGAGCACAAGATCTCCAACGAGTCTCCGGTCGGTCACGCCATCATCGGCCACGGCGAGGGCGATTCCGTCGAGGTCGTTACGCCTTCCGGCAAGACTCGCGTCTACACCATCGCCAAGATCGCACGCTAGACCACGGTCCCGCGTACAGGTATGTTTTCGCTCCCTGGGACCGAATCCTGGGGAGCGTTTTAGTTTGAGGAGCTAACTTATGGCAGAGAACCAGAACGCCGCCGATCAGGCATCGACGCTCAACGACGAGCGCGCCACCCGCCTGGCCAAGCGCGCCGCCCTGTTCGAGGCGGGCCAGAACCCCTATCCTGAGCACTCTGAGCTTGAGGACTACGTCGCCGATATCGAGGCTAAGTACGCCGAGCTTGCCGATGGCGAGGACACCGAGGACGTCGTGAAGATCGCCGGCCGCGTGGTCGCCAAGCGCGGTCAGGGCAAGATCATGTTCATCGTCGTGCGCGATGCGACTGCCGAGATTCAGCTGTTCTGCCGCATCAACGACATGGACGAGGCTGCCTGGAATACGCTCAAGGCCCTCGACCTGGGCGACATCCTGGGCGTGACCGGCGTGGTCGTGCGCACCCAGCGCGGCCAGCTTTCCGTTGCCCCTAAGAGCGCGACCCTGCTTGCCAAGGCCGTTCGTCCGCTGCCCGAGAAGTTCCACGGTCTTTCCGACAAGGAGACCCGCTATCGCCAGCGCTATGTCGACCTGATCGCCAACGACGACGTTCGCGAGACCTTCCGTAAGCGTTCGCAGATTCTCTCTACCTTCCGTCGCTTTATGGAGTCCGACGGCTACATGGAGGTCGAGACCCCCATCCTGCAGACCATCCAGGGCGGCGCTACTGCCAAGCCGTTCATCACGCACTTCAATGCGCTCGATCAGGAGTGCTACCTGCGTATTGCCACCGAGCTGCACCTCAAGCGCTGCATTGTCGGTGGTTTTGAGCGCGTGTTCGAGATCGGCCGCATCTTCCGTAACGAGGGCATGGACCTTACCCACAACCCCGAGTTCACCACGATGGAGGCCTACCGTGCCTTCTCCGACCTCGAGGGCATGAAGGCGCTCGCCCAGGGTGTCATTAAGGCGGCTAACAAGGCCATCGGCAACCCCGAGGTCATCGAGTACCAGGGCCAGACCATCGACCTTTCTGGTGAGTGGGCCAGCCGTCCCATGACCGACATCGTCTCCGACGTGCTCGGCAAGCCGGTCACCATCGACACACCGGTCGAGGAGCTTGCTGCCGCCGCGCGCGAGAAGGGCCTGGAGATTAAGCCCGAGTGGACCGCCGGCAAGATTATCGCCGAGATTTACGATGAGCTGGGCGAGGACACCATCGTCAACCCCACGTTCGTGTGCGATTACCCCATCGAGGTCAGCCCGCTTGCCAAGCGCTTTGAGGACGACCCGCGCCTGACGCACCGCTTTGAGCTGGTTATTGCCGGTCACGAGTACGCCAACGCGTTCTCCGAGCTCAACGACCCGGTCGACCAGGCTGAGCGCTTTGCTGCCCAGATGGCCGAGAAGGCCGGCGGCGACGACGAGGCCATGGAGTATGACGAGGACTACGTGCGCGCCCTCGAGTACGGTATGCCTCCCGCGGGCGGCATTGGCATCGGTATCGACCGCGTGGTCATGCTGCTTACTAACCAGGCTTCTATCCGCGATGTCCTGCTGTTCCCGCATATGAAGCCCGAGAAGGGTTTCCAGTCCGGTGCCGCTGCCGCCAAGGCTGCAGAGGCCGGCAACGCCGCGAGCCCGTTCGTTAAGTCGCTTAAGCCCACGCTCGATTACTCCAAGATCGCCGTTGAGCCGCTGTTCGAGGAGTTCGTCGACTTTGATACCTTCTCCAAGAGCGATTTCCGCGCTGTGAAGGTCAAGGCATGCGAGGCCGTCAAGAAGTCCAAGAAGCTGCTGAACTTTACGCTCGACGACGGTACCGGTACCGACCGCACCATCCTCTCCGGTATTCACGCTTATTACGAGCCCGAGGACCTGGTCGGCAAGACCTTGCTCGCCATCACCAACCTGCCTCCGCGCAAGATGATGGGTATTCCCAGCTGCGGCATGCTGATCAGCGCTGTCCACGAGGAGGAGGGCGAGGAGCGCCTCAACCTGATCCAGCTTGACGCCTCCATCCCCGCCGGCGCAAAGATGTACTAACTAGTTACGCGGTTCTACGAACCGCGTAACGGCTCGACGCTGCGCGGGCCGCATTTGGACAATCTGACGTTCAACTTCAAGGGCGCGACCAGAAGGTCAGCGCCCTTTCGTTTCACGTCACCTTGTCTCAAATGCGGCCCGCTCGCTGACGTTGCCAATACATCGATGTAGTCATTGGGGACGTTCTTAAACGACTACCCAACGGATATTGCGCACATGGCTCGCATGACAGTCGTCTCTTTTATGTTTCCTTTAGCCGTTGCTGCCTAGGATGGGGGTTAGTCGGTAGGAAGGGAGCGTCTATATGGACGACGCGAGCGAGCGTTCAATCGAAGAGGACATGCTCGATCAGTTCAATTACTTTGATGATGAGGACGAGGAGCTGATCGACCGTCGCGAGCCAGCGCCGCTTGATTCCTTTGATCTGGTCGATGAAGAGACTGATGAGGTTGAGGACGAATCAACGGAGCCCCCACAGCCTTCGCGCCTTGACTCGCTGCTTTCGAGAGCCCCCATGCACCACGGCGTTCGTGCCGGCGCGCTCCATATGAAAACTGACTGGCACCAGATCGTGACGGCAGGCGATGAGCTTGCCGTCGATGCGCCGCTCACCGATAAATCATCCATCATCTGCCGCACCGGCATGCTTATGCTGGCAAGCGGAACGGGTGCCTGGCGCGTGCGCGATACCATGAATCGTGTTGCCGCCGTACTCGGTGTCACCATCCACGTTGACTTAAGTCTTCTGTCGTTTGAGTGCACCTGCATCGAAGATGGCCACTGCTTTAACGAGGTTGTCAGCCTGCCCACAACGGGAGTCAATACCCATCGCATTTGGATGATGGAGAGCTTCTTAAAGGAAATCGAGACGTATGGGCGCCGGTTTACCGTGCACGAATACCACGAGATGCTCAAGACCGTTGAGAGTTCAAAACCCGATTACTCTCCCTGGCAACAGGGCCTTGCGGCAGCTTGTGCTTGCGGCGCCTTCGTCTTTTTGCTCGGCGGCGGCCCTATCGAGATGGCCTGCGCGTTTGTGGGCGCGGGTGTCGGCAACTTTGCCCGCTCCCATATTCTCAAGCAAGGCCTTGGTCAGTTCAGCGCGCTGACGACCGGCGTTGCGCTCGCTTGCGTTTCGTATCTGCTGGCATTGCTCGGCCTTGGCCAGGTCATACCGGGGGCAATGTCGCACCAAGAAGGCTATATCGGCGCCATGCTCTTTGTGATTCCCGGCTTTCCGCTCATTACGGCGGGCCTCGACATCGCCAAGCTCGACATGCGAAGCGGTATCGAGCGCCTTTCATATGCCGTATCGATTATTGTGATGGCGACCCTCGTAGGTTGGATGGTTGCCGAGTGTGTTGGCCTGGCGCCGGACGACTTTGCCCCACTGGGCCTTTCGCCGCTTGCCCTTACGCTCCTGCGCGTGGTGATGAGCTTCGTTGGCGTATTCGGCTTCTCGGTGATGTTCAACAGCCCGGTAAAGATGGCCGCGGCAGCTGGGTTGATCGGCGCCGTGTCCAATACCCTGCGTCTGACCCTTGTCGATGCGCCGACGATGATTCCCTTCCTGGGCCTCAGCACGGGAATGCCTCCCGAGGCAGCAGCGTTTATCGGCGCGCTGGTATCGGGGCTGCTCGCAAGCTTGGCTGAAGTCAAGCTCACCTACCCGCGCATCGCCCTCACGGTGCCTTCGATTGTCATTATGGTGCCGGGCTTGTATCTGTATCGCTCGATGTATTACATGTGCACCTTCGACACGGTCAATATGCTCGGCTGGTTTGTGCGCGCAGTGCTCATCGTAGCGTTTCTGCCCGTTGGACTGGGTGTGGCGCGTACGCTCACCGACCCTCGCTGGCGCCACACCAGCTAATTGGTACAAGGGGGACAGGTTACTTTGCACCAAATGAGTTGCGGTGAAATAGGGACTGAATTGCTGCTTAAAGGGTCAAAACAGTCCGTATTCCACCGCAACTTATGGGGTCGGGGGATTATCGGTGCCCTGCATCTTCATAAACTCAACGCTTACGAAGCGCATGCGTTTCGTGCTAGGCTGGTTCCACCACATAAGTAGTCGCAGACGCGCGTACCACGGGCGGGCGAGATGAAGTTCCAACAGCTCCATCTTGCCCGCCCGTTTTTGTTGCGTGGCGCCGCGGTACAACACAGAGAGGAATCTGCCCTTTATGCCTATCAACAAACGAGAGAGCCTGCTGTTCACCTTTATCATGTGCTTTTGCATGGTGCTCTGGATGAGCATCTACAACGTTGCCCTGCAGCACGGGGCCATCAACGGCGAGGTCGTTGCCACTGCGTGGCTCGGCTTCCCCGTTGCCTACATTTTTGCCATGTGCTGCGACTGGTTCGTCGCCAGCCCGCTCGCCAAGGGTTTCGCCTTTAAGTACTTGGTCACGCCGGGCAAGAGCTCGCCACTTGCCATGACGCTCGCCGTCAGCTCCTGCATGGTCGTTCCCATGGTCATCATCATGTCGCTGTACGGTGCCTGTGAGGGTCTGACGCACATGCCCGGCGGCATCCTTGCGAACCTGTATTCCGTGCCCGCGATCTGGATGATCAACATCCCGCATAATTTTGTGATGGCGCTGCCGTGGAACCTTTTGGTAGCCGGTCCGATTTCCCGCTTCGTCTTCCGTCGCGCCTTCCCTGTGGGGACGGTTTTCGAGGAGGAGCATGCCGAGCTCTTGGAGCAGGCTATGGCTCCTGAGTGCGAGTAGCTCGCTTAGGGATCTGCTGAGCGCGGGCGACTTGCTTGGTTGGAGCCCAAAGCGTGGATAGCTCTCTCGGCGACATCGCGGGCGTGAGCGGTGCGCATGACCGGAGGGCCCGTGCTGCTCCGTTGCCCGACGTGCTAGCGCGCAGAACAATCTGTTGGTGCATTCGGCGGCTGCTGAAGCGTTTCGGCAGCCGCTTTTTATACGGAGTTTAAATACAACAGTCTGTTGTATTACGTAGAGTGGTATATCTCTAGCGGGAAAAATGCGAGAGACGGAGCATTATGGCGTTGCTAGTAGGACTGGACGTAGGGTCGACGACGACCAAAGTTTACGCGATGCACGAGGATATGACCGAGGCGTGGTGGGGATATCGCCGCCACGGGGCGTGTCAGACAGCGAGCGTGCGCGCCATGCTCGGCGAGCTCGCCGAGCGCTTTCCCCATGAGTCACTGCGCGTTGCGGTGACCGGCTCGGGTGCGCGCGATATCGCGACCGCGCTGGGCGCCTCGTACGTTCAGGAGGTGGTCGCCAACGCGCTCGCGATCAGCAGGTTCTATCCGCAGACGCGCTGCGCCATCGAGCTGGGCGGCCAAGACGCCAAGATGATCTTCTTCCGCACCAACGATAAGGGAGACATCGAGGTTGCCGACATGCGCATGAACGGCTCGTGCGCAGGCGGTACCGGTGCATTTATCGACGAGATGGCAAAGCTCATGGGGGTCGGCACCGAATCGGGCGAGTTCGAGCAGCTCGCAAGCCGGGGAACGACCGTCCACGAGGTCTCGGGCCGCTGCGGCGTGTACGCAAAGACCGATATCCAGCCGCTGCTCAACGAGGGCATTCCTACCACCGACCTGGCGCTTTCGGCGCTTCACGCGGTCGCCCGCCAAACGATCGGCGGTCTGGCCCAGGGTATCGACATCGAGCCGCCGGTAATCTTCGAGGGCGGTACGCTCGCCTACAACCCCACACTGGTCCGCGTGTTCCGGGAGCAACTGAATCTATCGGACGATCAGGTTATCGTCCCGCGCGATCCGCAGATCATGGTCGCGCGCGGTGCCGCCCTGTCGCTGACCGACATGTTCGCATCGTCCCAACCGATCGACCTTCCCGACGCTTTTGTCCGGCTGGATAAGCTCGAGACGGTCGCGCCCGCAAGCGGGGAGGGACGTCTTGCCCAGCCCTTTTTTGCCACACCTGCCGAGCAGGCGGATTTTACGGCACGCCATGGCAAAGAGACGCCGGCA
This sequence comes from uncultured Collinsella sp., assembly GCA_900545485.1. Classification (GTDB taxonomy): domain Bacteria; phylum Actinomycetota; class Coriobacteriia; order Coriobacteriales; family Coriobacteriaceae; genus Collinsella. Next base: position 16,373 of record UQZD01000024.1, on the reverse strand, counting down.
AAGGGTCCGGATGCGTATGCGCCCGGAGAGACGGTGCGTGTGGCGCTCGGTATCGATTCGGGGAGCACGACGACCAAGTTCGCCCTGGTCGATGAGGCGGGTGAGCTTGTCGATTCGTTCTACGCGTCTAATAACGGCAGACCGCTCGACGTCGCCCAACAGGGTCTTGTCAGCTTGAAGAACCGCTGGGAGACAGCGGGAGTCACGCTTGCGATCGATGCCGTGGGCACCACGGGATACGGCGAGGAGCTTTTCGCGCGCGCGTTCCACGCCGACTACCATACGGTCGAGACGGTCGCGCACGCCCGCGCCGCGTGCGCATGCGTTCCCGATGCGACCTTCGTGCTCGACATCGGCGGACAGGATATGAAGGCCATCTGGCTCAACCACGGCGTGCTGACCGATATCGTCGTCAACGAGGCGTGCTCTGCGGGCTGCGGCTCGTTCCTCGAGGGTTTTGCCAAAAACCTCGGAATAGCCGTTGAGGATATCGCGACCGAGGTATTTTCGTCCAAAGCCCCCGCCGTTCTCGGCAGCCGCTGCACGGTGTTCATGAACAGCAGCGTCGTTTCCGAGCAGCGGCGCGGTAAGGGTCCGGGCGACATCATGGCCGGTCTCTGCCGCTCGATTATCGAGAACGTGTTCACCAAGGTCATTCGCGTTTCAAATCTCAACCGTCTGGGCGACAAAGTCGTCGTCCAGGGCGGCACGTTCCGAAACGACGCGGTGCTGCGCGCATTCGAGCAGTATCTGGGCAAACCCGTCACGCGTGCGCCCCACCCGGGGCTGATGGGCGCTATCGGTATCGCCCTGCTCGCGCGCGAGGAATGCCGCAAGGGCGACGCCGGCACGTCGTTTATCGGGCTCGATGCCGTGGAGCGCTTCGAGCATCGCGAGTTCGGCGGCGTTACCTGCCGTCGGTGCAACAACCGCTGCCAGCGCGCGGTCGTGGCATTTGGCGACGGCTCGCTTTACGTCACGGGCAATCGCTGCCCGCGCGGCGGCGCCATCTCATGGGATGAGCTCGTGCGCGAGGTTCCCGCGGCGGAGGAGCTGCGTCCGCAGGGTGCTTGCGAGGCACAGGCACCCGGCACGGGGCGCGACCGGACCGCGGCTGCCCCCAATCTCTTTGTCGACCGCGAGAAGCTGCTGTTCGAGTCGTACCCCACGGTTCCCGTCAGCGGGGGGCGCGATGTCACGATCGGCATTCCCCGTGTGCTCGAGTTCTGGGACACCATGCCGTTCTGGTCGACGTTCTTCAGCACGCTCGGCTTTAAGGTGCGCGTCTCGGGACGCAGCACCAAGGCGATGTACGAGCGCGGTCTGGCGCACGTCACATCCGACACCGTGTGCTTCCCGGCCAAGCTCGTCCACGGGCACATCCGCAATCTCGTCGACGCCGGCGTCGACCGCATCTTCATGCCCATCATCACGACGGTGCCCACCGAAAACACCGCCTCTACCAGCGAGTGGATGTGCGCCGTCGTAAAGGGATACCCCTACGTGATGCGCAATTCCGATAACCCGGAGGAGCGTTTCGGCGTTCCGTTCGATACGCCGCTGTTCCACTGGTACGACGAGGGCGACCGAAACCGCCAGCTCAAGGCGTGGTGCAAGGAGACCTTCGATATCGATGCCGACCTGGTTGCCAAGGCGACCGAGCAGGCGGACCGCGCGCAGGAGACGTTTGAGAACCAGCTGCAGCTGCGCGGCAGGCAGGTGCTCGAGAACGTGCACGAGGACGGCGGCTACGCGGTGGTGATCGCTTCGCGCCCGTACCACAACGACCCGCTGGTCAACCATGGGCTGCCCAAGCTCTTCTCTGAGCGCGGCATCCCCGTGCTGACGCCCGATGCGGTGCCGGGGGTCTGCAACGTCGATCTTTCCAACAGCCGCATCGACATCGTGAACAACTATCATGCGCGCATGCTGTCGTGCGCGGTCATCGTCGCATCGACGCCCGAGCTCGAGCTCGTGCAGATGGGCAGCTTCGGCTGCGGCCACGATGCGTATCTCACCGACGAGATCGCGCGCATGATGGGCGAGATGGGCTCCAAGGTTCCGATGATGATCAAGCTCGATGAGAGCGACGTCGCCGGTCCCATGGGCATTCGCGTGCGTTCGTTTATCGAGTCGGTCAACCGTCGTCGCGCGGAGGAGCGTGCCGAGGGCGCCCGGGTGCACGCGGTCCATCCGCTCGACGACCCGTATAAGGTCAAGTACACCAAGCGCGACCGGCACGACAAGATCGCGCTGGTCCCCAACACCTCCCATGCGTTCTGCAGGCTCATGACCGCGGCGATGCGCAATCAGGGCGTGCGCGCCGAGGCCCTTGATATCGGGCGCGAGGATGCCATCCGCCTGGGCAAACGCTATGTGCACAACGACATCTGCTTCCCCGCGCAAATCGTGATCGGCGAGGCGCTCGCGGCACTCGAGAGCGGTAAGTACGACCCGCACGACGTCGCCGTGGTGACTGGCAAGTATATCGGCGACTGCCGCCTGACGCACTACATGCCCCTGCTGCGCCGCGCGCTCGACGACGCGGGATACGACTATGTCCCGGTGCTCACCAACGACGACGTCGATGCCCACAATGCGCATCCGGGCTTCAAGCTCGGCCTTGGCCCGAGCATCCAGATCGCCTACGGTCTTCCCATGATCGATGCCCTCGAGGCCATGCTTAGGCGCATCCGTCCCTACGAGCTCGAGAAGGGCGCGGCGGACGCTGCGTTCGACCGCGCGCTCGATGAGGTTATCGAGGGCATGGAGCGCTCCGGGCTGAGAGGCCAGGCGACGGGCTTCAAACGCGCGCTTGCGATCATGGACGCCGTTCCGTACGACCGCTCGAACCCGCATCCGACCGTTCTCATCGTGGGCGAGTACCTGCTCAATTTCCATCTCGGCGCCAACCACGAGATCGAGCGCTACCTCGAGGACAACGGGCTCGAGGTCATCGAGGCGCGCATGACCGACGTGATCCGCAAGACCTATTTCTACAAGCATGCGCAGTCGCGCGAGTTCCACGTCGACCTGTCGCTGCCCGAAAAGGCCTGGTACGCCACGGCGGACAACCTGTTCGAGCTCGCGCACGACCGTTGCGACCGCCTGGGCGCGGCGAGCCCGCTCTACGAGCCGCCGACGCGCATGCCCGAGCTCGTGCGCGCGAGCGATAAGATCCTGCACCATACGTTCGATGCGGGCGAGGGCGTGCTGATTCCGGCGGAGATTCTCGAGCACGCCAAGCGCGGCTGCCGCAACTTCGTGATCCTGCAGCCGTTCGGGTGTCTGCCCAACCATGTCGTGGGGCGCGGGCTCATCCATGCGCTCAAGAAGCAGTATCCCACGGCGCAGTTCCTACCGCTCGACTACGATCCCGACGTGAGCTTCGCCAACGTGGAGAACCGTCTTCAGATGCTCATCATGAACGCCAAGGCGCAGGGGTGCGGTGAGGCGCATGGCGAGACCGCGTAAGGACGCCGATGCGCCCGATGCACGCACCCGTATCATCGAGGCGTTTTGGGAGCTCATCGAGAACAACAGCATCTTCGAGCTGTCGGTTGGCGAGGTGACCCGCGCCGCCCAGTGCAATCGCGGAACGTTTTACTACTATTTTCACGATTTCGATGAACTCGTCGCCATCGCCATAGCCCAGCTGCTGCAGGATAACGAGCTCATCACCGATGCCCTCTGGCATTTTTCGAGCGAGGGCGACCTTTCGGCGTTCGACCGGCGCGACGTCCGCTGCCTGCTGCGGCGCATCGTCATCACCATGAGGGCGGGTGCCGCCGAGCAGGTCGTGCAGGGCATCCATACGATCATCATCGACCGCGTGAGAGAGATCGTCCACCCCGACGGAGAAGAGCTCAAGGCAGATTCGAGCTTTGCGGTGGGCTTTCTGGTCTCGGGCATCATGGGCTTTGTGATGGCGGTCGGCTTTGCCCGGGAGGGCGGCGAGGAGATAGACCTCGAGCAGCCGGGGGACAGCGCGTGCGCGTACCTGAGGGCGGTCGCCATGCAGACGGTGGAAACGGTCGCGCAAGTCGAGGGCGTCGATACATCCGAGCTGCTCGAACGCGTCTCCAAGGAGGCCGATGCCTATCGCGCATCGCGTGCGACGAGTCCCGACGTGGTGAAAGACGCCTAGGGTTTCTCTTGCGGGGCGCCTGTCGCGCATCGCGCGGTGAGTCCCGCGATGCGGTCATAACCTGCATTCATGTGAGCCGGGTTTATAGATATTCCTCCAGCTGTTAACATAGACAACCTGTGGGTAAAGAGACAAAAGCGCCGCCGACGGGCGGGCGTTTTGATTTCGATGAACTCATGTAAGGAAACGAGCATGTTAGATAGATTTACCGATCGAGCGCGCAAGGTCATGTCGATGGCCAAACAGGAGGCGCTCGATCTGCACTCAAATAAGGTGGGCACCGAGCACCTGCTGCTCGCACTCGCCAAGGAGGACGAGGGCATCGCTGCCGAGGCGCTGCGCTCGCTTGATATCTCCTACGACGACATCATGGACACCCTCAAGGAGGTCCAGACCACGGTTCCCGAGCCCAGCGAGGAGACCGAGGCTGCCAAGCTTGCCTTTACGCCGCTCGTCATTAGCGTGATGGAGCGCTCCTTCCGCGTGGCACGTGAGAACAACCAGACCTACGTGTCGACCGAGCACTTGCTGATTGGCATCGTCGAAGAGGGTAACGGCATGGCCATGGACATCCTCATGCGCCTGGGTGTGTCGTCCGCCTCCATCAAAAAGGCTATCGAGAAACTTACCGCCAAGGACCAGGACAAGAAGCGTCCGCTCGCCGGCGCCGGTGCCGGGCGTCCCGGTGCGGGCCTGCCGTTCTTTAGCGGCTCGGACGCGTCGCAGCAAAAGGGGAGCGGCACCGATACGCTTAAGCAGTTCGCCACCAACCTTACGCAGAAGGCGCGCGACGGCGAGCTCGACCCTGTAATTGGTCGCGAAAAGGAAGTCCAGCGTATGATGGAGATCCTTTCGCGTCGCACCAAGAACAATCCGCTTATCTTGGGCGACCCCGGCGTGGGCAAGACGGCCATCGTCGAGGGTCTGGCTCAGCAGATTGCAGCTGGCAACGTGCCCGAGAACCTTATGAACCAGAACATCTGGACGCTCGACCTGCCGGGCCTCGTTGCGGGCGCCAAGTATCGCGGTGAGTTTGAGGAGCGCCTCAAGAACGTGATCCAGGAGGCCACCGAAGCTGACGACGTCATCCTGTTTATTGACGAGATGCACACCATCATCGGTGCCGGCTCTGCCGAGGGCTCCATCGACGCGAGCTCCATGCTCAAGCCCGTGCTCGCGCGCGGTGCCTTCCAGATTATCGGCGCCACCACGGCCGAGGAATTCCGCAAGTACCTCACCAAGGACCCGGCCTTCGAGCGTCGCTTCCAGACCATCGATGTCGAGGAGCCGAGCGTCGAGGACACGGTCAAGATCCTGACCGCGCTCAAGCCGCGCTACGAGGAGCACCACCATGTGCGCTATACGCAGGGTGCTATCGAGGCCGCCGCGAACCTCTCCGACCGCTACATCCAGGATCGCTTCCTGCCCGATAAGGCCATCGACCTCATTGACGAGGCCGGCGCCCGCGCCCGCATCGCCGCCAACCGCGCGCCCGAGCCGGTGCGCGAGGCCGAGCATCGCGTGGAGGAGCTTAAGGCCGCCGCGCAGGAGGCCACCGAGAGCGACGACATGAACAAGGCCGCCGAGATCACCGAGCAGCAAAAGGCTGCCGAGATTGAGCTCGCCGAGGCCAAGGCTGCCTGGACCGCCGAGCTCGACGCCAGCCCGCTCACCATCGATGTCTCCCAGATTGCCGACATCGTGTCCGTGACCTCGGGCGTGCCGGTGTCCTCGCTCACCGAGAGCGAGAGCCGCCGCCTGCTGCAGGCCGAAAGCGTGCTCAAGACGCGCATCATCGGTCAGGACGAGGCCGTCGAGGCCGTTGCCAAGGCCGTGCGCCGCAGCCGCTCGCCGCTCAAGGACCCGCGTCGCCCCGGCGGCAGCTTTATCTTCCTGGGCCCCACCGGCACGGGCAAAACCGAGCTCGCCAAGACGCTCGCCGAGTATCTCTTTGGCAGCAAGGACGCGCTCATCAGCTTCGATATGTCGGAGTTTGGCAGTGAGTTCGAGGTCTCCAAGCTCATCGGTAGCCCCCCGGGCTATGTGGGCCACGACGAGGGCGGCCAGCTCACCAAGGCCGTTCGTCGTCACCCGTACTCGGTCGTGCTGTTCGACGAGATCGAGAAGGCGCACCCCGATATCTTCAACATCTTGCTGCAGGTGCTGGAGGAGGGCCGCCTGACCGATAGCCAGGGCAAGACGGTCGACTTCCGCAACACCGTGATCATCATGACGTCCAACGTGGGCGCCCGCGAGATTGCGCAGGATGCGAGCGTTGGCTTTGGCACCACCGGCGAGCAGGGTCTCACGTCGAGTGAGATCCGTGGTCGCGCGATGGGCGAGCTCAAGCGCCTGTTCCGCCCCGAGCTGCTCAACCGTATCGACGACATTGTGGTGTTCCAGAAGCTCTCGGGCGAGAATCTCACCAAGATCGCGCACCTGCTGGTGGACGACCTGCGTCAGCGTTTGATTGCCAACGGCATGAACATCAAGCTCACCGATGCGGCCTATGACAAGATCGTGGCCGAGGGCACCGACCTCACCAACGGTGCGCGTCCGCTGCGCCGCGCCATTCAAAAGCTCATCGAGGACCCGCTGTCCGAGGAGCTCCTGGCCGGCGAGTGGGGCGAGGGCGATACCGTCCTGTGCGACGTGGCCGATGGCAAGTTTGTCTTTAGCCGCGGCACGGGCGAGATCCCGGCACCGCGTCCGGCGGGCACGCTTGGTGGCGATACCGCCCCGGCGGTACCGCACACCGGCAACGCCGCGCCCGTGAGCGGCGGCGTGACCTCGGGCCCCGGCGGCATGATGCAAGCCGGTTCCGGCGCGCTGTAGGGCGTGGCGACAATTTGATACGCGCAATCGAGGCGCTCCGGAAAGGGCGCCTCGATTTGTAGAGCTGCGGAAGTTGTGACCGTTACGCTATACGGTCCACCGTTAGCCGATGATGCGAGGGCGCTCGGCGTTTTCGACTGGTTTATGCACGCAAAGTCTGGGAATATACAAGTCGCATGTCTTACTGTCTAACCAGTTGCGCCAAGGAGGCACCATGGACTACAAGATTACCGGCTACGAGCCCGCCCAGCTGTTCCATTTCTTTGAGGAGGTCAGCGCGATCCCCCGTGGGTCTGGCAACGAGAAGGGCATCAGCGATTTCCTGGTTGCGTTTGCCAAGGAGCGCGGTCTCGATGTGTACCAGGACGAGGTCTACAACGTCATCATTCGCAAGCCCGCATCTGCCGGTGCCGAGAATGCCCCGACCGTGATGCTGCAGGGCCACATCGATATGGTGTGCGACAAGTTGGGCTCCGTTGAGCACGACTTTACGACCGATGGTATCGACCTGGTCGTCAAGGACGGCGTCCTCACCGCTAACGGCACCACTCTGGGCGCCGACAACGGTATTGCCGTCGCGCTTATGCTTACCGTGCTCAACGACGATTCGATTACCCATCCGGCCCTCGAGTGCGTGTTCACCACCGACGAGGAGACTGGCCTGGTCGGCGCCGAGACGCTCGACAAGTCCCAGATTAGCGCCCGCACCATGATCAACCTTGACTCCGAGGAAGAGGGCGTTGCCACCGTCAGCTGTGCCGGCGGCGTCGTCGTTACCTACACCTGCCCGATCGCGCGCGAGCACAAGACCGGTAGCACCCTCACGCTCGACATCTCCGGCCTGCTGGGCGGCCACTCCGGCAGCGATATCAACCTGGAGCGCGGCAACGGCAACCTCATCATGGCCCGCATCATCGACCGCCTGATGGTTGCCGGCGAGCCCGCCATCGTTAGCTTTAACGGCGGCACCAAGGACAACGCCATCAACCGTGAGTGCAAGGCCGAGCTGGTCTACGCCGACCACGCTGCAGCCGAGGCCGCGGCCCAGATCGCAAAGGGCATCATCGCCGACGTTACTGCCGAGCTCGAGGTCTTCGACCCCGGCTTTACCTGCACGGTTGAGATTGCCGACAACACTGAGGTCGAGGCCATGGACGAAAAGTCCGCACTTGCCCTTATTCGCGCTCTGCGTCTTGCCCCCAACGGTGTGATCCGCCGCAATGTCGCCACCGACGGCTCCGTCGAGGTTTCCTCCAACATCGGCGTGGTTGCCACCTCTGACGACCAAGTCAAGATCATGCTGTCCCCGCGCTCCTCGATCACCTCGCTGCAGAACGAGTTCAAGGACCGCCTGCAGACGCTGGCCGATGTCCTGGGATTCGACGCCAAGTTTGAGTTCGAGTATCCCGGCTGGAGCTATGCCGAGCATTCGCCGGTCCGCGACATCTTTGTCGAGAGCTATCGCGAGCTCTTTGGCTCCGAGCTACGAATCGAGTCCATTCACGCCGGCCTTGAGTGCGGCCTGTTTGCCGAGGCCCTGCACGGCCTGGACGCCATCGCCGTGGGCCCGACGCTCTCCGATGTCCACACCCCGGACGAGAGCATGGAGCTCGCTTCTGCCGAGCGCTTCTACGAGCTGCTCATCGACGTCCTCAAGCGCCTCGCTGCGTAAAGGTTGCGCTAGCAGCAGTCCGAGCCACGTGCTGGTGGATTGCAAATGACATTATGAGAGGGGGCACCCGAGCTTTTGCGACGGGTGCCTCCTCTCTTCTTTTGGGAAATGGGAGATTACGGACACCTAGCCCATATCCGCCTTGATGAGGTCGAGGGTGCGCTGGCAGTTTTCGCAGACGGGGCCGAGCATATGCTCGCGCAGGTCCGCCATGCCGGGCAGGTCGGCGTATTCGTCCATGACCTCTTCCATGCAAATGGGTACCTCGTAGGCGAGGTCCATCATGGTCGCAAAGCAAAACTTCTCGGATAGCCCGGCATCGGTGAGCGCCGCCTCCAGCGCGGGGTCGCCCATACCGTGGTATCGGCGGATAGCGCCTGGACCGATGCGCCCCACACGATTTTCGCCGCCAACGCTCATGGCAAGGCGCGCTTTTCGCCGCATGCGTTCGTATGCCAGCCCCGATGCAACGTCATACATACGGGCCATCATAGCTGTGCTGCCGTTTCCAAGAAGCAGGGAATAGTTCTTCGCATGCGCGTCCGGTGCGCCGATGATGGCGTTAAAGAAAAGTATCTGCGTAAACAGATACAGGTTAAGTTGATGATGGCTCGTGTTGACGAGGAGTTCCTGAATGTCGCGTGCGGTCGGGCCACCGTCTGCCGTGTACTTTTGAGCGGGCATCACTCCAAGGGCCTGACAGAGGTCTTCTTGGTGTAGACGCATGATTGTTCCGTCTTTGGCTTTCACACGGTCATAGCGTTCAACAATGAGGGCGGGTTCGTCCTCAAATAAGCGATACTCAACGTTCGCCGTTGCGATACCCGCGCGCTGGGCGCTTTTCATGCAGACAAACTCATTAAGAGCTTCAAGTTTAAATCCGATAACGCCATTTTTGAAAATATGCGTCGTGGGCGAGGAAGCTACGCATTCGCACCAGCGACCGTCTATGAGCGCGAGTGCGAACTTGCCCTGGTTGCCTCCAAGTGACCAACTTTCATCTAGGCCCATCCACGATGCCTCGCGGTCATCCCTGATCGACTTGAGGCGCAAGGCAATCTCGTGGTCGTCTATAGGGCGGTATTCGCCAGTGCGATGCAAGGCGGCGTCGATATCTTCTTCGGCGCAAAACTGCACTCCGCCCGGACAGTCGAGTCCGATATGGCTGAGCAGCGCAACGGGATTATTGGGCCTGGCGTCGAATTCGGCGGCAATCGCTTTTCGTTGGTCCTCGCTGTCGGGCAGAAGGCCAAACAAGTACGGATTCATGACCTGTTGGCCGTATGTGCGATTTGATACGGGAATGTTGGTCGATAGGGCTGGCCCGTCATAATCTTGATCGTAGGCAAAACTGACTAGACCGCTCTCATCTTGCATGAGCGTTCCTGCGGGTACGCCGCAAATAATAGTCCGAAGCGTTTTTCTGGCCATTGGCTATCTCCCTTCGGGCTTGGTTTGGGCAGATGCGCTTGCGGCAATCGAGACTCCGAGATTGGACATGGCGAAATCGGCGAAGGCCTTGTCGTAGAGCTCGGCCGTAAAGGGGGTATCTGGAAGAGCTGGAATGGCTGCGCCGCGTCGGTTGCGATGGTGAAGACGTTGAGTGTGATGGCACCTGGGGGTGCTACAAGGTTGCAAATCGGCATGCGGGGCGTCGGTTGGCTGCTCATGTTTCGTGTCGTCGATATTCCCTTGAGCAACTAGTGCCAGTCCGAGAGCACCGAAAACCGCCAGCAGCTTGTCGAGCCGAATACCCGTGGCATCTCCCAGCTCGAGCGATGCGAGCAGGCGCTCCGAAACACCGGCTTTTTTAGCGAGGGTTGCACGGGTGAGACCCTGAGCATCGCGTGCCTGGCGCACGTAGATGCCAGCTTGGCGCGGTGTGGTGATGGGAAGGGTATCCACGGCGATCTCCTAACGTGCAGACTTTTGCATATCAGTATGACATGCAAAAGTCTGCATGAAAAGGCCTCATGCAAAAGTCTGCATGAAAAGGCCTCATGCAAAACTCTGCATGAGGCCTTGCCCGGACGTTTAGTTTTGAAGGGTGTTTTACAGCGCCAAAAACCCCAAGTGTTCCAGCAGAATCTTGAGGCCGATAAGGATAAGCACGACGCCACCCACGATGGTGGCGGGTTTTTCGTAGCGCGCGCCAAAGGTGTGGCCGATCGCCACGCCGGCGACGGAGAAGATAAACGTTGTGATGCCTATAAGCGATACAGCGGGCACGATGTCGACCGAGAGTGCCGCAAACGAGATGCCCACGGCTAGGGCGTCGATTGAGGTGGCAATGGCGAGGAGCAGGTACTCGACCAGGTCAATCTTTTCGGCATCCTTGCCGTCGCCTTCATCCTCGTCCTCGGTAAAGGCTTCCCACAGCATTTTGCCGCCGATGAAGGCGAGCAGGATAAAGGCGATCCAGTGGTCGATGGGGCCGATGATGCCCATAAACTGACTGCCAAGCGCCCATCCGATTACGGGCATGCCGGCCTGGAAGCCGCCAAAGAACAGGCCGAGCACCACGGCGACCTTAAGGTTGATCTTTTTCATGCCGAGACCCTTGCAGATGGAAACGGCAAAGGCGTCCATCGAAAGGCCAACGGCGAGCAACACGAGCTCTGCGAGTCCCATAGCCTGGCTCCCTCTCTGCGGGCGAGCCCGCGTGTACCTCTTGGGGGAATAACAAAAAAGACCCGTGGCGTACGCGCTGCGCGCACAACCACGAGTCTCGTTCATTAAGGCAAGCCAGACCGTTTCGGCCAGTATGTTGACTTGCCGCGCCACCGGAGGCGAACCCGGCCACGCGACTACTCCCTCATTCATGTGAACCCCGATGCTACCACATAAGCAGCCCATTTGGGTTGGGCTCTCAGCTGTGTTCGCTCATTCTGTAAGCATCGGATTTCGCAAGCGCCGCGGGGACAAACCGTGAGAAACTATTTAGCGTTTATGGAGCGTATACGATGGGAGCGATGCCTTGGATAAGAACGAGCTGCAAAAGCGTATGGAACAGGCCATCCGCCTGACGGCACCTGGTCAGCCGATCCGCACCGCCCTCGACATGATCATCGCCGGTCACCTGGGCGCCCTTATCTGCGTCGGCGACACCGAAAACGTGCTCGCTGCCGGTAACGACGGCTTCCCGCTCAACATTTCGTTCACCTCGAACCGTCTGTTCGAGCTCTCCAAGATGGACGGTGCCATCGTCATCGACGGCGACCTCACCCAGATCCTGCGCGCCAACTTCCACCTCAATCCCGATCCCTCGCTTGCCACGAGCGAGACGGGCATGCGTCACCGCACCGCCGCTCGCATGTCGGTGCTCACCGATGCCATCGTGATCTCGGTCTCGGCCCGTCGTGCCGTCGTTAACGTGTACGTTCACGGCAAGAGCTACGAGATCCAGCCCGTCACCACCATCATGAGCTCGGTCAACCAGCTCGTCGCCACGCTTCAGACTACTCGTCAGTCGCTCGACCGCTCCCTGCTGCGCCTGACGGCCCTCGAGCTCGACGACTACGTTACGCTCGCCGACATTACCGGTATTTTCTCGAGCTTCGAGATCATGCAGCAAGCAAAGACCGAGCTTAAGGATTGCATCGTCAAGCTGGGCAACCAGGGCAAGCTCGTGCAGATGCAGCTCGAGCAGCTCGCCGGTTCCAGCATGGATACCGAATACGACCTGATGATCCGCGACTACGCGAGCGATTCCTCCGAGGCAAACGCCGAGAAGATTCGTGCAGAGCTCGCTCGCATGACGCCTAAGGACCTGTCCGACCCGCAGCACGTGGCGGCAGTTCTGGGCTATGACGACCTGGACGAGGACTCCGTCATGACGCCGCTGGGCCTGCGCACGCTTTCGCGCGTGTCCGTCGTGCGCGACGGCGTGGCCGAGAAGATCGTCGACGAGTACGGCTCGCTGCAGGAGCTCATGGACGACATCAGCGAGGATCCGGAGCGCCTGGGCGACTTTGGCGTCAACAACCCTGCCATTCTTGCGGACTCGCTGTACCGCATGAAGGGCACCAAACAGGGGAACGCATAATGGCGCCCGTATGCGCCGTGGTCGTTGCCGGCGGCAGCGGTCAGCGCTTTGGAAATCCCGGCGGCAAGCAGCTCGTTAACGTGGCGGGCCGTCCGCTCATGAGCTGGTCCATCCGCGCGTTTGATCGTAGCGACAAGGTCGGCCATATCGTGGTGGTGTGTCCTGCCGAGCGCCGTGCCGAGATGCGCCGCCTTGCCATCGACCCGTTTGACTATGACACGCCCATCAGCTTTGCCGATGCCGGCGATACCCGTCAGGATTCCACCCGTGCCGGCGTGCATGCGGTTCCGGCGGGTTTCGAATATGTCGCCATCCACGATGGCGCTCGTCCGCTCATTACGACCGAGGCCATCGACCACGCTATCGACGTGCTCATGGGTGACCGCTCGCTCGACGGTGTCGTGTGCGGTCAGCCCGCGATCGACACGCTCAAGATCGTCGACGGCGATAATATCGTCGAGACGCCGCCGCGCGAGCTCTATTGGGCCGCGCAGACGCCGCAGATCTTTAGCGTCGATGCGATGAAGCGTGCCCATGCCGCGGCGATTGCCGAGGGCTTTATCGGTACCGACGACTCATCGCTGGTCGAGCGCATGGGCGGGCGCGTCCGCTGTGTCCAGAGCCCGCGCGACAACCTTAAGGTGACGGTGCCCGAGGATCTGCGTCCCGTAACCGCGATTCTGCTTGGCCGCATGGCCGAGGGAGAGGACCTTCCCTATGTTCAGTAACCTGCGCATTGGCCACGGCTACGACGTCCACCGTCTGGTGGAGGGGCGTCGATGTATCATCGGCGGGGTCGACATTCCCTACGAGCGCGGCCTGCTGGGCCACTCGGATGCCGATGTGCTCGCGCACGCCTTGGCCGACGCCATTCTGGGCGCCTGCCGCGGGGGAGACATCGGCAAGCTATTCCCCGACACCGATCCTGCCTACGAGGGTGCCGATTCGATGGTGCTGCTCGCTCGCGTGATGGACTATGCGCGCGAGCTGGGCTTTGAGTTTGTCGATGCCGATTGCACCATTGCCTGTCAGCAACCCAAGATCACCCCGCACCGCGATGCCATGCGCGCCAACCTTGCCCATGCCCTGGGCGTTGACGTCGAAAATGTAGGCGTCGCCGCCACTACGACCGAAAAGCTCGGTTGGGAAGGCCAGGGCGAGGGAATCGGCGCCTGGGCCGTCTGCCTGCTACAGAAAACCGTTAAGGAGTAACGAATGCGTATCTACAACAGCGCTACCCATAAAAAGGAAGAGTTCCAGCCCATCGAGTCCGGCAAGGTTCGCATGTACGTGTGCGGCCCCACGGTCTACGACAACATCCACATCGGCAATGCCCGCACGTTCATCAGCTTCGATGTGATTCGACGCTGGCTCATCGCGAGCGGCTACGAGGTCACGTTCGCCCAGAACCTCACCGATGTCGACGACAAGATCATCAAGCGCGCCAACGAGCAGGGCCGTACGGCTGCCGAGGTCGCGACGGAGTTCTCCGACAAGTTCATCGGCGTCATGCGCGCCGCCAACGTGCTCGATCCCGATGTGCGCCCCCGCGCCACCAAGGAGATCGGCCCCATGATCGCCATGATCAAGACGCTTATCGAGCAGGGCCACGCTTACGCAGCCGATAACGGCGATGTGTACTTTGCCGTGCGCAGCGATCCCAACTATGGTCAGGTCTCGGGCCGCAACATCGACGACCTTATGGTTGGTGCGCGCATCGAGGAGAACGAGGACAAGATCGACCCGCTCGACTTTGCCCTGTGGAAGGCCGCCAAGCCCGGCGAGCCCAGCTGGCCGAGCCCCTGGGGCGAGGGCCGTCCCGGTTGGCACACCGAGTGCGCCGCCATGGTGCATCGCTACCTGGGTACCCCGATCGATATCCACGGCGGTGGCTCCGATCTTGCTTTCCCGCATCACGAGAACGAGTGCGCCCAGGCCACCTGCGCCTGGCACCAGGGCTTCTCCAACACCTGGATGCACACGGGCATGCTGCTGGTTGACGGCGAGAAGATGTCCAAGTCACTCGGCAACTTCTTTACGCTGGCCGAGGTCCTCGAACAGCACTCCGCTGCCGCCCTGCGCCTGCTGATGCTGCAGACGAGCTATCGCTCGCCGCTCGACTTTTCTTGGGAGCGCCTGGAGGGTGCCGAGAACTCGCTCACGCGTATCGCCGGTACGGTCGAGAACCTGCGCTGGGCCGCGAACCATGCGACGGCCGATGCCGATGCGGCCGACATATTCGTTGTAGTCGATAGTGCTGATCAGAATCTGAGACGGAGCTTGCGGATCGCCTTCCGAAGCCGGAATGTAGTCTAAGATTGTTTCAAATAATGGCTGCATATCCTTTTCTTCATCCGTCAGATCAAGAACAGCTACACCGGATTTTGCAGAAGCGTAAATGAACGGACAGTCTAACTGTTCGTCAGAAGCATCAAGATCCATGAACAATTCAAGGACTTCATCAATAACTTCGTCCGGACGTGCTTCCGGACGGTCGATTTTGTTGATGCAGACAATAACAGGAAGCTCCAGTTCCAAAGCTTTGCGAAGTACAAACTTTGTCTGAGGCATAGCGCCTTCGAAAGCATCTACAACAAGAACGACACCATTAACCATTTTCAGGACACGTTCTACCTCTCCGCCGAAGTCAGCATGACCAGGAGTGTCGATAATATTGATTTTTGTATCTTTATAGTAGACCGCAGTGTTTTTGGAAAGGATCGTGATTCCACGTTCACGTTCAATATCGTTAGAATCCATGACACGTTCTGCTACTTCCTGATTTTCACGGAATACTCCGCTTTGTTTTAATAATTCGTCCACAAGTGTTGTCTTACCGTGATCAACGTGGGCGATAATTGCTATATTACGTACATCTTCACGTTTTTGCTTCATAAATTTTATCTTCCTTTTCTTTTCCTATTTATATGGATAATATACAACTTTATTAGTTTATCACATTTTTTAAATTTTACAAGTATTTTAGTTCTAAAACCGAAAGTAGACTCATAGACTATGTAATGACTCAAAATACGATTCAGAGGAAGGGAGAACGTCAAATTATGTCAGATAAGATTATTGAAAACAATCAGGTAACGATTATGGGAGAAGTAGTGTCTGCTTTTACATTCAGCCACGAAGTGTTCGGAGAGGGCTTCTATATGGTGGATGTGAGCGTGAAGCGATTAAGCAATTCGGAAGACCGTATTCCCGTTATGATCTCAGAGAGACTGATCGATGTAAGTCAGGATTATACGGGAGAATTTCTTATGATAAGCGGTCAGTTCCGATCTTATAATCGTCACGAGGAACAAAGGAACCGCCTTGTGCTATCTGTATTTGCAAGGGAAGTAGAATTTATCGAAGAAGAATTGGATGGTGCCAAGACGAACCATATTTTGTTAGATGGTTACATATGCAAGCTTCCGATTTATCGAAAGACACCGCTTGGAAGGGAAATTGCAGATCTTTTACTTGCAGTCAACCGTCCTTATGGGAAATCGGATTATATCCCCTGTATCTGCTGGGGAAGAAATGCAAGGTTTGCATCGACATTTCAAGTGGGAGAGCATGTCCAGATACTTGGAAGAATCCAGAGCAGGGAATATGTAAAGAAGTTGACGGAAACGGAGACGGAAAAGCGAGTGGCTTATGAAGTGTCGGTCGGAAAGCTT
>UQZD01000023.1:0-35247 GCA_900545485.1 uncultured Collinsella sp. | reverse complement strand
GGGCGAAATGTTGCGCGGCGCCCACGGCCGTGGAGACCACGCCGTCGATACCGTTCTGCCCACGGTTGGCCATCACAGCCAGGGGCTTTCCGTCCTTTACGTAGAAGGTGTCCACGGCACGGATGCTCATGGAATTCGCCGAAAAGAGGCACGAGCCTTCCGGCGCCAGCTCGAGAAGCGAGCGCACGTAGGCGCCTTCCGTGGCCTCGGAATCGTGGGTGGCCACGCCGTCCCATTCCACGGCGAGAATGCGCAGGCGCGCCTCGTCGTTGAGGGCGACCCAGGCATCAGCGAAGCGGTGCTGAGCCTTGCGGCCCTCGGCGCGCCATCCGCTGCGCACGAACCCGAGGGGTGTCGTACCCACGAACACGTCTGTGGCCGCGTTGAAGTCGCGCGTCTCGGCGACATCGACGGTCAGGGAGACGGGGCGCGCGCGCTCGAGCAAGGCGGTTGCGCTCTTCGAGACAGGATAGCGACCGAAGCGGATGACCACCTCGGGCACGGGGCAATCGGCGCGCGCGCAGAGGTTGTCGTAGTTGTCGATGATGAGCGGGTCGTCGATGGAGCGCAGACCCGACAGCGGATCGGCAAGCACCGGCAGCGACAGCTTGCGGGCCCAAGCGAGAATCTCCTCGGCTTCCGCCACGGTCTCGCAGGAGCCCTCGCCGGCGAGCACGAGACACGGCCGCTTCCACAGAAGGCGCTCGATGGACTCGATGCTGGCCTGGGGCAATGTGCCTGCGGGGCCAACAAGCGGGCCCAGATCGAGAAGGGCACCATCCTTCGCGGCGATGCTGGCATTGCGGGCACCCAGAGCGAAGCAATCGCGAGCGGCACGCTGCATGGCCTGCAGGTCAGCACCGGCAAAATCGGGCTTGAGCGGGGCATCGAAGGGGAAGTTCACGTGCACGGGGCCGGCCAGGTGCATGCAGGCGCGGGAAGCCACCTGCAGGTTTGGATCGTAGTTCACGATGTCGCCGGCCTCGTTGTAGAAGACAGGCTGGAAAGAATCGGCCTCTTCAACGGCTGCGGCCGCAAAGTCGCCAGCAGTATCCCACGCAGGAGCATCGGCGGGAGCGTCATCGAGCAGGCGCCCTGCCTCGGCACGGCTGATGCCCGGACGCGCCAACATGGGGTTGGCAGCCACGCCGGCGACGGCATCGTCATTGAGCGCACGGAAAAGCTCCGACATAAACCATGTCTGATAGCCTTCCGGATAGTCGCTCCAGGTACCACCGAGCACAATGAGCTCTATCTTGTCGGTCGCATGCCCCATCTGCGAAAGCGCGGTCAGACGAGCGCTCACCTGCAGATACGGGTCGAAGCAGTTTTGCTCCGCACGGGCGCATGCCGGCTCGGCGTGCAGATAGCTCTTGGGCATGCGCAGATCGTTGGGGCAAAACAGGCAATCGCCCGAACAAGGCCACGGCTTGGTGATGACGGTAATGGTCGCCACGCCCGAGGCCGTTCGGCGCGGCTTCATACGCAGCACCTGCAGCAGTTGACGTTCCAGATCGGAATCGACATTCCACGCAGCCCACCGAGCCGGCTCCTCACGTTTAACCCGCTGGTAGAACGGCAGCAGACGGCGCTTGGCCAAATCGCGTTTGTCGGCGCCCTCACGGCGCGCCTCGGCATGTATCAATTTGACGAGCGCTTTGTCGTCCACGGTCTCGCCGCGACGCAGAGCCTCGAGTATGTTCAAGATAATCTGTTCCATGTCCCCATTGTAAAGGCAAAGGCGCCGAAGCCCGTCACGGCTCCGGCGCCTCCATCAAAGAGCATGCCTATATGTACCGATCTCCGAAAACCGCATGTCACTCCGGATCAAACGACATGTCGCCCGAACCGACCTCAAAACGATACGCAGCAGACTTATCGCCGTTATCGAATTCAAGATTCAAAATGGTCTCGCCGTCGTAGCCAAGCGGAAGGAAATCGCTCTCGAAGTCGCCGCTGCCCAAGGCGAGGCTCGCCTTAAAGCCCGTCGAGTTCGGAACCGTCATCTCCACATCGCCCGAGCCCACACTCACGTCCATCGACTTCGCGGGGGCCTGGTAGAGCTCGAACGTCACATCGCCCGAACCGACCTCGGCATTCAGGGTATCGGTCACGGTGCCCGTAAACTCAACGTCTCCAGAGTCCAAAGTCAGGTTGAGGTCATGACACGCAATGCCCGCGACCGTCAGGTCACCCGATCCCACATTCGCTGTAATGCCCACCATGTTATCGGCAACTTCGCGCGGCAGTTCGACGGTAACCGTGCGGTCAATGGCGCGCTCGTCATCGCAATCGAACTGGCGAATCTTGAGCGTAGAGCCCTTGATTTCGGCCAGGTTCTGGGTTGCCGCATCGAAGGCAACGGTCCCCGTTGCCACGCGACCGCTTTCAATTACGCGCACTGGCCCGCCGGAGACGTGTTTGACCTCGACCGTGCCCGACGTCACGTCCAAGTCAAGCGATGTGAACGCGTCGGCATCAAAGGTTTCGCTCGAAAGCTGCTGAGGCTGAGCGGAATAGTTACCGTCATCCAAAAGATTGCCCTCGCCCACCACATCGTCCATACCAGACAGGCCGGATACAACATCGTCGAGATCCCACGGGCCATCAAAATGAATCAATGTCCGCGAAACGCCAAAGACAAGCCCAACAATGAGCACAAACGCTCCGATGCCAACACCCAGGCGTACCTTGGATTCATGCGAAAGCTTCATCATTCGTCACCCTCTTTGGCACATGGCTCAGCGGTGATCGTGGTAGCCACGTCAGCATCGGGTTCCGCAGAAGCATCCTTCCCCTGGGCCTTGATCGCCACCGACGCCGGACCAACCTGAATATCCCCGCGTGCCCAATCACCATCGAGCGCACGCGCCACCCAGTGATAGATGGGAATCGTAAAGAAGATCAGTGCGGGAAAGGGGCTGGCACCAACCAGGAACATCAGTAAAAAGAACAGCAGCCAGCACACGGCCCAATACGGGAACGACTGGAACGGGCCCTTCACCGGAGTCGAACCAACTGCGCCGCCACTCGTCGCCTGCGCCGTAGCGGCATTGGCGGCCTGCGCACTCCAGCTTGCCGCTTGCGCCGCCTTGGCCGCAGCATCACTCGCCTGTGTTGCCGCCTCGGTAGCGCGCGCCGCCGCCTCATGGGTGCGAGCACGCTCTGCTGCCTCGGCCTCGCGCTGACGAGCGCGGTCCTCGTTCTCAAACTCGATATCGTCCTCGATCTCATCGCTCGGATTGAGCAGCTCGTCCAAGCTCACGCCATAGAGCTTGGCGAGCGAGATCAGGTTCTCGGTATCGGGCGAGCTCTCCGCGCGCTCCCATTTACTGACTGCTTGGCGCGACAGTCCCAGCTTTCGTGCCAGCCCTTCTTGGCTAAAGCCTTTGCTTCGGCGAAGGTCGGCGAGCCGCTGCGCAGTTTCTACATTCATGGTTCCTCCTATGTGATGCCAGCCGTGCCGCCGGACCGTTTTTGTTCTTAAGGCGCCTTGCACAGTTAAAAATCTATCCGCCACCGCCAAAAGCATGCCACCTATTCTAGTGAGATTTTTGACAACCGGCGGTTGCGGGTGCATATGAGCTGCGGAAATGTGTCCAAACAAAGCAATGACCCGTAGCTTGGTTGTCCCCGTTGCGGCGTTAACGGTAGTATGGTCGTATTGTTAATTCCGCACCGCCAACGGAGGGAGTTCCGCGCCGTGAACCGCGATTTCGCCTCATCGCTCATCCAGCTCAACAACACGTTCTATCGCGAGCACTCCGCCTCCTTCTCCGATACGCGCCAGGCCCCGTGGCCCGGCTGGGTGCGCACCATGGACATCGCGCTCGGGCAGCTCGACGTCGCCACGATCGAGCATCCCGTCCGCGTCTTTGATCTTGCCTGCGGCAATATGCGATTCGAGAATTTTGCCGCCGGCGGCGCACTTGCCGCCAAGGGCGTCGACGGCGCAAACCCCTCGGCAGATGCCAGCTGCCCGTTTGAGTTCTATGGTGTTGACTCGTGTCAGGATTTGGCTATCGATGCGCACGGTCACGCCCTGCGCATTCCCAACCTGCACTTCCAGGAACTCGACGTGCTCGATGCCCTTATGAAGCTCAACCCCGCCGAGACACCCGACGTGCTTTTCGACGCCCCGCTCGCCGACATCTCAGTCTGCTTTGGCTTTATGCACCACGTGCCGTCGTGCGAGTACCGCGTACGCGTGCTCGACGCCCTGGTGCGCCAGACGCGCCCAGGCGGCATCATCGCCATCAGCTTTTGGGAGTTTATGAACGACGAGCGCATGGCGCGCAAGGCTGTTCGCGCCGAAGCCCGCGCCGAGCTCACCCCGCCGTTTGAGGGTTACGATTCCGCCCAGTTTGAAGCCGGCGACCACCTCATTGGCTGGCAAAACGACCGCCACGCCTACCGCTATTGCCATCACTTTGACGATCAGCAGATCACCGACCTGGTGCGCGGCGTCCGTACGTTCTACAAGAGCGGCGAGGTCCCCGTGCGTGAGCTTGAGCGCTTCCATGCCGACGGTCGTAGCGGCGAGCTCAACCGCTATGTGATTCTCAAGCGCCTGTAGGCATCGACGACTCGCCGCCGAGCCGCACCGCATCTTCCGGGCAAACTATGCCCGCCCTTTTTCAATCCATTGACGGAACGTGCAGCTATGCGTTCCATACTTATGACCAAGGAGCCTCATGGGAGCCGTCCACGTTCGCACGCCTAAGAACTTTGTGCTCGAGGAGCGCCTGGAACGCTACGCCGATGCGATTGAGACAAACCCCGAGGCTTATGCCGGAGATTGGCGCAAGGCCTGTGCGCCCGCAGGCAGCAAGCCCTTCGAGCACCTTCACCTGGATCTTGGCTGTGGCAAGGGAACGTACCTTGTAGAGCGCGCGGGCCACGAGCCAAACACCCTCTTTATCGGCATGGACCAGGAGCCCATCTGCATTGCCTATGCCGCGCAGAAAATCTGCGAGCAGGAGCTATCCAACGCACTCGTCCTGCCCCGAGGCGCCGCATCGCTGCCACAGCTATTTGCCGCAGGCGAGCTCGATGCCATCACCATCAACTTTCCCACGCCGCAGCCCAAGGCCAAGTACGCCAAAAAACGACTCGTCCATGTCGACCATTTGATGCTCTACCGCCCGCTCTTTGCAGCCAACGCCACCGTCACGCTGCGCACCGACAGCGAACCATTGCGCGATTACGCCCTGGGACAGTTTGCCGCGGCCGGCTACGACACGCTTTGGGTAAGTGACGACGTACGCCGCGACCATCCCGAGCATCCCGAGACCGAGTACGAGCGCCGCACGCGCGAGATGGGTGCCGCCGTCTATGGCATTCGCGCCACACCTGGAGCGCAGCCCAGCGATGAACAGCTCGCGGCGGGCCGCGCGCAGGAGCAAAGCCTTGCCTGCTACCTGCCCGAAAACCTCGATGCGCTCACCTATGTACCTCTGGGCATGGAAGAGGCCGTCGAGAACTTTAGAAACCGCGCCCGCAAAGGCAAGAAGCGCCTGCCGCAGGAGTCCTAGGGGCTTCTGATGGTCGCGGCGTCGGCAAACAAGTGAAAATAGGCGTCAGCGAACGACCCTCAAACCTAAGTGAGTAGACTTTTTTGCAATAGCCAAGCACAACCCGCATAACGAAAACTAAAACCGCAGATAGAACCCTTGTGCAAAATCCATGTGCTCGCGACATCGCAAAAAGTCTACTCACTTAGCTGGCAACTGCACCAAACGGCCGGGCAGAACGCCCATTTCCTGCATTTTCTTGCCTGCAAACGCATCGATGCGCCGCTACGCCATAATAGTTGGCGGACAATCGCGAGAGAAAGCAACCACATGGCACAGACCACGACAGATACCGCCGCCAGCACCGTTTCCGGTGCCGGGGCCGCCAGCTCATTCTCGGGCGGCACGGGAACCGAGGCCGAGTTTGGCTCGCTCGGCGCACTCTCCCCCACCTGGTGGGAGCCCGAGGACGGCAGCGAGCCCGAGCCATGGCTCACGGCCGATCAAGCCTTCGAACGCTTCTTTGAATGGACGAGCGATCGCGGCATTGAGCTGTGGGACCACCAAGAAGAGGCCCTCATGGACCTGGCTGCCGGCGATCACGTCATTTTAGGCACACCGACCGGATCGGGTAAATCGCTCGTCGCGCTGGGCATGCTCTTTATGGGCATGGCGCAGGGCAAACGTTGCTATTACACGGCCCCCATCAAGGCCTTGGTCAGTGAAAAGTTTTTCGATCTGGTACAGGTGCTCGGCCGCGATAACGTCGGTATGATCACCGGCGATACGCATATCAACACCAAGGCGCCCGTCATCTGCTGCACGGCCGAAATCCTTGCCAACGATGCACTGCGCGAAGGCGAGGACGCCGACGTGGGCTGCGTGGCCATGGACGAGTTCCACTACTTTGCCGACCCCGACCGCGGCTGGGCCTGGCAGGTGCCGCTGCTCACCCTGCCCCATACGCAGTTTATGCTCATGAGCGCCACGCTCGGCGATGTCACCGCGATCGCCGCCTCGCTCGAGGAACACACCGGCGCTGCTTGCGACTTGGTTGTCGACGCCCCGCGTCCTGTTCCGTTGAGCTACGACTATGTGACGACCTCCCTCGAGGGCACGGTCGAGCTCGCCATGCGCCGCGGCGAGGCCCCGCTCTATATCGTGCACTTTAGCCAGGATGCCGCCCTTGCGACGGCGCAGTCGCTCGCCAATTTTGGCATCGCCAGCAAGGAGCAGCGTGAGGCCATCAAGGAAGCGGCAAAGGGAACGAGCTTCTCGACGGCCTTTGGCAAGATTCTCAAGCGCCTGCTTGGATGCGGCGTCGGCGTGCACCATGCTGGCATGTTGCCGCGCTATCGCCTGCTGGTGGAGCGCTTGGCGCAGCAGGGCCTGCTGCCCGTCATCTGCGGCACCGATACGCTCGGCGTCGGCATCAACGTACCCATCCACACCGTGGTGCTCACCGCGCTCACCAAGTTCGATGGCTACAAGATGCGTCGTCTGCGCGCCCGCGAGTTTCATCAGATTGCCGGTCGCGCCGGCCGCTCGGGCTTCGATACCGAGGGCATGGTCATCGCCGAGGCCCCGGAGCACGAGATCGAGAACGCCAAGCTCATGGCCAAGGCGGGCGACGACCCCAAGAAGCTCCGCAAGATTAAAAAGAAGAAGGCCCCCGAGGGCTTTGTCACCTGGAACAAGCAGACCTTTGAGCGCCTGATCGAGACGCAGCCCGAGACGCTCAAGCCGCGCCTGCGCATCACACACTCCATGGTGATTAGCGTGGTCGAGCAGGGCGGCGATGCCCGAGCCCGCGTACACGACCTCATCGAGACGAGCCTGCAGACTCCCGAGGAAAAGGCTAAGCTCGAGGTTCGCGCCGACGAAATCTTCGCCACGCTCATCGATTCCGGCGTCGTCGTTCGTACCGAGGTGCCGCCCGCGCCCGACGCCCCGACTGACGCCGCACCAGACATCGACTATGCGCTGACGGTCGATCTGCCCGAGGACTTCGCGCTCGATCAGCCGCTCTCGCCGTTCTTGCTTGCCGCGTTGGAGCTGCTTGATGCCGAGAGCGAGACCTATACCATGGATCTAATCTCAATGGTCGAGGCAACACTCGAGGATCCCAAGCAGGTGCTGCGTGCACAGGAGCGCGCAGCACGCGATCGCGCCATGGCCGAGATGAAGGCTGACGGCGTCGACTATGAGGAGCGTCTGGAACGCATCCAAGACGTCACGTACGAAAAGCCGCTCGAGGATTTGCTCGACGCCGCCTTTGACAAGTACTGCCAGGAAGTGCCCTGGGCAAACGACTACCAGCTCTCTCCCAAGAGCGTTCTGCGCGATATGCTGGAAAGCGCGAGCGATTTTAAGGGCTACATTCAAAAGCTCGGCATCGCCCGTTCCGAGGGCATTTTGCTGCGCTACCTGGCAGAGGCCTACCGTTCTCTCGACCGCACCGTACCCATCGAGAAGCGCGACGAGCGCCTGCGCGACATTATCTCGTGGCTGGGCTTTGTGGTGCGCTCGGTGGACTCGAGCCTGGTGGACGAGTGGGAGAACGCCGGCAACCCGGCAGCCCTCGACGCCGCGCCGCCGCAGGGCATCGACGAGGTCGTGGCGGACCGCCGCGGCTGCACGCTGTTGGTGCGCAATGCGCTCTTCCGCCGCGTGACCCTTGCCGCCCGCGAGCACGTTCGCGACCTGGGCGAGCTCGACGACGACTGGGGCATGAGCGAGATCCGCTGGCAAAAGGCGCTCGATGCCTACCACGAACAGCACGAGGAAATCCTCACCGACGGAGATGCCCGCAGCGCCGCGATGTTTTCCATCGATGAGTCCGAGGAGAAGACCGCGCACGTATGGCACGTGCACCAGATCTTTGCCGACGAGAACGGCGACCACGACTTTGGCATCATGGGCGATGTCGATCTGGACGCCACGCAAGACGGTGGCGAGGTCATCTTCAAAAACTACCGCGTCGGCTTTATCGAGGACCTGCTAGAGGACTAGCCGAACATACTGGAACGGAACGAAGCGGGGTCGCTGGCAACATCGCCAGCGGCCCCGCTTTTTGCGCGATACGCTATGCCTTACTCGGCATCCTCGACCTCATACGAATCCGCCTCGGTTGGCTCATCGTTTGTCTCTGGCACAGCCCCGCGTGCCTCGTCAAACGCCGCCTTCATGGTCTTGTTGCCCCACGTGAGCTTGCGAATGGTAAGATCGTCGGCCTTCTTGTTGGCTAGGCGCAGATTGTTCTCGGAGGACAGCAACGCCTCCTTGGTTTTCTGCAGATGGCTAATCGTCTTGTCGATCTCATCGATCGCCGTTTGGAACTTACGGCTCGCGATCTCGTAGTTGCGACCGAAATCATTCTTGAACTTTTCCATCTTGGCTTCGAAGTTCGTGACGTCGATATTCTGCTGTTTGTACTCCGCCAGCTCCTGCTTATAGCGCAGCGAACCCATGGCGGCGTTACGAAGAAGTGTAATCATGGGAATAAAGAACTGCGGACGAATCACGTACATCTTCTCATAGCGATAACTCACGTCGACTATCCCTGCGTTATAGAGCTCGCTCTCGGGCTCGAGCAGCGTGCAGAGCACCGCGTACTCACAGCCTTTTTGGCGGCGATCGTGATCGAGTTTCTTAAAGAAGTCCTCGTTTTTATGCTTGGTCGTGGTCTCGTCGTTCTCGTTTTTCATCTCGAACATAATCGAAATGACCTCGTTACCGCTTGCGTCGCACTCGCGGAAGATAAAGTCGCCTTTGGTACCCTCGGACGCATCGTTATCTTTCTCGAAGTACGCGTTGGGAAACGCCGTCATGCGCAGACGGTTGAACTCGGTCTCGCAGTGCTGCTCGAGCGACTCGCCCACCATCTTGGTGGACAGGCGGACCTTCATGTCCTTAAGGCGCTCAATCTCTTCATCCTTGTAGCGAATCAGGTCATCGCTCGCGCGCTTGGCCTGCGCAAGCTCGAGCTCGTGTGCCGCCTTGGCTTGCTCCTCGCGAGAATCGCGCACCGCCAGCTCGCTCGTCAGCTTGGCACGCGCTTCGTCACGCTCACGCTCTGCTGCGGCAACCGCCTCCGATAGGTTCATTTTGGCCGTCAGTTCCTGTTCGCGCAGCTGAGCACGCAGACCCTCGGCTTCCTGCTCGGACTGAGCCTTTGCGACGGAAAACTTCTCTTGTACCTGCGCGCGATAGTCAGCAAGCGTGCGCTCGGCCTCGCTGCGAGCGGCCTCGAGCTCACGCTGCGACTCGGCCGCAGCAGCAGCAAGCGCCATCTCCTGGGCCTTGTCCGCCGCGGCAAGCCTGGCCTGCAGCTCGGCAATCTGAGCATCACGTGCAGCTAAATCGTTTTGAGCAGCATTACGTGCCGCCGCCTCGGCAAGCCTGGCTTCATCATCTTTGCGCCCCAACTGCGCACGCAGGTTGTCGATCTCGCGCTGCAGCTCGGCATTCTCCTTTTGAGCATCGGCGCGGGCCTCAACCGCCGCACGCTGGCTTGCACTCTCGCGCTCTGTGGCAGCGCCCTCGAGCTTGGCGCGCAGCTCGGCAAGCTCAGCATCGCGCTTGGCAACCTCTTGTGCCAGCTGCTGAGCTGCAGCATTCTTCTGCTCGACAAGCTGAGCGTTGCGCTGAGACTCTGCCTCCTGCAAAGCGGCTGACGAACGCGAGCGCTCAAGCTCCAGCGCCTGCTCGCCCTCGCGTCGAGCCGCCGCTACGCGCTCATCCAGGTCACGCGAGAACTCAGCATCGCGCACTTGCTTGACGATATCCGCATAGCCGGACGCATCGACCTTAAAAACTTCGCCGCAATGCGGGCACTTGATCTCGTTCATAGCAGCTCCTCAATGGACGCAAATTTCAACCGCCTACACTCTACCGCGCCGCGCGGACAAAATAGGCGCCGCTGCCAGAATGGCAACGGCGCCAGAACCGCCACAAAGGTGCCTGTCCCCTTCGTGGCGGTTTGCGAGCTACAGTCCAAAGAAATTCAGGATCTGGTCTCGGCTTACGGGCTTGTAGTCGTTGGCGTCGAGGCCCACATCGTAGCGATAAATGGGACGCTCGCGATCGCGGTTGCGTGCGTTGGTGCGGTCACCCCTGCTGTGGATATGCCCATGCAGCATAATGGCGCCACGTGCCTTGCCGTTCCAGCTGAGCATGGGGTAGTGGCTCATAACCAGACGATGGCCCTTGGCATAGCCGGGAGCAATCTCCAGGTAATCGCGCACGTCTTCCCAAATCTGCGGTACGTCGGGATCTTCCCAGTCGCCGTCATGGTTACCACGGATGAGCGTCACGTTCTGGCATTCGATACGCTCGCGCAGGCGCACCGCCTCCGCCAGGGGCAAATGATAGGTAAAGTCACCCAAAATATAGAGGCGGTCATCCGCAGCCACGCACTCATTGATGGCATCGATGACCTTGCGATTCATCTCCTCGACCGAGCCAAACGGCCGATCCATGTCGTGCAAGATATTCGTATCGCCCAGGTGCAGGTCGGCGGTAAACCACATCATCGTCTCTGTCCTCATTTCGCAACGTGTTCAACTCGTGCTAAGTATACAGACGCAGCGATGTGGCGGTTATCCAAAGAGCCCGCCGAACAGTCCGCGGCGGCGTTTGTCTTTCTTTTTCGACGCATCACTCTGGGCGTTCTTGCCCTGCCGCTTCTTACGATCCTGCTCCAACTCATCGTCATCGAGTAGCAGATCCCACTCAAACGGATCGTCTGTCAGATCGAACAGATCATCGTTATCAAACATGGCCGCCTCCCTTACCGATTAGCGAGCATCCACCACGTAGAGTCCAACGCGCACCTGATGCCACGGGCTGCGTTCGGGAGCAACCTGTTGCACGCGGGCCTCAAATACGTCCTCGTGGCCGTAATACATCATCAAGGACAGCGGGCCGACCTCGTTTCCCGGAACATACCCAAGCTTGGTGTTGCCGTAATAGATCGCAACCGCCTCGGGGTCATGGGGATTATCGCGCTCGGCACACAGCGTCAGCTTATCGCCGACCTTAAGATCGCCCAGGACCAAAGCGCCGTCGGCATATTGAAATCCTGCGATGTGAAACGACAGAAGAACACGTGAAGGCTCGTACATAGCAGCTCCTCTAACAGCAGGATAAATCGGCGCTTAACCGTACTGAGAAGCTTACGGGCCCGTGCGGACACAAATTCGCCCCACCCGCGCCTTTTCGACCGTTTGTCGCTACACCATCTGATTCTAATGCACAAACATGCGCACGAACTTGTGCTTCCAGCTTGCGTAAGGAGCATAGCGGAATGGCACGTCCAACCACGTTGCCTTGTTCACGATGCTCTTCTTGTGGCTAAACGTATCGAAGCTCTCGTGTCCATGGTACTGCCCCATACCGCTCGCGCCCATGCCGCCAAAGCCCATATGGCTCGTAGCCAAGTGCATGATCGTGTCGTTGACACAGCCGCCGCCAAAGGGCACGTAACGCACAAAGCGCTGCTGAACTGCGCGATCCTGGCTAAAGATATACAGAGCCAGCGGCGTCGGACGATCTGTAATAAACGTCTCGGCCTCGTCTAGGCTCTCAAACGTCAGCACCGGCAAAATGGGGCCGAAGATCTCCTCCTGCATCACGGCGTCATCGGGGGCCACGCCGTCCAAAATCGTCGGCTCGATCTTGAGCGAAGCCTCGCGCGCGGCACCCCCAAGCACAACCTTATCGGGATCGATCAGCCCGCGCACGCGCGCAAAATGCTTGGCGTTGACAATATGACCGTAGTCCTCGTTATCGAGCGGATACTCGCCAAACATACGGCGGACCTCCTCCTTGATGAGGCCCAACAGCTCATCGTGCACGCGCACGTCGACCAGCAGATAGTCGGGCGCTACACAGGTCTGGCCCACGTTGAGCCATTTACCAAATGCGATGCGGCGTGCCGCGACCTTCAAGTTTGCCGTCGCATCCACGATGCAGGGGCTCTTTCCGCCCAGCTCAAGCGTCACAGGCGTGAGGTTTTTGCTCGCGCGCTCCATGACGAGCTTGCCGACCGGAACACTACCGGTAAAGAAGATTTTGTCCCAGCATTCATCGAGCAGCGCCTCATTCTCGGCACGCCCGCCTTCGACGACCGTCACCAGGCGCGGATCAAATGCTTCCTCGCAAATCTGCCTGAGCACCACGCTCGAAGCCGGCGCATAGGCACTCGGCTTGATGACCACGGTGTTACCCGCAGCGAGCGCGCCGGCGAGCGGCTCGAGCGTCAGCAAAAACGGGTAGTTCCAGGGCGCCATGATGAGCGTGACGCCATAGGGCACGGCTTGCGTTTTGCACACACTCACGGCGTTAGCGAGGTCACACGGACGCAGGCGCGGACGACTCCATCGAGCCACATGCGCAATCTGATGACGAATCTCGGAAAGCGACGTGCCGATCTCGCACATATAGGCCTCGTCATGCGACTTTCCCAAATCGGTCTTGAGCGCATGGGCAATATCGGCCTCGTGCGCCCGTACTGTATCGCGCAGGCGCACGAGCGCGCGACGTCGAGCATCGACATCAAACGTAGCGTGCGTCTTAAAGTAGGCGCGCTGATCGCCGACGATGCGCGCAATTTCCTCGGTGTTCATGGCACCCTCCTAGTTCTCGTCCTCAAACATACCACCTGCAACAACTTCGTACATATGCTCGAGCTTCAGGCGGTCCATTAAAAGAGGAACGGGGTACAGGGGATTGGCCTCGGCATCGGCATGCGCCGCCATCTCGGGAATGTCGGAGCGGCGAATGCCTGTCACATATTTGGGAATGTCCAAGGCGGCGTTCATTCGATCAACCCAATCGATAAAGGCCTCGGCCGCCAGGCTGTCCTGCGCGTTAACCGGCGCGATGCCGGCCATGCGGGCGAGATCGGCGAGCTTAGGAGCAGCAGCTTCGCCATAAGCGCGAAGCATGTGCGGCAGGATGATCGCGTTGGCCAAACCGTGCGGAATTCCGTATCGGCCGCCCAGGCTGTGTGCAATGGCATGCACATATCCGACATAGGATCGGGTAAACGCAACGCCCGCCTTATACGCCGCCGAAAGCATATTGCGGCGCGCACGCATGTCGTCGCCATGCTCATAGGCCTCGAGCAAATTGCCGTGGATGAGCTGAACCGCCTGTCGCGCCATCTTGCGCGTATAGGACGTGGTGCTTCGCCCGACAAAGGCCTCGACGGCATGCGTCAGGGCGTCCATGCCCGTCTGCCCCGTAATGGAGGCGGGCAGGCCGCGCGCAAACTCGGGGTCGTGCACCGCAAAGCGCGGGATAAGCACAAAGTCGTTAATGGGATACTTGTAGTGCGTCTCGTCATCGGTAATTACCGCCGCAAGCGTGACCTCGCTTCCCGTACCGGCGGTAGTGGGAACGGCGATGAGCAGCGGCAGGCGACGATGAATCCGCAGCAGGCCGCGCATCTTGTTGATGGGCTTGTTTGGCTGCGCAATGCGTGCGCCCACGCCCTTGGCACAGTCCATGGCCGAGCCACCGCCAAAGCCGATAATGGCCTGGCAGGCGCTCTCTCGATACAGGGACGCCGCTTCTTCCACGTTTGAAACCGTGGGGTTTGCACGCGTTTCGGCATAGACCGTAACGCCAATCCCCCTGCATGCGAGCGCCGTCTCGAGCGGTGCCGTGAGCCCCAGACGGGCAATGCCGGGATCCGTCACGATAAGGACCTTCTGGATCGAGCGCTTTTGAAGCACCGCGGGCACATCCTCGGCATGCTCTAAAATGCGCGGCTCGGTATAGGGCAGGATCGGCAATGCAATGCGAAAAACCGTCTGATATGTTCGGCACCAGGCACGACGGGCTAGATGCATAAAGGAAACTCCTTCATTTGTTGATAGGTCAACATTTGCTCGACCGATTGTACTCAGCGGCGGTCAAAGACGGCCTGCCAATCGTTAATCAATCAACATCTTCATATCTCAAAATTGTTTTATTAAAAATCATTCCTAATAGGCTTCACATTTGGTTGCATTTATGGATAATAGGACTCGTCAAGACGCACGTCCGGAGAGGGCCCTTACGGGACCGGACGAGCGCACAATCGCCATCGATCGAAAGGATCGAATCATGAAGTTTGTTTGCCCCGTTTGCGGTTATGTGGAAGAGTTCGACGGCGACCAGCTGCCCGAGGACTTCAAGTGCCCCCAGTGCGGCGTTCCCGGTTCTCGCTTCCTGAAGCAGGAGGAGGGTCAGCTCGAGTGGGCTGCCGAGCACGTCGTGGGCGTCGCCAAGATGGAGGGCGTCTCCGAGGACATCGTTGCCGACCTGCGCGCCAACTTTGAGGGCGAGTGCTCCGAGGTCGGTATGTACCTGGCCATGGCTCGCGTCGCTCATCGCGAGGGCTATCCCGAGATCGGCCTGTACTGGGAGAAGGCTGCCCACGAGGAGGCCGAGCATGCCGCCAAGTTCGCCGAGCTCCTGGGCGAGGTCGTGACCGACTCCACCAAGAAGAACCTCGAGATGCGCGTTGAGGCCGAGAACGGCGCCACCGCCGGCAAGACCGATCTTGCCAAGCGTGCCAAGGCCGCCGGCCTCGATGCCATCCACGACACCGTGCACGAGATGGCTCGCGACGAGGCCCGCCACGGCAAGGCTTTCGCCGGCCTGCTCAAGCGCTACTTTGGCTAAGCCAACCGCCTGAGACATAACCTCAAGCTCGATGAGGCCCGGACCGTATTGGTTCGGGCCTTTTTCGTGCCTCACGAACTTGTTAACGCCCTGAAATAGGACCGTCTTCGGCATCGGCTTCTCGTCAAAACTAAGTGAGTAGACTTTTTGGAACTTGCCGAGCAGACCATCCATATCACTTTATAAAGCCGCAGGTAAATGCCTTGTTGCAAAACGACCTAGTCGCCAAAGTGACAAAAGTCTACTCACTTAGATTCGCAGCCGTCCACGATCGAGCCATTTTGTGTCTAACGGGTATCTTTCCGTCGATTACTCCCAATTTTGTCCAGTCAATGAATAGTTCAGACCGGAGTAATATCTCAGCCCTTTGCTCATCCGAGCTTTTATCACGATATTCAGCATCGAGCATCCTGCATATGGCCTTAACGATCGCGCGGAATCTATCCTCATCCGATATCTGTCTGTGTGTCAGGAGAAGCACATCGTAGCCCATGGCCTGAAGGGCCGTCATGCGGTCAGCGTCACGCAAGCCATCCCCTGCGCGTCCGTGCGAGGCCTTTCCCTGACATTCAATGGCCACCTGTCGCCTACCGTCCGGTGAAGAAAGAAGTAGGTCGATATATATACGGGACTTTCCCACAATCGCTCGAGCACTTGTGCCTAGCATCACTTCAACATTAAGCTCTATGTCGCAAAAACCTTCGCCTCCCAGGGATCGCGGCAGTGCAAGTAGCAAATACGCCTCGACCTCAAAAGGCGACGCGGCACCCAATGGAACGAGTTGCGATACCGCCATAAATCTATTGCCGTAACGCATCCCGCAAACATCTGAACAAAAACGGTCAAGGTCTCCGCCCAAAACCAAAGCGTCTCGACGCCATAAATTTGAGGCGGTGCCGTCCTCGGACGGGCAGCGCACCCAACCGAACGTTGTCGAAATCGCGCCCGAATCAATTGCACGCGAAAGCTCCGCCTCAAGTGCCGCCGGCAGAGCGCACACCGCAAACAAGCCACACATCTCCGCCAATACCAAAAGAAGCTGGAGATCCGTCAGGTGCCGCGACATGATGAATGCCGTCAGTAGAGGAGACGTAATCAAAAACCCATGCTCCGTTTCCAGCACGGATTCCCTGGGAAGCTCACCAAGAAACAGCCGCTGCCTAATGCTGGCTGGACAAGTCCGTTTGTTTCTCGTCCGAACCAATGTATACAACGGAAAACCGAGCGCGACCGCAGCCGTCGGGTTGCGGGCGAGATCATATCGCTGCCGGTCTTCTTCCGGTCGTGGAAGCGGCGGACACAAAGCGCGGACTTGAGGAGGCAAACGCCAGTACCTAAAAGCCGATATGTCACAAAGTAAATCCTTCATAGGCACAGGAAAACACGAATTTCAACCCAGTCAGTCACGCATTGGCGCGAACGCACCAAAAATGGCGCCGAACGGACTGCCAAGTTTTCAACAGCACTCCCCAACTGGCCAAAAGCTTGCCGAGAGCTGGACGAAGCCCTGTTGAAAACCCCATTTTTTCTCATGCAGGAGCTTTGCGCGGCAAGTGAGTAGACTTTTTTGAACATCCCGAGCAGGCCGGTCATCCTGCTTTTCAAAACCGCAGGTAAATAGCTTGCTACAAAACTGCCTGGTCGCCAAAGTGCTAAAAGTCTACTCACTTAGGTTGCAGAGTGCCCCCCATTAGCTGCAATTCCAAGGTTGTTAGTACTTTTGGACTCAGATCGTCATACTGAACAAGAATTTGAGTTGTGTTTTCAGGGACAGATGCGCCATCGGCACACCAAAAACAGTCACCGATATCGATAAAAGGGATGCTCGAGCGCGTGAGGGCCCGTGCAAAAGTGCTTCCGCCCGTTCTACGCTCCGCAACCACGATACAGTAAAGGCCCGCGTCTGCATGCTCGATCGAGACTTCCCCTGCCGGAAATGCCTTCCGTACAAGCGCCACTAGGCCATCACGCGCCTCGCGGGCACGAACGCGCACGCGGTTCACATGACGCTCGTAATCACCCGATTCCAGCAAGCGAGCCAATGCAACTTGATCTATGGAGCTAACCGACGAGGCGTAAAAACCAAGGTCGCGCCTAAACCGCTCCATCAGCTCGTCGGGCAACACCATGTACGCTAGGCGCAACGCCGAAGACAGGCTCTTCGAAAACGTGTTGGTGTATATAACCGACTGGGCGGCATCGATCGACGCGAGCGCGGGAATCGGCTTCCCGGCAAGGCGAAACTCACAATCAAAGTCATCTTCGATGAGATACCGACCTGGTCGCTCGGCGGCCCAGCTCAGAAGCGCATAGCGACGCGCAATGCTCGTCACAAGGCCGGTCGGATACTGATGGGACGGCATCAGGTGAAGGACATCGGTCCCGCTTTTCTGCAGAGTGCTCAAGTCCACGCCCTCATCATCCAACGGGATATGTCGAACTTTGCAGCCCATAGCCTGATAGATACGCGTCAGACGCAAATAGCCCGGATCCTCAACCGCATACACCTTGTCCGCGCCAAGCAACTGAACCAACATGGTATCGAGCAGCTGGGCGCCCGCACCGATAACGATGTTGTTGGGGTCGACATTCATACCCCTTGTCCCGTGCAGATGGTGAGCAATTGCGCGTCGCAGCCGAGCAGTGCCCTGCGCCGGTGCGGGCGAAAAGATTTCGCGCTCGTCTTCGGATGCCAGCGTCGCCCGTAGCGCGCTTTGCCAAAGCCGCGCCGCCTCCAAAGCAGAAGGAGAAAGCGCATCGAATCGCTCGACCTGTCCGTTGACATCATGCACGCTGGGGCCCACAGAGACGGCATCTCGGTCGATGCCCTCCGCAGCCGAAGCCAAAACCGGTGCATCCGGAAGCTCGCAAGCGTAGTAGCCACGACGTGGTATTGAGCAAATATAGCCCTCAGCGAGTAACTGGCTATATGCATTCTCGATGGTAATAACACTGATTCCCAGATGACTGGCAAAGGCGCGCTTAGACGGCAAATGCTCCCCCGCCACAATGCGTCCAGCTACGATATCATCTCGAATTTGCTGGTAAACATACTCATAGAGCGATGCTTCGCCGCGTTTTTCCAAATTGTAGTCAAGCATGAGCCTATCACCTGACCTTATTAAGTCATTCAATCTGGTATTAGTCTGACCTTGTAATTATCTCGAAAACTGAGTATTTTGTCATACCCAGCTCCCCGATAGGATGTTCCGTCAAGCAATGCACATGCCAACCAAGGGAGCAACCATGGCAGAACAGAACAGCAAGGCCGACCGCGTCAAACTCAATCGCGAGCTCGCGCAGATGCTCAAGGGCGGCGTCATCATGGACGTTACCACGCCCGAGCAGGCACGCATCGCCGAGGAGGCAGGCGCCTGCGCCGTCATGGCCCTCGAGCGCATCCCGGCCGACATCCGTGCCGCAGGCGGCGTCTCGCGCATGAGCGACCCCAAGATGATCAAGGGCATCCAGGAGGCCGTCTCCATCCCCGTCATGGCCAAGTGCCGCATCGGTCACATCGTCGAGGCGCAGGTCCTGCAGGCCATCGAGATCGACTACATCGATGAGTCCGAGGTTCTCTCCCCTGCCGATGACGTCTATCACATCGACAAGACCCAGTTTGACGTGCCGTTTGTCTGCGGCGCCCGTGATCTGGGCGAGGCGCTGCGCCGTGTTGCCGAAGGCGCCACGATGATTCGCACCAAGGGTGAGCCGGGTACGGGCGACGTCGTTCAGGCCGTGCGTCACATGCGCAAGATCCAAAAGCAGATCCGTGACGTTGTTGCCCTGCGCAACGACGAGCTCTTTGAGGCAGCCAAGCAACTGCAGGTTCCGGTCGAGCTGGTGCGCGAGGTCCATGCCACGGGCAAGCTTCCCGTCGTGAACTTTGCCGCCGGCGGCGTAGCGACCCCCGCCGACGCCGCGCTGATGATGCAGCTGGGCGCCGAAGGCGTGTTTGTCGGCTCGGGCATCTTTAAGAGCGGCGACCCCGCCAAGCGCGCAGCCGCCATCGTCAAGGCCGTGGCAAACTTCACCGATGCCAAGCTCATTGCCGAGCTTTCAGAGGACCTGGGCGAGGCCATGGTGGGCATCAACGCCGACGAGATCGAGATTATCATGGAAGAGCGCGGGCGCTAGTCCAGCAGAAAGGATCGCACATGAGCGATTATGCAGACCAAACGGTCGCCGTGCTGGCGGTCCAAGGCGCTTTTGCCGAGCACGAGGCAAGACTATCCGGGCTTGGCGCACACTGTATTGAGCTGAGGCAGGCGGCTGATTTGAAGCAGGACTTTGACCGTCTGGTACTTCCCGGCGGCGAGTCCACCGTTCAAGGAAAGCTGCTTGCCGAGCTCGGCATGCTCGAGGAGCTTCGTGCCCGTATCGCTGAAGGCATGCCCGTCCTGGGCACCTGCGCCGGCTTGATTCTGCTGGCGCGCGACCTTGCCGCCCACGACGATAAGGGGACGCCGCGCCTGGCAACCATGGATGTGCTCGTCGAGCGCAATGCCTACGGCAGGCAGCTCGGCAGCTTTCGAACCAAGGGGCAGGTAACCGGCATCGACGGTGAAGTGCCGCTGACGTTTATCCGCGCCCCCCGCATCGTTGAGGTGCACGGCGATGCCGAGGCCCTGGCCGAAGTCGATGGCCGCATCGTCGCCGCCCGCCAAGACAACCAGCTCGGCGTAACCTTCCACCCCGAACTCGACGAAGACACCCGCCTCCACGAACTGTTCCTACAAATGTAGGCATCGAAATCAACAAACAAAATGAGAGTGGATAATCTCCCTCTTTAAGCTTGGATGCAGGCTCAAACCGGGAGATTATCCACTCTCATGCTATGTAGTCGTTGGGTGTTCTTAAACGACTAGTCAAACAAGAACGTCCCCAACGACCACCAAAATAAACCTGTCCCTTTTTGGCAGGCTTTGATCAGGACAACGCCGATGTTTTGGTACCGACAGCGAGCGCCCACCAGAGCGAACAAATTGGCATGAAAAGAGGACGGCATAGACCTTCTGGTCATGCCGTCCTCTTTGAATGACAAGTTGTCGCTCTGGCGCCCGCGCAGCGTCGACTGGTCCGCCGTTCGTTAGAACGGCGGAACTGAGGGCAGCGTCGAGCCGTTACGCGGTTTGGTAAAACCGCGTAACTACCTAACTACATCAAGTTGCAAACAGCCGCCGCGAAGGCAACGGGGTCCTCGGGGAGGATGCCCTCGACCAGCAGGGCCTGATCGTAGAGCAGACCAGAGTACTGCTTGATCTTGTCGGCGTCGCCTGCCTTCTGGGCAGCGACAAGCTTGTCAAAGACCGGGTGCTTGGCGTTGAGCTCGAGCACGCGTTGGCTCTTGGGCATGCCGTCGGGCGCGCCCTCGGGTCCCTTCTGGAGCACCTTCTCCATCTCGAGCGAAAGTGGGCCCTCGGTGGTGATACAAGCGGGGGCATCGGTCAGGCGCGCGGAGACGGCGACTTTCTCGACCTTGTCACCGAGCGCCTCCTTCATAGCGCTAAAGAGGTCCTCGTTCTCCTTGGTGGCGTCCTCGGCCTCCTTCTTCTCGTCCTCGGTCGCCAGGTCAAGATCACCGGTCGCAACGTTCTTGAGCTCTAGATGACGATCCTCGACCTCGGGCTCGGCACCGTCGGCCACAGCCTTCTCGGCAGCCTCGCGGGCAGCATCGTCCTCGTAGATCTTGGGCATATCGGCGGCAACGTACTCACGCATAGCCTGGAACGTGAACTCATCCACATCCTGCGTCAGCAGCAGCACGTCATAGCCGCGGTCGAGCACGCCCTTTACCACGGGCATCTTGGCCAAGCGCTCACGCGAGTCGCCGGCGGCGTAGTAGATGGCCTTCTGATCCTCAGGCATGCCCTTGGCATACTCGGCCAGGGTAATCATCTTCTGTTCCTTGGCAGACCAGAACAGCAACAGGTCGGCGAGCTCATCGGCCTTCATGCCATAGCTCGAGTAGATGCCGTACTTAAGACCGCGGCCAAAGTTCTCAAAGAACTTCTCGTAGGCCTCGCGGTCGTTGTCACGCATATCCTCAAGGTCGGCGGTAATCTTCTTTTCCACACGCTTGGCGATGGCCTTGAGCTGACGGTTCTGCTGCAGCGTCTCGCGCGAGATGTTGAGCGACACGTCGGCGGAATCCACGACGCCGCGGACAAAGTTGTAGTAGTCGGGCAGCAGGTCGTCGCACTTCTCCATGATCAGGACGTTGGAGCTGTAGAGCGCCAGACCCTTCTCGTAGTCCTTGCTGTACAGATCGAACGGCGCGCGTCCCGGCACAAACAGCAGGGCGTCATACTCGAGCGTGCCCTCGGCGTGGAAGCTGATGGTGCGCGCAGGATCGTCAAAGTCGTGGAACGTGGACTTGTAGAACTCGTCGTAGTCCTTCTGCTCGACATCGGAGCTGTGCTTCTTCCAGATCGGTGTCATGGAATTGACGGTCTCGAGCTCCTGGTAGTCCTCGTACTCGGGCTTGTAATCGTCGCCGGCGTCCTCGGGCTTGGGTTTCTGGCGGCTCTTGGACACCATCATCTGGATCGGGTAACGCACATAGTTACTGTACTGCTGAATCAGGCTCTTGAGACCCCACTCGGTCAGGAAGCGATCGTAGGTCTCGGCCTCGCCGTCGGCATCGAGCTTCTCGTTCTCGCGCAGCGTCAGGATGACATCGGTACCGTGCTCGGCGCGCTCGCCGTCCTCGATGGTGTAGCCCTCAAGACCGTCGGATTCCCACACATGGGCGACATCCTCGCCGTAGGCGCGGCTGACGACCTTCACATGGCTGGCGACCATAAAAGCCGAGTAGAAGCCCACGCCAAACTGACCGATGATGTCGACATCGGAGCCCTGCTGCTCGGCGTTCTCGGTCTTAAACTCCTCGGAGCCGGAATGGGCGATGGTGCCCAGATTGCGCTCCAGCTCCTCGGCGGTCATGCCAATGCCGTTATCCGAGATGGTAATGGTGCGGGCGTCTTTATCAAAGGAGACGCGAATGGCCAGGTCGCCCTGGTCGATCTTGACGCTCGGGTCCTGCAGGCTCTTAAAGTTGAGCTTGTCGACGGCGTCGCTCGCGTTAGAGATAAGCTCGCGCAGGAAGATTTCTTTATTGGTGTAGATGGAGTTGATCATGAGGTCGAGCAGTTTTTTGCTCTCGGTCTTAAATTGACGCATGTGCAGTCCTTTCGCGCTACCCCTGTCCGCAAAAACGGCTCGGTCGCCCGAGCCGCATCGCAGACCTGCTATGTTCAGACTTAGATTTTATAACCCATTAACGCGCATATATACATACGGAATCGAAAAACTGTATGTCCGAGCGCTCTGATGCGCCAATTGCCAAGGAGTGTCCCAAACTGCCGGCAGGAAAGGAACGTTCCTATCTGCCATCTACGCGCTTGGCCATCCAGGCATGAGGCTGGCCCTCGTCTTCGTAGTCCACCGGGGCAATCTGCGTGTAGCCCGCCTTGGCATAGAGCGGCAGCACGTATTCCTGAGCATGCAGCTTAATGAGCTTGGCGCCGGCATCACGCGCGCACGTATCACTGGCCTCGACAATCTTGCTCGCCAAACCGCGACGGCGCATGCTCGGCAGCACGGCCACGCGCCCCATAATGTAGGTCTCCCCCGCCGCGACACCTTCGTCCAAGTCGCACGCCGGCGACACCGGAGCCTCTGCGTCAGCCGCGCGCTCAAGCTCTTCGGGAAACACGCGCGAGCAACCGGCAAGCTCGCCGTCTACATAGAGCGTCACATGAATGCAGTTCGGATCCTCGTCGATAGCGTCGAACTCATTCTCGTAGCCCTGCTCGTCCATAAAAATGACGCGGCGCACCAACGCCGCGTCATCAAAGCATCCCGTCTTAAGTTGGATATCCATGGCTGCCCTTTCATTCAATGCGAACGTTAGGGACAGATTTTAGCGAAAATGAGCTCCGCGTACGCTAAACTTCGCGCGAGCCTTCGCCAGGCAGTCGTAATGACCCACGTTATGGGCATCGCTCGCGATGAAGCTGTACAGGTTCTGATCGAACAGGCGCTGTGCCGGCTTTTTCTCGCGACCAAAGCGACCGCCGGCAATAAAGTCCGCCGAAGCCTGCAGCTTGCAGCCCATATCGACCAGGCGCTCCGCCACGCTTACATCCTTTTGAACCGCACGATAGCGCTCAGGATGAGCGATGATCACCTGGTAGCCACGGCACTGCAAATCGTAAATCGTGTTCTCGTACTCTCTAAACGCATACGCATCGGCATGTGTCGAAAGCTCGAGCAGAAACTCGTTGGTTCCATCGAAATGCAAGTGCTCCGCGGCATCGATACCAAGTTCAACGAGCTTTCGATGGTTGACCTCGAAGCCCATCTGGAGCGGAAAACCGTCAGCGTTATCACGCAGCAGCTCAAAGGCATCCCACATCTTGTCGTAATCAAAATAGGGATCACGGCAGTGAGGAGTGCAAACGATTCTGGTTACACCGGCCCGCTTGGCAGCCTCGAGCATCGCCAAGCTCTCATCGAGATCGGCGGCGCCGTCGTCTACACCCGGCAAGATATGGCAATGAATGTCACGCATAGGTCAGCCTTAATCAACTAAACGTTTGCTCGGTTGGTGAAGATGCCCTTTTTGGAAGTCCCCTGATCGTCGGAGCCCTTCTTAACCTTCTTACCGTCCTTGGTGTAGTAGGAGTAGTAGTACTCGCTGGTCTCGGTCTCGCAGTAGTTCATGACGGTACCGATGAGCTTGACCTTCTCGGACTTCTTAAGCTGACCGATGGCGTTGAGCGCCTCCTCGCGCTTGGTGAAATCCTCACGCACCACGAACAGCGTGCCGTCGGTCAGGCTGGCAATCTCGGCAGCATCGATGAAGGTGCCGACCGGGGGAGCATCAAAGATGACGTACTGGAACTTGGCGGACAGCGCCTTTACCAGCTTGGCAAAGCGGTGAGAGACGATGATGTCGGCAGGATTGGGAATATGCGGCTCGGCATCGAGGAAGTAGAAGTTCTTCTGACCCGTCTCGACAATTGCCTGGTCAATGGAGATCTGCTCGGAAAGGACCGCATAGAGTCCGCCGCGCGAACGAACGCCGAGCATATCGGAAAGGGACCTGCGGCGCATATCGGCCTCGACCAGAAGCACGGACTTGCCGCTCGTGGCGATTGCCTGAGCAAGGTTAATGGAAACCGTAGACTTGCCCTCGTTGGGAATCGAGGAGGTAACGGTGATGGTGCGAATGGGGTCGTCCACGCTCGCAAAGCGGATGTTGGCCAGAAGGGTCTTGGCGGCATTCTGTACAACGAGTTTATCGGTGTTCTTTGCCTTAGCCATGCCTATTTACCACCTTTCATAGCCGGAATTCGGCCAACAACGGGAATGCCCAGGAGCTCTTCTGCCTCTTCGGCACCGCGGATGCGGGTGTTGAGCATGTCTGCCAAAACGACATAGGCAACTGCGATAAAGATGCCCGCGAGGAACGCGACAGCAACGTACAGCATACGCTTGGGACCGCTGGGGGCTTCGGGGGTCTTAGCCTCGTCGATAACGTTGATGCTCTGGGCAGCGCCGACGTTCTGAGCGACCGTACTCACCGAGCTGGCCATGGCCTTTGCGACCTTAGCCGTCTCCTTGGCATCGGTGCCGGTAACCGAAAGCGTAATGACACGCGTGGTGGTCTCGGAGGAAACAGACACCTTGTAGTCATCCAGATCGGTGAGGCCCAGTTCATTGGCTGCGCCGCTTTTAACGCTATCACTATCCAGCAGCGTGGCGATATCGTTGGAAAGCATCTGACTCGCCGAGAGATCGTTGTAGCTCATCTGACCGCTATCGTCGGTCTTGGCGAGAATGTACATGCTCGTCGTCGCGGTATAGGTGTTGTCCATCGCAACGAAGGACACGATGCCCATGGCGATCGCGCAGACCACCGGAAGGGTGATGACCAGCTGAAGGTGCTTCTTCAGCAGCTGGAACAGTTCGAGAAGGGTCATGCAGCTTGCCTTTCATTTCCCCAGTTCGGATTGACAAAACTGTCCGTATGTTATCGCATCTTTTTACCGAGACCAAACTCTATACATAAGAAACAGGCTCTCCTGTAAAAATGTCGGAAGCAATCATAAAATTGTACAACAACGCCGCACCCGAAAGTCAAATGCGGCGTCTGCATCAATATCTATGTTGTATCGCTATGCGAATGGCTCGTCCTGCCGTATGGGAAACGTCACCGTAATGGTGGTTCCCACGCCCAACTCGCTCGACAAATCGAGCGTGGCGTGATGATACAGGGCCGCATGCTTGACAATTGCAAGCCCCAGACCGGTTCCGCCGCGCGCCTTGGACCTACTCTTGTCCACGCGATAGAACCGCTCAAATACCTTGCCCTGTTCTTCAGGCGCGATACCGATTCCCGTGTCGGCGACCGCAAGGAACGGATGGCCTTCGTCGTTGGTGCCGCACTGCAGCGTAACCGTACCGCCGGGTCGATTGTAGCGGATGGCGTTGCTTGCCAGATTATAGAAGAGCTCGTCAATCAAGCGCGACACGCCCTCGATGACCACAGGCTTGGTCTCATGACTTATCGTCACATTCGCCTGACGGGCGACCTGTTCAAGACGCTGCTCGACCGCGTAGATGGCACGCGAGAGCTCAATAGGCTCCGTGGAACCAATGGGCACCGCCTCGCCCTCAGTTGCACGCTCGGCCTCGTCCAAGTTAGACAGCGTAAGGATATCGTTGACAAGCGC
This sequence comes from uncultured Collinsella sp., assembly GCA_900545485.1. Lineage (GTDB taxonomy): Bacteria > Actinomycetota > Coriobacteriia > Coriobacteriales > Coriobacteriaceae > Collinsella. The sequence continues at coordinate 9,317 of UQZD01000023.1, read as the reverse complement.
TGCCAAGCGGCCCGCCTCACGATAGATGCGACCGCCAAAGTTGCGCAGGTCGCCCTCGCCCTCGACCATGCCGTTTGCGATGAGCTCGGCATAGCCCGAAATCGCCGTAAGCGGCGTCTTGAGCTCATGGGTGATATTCGCCGTGAACTCGCGGCGCATACGGTCGTTGTCCGCCAGCACCGCCATTTGGCGCTTGAGCTCCTGGCGCTGCGACTCAATACGCTCAAGCATGGGGACCATCTCGGCATAGGCGTGCTCATAGCTACGGCGTGGGTGGTCCAAATCCACCTCTTGCAAAGGCGCGATGATGGCACGGGACTCGCGGCGCGCCATAAAAAACGAGAGTACCGCACCCGCTGCTGCGATAAGCAGCATCGGCGCCACCATCGACAGCAAAATCGCCGCAACGCCAGGCTGGGCCTGCGCCAAGCGGACAACCTGGCCGTTATCAAGGGCGACGGCGCGATACAGCATAATCTCGTCGAGCGTAGAGCTTGCGCGCTCCGCGGAACCCGAACCACTCTCAAAGGCCTCGATGACCTCGGGGCGATCGCCATGGTTGGGCAGTGTGGAAGGCGACGCCTCGTTGTCGTAGGCAACCGATCCATCCTTGTTAATCAGCGTGATTCGCAAGTCCTCTCGATCGAGGCTACGCAAGAACGGGATGGGCTCCTGCTGTTCGTCGAGAGCGGCAGCAATGAGCTCGGTTTCCTGCGCCAGATTGGTACTCGTGGCATCCGCCAAGGTGTTTTGCACAAAGAACGCACCCAGCACCGTAAACGCCACGATAACCGCCATGGCGCAGACAAAGATCGTCACAAAAACGCGGTGCGACAGCGTATGTTTTCCCTGGGGGGCGAAGACCACGGGTTACTCCTCCGATGCGGCGTCCACAAAGCCGGCATCTTCGACATCGCCACCGGCGGAAGGCTCGGCCAGGCGATAGCCCACGCCGCGCACCGTCTCGATAGCGCCGGCACGCTCGCCGAGCTTTTGGCGAAGCGTCTGTACGTGAACGTCGACGGTACGCGAGCCACCGTCGAAGTCCCAGCCCCACACGCTCTGCAGCAACGACTCGCGGGTAAAGACCACGCCGGGCTTGCGCATGAGGTACTCGAGCAGGTCGAACTCGCGCAAGGTGAGTTTGAGCGGCTCGCCGGCAACGGTCACTTCGCGATGACTGGGCGAAAGCACGATATCGCCCACACTGAGCACATCGCTCGCCTGCTTGACCATACCGCCGCGGCGCAGCAGCGCACGGCAACGGCTGGCAAGCTCCATGAGCGAAAACGGCTTGGTCAGATAATCGTCGGCACCGCCATCGAGCGCCATCACCTTATCGAGCTCGGTATCCTTGGCAGTGAGCATCATGATGGGCACCGTCGCCGTCAGGCGGTCGGCGCGCAGGCGACGCATAATTGCCAAACCGTCGGTATCGGGCAGCATGATGTCGAGCAGGACGGCATCGGGTGCCCGTCGCGCCACGGCAGCCTTAAACTCTCCATCGCACGAAAAGCCCTCGGCCTCGATTCCCTGCTTGCGCAGCGCATAGACCGTCAAATCCCTGATGTTGTCATCGTCCTCGACGTAATAGATCATGTTGAACCCCTTTGCGGCCGGCATGACCGCATCTTAACCCTAAAGGTACCTTTACCAGATGGTATCAGCCAAAACGTCCCGTCAAATAATCCGCCGTGCGCGGATCGGTGGGATTTTTGAAGAGCTGAGCGGTGGACGCGTGCTCCACTAACTCGCCCAGCAAGAAAAACGCGACCGAGTCGGAGATGCGCGCCGCCTGCTGCATATTGTGCGTAACGACCACGAGCGTGCAGATCTCTTTGAGCTCGCAGGCCAGCTGCTCAACCACCATCGTCGACACGGGATCGAGAGCGCTCGTGGGCTCGTCCATCAGCAGAATATCGGGTTGCACGGCAAGCGCGCGGGCGATGCACAGACGCTGCTGCTGCCCGCCCGAAAGGCCCAGCCCCGATTCCTTGAGCTTGTCCTTGACCTCATCCCATAGCGCAGCGCGACGAAGAGAGTCCTCGACCAGCCCATCCAGCACGGCGCGGTCGCGCACGCCCATGCCGCGCGGGCCATACGCGACGTTGTCGTAGATGCTCATGGGAAACGGGTTAGGGCGCTGGAACACCATGCCCACGCGCTGGCGCAGACGGCAGATGTCGTAGTCGCCCAGGATATCCTGGCCGTCGAGCGCGATCTTGCCCTCGATACGGCAGTCCTTGATGCCGTCGTTCATGCGGTTAAAGCAACGCAGCAGCGTTGACTTGCCGCAGCCCGAAGGACCGATAAACGAGGTAATCTGCTTGTCGCGAATCTTGATGGACACGTCCTTGAGCGCGTGGTGGTCGCCATAGAACAGGTCGAGGCCCTCGACGTCGATGCGTGTCGGCGAGGCGGCAAGATCCTGCGCCGTGGGACGAGTCGCGTCCCCGACTTCGCGCTCGTGCGCAGCCTCGGCTTGCGCCTCCATTAGCTCCTCGAGCTCCGTGGGCTCCACAGCCGCAGCAGCCGTCATACCGCACACCTCCACATCGATATCAATTCAGCAGTATCGATAGTAGAAATCGCGACTCATACGCACGTGAGCGCATTGTCAGGTGTTTGTAAAGGCGCCTACACTACGCGGCGGGCAGCTCGATGGTAAAGACGGTATGCTCGGGTGTCGATTCGCACGCGATGGTACCGCCATGCGCCCCAACAATCTCCTTGGCGATGGCAAGCCCCAGCCCAGCACCGCCGCGATTGGTCATACGCGCTGTATCCAGGCGATAGAACTTCTCAAAAATCACCTTGAGCTTTGGCTCGGGGATCGGATCGCCCTGGTTCACAAATCGTACGCGTACGCCACCGTCGCCCAAACGCCTGGCCTCGATCGTAATTGTCGAGCCTTCATAGCTATAGGCAACGGCGTTTTTCATGATGTTATTGAATACGCGAGCCATCTTGTCGCCGTCCACGAGCACCGTCAGGTCCTCGCAGATATCAACCTGGGCTTCCTTGCGCTGTTCGTTGAGAATGGGATAGAACTCGTCGGCCACCTGCGCCAGCAATAGCCCCAAATCGACGTAAGCGCGGGTGAGCACGATATCGTGGAAATCAAAACGCGTGATGTCGAAAAACTCCTCGATGAGCGCGTCGAGCCGATGGGCTTTGTCGAGCGCCACGCCCGTAAAGCGTGCACGCTGCTCAAGCGGCAAATCGGGAGCCTCCTGCAGGAGCGAAAGATAGCCCACCACGCTGGCAAGCGGCGTGCGCAGGTCGTGCGCCAGGTACGTAACCAGGTCATCTTTGCGATGCGATTCGTCGCGCAAGGCCTGTTGAACCTTACGCTCGCAATCGCGCGCCCGGTTGAGCGCACCCTCGACCTCGAGAAAGTCGCCGTCGATGGTATCCCACGTGTCGGGGTTGTCGATCAGACGGTCCTGAATACGGGCGGCGATCACGCGGTCGGCACGCTGCTCGCCTTGCTCATAACCCTGGTAATACAGGGCACGCGCGCAAAAGAACAGGACACACACGGCGAGTGCCAGCACAAACCCGAGCATGTTGAACACAAAGGCGGCATTAAAGAACACGGGCCCGCCAATACCGCCAAGCGCCATGGCCCCGATCGCCAGCGTAGCCGTCCACGCGGCACCGCCGATTACCACGCAGCGGCGAACGATTTCAAATCGATCGATCAGCAAGAAGCCAATGAGCAGAACTGCCAGGATACCAACGATATTGTCAATGCCAATGAGTAGCAGACTCAGCAAAAAGAGCAGCACCGTCGCAAGCGCACGGTTGTCGACGACCGCCCTTATGTATTCAAAGAGTCGATCGGGCACCTCGAATACCCGCCTATCGTCTTTTGTCATATCCACTTCCCCACCATCAAAGGCGTTATTCGATTATGTAGCCAACGCCCCAGACGTTTTTGATAAAGCGCGGCTTTTGAGCATCGTCGCCGATCTTTTCGCGCAGATGGCGGATGTGCACCATCACCGTATTGTTGGAGCCGGGCATAAAATCCTCGTTCCACACCGCGCGGAACAGGTCCCCCACGGCCACCACGCTGCCACGATGCTCGACCAGATATAGCAAGATGGAATACTCGATGGGCGTGAGGCGCACCGGTGCACCGTCCACCGTCACACAACGAGCGTCGCGGTTGATCTCGAGGCCGTCGAGCTGGATGGTCGGCGACTCGACCGCCTGTGCGCGGCTGCCGTAGCTAGTGTAACGACGGAGCTGAGCATGAACGCGCGCAATGAGCTCCAGCGGACGGAACGGCTTGACCACGTAATCGTCTGCGCCCAACGAGAGGCCCTCGATCTTGTCATGTTGGGCATCGCGCGCCGTCAGCATAATAACGGGATAGGTATGGCTAGCGCGGATGGTGCGCAGCAGCTCAAAGCCGTCGATATCGGGCAGCATGACGTCCAGCAGCGCCAGATCGAACTCCTGCTCCAAAATCGCCTTGGCAGCATCTGCTCCGCTATAGGCAATCTGAACATCAAAGCCCTCTTTTGTAAGGTAGATACCGACCAGGTCGGCGATGGCCTTCTCGTCATCAACTACCAAAATGCGCTCGTTCATGCGTGCTCCTCTCGCGCTCCATTATGCCCGAGGCAGCACGCGCCACACACAACAAGCGTGGGCGATTAAGTCGACCTTAAGCACCTATGTGTCCGTTCGGGCGCAGACATGGGCCGCGCACGCCCGCGCGCTGATTGTCCGCGCCGGTAAACGATATACTTTGAACTCTGAAGAGACCATCCCGTCGAAAGCGAAATCTGTGAAGACCCTTAGTTCTCTTGTAAAGCGCTCCGCGCAACTGACCGCCGGCATTGTCTGCGCCGTCGCCCTTGCCGCCGGTACGCCGTCTGTCGCCGACGCCCAGGCGCTTACGACCGATATCGTTTGCGGCAAGACCGCCGACGCCCGCGGCATCACGGCCGAGAATCTGCCCGATATCGATGCGACCAACGCCATCGTCATGAGCAAGGACGGTTCCGTCTATTACGCCCGCAGTGCCGACGAGCAGGTCAAGATCGCCTCAATTACCAAAGTCATGACCGCAATCCTGACCATTGAGAACTGCAAGATGGACGAGAAGGTCACGGTGAGCAACGCTGCCGCCACCGTGGGCAATTCGACCGCCGGTCTGCTCAAAGGCGACGAGCTCACAGTGGAACAGGCCCTGCGCGGCCTGATGATTCCCTCGGGCAATGACGCCGCCATCGTACTTGCCGAGCATGTGGGCAAAAAGATCGACCCCAAGACCAAAGATGCCGAGGCCACGTTTGTCAAGGCCATGAACGAGCGCGCTAAAAAGCTCGGCTGCACGGGAACGCTTTTTGAGAATCCGCACGGTCTGGACTTTGATGAGTGGGCCGGCGACATGCACTCGACCGCGCACGATGCGGCCCTGATGATGCAGGAAGCAATGAAGAGCGATACGTTCCGCGAGATCGTGGCGAGCGATGATTCCTGGATTGAGGTTGCAGGCGCCGACGGCTCCGACCACTCACATTCCATGGATACGCACAACGAGCTGCTGGGGCAGGACGGCAATATCGGCGGCAAGACCGGCACTACCGACGATGCCGGCTACTGCTTTACGGCAGCCTACGACCGCGATGGCGACGAGACCTATACCGTCGTTTTGAACTCCAGCACCAACGACCAGCGCTTTGCCGACACGGCCGCCCTTGCCAACTGGTACTACGACCACAAGGTGACGGTTGCGATCGCCAACACGCAGGAAAAGACCGCCAACGGCAATCCGCTCATCGCGCGCATAAGCCAGACCGACTGGACGGACAAGACGATCGACGCCACACTCGCCGATCCCGCAGCTCAGGCGACCATCTTTTCGCTTGCCGGAGAAGTAACCGAAAAGGTTGCCTACGATGACCTTTCGGGCACGGTGCATGTGGGCGACAAAGTGGGTAGCCTCACGCTCAAACAAGACGGCATCAAGGTCGTTGTCACGGATTTGGTTGCCGATGAGGAAGGCTCGGGGCCGAATCCCATTGAATGGCTTCTTGTGAAGCTCGACCGCCTGAGTCGTCGCATCGAAAACCGTCCGCTTGCGGCAGAAAGCGAAACCGTAGCCAAGGCACCCGAGGTGTAGGATCGAAGAACAATACGCTCGCTGAAAGGAGACGTCCGAAAGGACGCCTCCTTTTTGAGGGTTCGAATCCCCAGCCGCCATTCTTGATAATAAAAAAGGGCCCCAAATGGGACCCTTCTTCAAATTCATACTGGCGGAGAGCTGGGGATTCGAACCCCAGATGCCCTTTTGGGGCATACTCGCTTAGCAGGCGAGCACCTTCGGCCTCTCGGTCAGCTCTCCGTAACAGCCGTTCTATAGTAACCAAACAGCCGAAGTTGAGCAAGAGGGAATTTCTAATTGCCTAGCGGCCTTTCCTCCTTGCAGTTTTCGCCCCTACCCCAGCGAGCGACTGAGGGAGCCGAGCTCATCGTTGCCCATGGTGCGCCACATTTGGAAGATGCAGACGCGCGCTAGGAAAAAGAAGCCGTTATCGACCAGCTGCACGGCGGCATCCGCAAGCTGATTGGTCACCGCAGGCACAGGCGGCAATTCAAGCCCAGCCTTGCGGATGGTCTCGACGGCCTCCTCAAACGTCGGAGGCTCATTGACACCCATCTCATTCATAAGGCCCTGCATTTCCTCCAGCGCGCTGCCACCCGACTCCTCGCCGCGCGGCACGAGGCGGTAGCACGCCAACGCGAGCTCGAGCTGGTCGCAGTTCCAATAGGCAAACGCCAAGCGATAGAACAGATAACCGATTGCGGAACGGTCGCTGGCGATGCGCAGGCCGTGGCGCGCCACCTCGATAATCTCGTCAAAGCGTTCCAGGCGCGCCAACACGTTGATGAGCGCAAAGTGCGATTGCATGGACGAGCGAGCCAGATCGTAAAGACGACGCACCTCGGGCAATGCCCGTTCAAAATCCTCCTGATCGGCGTAATAACTGCAGATCTCGTGCTGAGCAAAGTAGAGCGCGTCGGGAGCGCGCAGGATGCGCACCGAGCGATCTTCCTCCATTACCGGCAGCACCATACGCACCAGCTGGTTGTCGCAAAACTGCGTCTGAACCGGACCCGTTGCCAAAAGCTCAGCAACGGCGCACTTTGCCTCCAGCTCCTCAACAAGACGGGAAAGGCCCTCAAACGCACCCATGCGGTCAACTTTTGCCTGTTCGCGCAGCTCGACGACGCGCGCCACATACGGGTCATCGTCCTTCTCCATGACCTCGAGCTCATCAGCCGTATCGGCAAGCAGCAGGTCGCGCAACGCCGGCGGCAGCGAACGGTGGTCGTCACGCGGGCGAGCGTGAACCTCCGCAGGCTCAATCGCATCCGGTGCGTCCGACTCATATGCCTCAAGCATGCGCTTGCACGGCATATCGTCCATGTCCATGCTCTCAAGATCCTTGGCGACAGGCACGCAATTGGCCAGATAGGCCGCACGCCCAAAGGAATATGTTGCAATGACGCGCTCGCCCCGCTCGCCGTCGGGAGCCGCAATCTGAACATAGCAGCGCGAAATGCAGGCACCTGCGGCAAAACACGCCGCCGCAAGCGTAAGCGCCACGCGCGCGTCGTGCTCCGCGGCCCAAGTCGCGCGCATGTCCACGTCTAGCTCGCGCCAGACGTCATCCTGAGCGTCGTATTCACGTTGCGGCATGGCATCCACGACAGAGCGCCCAAACCGAACGAGCATAATCCCCTCGGCAACGTTTGCCCGATAGGTATAGTCGAGCCGTGTGACCACGTTGAGCGCCTCGACGATATGCGCGAAGCGGGTGCGCACGTCCCACTCACCGCCCGGCTGACAAGTCACCGTCCCCGGTTTGGCCCATGGGTTATCGCTCGAGGTCGTATCGAGCAGTCGAGGAACATCGTTGGTCGTCTTGGCAATATGCCACGCGTCAAAGAGCGCACAACCCTCAAAGCTCGGCGAGGACGCCGCGGGGACCAATCCAGCCCCAATGCGCTCAAGGATGCCGGAGAGGCGGTTGAGATGGCACTCGACGGCAAGCAGCATGTCAATCTCGTCCTGGTCCAGCAGACTACGATCAAAATTGAGATAGAAAAGCTTTGAGCGGTCGATGCGCGCTAGGCTCATTTCGGACTTGGCAGCAATGGTGCGCAGGCGGGGCAAGTCGATCTCGCTCATAAGGGCGGCGGCATAACGCTCGATACCGCTCGGATTCTCGGCATGGTCAACACGGTAAAGCAGCGTCTCGATAGCATCGGGGAGCGGCGCCGTGTCAAAGCCCAAAAACACCTCGACCGGCTCGGGCAACTTTACGAGCTTGATCTTGTCGACAACGTTTTGCATGTCTGCATCGAGACCGTCGACGCCCGCCGTGTTCGCAATAGTGCTTTCGGAGTTGGCAAATATCACGTAGCGCAAGAACATCGAGGCCATAAACTCGCCGTAAGGAAGGGCGTGGGTCGAATTCCATGTCTCGAGGTCGGACTGCTCGCGCATGGGGCCTTCGGGAGAGCCGGCAGTTCGCGCACACGCGCGCATTGCTCCGTTGGCCTCCCTCACCATAATCTCGCCAATACTGGAATCGGACTCGTGAAGGACCAGCTCCATGTCGGGGTCCTCAGGCAACGGTGCTTCCCGAACAGGGCGGTCAACCTTATAAACCTTGCCCGACACGCTCACGTAGCCCAAGAGCGATATGTGGCTTTTGCCGACGAATTCGACGACGTAGCACGACTCTTTAGGATCCTCGCCAAAGACTTTCCAGACAACACCATACGAGCGTCCCGCAGGCTGCTCGGGCATCGATGGAAAACGCTTTTTGGGGTCGAGAAACCTGAGCTTGTATGTCGGACGCTCTGCCACGAAATATCACCCTGATCGGTCGTCTAGAGAAGGAGCGGTCGCGGATGGGCCGCGACACCTACTCGGAATCTTACACGAGTCGATAAGAAATAGTCCGCTTCACGCTCGCGCCTCGACCGAGGTTCGAATCCATGCGGCGTTTGCCTAAAATAAAAGCCCCCGTTGCCGGAGGCTTCAAGCTCAAATGGTGCGGCGTATAGGATTCGAACCTATGACGTTCTGATTCGTAGTCAGACCCTCTATCCAGCTGAGGTAACGCCGCAGCGCAAGACATATAAAACCACTTTAGTTAGTTAGAGTCAAGCACAATCTCAAACTTTTTGAGAATATGTTCCTCACGCAGCTCCGCATGCGCCAACGTCCCCGATGCGATCAATCGGTTTTTCAACTACATCGAACCCAGCACCGAGTTCCCTCA
>UQZD01000022.1:0-36596 GCA_900545485.1 uncultured Collinsella sp. | reverse complement strand
CGGTCCGACCGGGCCGCGCGGCAAGGAGATATATTGCCAGACCGGAGGGGCCCCGCGGGCGGGAATCTGGGCGTACACATTTCCTACATATCTTGTGATCCGACTAACGTTTGCCAGCCGTTAACTACCGCTCGCCGAGCATCTCTTTATATAAGGCAGTCTCATGGTTAAAGCGGATACGTCCCCCTAGCTAAAGCACAGCCGGCATCGAGCAACTCATCACGTTCTTCCACCGAGAACCCCTCGGCGTAGACGCGCACCACTGGTTCGGTCCCGCTAGGACGGACCAGCAGCCACGTGTCATCCTCGAATGACAGACGCAAGCCGTCCATATGACTAACGTTTTGCGGCACCTTGCCACAAATCGACTTGGGGTTTACGCCCGGCAGCAGGGTTCGTAACGTTTCGGCATCTTCGGCCTCAAGGCGCAAATCGCGTCGACCGTAACTCGTCTTACCAAAACTGTCCTCGAGTTGGTCGACCAGAACGCCCAAAGGCGCGTCCGTCTTTGCCATAAGCTCACACAGAATCAGACAGGCGAGGATTCCATCGCGCTCGGGCATATGCGCGGCGATGCCGATACCACCGGCTTCTTCGCCGCCCATGAGGACGCCGCCCTTCTTCATCTCCGCCGCTATATATTTGAAACCGACTGGTTTGACGGTCACGCGGCAGCCAAGCGCCTCGGCAATCCGACGCACGAGCGTCGAGCATGAAAGATTGACGACGACGCGCCCCTCCAAATTACGAAATTGAACCAAGTCGCCCAAAACGAGCGCCATGATCTGATGCGGATGTATATATCTGCCGCGCTCGTCAACCGCGCCGATACGGTCGGCGTCGCCGTCGGTCACCAGGCCAACGCAAGCTCCGTCCTCGATAACCGTGCGCTCGCAAGTGTCCACCCAAGGCTCAACGGGGTCGGGGCAGATATCTTCTTGATCAGACGCCTGCCCGGCGTGAATCTCGTGCACCTCAACCCCAAGCTCGCGCAGCAAGTCGGCTAGATAGTCCTGGGCTGCGCCGCCCATGGGATCGACAACCACGCGCAAGTGCGCGGCGCGGATGGCTTCGGCATCGACAAATGATGCCACCGCCTGCATATAGTCAGGAATGATATCCGCGGTGCGATATTGCCCCTCGATCCCCATTGGCTCGGGAGCCATGGTCTCTTCGAGCTCTTCGATGACATCCTGGTTGGCGGTTGAGCCGTCACCCATGCGAATCTTGAGGCACAGATAGCCCTGCGGATGATGGGACCCCGTCACCATGAGCGCGCCGCACGCCTCACCGTCATAAGCCGCCGCCCACGTAAGGGCAGGGGTCGGGACAGGTCGCGAAGCGAGCACGGCGTCTAGCCCGTGCGCTGCTAGCGCACCCGCCGCAAGCTCAGCGAACTCGCGCGCCAGGGGCCGAGTGTCGAACCCTATATATACCGTTTTGCCCGGATTTGTTTTTTGCCACAACTCGCCGACGGCATCGGCGATACGGGCAACGTTATCGGCAGTAAAGTCCTCATCGACGCGAGCGCGCCAACCGTCAGTTCCAAAATGAATTATCGCGCACACGCGCAGACACCTCACAGTGTTTGGATCATGGTACGCATGAGGTATACCCGCAACACGCACTCGGCAACCTGCTGGCACCAGCATTCACCATTTGGGCAAATGCTGCCGAGGACATGCAGGCAATAAAAAAAACCGCCCCGTATGGAGCGGTTTTGCCCTTTATATATCGAGCGCCTCGGCCATCGCTGCCGTAGTGATTGCCGTAGTTCCACAGCAACTACCCACCATTGCGGCACCGGCATGTCTCCATTCGATGCATGCGCGCGCGAAAGCTTCGGGGTTCTCGTGCCATACGGGGCCATCCTGAGTCTGGACCGGATCGCCCACGTTGGGACGCACCGTGACGGGAGTAGTCGCCGATGCAACCATCCTGGGCACTGCCGCGTTCGCGGCCGCAAGCGAACAGCAATTAACACCAACCGAGTTTGCGCCGTGTTTTTCGGCGTACAAAACGGCTGCCTCGATGTTGAGGCCATCGCCCAACAGGTCGCTCTTATCGTCAACGACAAAACTCACCAGAACAGGCATGCCGTCGGCGGCATCTCGGGCGCCGGCAAGCATGGGCTGCAAATTACGGATAGACGTCACCGTCTCGATCAGCAGACCGTCAACGCCGGCATTGAGCAAGGCGTGCGCCTGTTCGCGCGCAATGCCTCGGATTTCACGAAACTCGGCAGAATCCTCGGCAAACCACTCAATACCGATCGGACCCATCGAGCCCAGCAGCAGCTGAGGGTGCGCCTGGCGGGCATCGTCGACGGCCCCGCGATTGACCTCCGCCACGGACGGCGCAATCTGGTCGTGCTTGAGGGCATAGCTTGATGCCTGAAAGGTGTTAGTAATGAGCACCTGCGCGCCGGCGGCGGCATACAAGCGATGGATACGAGAGACGGTCTGCGGCTCTGCCAGATTCCAAAACGCCGGTGGAATATCGGCGGCATCGTACTCACTCAACAGAACACTGCCCATGGGGCCCTGCGCCAACAAGGTCTCGCTCGACAAGCGGCGCGTAAGTTCCTCGGCGCCAAAGCGATTGTAATAACTCGTATCCATATATATCCCGCTATTCCTCGACGCTGATTCCCTGCTTTTCGAGATAGGCGAGCCAGCGGTTCATCGTGTCCTCGGATAGCGCATGCTCCATCATGCAGGCCTCAGCATCGGCTCGCTCAAATTCGACACCGAGCTCCTGAACCAAAAACGTGCGGACGAGGCGATGACGGTACCAGATAGCCGTGCCAACCTCGCGGCCGCGATCGGTCAGGACTACCTTGCCGTAGTGCGATTGCTCGACAAGTTCGGATGCCTTGAGCGCCGAAACCGCTTTATTGACCGATGCCTTGGAGACGCCAAGGCGCTGCGCGATGTCGACCGATCGCACGCCGTTGGTTTCCCCCTCTTCGCTTTCAATGCGAACCATGCACTCCAAGTAGTCTTCGTTCGCCACCGTCAGATGTAGTTCGCGCGAGCTATTTGTCGTATCCATGATCTTCCGTCCCTTCTGCATTCAATGGCTGATTCTACCCCATCCAAGCGTCGCGGTATGCCGTGGCATACCGTGCTAGAGTTCTTGTTGCACACGACGACCAAGATTGGAGCGGTCTTTATGGAAAACACCACCACGAACCCCGATGTCCTCGAGCGCTTTTTGCGCTACGTCCAGATCAACACGCAGTCCGAGGATGCAAACTGCGACCAGGTACCCTCGAGCGCCGTTCAGTTTGACCTTGCCAACGTGTTGGCTGAAGAGCTGCGCGAGCTTGGTGCAGAAGATGCCCACGTGACCGAGCACGCCTATGTCTGCGCGCATATCCCCGCAAGTGCGGGCGCTGAGGACAAGCCCGCCCTGGGCCTGATCGCCCATCTCGACACCACCGAAGTTGCACCGGGCGCCGGCGTGAAGCCGCACATCGTACACTACGAAGGCGGCGACCTGGTCTGCGGCACGGTCGACGGTAAGCCCGTTGCCATGAGTACCGCCAAGCTTCCCGCCCTGAACGACCTCGCGGGTGAGGACATGGTCTGCAGCGATGGCACCACGCTGCTGGGCGCGGACGACAAGGCAGGCGTCGCCGAGATCATGTCGCTTGTCGCGCGCATCGCTCAGGACTCTTCTCTGCCCCATCCCGCACTCGGCATTTGCTTCTGCCCTGACGAGGAAATCGGACACGGAGCCGAGCTGTTGGATATCGATACCTTTGGCTGCAAGTACGCCTACACGGTCGACGGCGGCCCCATCGGCGAGCTGGAGTGGGAGTGCTTTAACGCCGCCGAGGCGACCGTCCGCTTTGAGGGCCAGTCCATCCACCCGGGCGACGCCAAGGGCCGTATGGCCAACGCAGGCAATCTGTTCTGTGACTTCAACGCGTTGCTCCCCTACGTGCAGCGCCCGGAGTATACGGAAGGCTACGAGGGCTTTTATCATCTTGAGGGTGTATCTGCGACCGTCGATCACGCCACGGCGCGCTATATCGTCCGCGACCATGACGCCGCCAAGTTCCAGCAGAAACTCGACCTTATTGATGCCGCCGCCTCGATGCTCAACCAGCGTCTGGGTGAGGAGCGCGTGACGGTCGAGATTAAGCAGCAGTATCGAAATATGGCCGAGATCGTTCGTGACTATCCCGAGCTTATTGATGTTGCCAAGGAAGCCTACCTTGCCTGCGGCGTTGAGCCCCAAGTGCTGCCAATTCGTGGCGGCACCGACGGCGCCCAGCTGTCGTTCCGCGGTCTGCCCTGCCCCAACCTTTCCACCGGCGGCTATTGCTACCACGGCGTCAACGAGTTCGTCCCGATCAGTTCGCTCGTCAAGATGACCGACGTCCTGCAGGAGCTCGTCGCCCGCTTTGCATAAGCCTGGCTGCATAAGCCCAAAAGACGAATCGCCCCGTCCTCAACCGAGAACGGGGCGATTTTTTTGCTGCAACGAGAACAGGTTGACGCACGCCAGCCTCTTAACGCAAGGAGTGTCCCAAACTGCCGGCACATAAGGAACGTCCCCAAGTGCCAAGTGCATCAAGAGTGTCCCCTTTGACCAGTCGTTTAAGAACGTCCCCAATGACTAACGTCGCAGGTTGAGGACGGGCAGCGAGCGGGTCGCATTTGAGACAAGGTGACGTGAAACGAAAGGGCGCTGACCTTCTGGTCGCGCCCTTGAAGTTGAACGTCAGATTGTCCAAATGCGGCCCGCGCAGCGTCGAGCCATTACGCAGTTTGGTAAAACCGCGTAACTAGTAATTGGCTTCGTAGCCGTTGCCGTCGCCGATGGGCTCTTCGTAGTAGTCCGAATCACCCGAATCGCTTGAGTCATCGGAATCGTCAGAGCTGACCGATGAGGTTGCGGTGCCGTTTGCGTAGTCGTCAGACGTGTTGTTGTTCAGGTCGCCGATCGTAGAGCTGGAACCGTCGGAAAGACCCATAGTGTTGGGACCCTTGGGATCCTTGCCGGCATCGACGCGCTCCATCATTTCCTTGAGCTCGTCCTCGTAGACAAAGACGTAGCTCACACCGTCAATCATGGTGCTGTCGTCGGCGTACGAAGGCAGGTTGGCCGAGTAGATACCGTCGACATCCATACCGCGCATGGCGTTGACCGTAGACACGATATCCTGAACGCTCATATCGGTTACGAGCATATCGGACAGCGAATTAACCAGGCCAAAGATCTTCGTGGCATCGAAGTTATTGAGAATCTGGTTGGCAAGGGCGCCAAGCACCTGACGCTGGTGGCGCATGCGCGTGTAATCGCCGTCGGTATAGATGTAGCGGCAGCGGGCATAGGTAAGGGCGGTAGCGCCGTCCATATGCTGCTGACCAGCGGTAATCTTAATATCCAGGTGCTCGGGGTCGTCAACATCATCGGTTGCGTTAATGTCGATACCGCCAACCGAATCAATCAGCGCCTGCATACCGTCGAAGCTGACCTCGGCATAGTGGGAAATCTGAACACCGCACAGCTCGTTGACCGCCTCGACCATGGCCTCGGCGCCGCCAACGGTATGGCAGGCGTTGATCTTCATGGTCTCGCCCTTGTACACGACCTTGGTGTCGCGCGGAACGGAAATGAGCGTCGCCTGCTTTTGCGTGGGGTCGATGCGTGCCAGGATAATCGAGTCGGCACGATACGTATCCTCGCCCGGACGGCCGTCGGTGCCAAGAAGCAGCACATAGAACGGATCCTTTGCCTCATCGGTGTCAACCAGAACCCGACGCAGATTGTCGGTAATGACATTAGAATCGCCGAGCTTGCCCATAATGGTGGCAAACCACAGGCCGGCAGCGGTAGTGGCACTCAGCAGCACGCCAAGCACGACAATGAGCGCGACGTGACGAATCGTGTGGCTACGACGACGTTGGCGAGCGCGCTCGGAATAGCGCGCCACGTTATCGCGACTGTAGATCTTGGCCTGCGCACCAGTTGAGGGTCTTCGGGTGGTGGTATCCGCGAGGGGCTTTTTCTTAAACATGGGCAACCTGTATTAGTAGATGACGGGATCGGTGACGGTAGCATGCTCGACATGCGCGCCGAGCGCCTGCAGCTTTTCGACAAACTGCTCGTAGCCGCGCTTGATGTGATGGATGGCCGAAACCTCGGTCGTCCCGTCGGCGATCAAGCCTGCTACGACGAGGGCCGCTCCGCCACGCAGATCGGGCGAGGTAACCTGTGCGCCCGAGAAGCCCTTGACGCCATGAATCATGGCATGATGGCTCTCGATGCGAATGTCGGCACCCATGCGCACGAGCTCAGAGGCAAACATAAAGCGATTCTCGAAGATGTTCTCGGTAATAACGGAACTGCCGTCGGAGAGGGCGGAGAGCACCATAATTTGTGCCTGCATGTCGGTCGGGAAGCCGGGGAACGGAAGCGTCTGGATGTCGACCGGCTTGATATGCTCGGCACGGTTCACATGGACGCCATCCTCGACGCGCTCGCAGTCGATACCCATGAGCTCCATCTTCTTGAGCACCATGCCCAAGTGAATGGGACAAAAGCCCGTGACATCGACACCGCGATCGTCCGCCATCAACGCACCGGCGACGATAAAGGTACCGGCCTCGATGCGGTCGCCCACTACGCGATGGGTAACAGGATGCAGCTCTTCCACGCCCTCGATGGTCACGACAGGCGTACCGGCGCCAACAATCTTGGCGCCCATTTCGTTGAGCATGTTGGCGAGATCGACGATCTCGGGCTCGCGGGCGGCATTGTCGATAACCGTGGTGCCCTGCGCGCGCACGGAGGCCATGATGAGGTTCTCGGTCGCACCGACGCTGGCGAACTCGAGCGTGACGGTGGTACCGCGCAGGCCCTGAGGCGCGCTGGCGTTGATATAGCCGTGGGCGGTATCAAACTCGACACCCAGGGCCTCAAGACCAAGAATGTGCATATCGATCTTGCGAGCACCCAGGTTGCAGCCGCCCGGCATGGCGATCTTGGCGCGATGAAAGCGACCCAGCAGGGGCCCCATGACGGCGGTGGAAGCACGCATCTTGGAAACGAGCTCGTAGGGGGCCTCCCAAGAATCGATCTGAGAGGTATCGATCTCGAGCGTGTGCTCGTCGAGGACATCGATCGTGGCGCCCATACCCTTGAGCACCTTGCCCATCACGTGGACATCGGAAATATCGGGCACGTTCTGCAGCGTCGTCTTGCCCGGCGCCAGAAGCGTTGCCGCCATGAGTTTGAGTGCAGAGTTCTTGGCGCCCGAAACGGGCACGGAGCCTCCGATGGCGTGGCCACCCTCAACGCGGATAATATCCAAGGTCTACCCTTTCAAAAAGCATGCCCGGGGTGGCTAGGCCATCCCGGGCATGATGTGTTCGCAAATGGTCGAACGCTAAATCGTTTGACTATTGGGCAAGCTTGAGCTTACACCATGCGATTTCATTATAGAGGTAGGCGCGGCGTGCATCATCCTCCGACAAATTACCCAGCTTCTCTTCAAAACCTTGAATATCAGCTTTAAGCTTGTCGGCATCGACGGTCGCCAAATCGCAAGCGCGCTCGGCGAGAACGGTCACGACATCGTCCGCAACCTGGGCATAGCCGCCGGCCACGGCAAACGTGTGGTCGACAGTGCCCATGGCCTTATCGGAAACGCGAACGTAACCGCGGTCGATCGTGCAGATCTCACTGGAGTGAGCAGGCAGAACGCCAAACTCGCCATCCGTGGACGGAATCGACACAAACGCAGCGTCGCCCTCATAGGCGCAGCTCACGGGGCACACGATGCGGATACGCATAACCTACTTCTCCCCCATCTTGCGGGCGCGCTCGCGCACGTCCTCAATCGTGGAAGCATAGCGGAAAGCCTGCTCGGGCAGGTCATCGGCCTTGCCGTCGACGATCTCGGCGAAAGAGCGGACGGTATCCTCGACGCGAACGTAGACACCGGGGTTACCGGTGAACTTCTCGGCGACGTGGAAGGACTGGGAGAGGAACTGCTGGATCTTACGGGCACGGTTGACCGTAAGGCGCTGCTCCTCGGACAGCTCGTCCATACCCAGAATGGCGATGATGTCCTGAAGGTCGGAGTACTCCTGCAGGAGCTCCTGGACCTTGACGGCGACACGGTAGTGCTCCTCGCCGACGATCGAGGGATCGAGGGCGTCGGAGGAAGACGCGAGCGGGTCGATAGCCGGGAACAGGCCGAGCGACGAAATGCTACGCGAAAGAACCGTGGTGGCGTCGAGGTGCGTAAACGTCGTGGCAGGCGCCGGGTCGGTCAGGTCGTCTGCGGGGACGTAGACAGCCTGGACGGAGGTAATGGAGCCCGTCTTGGTCGAGGTAATGCGCTCCTGGAGGTCGCCCATCTCGGTTGCCAGCGTGGGCTGGTAACCAACGGCGGACGGCATACGGCCCAGCAGTGCGGAAACCTCGGAACCTGCCTGGGAGAAGCGGAAGATGTTGTCGATGAACAGCAGAACGTCCTGGCCACGATCACGGAAATACTCAGCGGTGGTAAGGCCGGCCAGACCGATGCGCAGACGCGCTCCGGGCGGCTCGTTCATCTGACCATAGACCAAGCAGGTCTTGTCGATAACGCCAGACTCGCTCATCTCGAGGAACAGGTCGGTGCCCTCGCGGGTACGCTCGCCGACGCCGGTGAACACCGAGGTGCCGCCGTGCTCCTGGGCGAGGTTGTTGATGAGCTCCTGAATCAGAACGGTCTTGCCGACGCCGGCGCCGCCGAACAGGCCCGTCTTGCCGCCACGGATGTAGGGCTCAAGCAGGTCGACGGCCTTGATGCCGGTCTCGAAGATCTCGGTCTTGGTGGTGAGCTCGTCAAAGCGGGGCGCTGCATGGTGGATGGGGTAGAACTCCTCCACCTCGGGCATGGGCTTGCCATCGACGGGCTTGCCCATGACGTTCCAAATGCGACCGAGCGTCTTGGGACCAACGGGCATCTTCATGGGCTCACCGGTATCGGTGGCGATGAGGCCGCGCTGCATGCCGTCGGTCGAGGACATAGCGACCGTGCGGACGACACCGCCCGGAAGCTGGCTCTCGACTTCGAGGATCGTGCTCAGATGACCGATCGGGGTCTCGGCCTCGACCGTGAGCGCGTTGTAGATCGGGGGCACCGCGCCGTCAAACTTGACGTCGACGACAGGGCCGATGATACGCACGATGCGACCATCACCGGCAGTCGTCTTCTTGGTGGCTTCCTCGACCGCAAGCTTTACGGTGTTATTAGCCATTACTGTTCCTCCAATGCTGAGGCTCCGCCGACGATCTCGTTGATCTCGGTCGTGATCGAAGCCTGGCGCACGCGACTATACGTGCGGGTAAGGGTCGAGATGATCGCGGTGGCGTTTTCCGTTGCGGAGTGCATGGCCTTGCGGCGTGCACCCTGCTCGGCGGCCGCCGAATCGATCAGGGCCTGGTAGATGACCGTCAGGATATACGACGGTACAAGCTTGCCGAGAACATGCTCGGGAGAGGGCACGAACTCGAACGTGGACGAGATGCGCTTAGGGGCGTCGGTCTCGTTCTTACGCGGACCGTGGGCCATAGCGATCATCTCGGGATCGAGCGGCAGCAAGTGCTCGACGCGAAGCTCCTGATCCACGCGGTTCTTGGCGTGGTGGTAGACAAGCTCGACACGGTCAAGCTCACCGGCACGATACGCATCGCAGATATGAGAGGAAATCATGCGAGCCTGATTAAAATCGGGCTCGGAGGAATTGCCCTCAAAGTGCATGATGACGTTTGCGCGGTCGCGGAAATACGTGGCCGGCTTGCGTCCGCACGCAATGATCTCGCACTCGATGCCGTCGTTCGCCCAAGAAGCGGCGAGCTTTTCGGCCGTGCGCTCCACCGTCGTATTGAAACCGCCGGCAAGGCCGCGGTCCGAAGCAATGACGACAATCAGGCCACGCTTAACGCTCTCATGCTTATGCAGCATGGGATCGTTGCCCGAGCAGGAGGCGTCGCCGGCGACCGTCAACATGACGTCGGTCAGCGCCTCCTTATAGGGCTCGGCCTGCTTGGAGCGATCGAGGGCACGACGGATCTTGGCCGTAGAGACCATCTCCATCGTGCGCGTGATCTGCTTGGTCGTGGTAACCGAGGAGATTCGCTTCTTAATGTCGCGAAGGTTGGCCATAGGGCTTAGTTCTCCTCTGATCCAGTCGTATCGGCATGGTGCTTGGCCATGAACTGCTGCTTAAAGTCACCGATGACGCGAAGGAGCTCAGCCTTGGTGTCATCGTCGATCTTCTTGGCGCGAACCTTGTCGAGCAGCGAGCCAAAGCCATTGTCCATGTACTCGACGAGCTCGGCACGGAACGGCAGCACGTCGGCGATCTCCAGGTCGTCCAGGAAGCCCTCGTTGCCGGCAAACAGCGTAACGATCTGCTCGGAAACCTCAAACGGCTTATAGCGCGGCTGCTTAAGGAGCTCGGTCATGCGAGCGCCGTGGGTAAGCTGCTTTTGCGTGGCCTCGTCAAGGTCGGAGCCGAACTGCGTAAAGCCGGCGAGCTCCTGGTACGAAGCGAGGTCCAGGCGGAGGTTGCCGGCGACCTGCTTCATGGCCTTGGTCTGCGCATCACCACCGACGCGGGACACGGAGATGCCCACGTCGACTGCCGGGCGCTGGCCCTGGAAGAAGAGCTCGGACTGCAGGTAGATCTGACCGTCGGTAATGGAAATAACGTTGGTCGGAATGTAGGCCGAGACGTCGCCGTCCTGGGTCTCGATGATCGGCAGAGCCGTCATGGAGCCGTAACCGTTCTTCTTGGACATCTTGACGGCACGCTCGAGCAGACGAGAGTGCAGGTAGAAGATGTCGCCAGGATAGGCCTCGCGTCCGGGCGGACGATGCAGCGTCAGCGACATCTGACGGTAGGCCACAGCCTGCTTGGACAGGTCGTCGTAAATGACGAGCACGTGGCCGCCGGGGTTGGTCTCGCTGGCGGGCTTGCCGTCCTCGCCGTTGTACATGAAGAACTCGCCGATAGCGGCACCGGCCATAGGCGCGATGTACTGCATAGGGGCGGAATCGGCAGCGGTTGCCGAAACGATGATGGTGTAGTCGAGCGCACCGTGCTGAGCGAGGGTCTCGCGGATGTTGGCAACCGTGGAGGCCTTCTGGCCGATGGCGACATAAATGCAGACCATGCCCTTGCCGCGCTGGTTGAGGATAGCGTCGATGGCGATGGCGGTCTTACCGGTCTTACGGTCGCCGATGATGAGCTCACGCTGACCACGGCCGATAGGCACCATGGAGTCGATGGCCAACAGGCCAGTCTGAACCGGCTCGCACACCGGGGTACGGTCGATGACACCGGGGGCCTTGAACTCGATAGGACGACGGTGCGTGGCGACAATGTCACCCAGGCCGTCGATAGGCTGGCCGAGCGGATTGACGACGCGGCCGAGCATGGCACGGCTCACGGGAATATCCATAATGCGGCCAGTGGTGCGGCACTCGTCGCCTTCCTTGATGGAGTCGACGGCACCGAACAGAACGGCGCCGACCTCGTCACGGTCAAGGTTCTGGGCAAGGCCGAAGACGGTCTCACCGGTATCGGAGCTCTTGAACTCCAGAAGCTCGCCTGCCATGGCGCTCTTGAGGCCAGAGACGCGCGCGATGCCGTCGCCTACCTCATCGACCGTTGAAACCTCATGCGTATCGACCGTCGCGGAGAGGCTCGTGAGCTGCTCCTGGAGTTTCTTGGCGATATCCTGGGCATTGAGGGTTTCGGACATTAGGCTTCACCTCCGTACGAATTAGCAGAGTTTGCGAGGGTCTCCTGCGCGATGCGCAGCTGCGTCTTGACGGAAATGTCACGACGCTCGCCGCGGGCCTCGAGCACCAAGCCGCCCACGATAGACGGATCGACTTGCTCGATAAGGAATACCTTGCGGCCGAAGTCCTGCTCGCATTTCTTAGTGATGGTTTGACGCAGCTCGTCGTCGAGCGGGATCGCCGTGGTGACGGTCACGCCCACTACATCCTCGTCTTCCTCGGCAACATACTTAAAGGCAGCTGCCACCTTGGGAAGAAGGTCGAGCTGGTCGCGCTTGGACATGGTGTCGAGCACGGCGATGATCTCGGGGCTGGCAGAAGCCAGGCGCTCGATCATCTCGAGGTCCTCGAACACATGGTTCTCGGCCTTAGCGGCTTCCAGAAGGGAGCGCGCGTAGGTCTCGAGTACCTTGTCCTGATAGCGGCTAGTCGGCATTCAGGCTACCTGCTTCCTGGATGTAGCGCTCGATGAGCTTCTTCTGCTCGGTCTCGTCCTCGAGTGCCTCGCCCACGATCTTGGTGGCGACGGCAACGGACAGGTCGGCGATGGAGCTCGCGGCACCAGCGTAGATGGACTTGCGCTCGTCCTCGACGGTCGTATGGGCCTTGGCGATAATCTCCTCGGCCTCCTTGTGAGCAGCCTCGATGATACGGGCGCGCTCGGACTCGGCGTCCTTACGGGCCTCGAGAACGATGTCGGCAGCCTGACGACGGGCGTCGGTGACGATCGAGTCGGACTCAGCGCGCTTGGCGATAGCCTCCTGCTTGGTCTTCTCGGCCTCGTCGAGGCTCTCCTCGATCTTCTTGCCGCGCTCCTCCATGGTTTTCATGATGCCCGGCAGGGCAACCTTGGCCAGCACGATCCAGATAATCAGGAAGGCGATAAGCGCCGGGATGAACTCCGCCATCTTAGGGATGAGGATGTCCGCACCGGCAGCGCCGTCCTCAGCGAACGCGGAAACCGGCATGAGCAGCGCGGCCGCGGACGCGGAGAGTGCGATCGCGCTCTTCTGGGATGAAAGATTCATACTTGACGCTCCGTGCTATTTAACGATCAGCGCGACAACGAAGCCGATCAGAGCCAGAGCCTCGCCGAAGGCGGAGCCCATGATGAAGACGGTGAACACGCGGCCCTGGACCTCAGGCTGACGGGCCATAGCACCCGTAGCACCCAGAGCAGACAGGCCGATAGCAAGACCAGCGCCGATAACACCGAGACCGTAACCGATAACTCCCACGATTCCTCCTTTGTCGTGCGTGTCTTTTTTTCACGCAGGATAACCTTTTTATAACTGCCGGGCTCCATGGGTACGGGCACCGGCGGTTTAACGAATTGCCTTACCTTTAAAGGCGCGAACGGAAGATTACTCCTCCTCCGCGACCTCCTCTGCCTCGGAGACATACACGGCGGTAAGGACCGTGAAGACGTAAGCCTGGATGGCGCCGACCACAAGCTCGATTGCATAGATCAGGATGAGGATGGCAAGCCAGGCCAGCGAAGGCAGGGCGCCGGCGGCGTGGGCCGCGGAAGCCTGCTGAAGCAACGGCTGCATGAACATGCTCGCCATGATGGCGAACGAGCCCATGACCACGTGTCCTGCGAACATGTTGCAGAACAGACGGACGGCAAGCGTGATGAGGCGCAGGAAGGTCGAGAAAAGCTCGACGACCCACACAAGCACGTTCATCGGGAAGCTCACGCCCTGCGGGGCGAGGCTCTTGATGTAGCCGATCACGCCGTGAGCCTTGCATCCGTAGTAGATGAAGTACACGAAGGCGAAAATGGCGAGTGCGGCGGTGGAGCCGATTGCGCCGGTGCCGGGCTTCATTCCCGGGATCAGGCCGATCATGTTATTGATCAGGATGAACAGGAAAAGCGAGCACAGGAACGGGAAGTGCTTCTTCCAGTTCTCACCCACGACACCCTTGCCGATATCGTTCTCGACGTACTCGATGATGTACTCGAAACCGTTGACGAAGAAGCCCTTGGGAACCAGGGTCTGCTTCTTCTTGAACACGGCCAGGACGATCAGGAGCACGATCGTGGAGACGATCAGCCAAAACGAGTACTGCGTGATGCCGCAGCTCAGATCGCCCACGACAGGGGTGGAGCTGAACTCGCTGACCAGATGATTAATCTCATCAGGCAGCTTTTCAAAAATTTCCACGACTTACCTTTCGACCTCATGAGGATCTCGCAGCGCCTTGGCGACGCGAACCGCGCAGGCGGCCATAAAGGCCACGAAGCCGATCGCCTCGCCCAGGAGGAACATGCGAAATGCCTCTCCGAACAACGCAAACACAACCAAGGTAAAGACGAGCAGGGCGATTGCCGAGACCGCCAGACTCACCATACCCTTGAGCATGTCCGCATTCTGTTTATCGTCAAGAACCGGCTTGAGCGTAAAGACAAAGGGAAGGAAGGCAATTGCGCCCGCGATGGCGCCTGCAACGATAGCGAGCAGATCGGCTATCTGAAACACTGGCGTCCTCACTTTCCTTTTTAACGCCTCACAGAACAGTTCCCGCCAAACATTGGTGACTATTGTACGAGCCAATCGCTAACGTACAACCGAAAAAGCATCGGTTAATACGCACCTGTTCGTTTTCTTAAGACCTTCTTTATGCCGCAGGTACGGTAATACGTTTTTCTCGAACCCTGCAGGGCAAAACGTCCGTTAACAGGAGTGCGCGCGGCGCCTTTTGTTCGTCCGCGCGCACCGTTTCTTCGTATTTGCAGCCGCGGCCGTCTTAGCCCAGCGACTAGAGCGTGCCGTAGATGCGGTCGCCGGCGTCGCCCAGGCCAGGAACGATGTAGGCAGCCTCGTTGAGATGGTCGTCGATGGCGCAGGTATAGATATGCACATCAGAATCCTTCTCAGTCAGCGACTTGAGGCCCTCGGGGGCCGCGACGATGCACAGCATGCGGATGTCCTTGACACCGCGCTCGCGCAGATAGCTGATGGCCATTTCGGCCGAACCGCCCGTGGCGAGCATGGGGTCGACAACCAAGCAGATGCGCTGGTCGATATCCTTGGGCATCTTGCAGTAGTACTCATGCGGCTCGTGGGTAACCTCGTCGCGCTCCATGCCGATGTGGCCCACGCGAGCGGAGGGCACCAGGTCGAGGATACCGTCGACCATGCCAAGGCCCGCACGCAGGATGGGCACGATGGCGAGTTTCTTGCCGGCGAGCTGTTTGAACGTGGCGGTAGTGATGGGGGTCTCGACCTCGACGTCTTCCATAGGCAGGTCGCGCATGGCCTCGTAGCCGTCAAAAAGCGCGAGTTCGCGCACGAGCTGGCGGAACTGGTTGGTGCCGGTATTTTTGTCGCGCAGGATCGACAGCTTGTGCTGAACGAGCGGGTGATCGACAAGCGTCACACGGGACGCATCGTAGGTGACGGTCATGGGTTGATTGCCCCTTTCGTTGCGGCCGCAAAACGGCCTTGCTGACACGGCGCGCAGCAATGTCGCCACCGCACGCCATGCATTAGTTTAGCGGTTTGTTGTATCGAGCAGCCCATCGCGGCCCTACTGTGCGGTACTGAGCGAGCGCTTGACCGCATCACGCCAGCCCGCAAGGTTTTGCTCGCGGCGCTCGGCGGACATGTGGGGAAGGAAGGTCCTAACGATCTGGGCATTTTGCTCCAGCTCTTCCAGGTCTTCCCAATAGCCGACGACAAGACCCGCCAAGTACGCGGCACCGATTGCCGTGGTCTCCACCGTCTCGCATTGCAGCACGGGGATATCCAGCAGGTCGGCCTGAAATTGCATGATGAACTCGTTGCGCGAGGCACCGCCATCGACAGACAGACGCTCGATCGAAAGCCCCACGTCCTGCTCCATGGCGCGCAGCACGTCGTAGCTCTGATATGCCATGGATTCGCAGGCGGCGCGCACGATGGTCGCACGGCTCGAGGCGCCGGTCAGACCGCACACGATACCGCGGGCATGCGGATCCCACCAGGGAGCGCCCAAACCCGCAAAGGCGGGAACGAAGTAGCAGCCCTCGTTGTCGTTAATCGAAGCGGCGAGTTGTGCCGACTCGCTCACGCTCGAGATGATGCCCATGTTGTTGCGAAGCCAGTTCATGGTGGAGCCGGCAGCAAAGATGGAGCCCTCGAGTGCATAGCTGATCTTCCCGTTCGCAGCGATACCGATGGTGGAGACCAAGCCATTCTTGGATTCGACGATCTCGTCGCCGGTGTTCATGAGCATAAAGCAACCCGTGCCATAGGTGTTTTTGGTCTGGCCGGGACGGAAACAGCAGTGGCCGAACAGCGACGCCTGCTGGTCGCCCGCCACGCCCATGATGGGCGGCATGTTGGTCATGATGTCGCTCGCGACGCGGCCGTAGTCGCCCGAGCTCCAGCGAACCTCGGGCATCATGGAACGTGGAACGTCAAAGAGCGCCAGCAGGTCGTCGTCCCAATCAAGCGTATGGATATTAAAGAGTGCCGTGCGGCTGGCATTGGTGTAGTCGGTGGCAAAGACCTGGCCGCCAGTGAGGTTGTAGATGAGCCAGGTGTCGATGGTGCCAAACATGAGGTCGCCCGCCGCCGCGCTCTCGCGTGCGCCGTCGACGTTGTCGAGAATCCACTGCACCTTGGAGGCCGAGAAATACGGGTCGAGCGTGAGTCCCGTGCGGGAGCGCACCAACTCCTCGCAACCCTGTTCAACCAACGCCTCAATTACCGACGCGGTACGGCGGCACTGCCATACGATGGCGTTATAGATCGGCTGACCGCTCACGCGGTCCCAGACCACCGTGGTCTCGCGCTGGTTGGAGATGCCGATGGCGGCAATGCGGTCGGAGTGGATACCGCTCTTAAACTGGACTTCCATCATGACGGCGATCTGGCTGGCAAGCACCGCCATGGGGTCTTGCTCTACCCAACCGGGACGCGGGAAGCTGGTTTTGACGCTGCGACGTGCCTGCGCGACGATGCATCCGTACTCGTCGACGATGGTCGCAAGTACCGAGGTGGTGCCGCAGTCGAGTGCCATGATGTAGGAACCGCCAAAGTTAAACGAGACATCTTCCATGCCCAGGCTGCCCAGATTCAACGACATCGCTTACACCTTTCTATTGCATCGGGTCGGACAGGACCCGTTCGATCTCTGATGCGGGAAGTGCGCCTTGGCGCAGGATCTGGAGCCCGCCGTGCTGAAACGACACGATGGTCGAGGCGTCGCGACACGGGGTCTCACCGGCGTCGACGGCAACATCGACCCCCTCCAGGATGCGACCCTCGACGGCGGCAAAGCTTGCCGGCGAGGGTGCGCCGTGCGTGTTGGCGCTCGTACAGGCAAGTGGACTGCCGCAGGCGCGGATGAGCGCCTGCACCACAGGCGAGGCCGACGCGCGAAGAGCCACCGTGTCATCGGCGGCGCGCATAAAGGTCGGCACGCAGGGGGCTGCCTTAATCACGATAGTCAGGGCTCCCGGCCAGCATCGTCGCGCGAGCACGCGGGCATCTTCCGGGATATCCACGCCATAGCGGTCGAGTGCCTCGGCATCATCGACCAGCCAGGCGACCGTTTGGGTGAGCTCGCGCTGCTTGAGGGTAAAGATACGACGATAGCCGGTACCGAGCGCGGGGACCGCGGCGCCGTTGACGGTGGCCTGCAGATCTCGCGGCCACGATGGGAATTCGCTTGTATCTTGAGGCACGGCGTCCGAAAAGGCGTTAACTGCCACAGCGACACCATAGACGGTCTCGGTCGGGATCAGGGCCAGACCGCCACAGCCGAGCACCTCGGCCGTACGCTCGACGGCAAGCCGATGCGGCTCGCGCGCTCCCTCGTATACCCGATAGACCGTCTGCATGTGTATGCCAGCCCCTTACGCTCTGGTGCAAGTTTGTTTACTGTGGGGCATTCTCGCACGAAACGTTCAATCTATTTGCCCAGAGCGCATGTTGGTTTGGTGAGCGGCTCTAGTAGTCGGTGAAAGTGAGGGGATTAATTGAAGATTTTTAGCGCGCAAGCGTAACGGTACGATCGGGAAACTCGATGCTTGCAACCAGTTTTCCGCCGAGGCTCTCTGCGTACCTGCTCAGCGTGTCGAGCCTCATCGAACCCAACTCCCCACGCTCGAGCTCGGATACACGTTTTTGAGAAACGCCCATCGACTGGGCGACCGACGCCTGTGTTAGATCTTTTAACCTGCGAATCTGAGCAAGCTTATAGGCTTCGATACGATCGCGAGTCCTCTCCTGCTCGGCGGTAATGGAGTCGCGTGTTATCCCGCGAGATTCCATATACTCATGCAGTTCCATCTCGATCGAGCCTCCTTACGTGGCGACGGTATATTTGCTCGGCCCTTGGAATGTTGATCGCATACCAACCGTTCCATTTTGCCCTTGACGATCCCGCTCGCGACTTATCACCCGCCAATAGCAATACCGCCTGGCGCTTGGGGTCAAAGGCGAAGAGGATGCGAATCACCTGCCCACCACACGACGTCACTCTCAGCTCCTTTATATGATGAAGCTTCGAGCCCTTTACGCGGTCAACCAGCGGACGACCAAGGCTGGGACCTTCCTTCTCGAGCACCAAAAGGTCTGCATAAATCTGCTTCAGCGTAGCTTCATCCTGCTCATCAAGCCAAGGTTCAATGTAATCAAGCACGATACGGTACCGATGCAGCTGATTTGACATACCTTTCTCCTTCTATAGTAGAAGTTTTACGGTATATTGCAAGGACAAACTTGCGCAAATGTCTATTTATTCAGCTTAAATACGCTGTTTGGGCTCGGTGACGATGGCTCGAACGATGCGGGGACGATCGGTGAGGTCGTGGACGATACGCACGTCCGAAAGGCCTGCTTGACGACAGAGCTCGGCCGCGGCGTCGAGCGCGCCCTCGTAGAGCTCGCAGGCAAACAGGCCGCCGGCACGCAGCATGTAGGGCGCCGCGTTGAGCAGGCGGCGGAAGATATCGAGACCGTCGGCACCGCCCTCGAGCGCCAGATCGGGCTCAAAGTCCTTGACCTCATGCGGCAGCGAGCGCATGACATCGGTGGGGATGTAGGGCGGGTTGGAGACGAGTACGTCAAAGGTGCCCCACTCTTCGCGGGGAATGGAGCTCACCAGGTTTGTGAGGCTGAAGGCGACCTCGTCGGACGTGAGACCAAGCGCATCGCGGTTTTTGGTAGCAAGGTCGATGGCGCGCGGCTCGATATCGGTAGCAGTACAGGTAACGTGCCCGCGGCGCTCCCAGGCAAGGGAGAGCGAAATGCAGCCCGTGCCGCAGCCGACCTCGAGAACGCGGGCAGTGCGGGGCTCGGCTGGGGCAGATACGTTGGCCTCGGCGGCATCTTGCGCGGGAGTCGCCTGTTGGTCGTTGTCCTCAATGGCGATGCCGTATTCGTCGAGCTCGGGCTCGGGGGTTTCCATGGCCTCTGCTTCTGCCGCTTCGGCTTCTGCTGCCTGCGCGGCGGCTTCCTCGGCCTCGCGGTCGGCCAGTTCCTCGGCATAGGCGCGGCTACCGAGCACGTCGCTACCCAGCGCAGCCTCATCGGCGGCCGTCAGGTTGGCGGCACGGCGCTCGGCGGCCGCGCGTTCGTCAGCCAGCGCCGCCTCGGCTTTGCGGGCCTGCTCGACCTCATCGTTCCAAGGCAGCTCCACGCGCTGGCGGGCAGCGGCCTCGGGGCTCAGCACCTCGGCATCCAGATAGTTCAGAACTTCTTCGACGAGCATCTCGGTCTCGGGGCGCGGGATGAGCACACCGGGGGCGCACGCGACGTCGATCATGCGAAACTGCGTGCTACCGGTGATGTACTGCAGCGGCTCGCCCTTCGCGCGACGGACGACCGCCGCGTGCATGGTCTCGAGCTGCGCTGCGTCGAGCGTCTCGTCCATGCGCATATATAAGTCGATACGCGCCAGACCCGTAGCTGCGCACAGCAGCCACTCGGCAGAAAGACGGGGGTGCTCCTCGCCGCGCTCGGCCAGGTACTCCTTGGTCCACTCGAGACAACGCTTGATGGTCCAAATCTCGTTTGCCATGGGGCCCTCCCCTCTTAAGCGCCGGACGGCGCGCGAATGTCGGAGCAGATTGTACGCGAGGCCAGCGCTTGGCAAGGGACGATTGAAGGCAATTATCGAGAATCAGCCCAGAATTTTGCTTGGAACCCATCTGAAGTGCCCATTCGTCGACGTCTAAATCTGCATCCGTCAAGCTTTTGGCAAGGTTGACCCAAAACTGACCAATATCTAACCAAGAACTTGCCACATCGCTTGACGCGCGACGCATCAAAAATCGCTCCGCGACTTCTTGAACGATATTTTGAGCAATATTTTCGATAGCGGACTTATGCCATCAATTGCCTTAAGCAGGTAAGCAGCTCAAATGACATCACAGCCGACTGAATAAAATATCAAGGCAATGTCACCAATGACTCCCTACGAATCATTTGACAACCAAGGAAACGCCGATGTTTTGGCAATGTCAGCGAGCGACATCCAGAGCGAACAAGTTGGCATGAAAAAGGCAGGGCATAGACCTTCTGGTCATGCCTTGCCTTTTGAATGACAAATTGTCGCTCTGGGCGGCGCGCAGCGTCGAGCCGTTACGGCGTTTGGCAAAACGCCGTAACCTAAACAGCCTGTGCCAGCTTCTCGGCTCGCTCGGCGGCGGCGAGCGCCTCGATGACGGTGCCGAGCTGATCGCCCAGAAGGACGCCGTTGTAGGTGGAGTTGAAACCGATGCGGTGATCGGTCACGCGGTCCTGGGGCTGGTTGTAGGTACGGATCTTCTCGGAACGGTTGCCGTGGCCGATCTGGCTTTGGCGCTCGGCACCGAGCTCTGCCTGCTGCTTCTCGAGCTCCATCTCGTACAGACGGGCACGCAGCATCTGCATGCAGACCTCGCGGTTCTGGATCTGGGAACGCTGCTCCTGTGACTGCACCACGGTGTTGGTGGGCAGGTGGGTGATTCGCACAGCGGAGTAGGTAGTGTTAACGCACTGACCGCCAGGGCCGGAGGCGCAGTAGGTGTCGATGCGCAGGTCGGACTGGTTGATCTGGACGTCGATCTCCTCGGCCTCGGGAAGTACGGCGACGGTAGCCGTGGAGGTCTGAATGCGGCCCTGGGACTCGGTCTTGGGGACGCGCTGGACACGGTGCACGCCGGACTCGTACTTCATAACGGAGTAGACGCGGTCGCCCTCGACCTTGAACTCGATGGACTTGAAGCCGCCGGCCTCGCTGGGGCTGGAATCGAGCACGGTGGTCTTCCAGCTACGCGACTCGCAAAAGCGCTGATACATCTTGTACAGGTCGCCGGCGAAGATGGCCGCCTCGTCGCCACCGGCGGCGGAGCGAATCTCGACGATGGTGTTCTTGTCGTCGTTGGGGTCGCTCGGGATGAGCATGTACTTGATGTCTTCCTCGAGCTGGGGAAGCTTGGCCTCGTTTTCGGAGATGTCCATCTGGAGCATCTCCTTCTCATCGGCATCGGTGGTATCGTGCAGCATTTCCTTGGCAGCCTCGATGTCATCGAGCGCGCCAATGTACTCGCGCGAGGCGGCGATGAGGTCGGACTGGTGCGCGTACTCCTTGTTGAGACGCGTGAACTCCTTAATATCGGAGGCGACGGCCGGGTCGGAGAGCTTCTTCTCGAGCTCCTCGTAGGCCTTGATAATCTTTTCGAGCTTGTCGCGCATGGCGGGACTCCTTTATATGCGTGAAGGTGAAAATCGGCAGAGTTGATGGGGCGCGCGGCGCCACTGCGGGGGTAAGCCCGGCTAGAACATGTCGATCTTCAGATACATGCGCATCCCTTCGCGTATGGGGTACATAGTTGCGGTCTAACCCAAACATGATAGCGTGCCCAGGCAAACCTGCATATAACCCGCACGGAATGATTGGTGCAAACAAACCTGACCCCATTGCACCAAGGGCTTGCTTTTTGGCTAGAGCGTTTGGAGTAGAGCGACGAGGAAGCGGATGCCCTGGAGGTAGGCGCGGCGGGTGATGCGCTCGTTGGTGCCGTGGACGCCGCGATCACACTCGTCGTCATCAACCACAAAGGCCGAGAAGCGAATGCACTCGGAGCAAATGCGCTGGTAGTTGGCAGCGTCGGTCGCGCCGATCACGGTCGAGGGGACAATCGCCAACGGCTCGGATGATCCGTTTTCCTCCATCCCCTTTGGATCACGGAAATAGCGGGCGGCGATGGAGCGAACCGCCTCGAGTCCCGGTCCGCCGATGCGCGGAGACGGCGAGGGTTCGGAGCTGCCAGGGCCGAGCTCGACCTCGACACGGTCGGCGAGCCCCGCCTCGGCAACGGCGACGCAGCAGCGGGCCACGACATCGGCCACGCTCGTGCCCTCGAGCATACGGAAATTGATATTGGCCCACATATCCTGCGGCATTACGTTGGCGCCGGTGCTGCCACCCTCGATCTGCGTGGGCGCGCAGGTGGTCGTCACCAGCGGATAGAGCTTCTTGCTGGCGAGGCACTCGCGGACAATGGCATCCCCGTTGGCGGCAATTTCATCGGCCGTGTAGAGCCCCAACTCGACGAGTTGGGCGGCAAGCAAGTCGGTCACGCGCGTCGGCCACTCGATATCGCAGATTGCGGCGATAGCGCGGCTCAGTACCTCGAGCGATGTGCCGCCGTAGGGGTTGGACGAATGCCCGCCCTCACTCTTCGTCTTGAGCACAATATCGGCGTAGCCCTTCTCGGCAAGGTCGGCATGCATAAGCCAGCCCTCGCCCGCGCCATACTCGGCAGCTGGAACGATGCGGTAGTCACCCTCGTCGATCAGGTACTCAAGCTCAATGCCGCGCTCCTCGAGCGCGCGGCCGATGGCGCCTGCGCCGTACTGCGTAGTCTCCTCGTCCTGGCCAAAGGCCAGGAGCAGCGTGCGCTCGTGCTCCCAGCCGTGCGTCAGCGCATACTCAACCGCCTCGAGAATGCCTGCGACCTGGTCTTTCATATCGATGGCGCCGCGACCCCAAATGTAGGTGTCGTCTACATGCCCGCTAAAGGGGGCGTACGTCCAGTCGTCCTCGGTACCCGGCACCACGGGGACCACGTCCATGTGACCCATGAGCACAACGGGCTTGAGTGCGGGGTCGGAGCCGGAAAGCGTCACCAGCAACGAATGATCGATGAGCTCGACCTTACCCGCTGTAAATACGTGCGGCCAGGCCTGCTGCATATAGGCGCGCAGGTCGTCGAACGGCCGCCAGTCCACTGCCTCGGCATCCATGCTCGAAATGGTCGGAAACGACAGCACACGGCCCAGGCGCTCGCATGCGCCGGCCTCGTCTATACCGACAAAATCATCCTCATGCGCAAAGAAGCGCCAAACCTCGGCCATGACATCCTTTCGATTGTGACGACAAGGGCCGCCCCACCGGAGCGGCCCTGCCACGTAAGCGTTTGCGGTCGGCTATTTGTCCTCGAGATAACGCGAGAGGAACTCGCGGGTACGCTGGTGCTTGGGG
Organism: uncultured Collinsella sp.; assembly: GCA_900545485.1. GTDB lineage: Bacteria > Actinomycetota > Coriobacteriia > Coriobacteriales > Coriobacteriaceae > Collinsella. Next base: position 13,309 of record UQZD01000022.1, on the reverse strand, counting down.
TTGCCAAAAAGCTCCGCCGGCGCGGCGTCCTCGAGGACCACGCCCTTGTCCATAAAGACCACGCGGTCGGACACCGTGCGGGCAAAGGCCATCTCGTGCGTGACGACGACCATGGTCATGCCGTCGGCAGCGAGCTTGCGCATGACCTCGAGCACCTCTCCCACGATCTCGGGGTCGAGTGCGGAGGTCGGCTCGTCGAACAGCATGATCTGCGGATTCATACATAGGGCACGAGCGATGGCCACGCGCTGTTTTTGACCACCGGACAGGCGACCCACGGCGGCGTGCGCGAACTTTTCGAGTCCCACGCTCGTCAGATGCTCCATCGCTATTTTTTCAGCCTCGGCCTTGCTCATCTTTTTGAGCGTGACGGGCGCGAGCGTGCAGTTATCGAGCACATCCATGTTGTTGAACAGGTTAAAGCCCTGGAACACCATGCCGATGTCCTCGCGCAGCTTGTTGATGTTGCAGCGCTCGGCCGTGAGGTCCTGGCCGTGGAACCAGATGTGGCCCGCGTCCGGGGTCTCGAGCAGGTTGAGGCAGCGCAGGAAGGTCGACTTGCCCGAACCCGAGGCGCCGATAATGGTGACGACTTCGCCGGGGTTAACGGACAGGTCGATGCCCTTGAGCACCTCGAGCGAGCCGAAGCTCTTGCGCAGGCCCTCGACGCGGATGAGCGGCTCATTGGTCTGTGCGGCGGCCATGGTGCCGGTAGTGGCGGTATCTGCCATGATGATTCTCCTCGTCTTGAGCCTAGTTGGAGCTGGGCAGCGTGACCGGAGCCTCGGCGCCGAGCTTTTTGCCAAAGGCCTCGAGCAGGCGGCTCGCCACGAGCGTCAGGATCAGGTAGACCACGAGCGCCACGCAGTAGACCTCCATCTGGCGGTAGTACACGCCGGCGACGGTGGTGGTGGCGTACATGAGGTCGAACACGCCAATGACCGAGAGCACCGACGAATCCTTGATGTTGATGATGAGCTCGTTGGTGAGCGCCGGAATCGCGTTTTTAATGCCCTGGGGGAACACGACTTTGCGCATAGCTTGCCACTGCGACAGGCCCAGCGAGCGTGCTGCCTCGGCCTGGCCGGGATCGATGGACTCGATGCCGCCGCGCAGGACCTCCATCATGTAGGCGGTGGAGTTGAGCGAGATGGTGACGAGGCCGGCGGTGAAGGTGCTCCAAATCTGGTTGGCCTGAGCGGTCTCGAAGCCCATGCCGCGCAAAACGGTGAAGCCCGCGTAATAGATGAGCAGACCCTGGACCATCATGGGCGTGCCGCGCACGATGGTGGAGTAGACGGTCGCAAAGCCGCGGCCGATACTCTTAAAGAAGCGCACCAGGTCGTTGTCCACGCGATCGAAGGTCTGAATGCGCAGGAACACGAAGAGCAGCGCCAGGAAGAATGCGATGACGGTGCCGAAGGTGGCAAGCGCGATGGTGATCTCGATACCGCGAATGAAGAAGTCGCCGCTCTTGTAGGTCATGTAGACCAGGCTCGACAAAAAGTCGCTGGGGTTGGAATCCGAGACAATGCTCACCTGCACCAGGTCGATAAACGACATGACGCAGCGGTCCACGAAAAAGATCGCCGCGATGGCGACCACGACGTAGCTGCCCAGGCGTGCGCCACGGCGGCAACGCTCGGAGGCGAACGGCGACTTTTCGCGATAGTTGTTCCAGTGCATGAGCTTGGTGACCAGCGCCGCCGCCGACACGACGAGCCACGCCCACAGGATTGCCCAAAGGCAATCTTGGAACACGCCCGTGGGGGCCAAGAAGCTCAGCGGCGTGGGGTTGCGCTGGCTAAACGTCAGGCCGAGCGCCGCGATAACGCTCGTGCCCAGGTATACATAACGGTGGTCGGCCTTGATAAAGGAGGCCAGGCGATTAATGGTTTTCATGCTGCCTCCCTATGCCGGCTGACGGTCGAGGCACGCGTCCCACATTTGGTCGCGCTCCTCCTGGCTAATGCCCTTGAGTGTCTTGTCGATGAGCTTAAGCAGCTTGTCCGAGCCCTTGCGGCAGCCGACGTTTGCCGTGACCTCCTGCTTAAAGCCCTCGTCCTCGGCAAATTGAATCGGCACGATACCCGGGTTTTGGGCCATATAGCCCTTCTCGTTCTCGGTGTTATAGGTCACGGCGTCGCAGGTGCCCTGCAGCAGGTTCGAAAACACCGTGGGACCGAATCGACCGGGTTTTTGTGCACAACGCCCGGGATCTCGTCGATGACGGTATCGAGCATGGTGTCCTTTTGCCCGAGCACCGTGGCGCCGCTAAAGTCGCTGAGCTTGGTCGCATTTTGGTAGGGCGAGCCCTCTTTTACGAACAGGCCAAAGTAGCCAATGAAGTACGGATCGGAAAAGCCGACGGACTCCTCGCGCTCGGGCGTGGCGCTCATGCCAGCGATGATGAGGTCGATTTGGCCGTTGTTGAGCGAATCGATAAGGCCCGAGAAACTCTGCTTGACGGCAACGGGCTCGCCACCGAGGGCCTTGCAGACGATCTTGGCGATCTGCACGTCGTAGCCATCGGCATAGGCACCCTGCACGTTGTCGATGGGGATGGTGTACTCGCTGGCCTCGGAGACCTGCCAGTTGTACGGGGCGTAGGCCGCCTCCATGCCAATGCGGATCTTATCCTTGCCGATAACGGAATCGGACAGGTCGTCGCGGCCGCCGCCCGTCGTGGGCTGAACTACTTCCAGCGTGGAGGGGCGCTGGCAACCGGCAAGTGCGCCGGCGACGACAGAAGCGCTCGCAGCGAGAGCGCTACCCAAAAAGATGCGACGGCTGCATACCGGCTGTGGATGCGCGTCGCGTTGATGGGGAGAATGCATAATCTGCCTTCCCTGTTGAATCGTATGCTGACGAGTTAACAGGATATACGCCAGCGACCAGCAGCGCAGCACAAGCTCGAAAAATTAATAGACACACGGTAGTCATTGGGGACGTCGATGTTTTGGCAATGCCGGCGAGCGACGTCCAGAGCGAACAAGTGGCATGAAAAAGGCAAGGCATGACCAGAAGGTCTATGCCTTGCCTTATGAATGACAAATTATCGCTCTGGACGGCGCGCAGCATCGACCGAGCGGCGGAACCTCTAGAGCAAGGTGACGCTAAAGCTGCGTTTATCGGTAGCGCCGGGAGCCAAGGTGATGGTGTTGACCTTGTGCTCAAAGACATCGTCCTCGGTGTCCATGGTGGTATGACCGGTCCAGGGCTCGAGCGCCACAAACGGAGCGTCGTTGGCGGCAGACCACACGCCAATGTACTTAAAGCCCTCAAAGTCGATCTTGACGCCGTGGCCCGACTTGCGGCCGCGCAGCGTGAGCGTGGAGCCCGGAGTATCGGTGAACATGATGGCATCGTTATCGAAGCTACGGTGCGTGATGGGCAGCACGTCCGAGTTATCGGGAGCCTTGTAGCTACCCTCGAACGTCATAAGACCGTCGGGCGTGATGATGGGAGCCTCGTTGGTCCAAGCCTCGGTAAACGCCAACTCGTAATCCTCGAACGCCTCGTCCTCGGCACCGGGGGCGGGCACGTTAAATGCGGGGTGGCCGCCCACCGAGAACGGCAGGTCCACGTCGCCGGTGTTGGTGACGGCAAAGGTCTGCGTGAGGGTGGCGTCGCCGGTCAAGGCATAGGTCATGTTGAGCTTAAAGTGGAACGGGAACGCCTTGAGCGACTCGGGCGTATCGGTAATCTCGTACGTTACCGAGGAGCCGTCCTCCGAAACCTCGACCAGCTTGTGCTCGACGATGCGCGCGAGTCCGTGGCGCGGCATCTCGCAGGTGCCGGCCGCAGACGTTGCCGTGTTGTTGCGCAGCGAGCCCACAATAGGGAACAGGATGGGCGCGTGCTTGCCCCAAAAGGCGGGGTCGCCCTGCCACAGATACTCGTTGCCGTTGAGGGCAAGGCTCGTGAGCTGGGCGCCCATGGAATCGATGGCCGCGGTGAGGCCGCCGCGCTTGATAGTAGTGACGGTAGACATGCTACTTCCTCCAAAAGTAAACAATAGTGTCGAGGGCTATTGTCCCACTCTTGGCGACGGGACGGGACGGCAGGCGATTATTGAGTAGCCATAGCGGAATGAGCGGGAGCGCCTACTGGGTATCCACGTAAAGGTCGAACCCGCCCTGCGGTGTGGTGTCGACCATGTCGGGCGCCTGTGAGTTAAAGCTCACGGGGACCATGCGCTTTGAGGCGCGGAAGCGCGTGCCGTCGGTGGCGACGGGCGGTTCATCGACCGTGAGCTCGTAGTCGCCAGGCTTGAGCTCGATGCCGTCACCAGCGGAATTGACGTATTGATACTCGTCAATCGTCTGCCCTTTGAGCGTGCGCCCCACGATGCGGATGAGCATTTGGCTGTCGCCGCGCGCGGTGTCCCACGTCGCGCCGTCCTTGACCTCGACCGACACATGTACCGAGCGCGTACGACCGAGCGATTGCTCGACAGACATCTCGACCTTGGCGGCGTCTTTTCGCTGTTGTTCGACATGGCTCCAGACGTTTCCAATTACCGAGCATGCGATAACGCCGGCCATAAAGGCAATAAGGATGGGGCCGAGCGGCGAGCGACGTCCTGCATCTTCCTCGCGAGACAGATTGGGGCGACGTGTGGGTGCGGGCGCCTGAGCGCCCTGCGAGGGCACGTCGAGAATGCTGAAGGATGCCGTGCTGTCGGGGTCGATAGTGTGGCGCGGCTGCGGGGTCTTTGCCGGCGAGATCGACATGTCGGCTGGCTCGCCGAGCGTGGCCGTAGCGTCGGCCTTGGCCTCGTCTGCCTCGGCCTGGGCCCAGGCTTGTTCGAAGGTCAGGGGCTCGACGGGGTCGGAGGCAGCGTCCGAGTCGGCGGCGACGTCGTTGCCGGTCTCGTCCTCGTCGCTCGACACGTCACGCGGCGTGGGCTCGTCCCACTCCTCGTCCGGAGCCTCACCCTCGCTATACCACCATTCAAAGTTATCGATATCCATACGGGGCGCCCCTTAGGCCTCGCAAATAAACACTCGCTAGCCTTATACCCTCAGATGGCGCGGAAGCTCACCCGCGCCGGACACGAAAACCGTCACAACATTCGACGCTTTTCCTCGATTTCGAGATTTTCATCGAATGTTGTGATGGTTTGGGCGACTGGCCGGCAGCGCAATGTGACAAAGGGACTGTCCCTTTGTCACATTCTGTTAGAGTTGCAGGGATTGAATCCCGCTTATCAATGCGACATTGGAGTGACAACCTTGACCGCCGCAACCACGCCTAAAAGTAAGTCAACCGCCGCCGCGCTCTCCTCTGCGCGCACCAAGCTCTGCCTGGCGCTGCTCGTGCTGTTGGGATTCTCGCTCGGCTGCTCCGAGTTCGTGGTCATCGGCATCGAAAGCGACCTGGCGACGGAGCTCGGCATCTCACTTGCCACTGCGGGCCAGCTCATCAGCGTGTTCGCACTCGTCTACGCCATCGCTACGCCGACGCTTGCGCTCAGCACGGGGCGTTTTCGCCGCTACCAGCTGCTCGTGTGCTATAGCATCGTCTTTGTGCTCGGCAACCTGGTCATGGCGTTGGCGCCCAACTTCCAGGTGCTCTTTATCTCGCGCATTGTCCTGGGCTCCGTCTCGGGCGCACTGCTCGCCGTAGGCGTGACGTACATCCCTGAGCTTCTGTCCCCGCAGCAAACTTCGCTTGCCATCTCGGTAGTGTACGGTGCGTTTTCCGTGGCGATGGTCTTTGTGACCTCGATTGGCAAATTTGTGGCCGACACGCTCGATTGGCACGTGACCATGTACGGCACGCTGGCCTTTGCCGTTTTGATCTGCGGAGCGCTCGTGACGTTTATGCCGCGCGCTGGGCAAACCGACGAGCCTGCCACCTTTCGCGAGCAGGCGGGTCTGCTGCGCGAGCCGAGCATCATCACTGGCATGCTCATCTTCTTGTTTGGCGTGGGGTCGGTCTATGTGTTCTACGGCTACGTGACGCCTTATCTTGAGCAGGTGCTGGGCATGGGCACGGTCGAAGCCAGTACCACGCTTATGGCCTACGGCGTGTTCTGCCTGGTCTCGAACATCCTGGGCGGATGGATCGATGCGCGCTTTGGCATGAAGGCGCTGCTTGTGACGTTTGTGCTGCAGGCGGCGGCATTGTTTGGGCTGTTTGCCGTAGGCGCTGCCATGCCGCTCGCACTTGTCTTTGTCTTTAGCCTGGCGATGCTCATGTACCTGTTCTCGGTGTCGTGCATCACGCACTTTATGGACGTGGCACGCAGCCGCCACCCCAAGTCGATGGTGCTCGCAAGTTCGGTTGAGCCCATGGCGTTTAACGTCGGCATCTCGTTTGGCACCGCGGTGGGCGGCGCCGTGGTAAGCGGAGTTGGCATTGCATACGTAGGCGCAGTGGGCGCCGCGTTCTCGCTTGTGGCCTGGGCTCTTACGCTGGTGACGATTAAGTTGGCTCGCTGGGAGCGCAAGCGGGCGAGGGCGCAGGCGTAGATGCGATACTCGAGCTCGATGATGGCGATCGAAAGGAAACCGCATATGCAACGTGTACTGTTTATCTGCCATGGGAATATCTGCCGCTCGACGATGGCTGAGTCGGTGTTTACCGAGCTGGTGCGCCGCGCTGGACGCGAGGCGGAGTTTGTCATTGATTCCGCTGCAACGTCGACCGAGGAGATCGGCAATCCGCCGCATCGTGGCACCGTTGCCAAGCTGCGTGAAGTCGGGATTCCCGTCGTTGCGCACCGCGCCCGCCAGGTGCGTCGCGCAGAGTATGGTAACTGGGACCACATTGTCTATATGGATGCCGAGAACGCGCGAGGTCTGCGTCGCATTTTTGGCAGCGACCCCGATGGCAAGATCTCGCGCCTGCTCGATTGGACCGATCGCCCCGGCGACGTGGCCGATCCCTGGTACACCGGCAACTTCGATGCCACCTACCGCGATGTGCTCGCCGGCTGCACGGCCATGCTCGAGCAGTTATAGGCAAGCGAGCACGCGGACGCACGTGCCACGCCATCGGCATAAAACGAGCGTGGATGATCTCCCACTTTGAGCGTTCAAGCGCGCTCTAAACGGGAGAAAATCCACGCTCAACTACTCGTCGACGATCTCGGCGAGCCAGACGTTCAACGTATCGACCTCGGGACAGCAGAACTTTGCCGTGCCGGGCTCGTTGCCGGGCACGGTACCGCCATAGCGCAGGATGTCGATATAGGGAAAGCCCACATGGCAGGCCATGGCGCACATCTTGCCGCGGTCGCGGTCGAAGTCGAAGACGTCACCCGGCTTGTGCCCGTGATGGCAGCGGCATGTGCCCAGCTGGTCCACGCAGCTAATGCGAATACGCGGACGCTTGCCACGCGGCGCGCCGAGCGGCTTGTTCTCGCCCGCCGCCTCGGTACTGCTCTCGTCGGCGTTACTCATGGTCAATCACATCCAGGCAGGCCTCGATGGGAAGGCCGGCGGACTTATCCTCCTGGTCGGCATTGCGCTCGATAAGCTCGGCTACCACGCGCATGGCATCGCTCGTCGCGCGCTGCAGACTCCAACCTGCCATAACGCGGCCGACGAGCACCGCCGAGAACGTGTCGCCCGTGCCCGGGAAGTAGACCGGGATCAGGTCGAAGGGAATCGTAAAGTACTCCCCCGCCACATGGTCGTAACCGATGACGACATTCGCACCGTCGACCACAGCGCTCGTAATGACCACCGACTTGGCGCCCAAGGCACGCACGGCATCCACAAGAGCGCGGCCCTTATCGGGCGTGATTTGCTCGGCAATGGGCGTATCGGTGAGCAGGCACGCCTCGGTGTAGTTTGGCACCGCATAGTCGGCGCACTCGAGCAGGCTGCGCATGAGGCCGATCGTGGACTCGGGCACGCCGGCGTAGAGCTTGCCGTTGTCGCCCATGATGGGGTCGACGAACACCTTGGTGCCCTTTTGCGCGCGACGGTGGCAGAAGTCCGAAATAATGCGCGTCTCTTCCTCAGTCACGATAAAGCCGGTGGAGATGGCGTCGAACTCAAAGCCGAGATCCTCCCAGATGGCGAGGCTCTGGCGCACGTACTCGGTGGTGTCATGGATGTAGAACTTGGGATAGTTGAGCGTATCGGACACAAGTGCCGTCGGCAGATTGTGGATACGGTAACCCATGTGCGACAGCACCGGCAGCATGGCGGAAAGCGCAACCTTGCCGTAGCCGCACATATCGTTGATCAGCAGCAGCTGAGTGTTCTTCATGAGGGTCTCCCTTGGTTCGGGCACGGCGCAGCAGCGCCACAGTGCGACTAAGTGTAGCGCAGGGAGCGTTTGCAGCGTCGAGCCGTTACGCGGTTTGGTAAAACCGCGTAACCACTAGTTTGGTACCTTGACATTCATTTCTCATGCTCCTAGATTAGTTAGGCACAAAACAATTCCACTACCTAACTAAAGAAAGGAGCGAAGATTAGATATGTGTGTTGAACCACACGCCCATCCGCATGAACCCGGCGACGACCCCTCGCAGCCGGTAGACGAGCCCGAGACTCAGTCCAAGGAGGACCGTCTCGCCAAGAGAATCCTCCATGGGCTGGGGTTTTGCGGCCATTACATGCATTTTCACGGCGGCGGCATATCTGGCAAGGCGCCTATTGTCTGCCTACTCGCCAAGCAGCCGACCGGCGAGCTGTCCCAACAGGAGCTCGGCATGCACTTCGACCTCAAGCCGGGGTCCCTTTCCGAGATTCTGTCCAAGCTCGAACTGGGCGGTCTTATCGAGCGCAGTCGCAATCCCAAAGACCGTCGGCAGCTCACCATCCGCCTGACCGATGCGGGATGGGAAAAGGCCCGCGTTGAGCAGGCGGCCCGCATCCGCTTTAGAGAGCAGGCCTTTAGCGCGCTCACCCACGACGAACGCGAGGACCTCGCCGAAATGCTCGATAAAATCCGCGTAACCTGGGAGGAACTGGATGATTAAAACCCTCATGGGCAGCATCCGCGACTATATGAAAGTCACCGTTGCCACGCCGTTGCTCGTGCTTGGCGAGGTGCTCTGCGAGATGCTGATTCCATTTATCACCGCCAACCTGATCGACGCCATCAAAGACGGCGCCACCGTAGCCGAGATGCTTCCCACTGCAGGCTTTTTGGTGCTCATCGCGCTGACGTCACTTGCTTTTGGCGCCGCGGCCGGCGTCACCTGCAGCCATGCGAGCTGCGGGTTCGCCAAGAACCTGCGTCACGACCTGTTCTACAAGATCCAGACGTTCAGCTTTGCCAACATCGATGAGTTCTCGAGCTCCTCGCTCGTCACGCGCCTGACCACCGACATCAACAACGTGCAGCAGGCCTTTATGATGATCATCCGTATCGCCGTGCGCGCGCCGCTGGTATTGATCTTCGCCTTTACCATGGCGTTTATCATGGGCGGCAGCGTCGCCATGGTCTACCTGGTCATCATTCCGCTGCTGGGCTTTGGACTGTTCTTTATCATCTTTAAGGTGCGCCCCATCTTCTCGCGCGTGTTCCATAAGTACGACGCCCTTAACGAGTCCGTCGAGGAAAACGTCACCGGCATGCGCGTGGTCAAGAGCTATGTGCGCGAAGACTTTGAGAAGGAGAAGTTCGCGACCGCCGCACGCGACGTCCAGATGGACTTCACCCGCGCCGAGAAGCTGCTGGCCTTTAACAACCCCATGATGAACATCTGCGTCAACGGCGCGTTTGTCGTCATCATCTACCTGGGCTCCAAGCTCATCATCACGAGCCAGGGCACGCTGTTCGACGTGGGCCAGCTCTCCTCGATCTTTACCTATGGTTTCCAGGTCCTCATGAGCCTGATGCAGCTGTCGATGATCTTTGTCATGGTGACCATGGCCGACGAATCGGCGCACCGCATTACCGAGGTGTTGGCCGCCGAGCCCACGATCGCCGATCCCGCCGAGCCCGTGCTCGAGGTCGCCGACGGTTCCATCGACTTTGACCACGTGAGCTTTAAGTATTCCGCGCATGCGAAGCGCCAGGCGCTCGACGATATCGACCTGCACATTAAGAGCGGCGAGACCATCGGCATCATCGGCGGCACTGGCTCGGCCAAGTCCACGCTCGTAAACCTCATCGCCCGCCTGTACGACGCCACCGAGGGCACCGTGCGCGTGGGCGGCACGGACGTGCGCGACTACGACCTGGACGCACTGCGCCACCAGGTCGCCATGGTGCTGCAGAAAAACGTGCTGTTTAGCGGCACCATTGCCGAGAACCTGCGCTGGGGCGATCCGAATGCCACCGACGAAGAGGTCCGCGAGGCCGCGCACCTGGCCTGCGCCGACGAGTTTGTCGATGGCTTCCCCAAGGGCTACGACACCTGGATCGAGCAGGGCGGCTCCAATGTTTCCGGCGGTCAGAAGCAGCGCCTGTGCATTGCGCGTGCCCTGCTGCGTCGCCCCAAGATCTTGATCCTGGACGACTCCACCAGCGCCGTCGACACCAAGACCGACGCCAAGATCCGCGCAGGGCTGGCAAGCTATCTGCCCAACACGACCAAGCTCATCATCGCCCAGCGTATTAGCTCCGTGCAGGATGCCGATCGTATCATCGTCATGGAGGGTGGCCGCATCGCGCAAATCGGCAACCATGACGAGCTACTCAAGACGAGCGAGATCTATCGCGAGACCTTTAACTCGCAAAACAAGATGTCTGCCGAAGGCGAAGGGGCCGTCGAGGCCGGCACCGAGGCATCCGCAACGCAAGCTCAGACCCAGGAAGGAGGCGAGGCACATGAGTAAGGCAACGACCGCCGAGCGCGCGCTCAACCGCAAGGGCGGCACCATGTCGCGCCTCATCAAGACGCTTTTTGGCTTCTACCCCGTGCTTTTGCCCCTCGTCGTCGCCGGCGTGGTGCTCTGCGCCATCATCAACTCCATCGGCGCGACCTTCCTTCAGAGCGCCCTGCAGATTATTAGCGACTCGTGGCAGTCGGGCGATTGGGAAGTCGCGCAGCCCAAGATCGCACAGCTCGTGACCACCCTCGCCTGCATCTACGGCGTCGGCATCCTGTCCTCACTGTTCTGGAACCGCGCCATGGCCATCGTCACGCAGGGCTCGCTGGAGAAACTGCGCGAGAAGATGTTCAACCGCATGCAGGACCTGCCGATCCGCTACTTCGACACGCACCAGCGCGGCGACATCATGAGCCACTACACCAACGACATCGATACGCTGCGCCAGATGATCAGCCAGTCGCTGCCCAACCTGCTCATGACGGTCATCGTCATCGCCACGGTGTTCTTTATCATGCTGTACTACAGCGTGTGGATGTGCCTGGTCATTGTGGCAGGCGTCGCCTTTATGACCTTTATGACCAAGCTGCTCGGCTCCAACTCCGCGCGTTTCTTTATTGCGCAGCAGACCGAACTCGGCGTGGTCGAGGGCCATATCGAGGAAGTCATGAACGGCCAGAAGGTCGTCAAGGCATTCTGCCACGAGTCTGCCGCCGAGGCCGATTTTGACGAGCGCAACGAAAAGCTCTTCGAGGTCTCGCAGAAGGCCAACATGTACGCCAACATCCTCATGCCCATCCTTATGAACCTGGGCAATCTGCTCTACGTGCTGGTCGCACTGGCAGGCGGCATTTTCCTGGCGCTGGGCGTGCCCAACCTGAGCATCTCGGGCATGGCGCTGTCCATCGCCGTCGTGGTGCCGTTCCTCAACATGACCAAGCAGTTCTGCGGACAGATCGGTCAGATCTCGCAGCAGATCAACGCCGTGGTCATGGGCCTCGCCGGCGCCGACCGCATCTTTGAGCTCATCGACGAGGAGCCCGAAGCCGACGAAGGCTATGTGACGCTCGTCAATGCGCAGGTGAACCCCGATACCTGGCAGCTCGAGGAGGCCGACCACCATACCGGCATGTGGGCATGGAAACATCCGCACCGCGCAACCGGCGAGATCGAGTACGTGCCACTGCGCGGCGACCTGGTCATGGACAACGTCGACTTTGGCTACACGCCCGACCACGAGGTGCTGCACGGCGTGTCCGTGTTTGCCAAGCCGGGCCAGAAGGTCGCGTTTGTCGGCGCCACCGGTGCGGGCAAGACGACCATCACCAACCTCATCAACCGCTTCTACGACATCGCCGACGGCAAGATTCGCTACGACGGCATCAACGTCAACAAGATCCGCAAGGCCGATCTGCGCCGCTCGCTGGGCGTGGTACTGCAGGACGTGAACCTGTTCACCGGCACCGTGATGGATAACATCCGCTACGGCAATCTGGACGCCACCGACGAGGAGTGCATCGCGGCGGCCAAGCTCGCGGGCGCGGACGACTTTATCACCCGCCTGCCCGACGGCTACGACACCATGCTCACCGGCAACGGCGCCCAGCTGTCGCAGGGCCAGCGCCAGTTGATCTCGATTGCACGCGCCGCCGTCGCCGATCCGCCGGCAATGATCCTGGACGAGGCCACGAGCTCCATCGACACTCGCACCGAGGCCATCGTGCAAGCGGGCATGGACAAGCTCATGGAGGGCCGCACGACGTTTGTCATCGCACACCGCCTGTCCACCGTCGCCAACGCCGACTGCATCTATGTGGTGCAGGATGGGCAGATTGTGGAATCCGGCACAAAGGACGAACTGTGCGCGCAGAACGGCCTGTTTGCCCGGATGTGGCAGGACTATCAGGCCTCGGTGCAGTGGAAGGTCGCAAAGGAGGGGTAAGGAATGATCGAAAAAATTCAACCCGCCACAGCCAGTTCCCCGGAGGGCGCAAAGGGTCTGGTGAAGGGCGTTCTGGCCTGTGCGTTCCAGAACATGGCGTTCATGCTGCCCACCTGTCTGCTGTATTTTTTGGTAAAAGACCTGCTGAATGACACAACTTCCGGCAAAGCCGTTTTTTATCTGCTGGGCTGTATCGTCTGCTTCGGGCTGATTCTCCTGACAACATGGTTCCAGTACAACGGAACCTATTTTACGACCTATAAAGAAAGCGGTATCCGCCGTCTGGCTCTCGCAGAACGTCTGCGTAAGCTGCCACTGTCTTTCTTTGGCAAACGAGATCTGGCCGATCTGACCAGTACCATCATGTCGGACTGTGAGGTTTTGGAAAAGACCTGCTCTCACTTTATTCCCGGCCTGTTCGGTTCCTTGATCTCCACCGTGATCATTGCGCTGAGCCTGTTTGCGTTCGACTGGCGGATGGCACTGGCAGTTCTGTGGGTCATCCCGGTGTCCATCGCCATCGTGCTTGGCAGCTATCGGGTGCAAGATCGCATTCAGGCCAGAACGATGGCGGTCAAGATGGATTGCGCCGATGGGATCCAAGAGTACATTGAAACGCTCC
>UQZD01000021.1:0-38099 GCA_900545485.1 uncultured Collinsella sp. | reverse complement strand
TGGCGGCATCGGCAGATGCTTGGTCGGGCGCCTCGGCCAGCACGCGAATAACCGACTCGGTTCCGCTCTTGCGTACGAGCACGCGGCCCTCGCCCGCCAGCGACGCCTCGGCCTCGGCGATGGCGTTCTGCACGCCCATGTTCTCGAGCGCGGCGTCCTTGTCCGCCACGTGCACGGCCACCTGCGCCTGCGGCAGCAGCTTGCACGGAGCCGTGAGCTGCGAGAGCGTCTCACGCTCGGCACGAATCACTTCCATCACGCGCAGCGAGGTCATAATGCCGTCGCCCGTGCGCTCGATATCGCCAAAGATCGTATGGCCCGTCTGCTCGCCGCCCAGGCTGTAGCCGCCCTCGCGCATCTTGGCATACACGTGACGGTCGCCCACGCCGCTGGTCACGGCGCTCAGTCCGGCAAGCTCCAGCGACTTGACCAGACCAAAGTTGCTGGCGATCGTCGGTACCACGGTACCGCCCGAAAGGCGACCGTGCTTGTTCAGGTACACGCCGCACACGTACAGGATCTGGTCGCCGTCTACCACGCGACCGCGCTCGTCCACGGCCAAGCAGCGGTCGGCATCGCCGTCATAGGCAAAGCCCACGTCCAGGCCCTGCTCCACCACATGGCGCTGCAGACGCTCCGTATGCGTGGAGCCGCAGTCGACGTTGATGTTAAAGCCGTCGGGCGCGGCGTTGATCACGCGCACGTCGGCACCGAGCGCGTCAAACACCGGCTTGGCCACCGAGGAAGCCGAGCCGTTGGCGCAGTCGATACCGATCTTGACGCCCTGCAGCGAAAAGTTCGCACTTGCAATGAGCGAAGCAATGTAGCGGTTGCGGCCCTGCATGTAGTCCACCGTGGCGCCGATGTGGTTGCCCGTGGCCAGCGGAACTTCGCTCTTGCCATCGATGTGGTCCTCGATGAGCTCCAGCACGTCCTCGTCCATCTTAAAGCCGTCGCTGTTGACGAGCTTAATGCCGTTATCGCAGAACGGGTTGTGGCTCGCGCTGATCATGATGCCGCAATCGAAGCAGCCTTCCACAGTCTGATGCGCTACGCCCGGCGTGGGGATCACGTGCAGCATATAGGCGTCCGCACCGCTCGCGACCAGGCCGCTCACCAGCGCCGCCTCAAACATATAGCTCGAGCGACGTGTGTCCTTGCCCACGATGACGCGCGCCTTGCGCTCGCGGTTGGCGCCGTAATACCAGCCCACAAAACGGCCAATCTTATAAGCGTGCTCTACCGTCAGCCCAACGTTGGCCTCACCGCGAAAGCCGTCGGTGCCAAAGTACTTCATATCTTACTTATCCTGTTCGAACGTTTGAGCGGTTGGCGTGGTACGAACCTTAAGCTCTTTGTGCCCAGAGTCCTTCGAAGTCGTGACCTTGTACTCGACCTTTATGTCTTGTCCAAGAAGCATGTGGACACCGCCCCATGCAACCTTCAAGCCATCGTGCGTCGCTTCGTTCATTTCGATAGAACCGGAGCCCGAAGTCTTAATGTCCGAAATGCTGCCTCCCGCAGGAGCGTAGAGATAAAGCCTCAGCACCTCATCGTCAATATCCTGGCTAATGCCGTTATGGCCCTGGAAATAACCAGGCATCTCGGCCTTCTCCTGGGGGGTCATCGTGTTCTTGAGCGAGGTGGTCACTCGATACGTCGTCGAGCCATCGGCATTTTCAACCGAAGAATCGATGGTGACCCGTTTATCGAGGAACCAATCCATCTTTGAATAGCTGTAGTTGTTCACATAGACGCCCAAGATCGGAGCCTCCGACGTATCGGTTTGGAGGGCGCCCGATATTCCAAGAGCCTTCGCGGCCTTTTCCTCGTCATCGTTTCTCGAATACATGAGGATGCGACCCTCGGAAGCGCCCTTTTCGATGGCGGCAGCAATCTTAGTAATATCGCTGGATCCCAGTTCGCCCACGATCTTGTTAAAAGCTGATCCGGCAACCGCCGCAAAAATGGCATCCTGTTCCTCTACCGGGTAATTCCAATAAATATCGTGCAGCAGCACCTTTGCAGCGTTGCTTCCATCAACGACGGTGCCATCAGGAAGCTGTGTACCGCCTACAATGCCGAGCATATACTGCAAAAATACCGGATCGACTGCGAATACGCCGTCGATGTCATCTCCGACAATGGCCTTCTGCATATCGCTGGCAAGCTGAGCCGCACGCGGATAATCAGGCGTCATCGTAACGTCGCCCATCGTGTATCCGAGCGTGTTGAATCCGGTCAGGCCCCATCCGGTCGTGAACAAGTTTGCCTCTTCATCGGTGATGGGAAGCGGGCTCAAAGGCTCTTTCATCATGTCGACTTTGACAAAATCGCCCAGTTCGAGCTTACCGTCAGTCACCGACATCACGCCGCGAGAACCGGGGAAACCGCCGCAGGCGCGGATCTCGACATTGCTCATCGCGAGCACAAGATAATGACGCGTCTGGCCGTTGGCGCCGAGCATCTGGGGAAGGATGGGGGCGACCTTCTCCGCCGCGTCAACCGCGCCGTTGAGGGTGGCAAAGCCGTCCTTGGCCTTATCGACCAGCTCGGTCACCTGGGAAATATGAGTATCGCCAATGCCCTGGACCTTCTCGTTGGCGCTCTTGAACACCTTCGAGCTGCTGGAAAGCGAATCGGCGACCGCCTGCAGCGCGGACACGTTAATCATGCCGTCCTGGAACAGCTTGCCGGGCGTAGCCTGCGAAAGGTTATCGGCCATGGGAACCAACGCATTGCTCGAGACATCGGACAGGGCGTCGATCATGGTGCGGGCCGCATTGATATCGCTGCCATACACCGGGATAAACGAAGCCGCCGCCCACAGCGGGCTCGAGGTCTCCGCCTTCATGCTGTTGCAGAGCTCATCGATCTTCTTCGCGTCGTCAGGCAGCGTCGAAAAATCGCCCGACGTGACCTTGTCCTTAAGGCCACCGACGATCTCGACAGCCTCCTTCGCTTCGCTCTTTACGGTCTTTGCCGAGTTAAGCAGCATAAAGCCGCTTGCGCCAAGCGCAACGAGAAGCACCGCGACTACAGCGGCAATAATGGCGCCGGTGTGACGCTTTTTGCGCTCGCCCTTGCGATGGCGATGACGGACCAGACCGTCAGAGGTCGAACTCGACGAAGCGTCGCTACCGTAGCTCAAGCCAAAATCGTAATAATCTTCCTTGGAACCCGAGCCCGCAAACTCGGCACCGCTATCATCCAGGCGGGCGAACGTGCCAGTCTCGGAGGCGCCGGTGTAAATCGTGCCAAGGTTACCCGTAAGCCCCGCGCCACCGGCAGAGGGAGTATTGTTGGCGGCCTTGTCGGCATTAACGTTGCCGACGGCATTCGCGGCGTTGGCAGCACCTGCGTTGTTCACAGGTACCGAAGGAGCCCCGCTCGGCTGCGACGCAGAGGTTGCACCGCCCGCAAAGACATTCCCTCTTGCACGGCCGGTCTTTTTTGCCTTTTGAGACTGCTCGTACAGAGCGGTAAACATCGCCGTCTCGCCCGGGGACACGCGCTTACCGGAACCGCCCTGTCCAGCGCCGCCCGGCGTGCCGGCCTTACCAGCCCCGTTCGGACGCGGCGGAACTGCAGGACGGCCGCTATCGCTGCCCTTAAAGTGATTACCAGCCATAAAGAAATCCTCGCAATTGAGTCGCAATGAAAAAGTCCATAACGTTACTAGTTTATGGCATTTTGAGCATCGACAGCTAAACTCCAGACACGGACATCGATTGGCGAAAATGCGGCACAACACCTTTTCCGTTTTGGCAGCGGCGCCAGCTACACCGTGAGGAACATCATCACGATGATCATGACAAAGCCGATAAGGTCGGTCGGCAAAAACACCGTGCCCAGCATAACGGCGCTGGTGATGGTCGCCGAGACGGGCTCCACGGTTCCGATGAGACTCGCACGCACCGAGCCGATGTCCTTAACGCCCTGCATATAGAGCATGTAAGCAAAAAACGAGCCGATAACCACGAACACCGCGAGCGCCTCGACGCCGGCAGCGTCGAGTGCCGGCATATGCGCCCAGGGCTGCACGAAGACACATGAGATCACGCCCGCCGTGAGCATTGCCGAGCCCGTGACGATGGGGCTGCCGTATTCGGGCAGGATCTTGGCGGGAATCACCGCCATACACGCGGCGCTGACCGCACACATAAGACCTGCTGCCAGGCCAAGCGGCGAGATATTCAGGCTGGTGGGGTCGCCGCCGGTGGCGATTAAAAAGGTTCCACCCAGAGCCAGGCCAATGCCGATGACTTCGCGAGTACGCGGCATGCGGCGATCGATCGCGCAGGTGTAGCCCATGATGATAACTAGCTGCAGGCACTGGAGTACCGTCGCGGTTCCGGCATTGGTCAGGCGCACGGCCGAAAGATAACAAAACTGGTTAAAGAGCAGACCAAAAGCGGTAAAGAGCAGCAGCTGCTTGCGATCAGCGGGCGTCGTCCAAAGCTTGACCAGGCGCTCGCGGTCGCGCGTAACAACCACGGCCATAAAGAGTAGACCGGCGAGAATCTGGCGCACGCTCATAAGCCACAAGGTGTCGACGTGATAGGTATCGAACAGAAAACTCGCGCTGGTGCCCGAGAAGCCCCAAAACGAACCGCCCACCAGCGTAGCCAACACGCCCAACGCCATCTTGCGCGACGACGCATCGTTAAGGCGGTCGCGCCATGCACGGCGGGTGCTGCGGCTGAGCTCATCGGTGCCCTCGGGCACATCAATGTTCGATATATCGGTCATCGGCACCGAAGCCCCTGCGCCTTCGACCTGCTCGACACACTCTTTGCTCATTCCACTCCCCCGAAACGGCCTGGAAACAATTCGGCTTACCTTACCACGGCGAAGGCACCAGCTGGAGGCTTGTCCGCTTATCGGTAGGACAATTCCGCAGGCGTCTTTCCATAGCTCGATACCGCAATGGCCCTGCATCATGCGACAGCCAAATTGCGGCAGCAGACTCTTTTGAAATGGATATGACAAAGCCCCCGAATTCCACAATGTAAGCGATTTTTAAAAATGTTCTTGCCACCGAGTTCAGGCTCCGTTATATTATCCCTTGCGCACTTGCGCACCCTTGATCGGGCGTTTAGCTCAGGGGGAGAGCGCTTCCCTGACACGGAAGAGGTCAGAAGTTCAAATCTTCTAACGCCCACCAAATGTTCGCAGCTCAGAGGCTATGTCCTCTGGGCTGTTTTGTTTTGCCACCAAGCACGCCGCCAAATAAGCCACCAAATATTGATCCAAGGTCTGTACGCGATGGTCTTCGCATCCCGTAGAGGTGCCGGCAGATTGCATACGTCCTGGCCGATCGTGACCGCAACATGTTGGTCAAGCATAATCTTTTGGATTCTTTTGGCGTGAGCGGCTTGGTTTTGGTAGGATTTGTCAGCGGCTTGACTAAGGGGGTTTTATAACTGCCATGCAGGTAGCCGTGTTGGTAACGTTTTACCGACTTGCCAAGAACCCCTCATAATTAATGCGTCTGGAAAATGACCAATTGCTTTGACCTGCTGAAACACTATATGTTGTGTTTGAACTAAAAAAAGAATACAGGATATAGATGTGTCTTTGTCGTATGATAGATGGCGGACAGAGAACGAAGACCTTAACTGCCTCTTTCGAACGTGTCCTTGAGCCGCTTGATTGGCTCTAGGGAATGTCCGCATGGAGGCTTATGGTTTATCGAGAACACAGATTGCGCGACGGCGCCGCAAGACAGGGGCAAGCCCTGCCGGGCATCGTTTGGCTCTGAAGCGCAATGAGGCTACGACGCGAAAGAGGCAAGAGGATGAAGATCATCAAGCGCAGCGGCACCGAGGTTGTCTTTGACATCGATAAGATCGTCAATGCCATCCGCGCCGCCAACTTGGAGGTCGAGGAGAGCTCTCGTCTAACCGACCGCCAGGTGGTTTATGCGGCGCAAAACGTCGCCGAGGCATGCGAGAACGCGGGCCACACCGTGTCGGTCGAGGAGATTCAGGATTTGGTCGAGGACGAGATCATGCGTCTCGACTGCTACGAGGTTGCCCGCCACTACATCATCTATCGCTATGTTCAGAGCCTGAAGCGCCAGAAGAACACGACCGACGACAAGATTCTGTCGCTGATCGAGTGCAACAACGAAGAGGTCAAGCAGGAGAACTCCAACAAGAACCCGACCGTCAATTCCGTTCAGCGCGACTATATGGCCGGCGAGATTTCCAAGGACCTGACCCAGCGCGTGCTGCTGCCCCAGGAGATCGTGGACGCCCATAATGAGGGCCTGATCCACTTCCATGATTCGGATTACTTTGCTCAGCACATGCACAACTGCGACCTGGTGAACCTGGAGGACATGCTCCAGAACGGCACCGTTATCTCGGGCACGCTGATCGAGAAGCCGCACAGCTTCTCGACCGCCTGCAACATCGCGACGCAGATTATCGCTCAGGTTGCTTCCTCCCAGTACGGCGGCCAGTCGATTTCGCTGACCCATCTTGCTCCGTTTGTTGAGGTGAGCCGTCAGAAGATTCGCGGCGAGGTCGCCCGCGAGCTCGAGGAGCTCGGCGTTTCCGCATCTCCCGAAAAGGTCCGCGAGGTTGTTGAGGACCGCCTGCGTGACGAGATCCGTCGCGGCGTTCAGACGATTCAGTATCAGGTCGTAACTCTTATGACCACCAACGGCCAGGCGCCGTTCGTGACGGTCTTTATGTATCTTAACGAGGCCCGTACGCCTCAGGAGAAGCACGACCTTGCCATGATCGTGGAGGAGACGCTTCGCCAGCGCTACGAGGGCGTTAAGAACGAGGCCGGCGTATGGATTACCCCGGCATTCCCCAAGCTCATCTATGTGCTCGAGGACGATAACGTTCACGAGAATTCCCCGTACTTCTACCTGACCCAGCTGGCCGCTAAGTGCACCGCCAAGCGCATGGTGCCCGACTACATCTCCGAGAAGAAGATGCGCGAGCTCAAGCTGTCGAAGGGCGAGACCGCGGGCAACGGCGACTGCTATACCTGCATGGGCTGCCGCAGCTTCCTGACGCCCGACCGTTCGGGCAACGGCTTTAACAATGTCGCCAACGCGCTGAACTATGACCCGACCAAGCCTAAGTACTATGGCCGCTTTAACCAGGGCGTTGTGACCATTAACCTGCCTGATGTCGCGCTGAGCTCGCATCAGGACATGGACAAGTTCTGGAAGATCTTCGACGAGCGCCTTGAGCTATGCCACCGCGCCCTGCTGTGCCGTCATGAGCGTCTGATGGGTACGCTTTCGGATGCCGCGCCGATTCTTTGGCAGTACGGTGCCCTCGCCCGCCTGAAGAAGGGCGAGACGATCGACAAGCTGCTCGTGGGCGGTTACTCCACCATTAGTCTGGGTTATGCCGGCCTGTATGAGTGCGTCAAGTACATGACGGGCCACAGCCACACCGAGAAGGAGGGCACGCCCTTTGCCATGGCCGTCATGCAGCGCATGAACGACAAGTGCGCGGAGTGGAAGGCCGAAAGCGATATTGACTTCTCGCTGTACGGTACCCCGCTTGAGTCGACGACCTACAAGTTCGCCAAGTGCCTGCAGCGTCGTTTTGGCATCATCCCGGGCGTGACGGACAAGGGCTACATCACCAACAGCTACCACGTCCACGTGTCCGAGGAGATCGACGCATTCGACAAGCTCAAATTCGAGGGTATGTTCCAGCAGCTTTCGCCGGGCGGTGCCATCTCCTACGTCGAGGTTCCCAACATGCAGGACAACCTCAAGGCTGTCATCCGCGTGATGCAGTACATCTACGACAACATCATGTACGCCGAGCTCAACACCAAGAGCGATTACTGCCAGGTGTGCGGCTACGACGGTGAGATCAAGATTGTCGAGGATGACGGCAAGCTGGTGTGGGAGTGCCCCAACTGTGGCAATCGTGACCAGGAGAAGATGAACGTCGCCCGTCGTACGTGCGGCTACATCGGTACCCAGTTCTGGAACCAGGGTCGAACCGAGGAGATCCGCGACCGCGTGCTGCATCTCTAATAATCATCCCAGACTGCCCCGTAGCGAGGCCCCGGACCTTTACTCGCTATTTCGGACAGTCCTGGCTCACGACGGAGGCGCCACTGGCGCCTCCTGTTCGTGCGGAACTCATATCGAGCAAAGGTCCGGGGCCTCGCTACGGGGCAGTCAAGTTGACGTAGCTGAGATGCAGCATGAGGCCTGCTCACTCCTCGAAGTTCTTAGCGGAAATGAGTTGACTTGCAACAACGCTTTGCTTGCGATAACGGTTGAGCTGCAACAAAGTATTTATTGGACCTCGAACCCTATACTCGATGTTCGTTTCGTTCATTGAGTTGCCTTTTGCATGAGGCCGGGACATATCGTCCCGCCCGCAGTTTCGCAGGCCGAAGGCCGAGAATGTTTGAGGACGGGATGATATGTCCCGGCCTCCCGGGAGAGTTACTTATGAACTACGCGAACATTAAGTATTTCGACATTGCTGATGGGGAAGGCGTTCGTACTTCTCTGTTTGTGAGTGGGTGCCGCCGTGGGTGCAAGAACTGCTTTAACTCTGTCGCGTGGGACTTTGCTGCGGGCGAGCCGTTCGATCGTGCCGTCGAGGACAAGATTATCGAGAGCCTCGATCATCCCTTTATTGACGGCCTGACGATTCTGGGCGGCGAGCCTATGGAACCTGAGAATCAGGCGGGACTTGTTGACTTTATCGAACGCGTGCGTGCGGCCTATCCCGCGGGGTCGGGCAAGACCATTTGGTGCTTTACCGGCGACGTGCTCGAGGAGCTTATGCCGGGTGGTCGTCACCATACCGAGGCGACGGACCGTATCCTTGCCTGCCTCGATATGTTGGTGGATGGCCCGTTCGTTCAGGATCTGTACGATATCTCATTGCGCTTTAGGGGCTCGAGTAACCAGCGCGTGA
Organism: uncultured Collinsella sp.; assembly: GCA_900545485.1. Lineage (GTDB taxonomy): Bacteria > Actinomycetota > Coriobacteriia > Coriobacteriales > Coriobacteriaceae > Collinsella. Next base: position 29,175 of record UQZD01000021.1, on the reverse strand, counting down.
TTGATATGAACGCCACGCGTGCCCGTGCCGAGCGTGAGGGCGTTGCGCTTTGCGACGCTGTGGAGCTTTGGCGGGACGATCCAGTCTATTCGACCCATACTATGTAGCTTGTGGTCGATGCCGAAGGGCGTGGTACCATAGCGCGAACGTGAAATCGGAAAAGTGAGGCCCAGATGGTCGATCAGGAAAAAGTCGAGGCCGCCATTAAGCTGTTGCTTGAGGGCATAGGCGAGGACCCAACTCGTGAGGGCCTGCTGGAGACCCCGGCGCGCGTTGCCCGTATGTATGGTGAGATCGCCGGCGGTATGGACCAGAGTGCCGAGGAGCACCTGTCCAAAACCTTTGCCGTCGCTTCGAACGACTTGGTTATCGAGCGCGATATCACGTTTTACTCGCTGTGCGAGCATCATCTGCTGCCGTTTTATGGCAAGGCTGCGATCGGCTATATCCCTAACGGTCGCGTGGCGGGTCTGTCTAAGCTCGCTCGCACGGTTGAAGTCTATGCCCGTCGTCTGCAACTGCAGGAGCAGCTGTGTGCGCAGGTTGCCGACGCTCTCATGGATTATCTCGCTCCCCAGGGAGCGATTGTGCTCATGGAGGCTGAGCATATGTGCATGACCATGCGCGGCGTGCAGAAGCCCGGCACCAAGACCGTGACGCTCGCTCGCCGCGGCGTCTTTGAGACCGATCCCGCGCTCGAGGAGCGGTTCTTTAGGATGCTGGGCCGTTAGCATGAGGGTCGTCAACGACTTTACATCGAAGACCGATGAGGGGACGTCGCGTCGCGGCTTTATGGCTTCGGGCCTGACTCCCTTTGGTGCCATGCCTCGCATTGATTACATTTGTGCCAACGGGCTGTTCCGTCGGCACCTGGGCAACATTGCACAGTTGGAATCGGGACGCATCTTCTGCCGCCACGGCATTAACCATCTTCTCGATGTCGCTCGCATTATGTGGATCAAGAATCTCGAGGAACAGCTCGAATTTGACCGCGAGGTCATCTACGCCACGGCACTTCTTCACGATATCGGCAAAGATGAACAGTATGAATCGGGTATATCCCATGATGTTGCAAGCGAACGCGTCGCTGATGCGATTCTCGGCGGCATGCCCGATGATGTGGCGTTTGATCCGGCCGATGCCGCAGCCATTAAGACGGCCATTCTGGGCCATCGAAAGCTGCGCGTGAACAGCCAACCGCTTGAGCGTCTGCTCTATGCGGCCGACAAAGCGTCGCGCGCCTGCTTTGCATGCCCCGCGCGCAATGCTTGCAACTGGAGCGATGATAAAAAGAACCTGTCGATTCGCGTGTAGTTAGTTGCGCGGTCGGGGTTCTAAACGAAGGAGACGATCGCGATGAGTAACAAGAAACTGCCCGAGAATGCAACCAAGACTGAAGGCGCCGAGCTCGCCCGCCGTGGAAGGGGCGAAATATCCACTGCAACGGCGGTGCCCCACGTGAGCTATGATGATCTTCGCCATGCCGATCGCATTACTATCGACGGTCTCGAGGTCTTTGCCAACCACGGCGTGTATCCCGAAGAGAACGCGCTGGGCCAGAAATTCATCGTGTCCTTGGTGCTCTATGCCGACTTGCGTGCAGCGGGAGAGCACGATGACTTGGACGCCTCGATTGACTATGGCTCGGTGTGCCACGATGTCGATGGCTATCTGCGCGAGCATACGTTTAAGCTCATCGAGGCTGCAGCCGAGGGTGTGGCCTCGATGCTGCTACGTCGTTACCCCCTGCTGCTTGGCGTGCGCGTTAAGCTCGATAAGCCTTGGGCGCCCGTCGGTCTTCCCCTGGCAAGCTGCGGTGTCGAGATCGAGCGCGTGCGCTAACCGGTTCTAATACATCTCTATGGGCGGCTGCTTGAGCTGCTGTGACAGCGCTCTATTGTTGGGGCAGTACGTGTCGAGCAGGGCGTGAAATCGCTGATTGTGGCTTGGCTCGAGCAAGTGGACGAGCTCGTGGGCGACAACCATGTCGAGGCATTCGACGGGATAGGCGGCAAGTTCTCGTGCGATGCGAACGGCGCCGGATTTTGGCGTGCATGAGCCCCAACGCGTTTTCATGCTGCGTACGGAAACGCGGGAAACGGCGACACCCATTGCGATTTCGTATGCGTGCACCATATCCCGCAGCGCCGATGTGACTTCGGACGTATAGAGCTGGTCGATGTGGGCTTGGAGCTCATCGGACGTTAGGCCGTCGAGGATTGCGTGCCGCTTTGCCTGTGGGCTTTCGTCCGATTCATCGGTACCCATAAAACTTGCGAAGGTGGCCTGTTTGGGTCGCGGTGCGGGTGATGCAAAGTTGTGATCGAGCGCATCCTGTACCGTGATGGGCTTGCCCCAAAGTGCAATGATGGACGAGGGACTGAGCGGCTCTCGCGCCGTCGCCTGACGTCGCTCACGCTGGGCAAGTCGGTTGACAATCCAGGCACTGTTGCGCTTTACAAACGCTTCGATGCGCTCGCGGCTGGCGCCGAGCGGTGCACTGGCGTGGACCTCACCACTCGATGTGACGCGTAGGTTGAAGTTCTTGACGCGCTTTTTGGTAACTACGACGGGGATGGGCGTCCCATCCGGTCGGGATACGGAAATCGTAAACTGCTGCGTCAAAAGCGGTCCTTCAGATTGGGGACGGGCCGGCATGTCGACCGTTCGGCATGCCGGCCCGCTCAAGGGATGTGAAATTAATAACGCTCGAAGAAGGCAAGCGCGTTGTCGCTGCAGAGCTTTTGCATCACGGTCTTGCCAAAATGTTTGGAAAGCATGTTCTGGAACTCGGGCATCTTGCTGGCATCGGAGAGGAAAGCGGGCACAGTGGCGCCGTCCCAGTCGCCGCCGAGCGCGATGACGTCCTCGCCGCCCAGGTCGAGCCAGTGCTCGATATGTGCCGCCAGCTGGTCGAAGGTGACGTCTGCGGCGGTCTTGTCGGTTGCGTCGTTGGAAAGGAACTCGCTGCAGTAGTTGAGGCCGACGATGCCACCCATGTCGCGAATGGTACGGAACTGGTCGTCGGTAAGGTTGCGTTTGGCGCCGCAAACCGCACGGGAGTTGGAGTGGCTGGCGACGAAGGGACGCGTGGCGCGGGCGGCGACCTCGTCAAAGCACTCATCGTTGAGGTGGGAGACGTCGAGTACCATGCCGGCGTGCTCCATCTGCGTAAGTGCCTCGATGCCGGCGGCGGTGAGGCCGGCGTGGGTGTCGTGGCCGCTCGCGAGCGGTCCCTGCGCGTTCCAGCTGAGTGACGACATAAGCACGCCCAGGCTCTTAAGCACCTCGATCAGCGCGGGGTCCTCGGCAAAGAACGTGGCGTTTTCGATGGTGTGGATGCAGGCGACCTTGCCGTCTTTGAGCGCGGGGCGAATGTCTGCCGCGCTGCGTACGTTGACCATGCGGTCGTGGTTGAGCATTGCCTGGCCGCTCATGTGCGCCATGATCTGCGCCTGGAAGCGCGCGGCGTGGGCGGTGGGAATCTCATCGGGGACAAACGTGGCGAAGCACTGTGCCCACGGCGTGTTGCCGATCTTTGCGAGCGAGATGGCGCAGGCGTTGCCCTCGATGAGGTCGAAATCTTGCGGATGCGTTTCGTCGCCGGGGAAATAACCGTCGGTGCCGGCGGTAAAGCGCAGGTCGAGATCGAGCGTGGCCCAGCCGATGCGGTCGGCGGTGTCGCAGTGCAGGTCAAATACGGGATATGCCATGGTTCCTCCGGTTGCAGCGTTTCTTTGCAAACTGTCTTTGAATTGTATGACTAGGGTATAGTTAGCGCCATATGTTCACGGCGGCCCGCGTTGTGCGCCGCCCTTATCACGGAGGTTACCATGTCCAACCAGGGCAAGAAGGTCAAGACTCATTATCGCGGCACGCTCGACGACGGCACGCAGTTCGATAGCTCCTACGATCGCGGCGAGCCGCTGGAGTTCACCTGCGGCGCCGGTCAGATGATCAAGGGCTTCGACGCCGCTGTTGTCGACATGCAGGTGGGCGAGAAGAAGACCGTGCACATTCCTGCTGCCGATGCCTACGGCGAGCGCAATCCCGAGATGGTTATTACCTTCCCGGCCGAACAGGTTCCCAACATCGAGCAGATCGAGAAGGGCATGAAGCTTTTCCTGTCCACGCCGAGCGGTATGCCCGTCCCCGCCGTGGTCATTGACGTAACGCCCGAGGCCGTGACGCTCGACGCCAACCACGAGTTGGCCGGCAAGGACCTCAACTTTGATATCGAGCTCGTCGAGGTCGAGGGTTAGAGTATGCCTGAACGCTTGGTTTCGACGACATGCTTGGGAAATCTCAACGATCCGTCCTATGAACTCCTGCTTCGCCGGAAGTTGGGCGGCGTCTTTGAAGTTGACGAGCTGCTGCTCGATTGGGACCAGGCTGATGTATGCGCGCTTGTGGGCGTGACGGAGCTGGGGCGCACGGTCGATGTTCGGCTGGATGCTGCCGACGGCGGTCGTTTTACCGACGGCGACGTGCTCGCCATCGACCGTTCGGGCATGGTGCCCGTGGCGGTTGTCGTGCGCCTGCGCAGTGCCGAGGTTTATTTGGTCGAAGTTGACCGCATGGACCCGATTGCGCTCGCGCATGCGTGCTGGGAGATCGGCAATATGCACGCGCCGCTTTTCCGAGGCGATTCGGACGAGTATACCGTGCGCATGTATACGCCGGTGCAGCCTGTTTTGGGCCGCATGCTCCGGGGCGTCGAGGGCGTTCGGCTCTCGGTGGTTACCCGTGAACTCGATGCGGACCGGCGCTTTGCGTCGAGTGCGGCGGATGCCGTCGTGAGCATGGCTCCCGACTTTACCATCGTAAAAAAGACGCGCGGCTAAGCGCGTGTATACGCAAGGCGGGCTTTGAGGGGCGACCAATCAAGGTCCGTCTTGCTGTTGATAGGAGGCTTTGGGGAAGCATATGGGTCTTGAGGGAATCAAGCTGATTGCATGCGATTTGGACGGCACGTTGCTGCATCCGGGGGAGCACGAGCCGCGTTCCGAGGCCTTTGAGCTCATCGATGAACTGCATCGTCGCGGCATCGTGTTTATGCCGGCGAGCGGTCGTCAATATGCGAGCTTGCGCTACCTGTTTGCCCCGGTGGCCGATGAGCTCGCCTATGTATGCGAAAACGGAGCCCTAGTGATGAACGAGGGGCGTGCCGTTGTCAAGCGTTCCATGGAGCGTAGCCTTGCTATGGATATCGCGAATGCCGTGGTTGCGTATCCCCATGCCGACGTGACCCTTTCGTGTGAGGGACACCTCTACACCATGAGCGGCAACGATGCGTTCGTCGACCATTTGCGCTATGAGGTCCACTGCGATGTGGCGGTGGTCGACCGTCCTGAGGACATCGACGAGGACGTCATTAAGATTGCCTTCCAGACGCCCGAGGTGGATCAGCCGGCGGCCCTGGAGTATTTTGAGCGCCTCTTTAGCGACCGTGTCGACGTGATGACGTCGGGAACCGAGTGGACGGACTTTATCGGCTTTGGTTCGGGCAAGGGTTCCGCGCTTGCCGATTACGGTCGTGCCCTGGGAATTTCGCCCGATGAGATGATGGCGTTTGGCGATAACGAAAACGACCGCGACATGCTCAACGTCGTGGGCCATCCTTATCTAATGGAGAGCTGCAATCCCTCTATGCGTGGCATCAACGACCGCGTCCGCTACGTGCGCACGGTCGAAGAAGAACTGCGCCGCCTGCTCGCCGAGTAGATATATGTGGCATGCCTAGGAATCTCTTTTTGCTGCAGAGTGCAGAAAGGTGGATTTTAAGGCATGTCCCGAACATCTACCGGCAGTCGGGGCAGAGACCCTCGAAGATGGTGTAGTGCGACGTGACGTGCCAGCCGATTTGCTCGGATGCCTTGGCGTCGAGTTGGGCATCGAAGGGGAGCGGTACGTCGATGACGCGGCTGCACGAGGTGCAGATGATATGCGCATGCGGCTCGATCGTGCGATCGAAGCGGCTGCCGCCCGGCGTCTTGATGGAGAGAATCTCGCCGGCGTCGGCCAAGAGATTGAGGTTGCGGTAGACCGTGCCGCGGCTGATTTTGTCATCCTGCGCGCGCACGACGTTGTAGATTTCGTCGGCGGTGGGATGGTTATAGCTTTGGCGCACGGCGTCAAGAACCAGCTTTCGCTGCCTGGTATTCCTTCTTTGCACCGCCATGCGCCTCGCCTCTTTTCTATCAACGGTCGTAGGTAAATGATACCGTATTTAGCACACAATACTAATAACGAGGCGTGAAACCGTCTTCATTGGCAAGTGGGGCTCGGGCCTGGGCGTCTACGAGGCGAAAACGCGTTCCCATACGCTCGTAGGAGGCATGAAGCGCCTCGAGATGAGATAGGATATTTGCCGGAGCCCCCTGTATCTCCATCTCGACTGAGCCGTCTTCCATGTTACGCACCCAGCCGGTGAGCGCGCGTGCCTGCGCGAGGTTGGTGTTGGTAAAGCGAAAGCCAACGCCCTGGACTTGCCCCGCCCAGCGCAGGAAATAGCGCAGGGGAGTGTCTTGAGTGGCCTCGTCGCTTGCGAGCACAGTAAGCCTGCGGCGCAGCTCGAGCTCGACGTTTGATGGTTTTTGAGGCTCTCGACTGCCGCCGGTGACGCTGGAGAAGAACGTATCGAAGAGACCCATAGCTATGCCTGCTTGCCTGCGTCGGCTGGGAAGGTTATGCCGGCCTGCTGGCGCACGGCATCCATGATGCGCAGTGAGACGAGTGTGACATCGCGGTAGTGGCCAAGCTCGTGGCGTCCCGCCGGGGTCTCCCAAATCTCTTCCTTAACGTTATCGATGCCGCCGATGGCGGTGATAAAGTCTGTGAGTTCGTATTCCATAGTGTTGCTCGATTTGGGCAGGTCGAGCACGCGGCCGTTGTCTCCCTGTTCGCGCGGTGCCTCGGTCGCCGAGCCGCGTACGACGTCGCCGCGATAGTCGATGCGGACGTTGCGGGGCGTGGACAGATGGTCGATCTGGATAGTGCCACGCTCGCCTTCGATCTGCGAGGGCAGCAGGTCGTTCGTAATTTTGGAGTGCGCGAGCTCGACGGAGATACGGCCACCGCCGTAGCTGGCGAGGATGGAACCGCAGCCATCGATGGGGCCGTGCGTGAGCTGTCGCGTGGTGGGATCGAGCAGAGTGGTCATGCTCGTAAGGCCGGAGGGCATGCCAAAGATCTCGACCATGGGCTCGACGGTATAGACGCCAATGTCCATGAGGGAACCCGATGCCATATTGCAGTCGAAGATATTGGTGGCGCGTCCCGCGAGAATCTCGTTGTAGCGCGAGGAATACTTGCCAAAGCGCAATGAGGCGCGGCGGATGGGGGCGATCTCGCCCAGGGCGTCCTCGATGGCGTGGAAGGCGGGATCGTGGAGGGGACGCATGGCCTCGAGGGCCACGACACCTGCTGCCTCGGCAGCGCGGAAGACTTCCAGCGCCTGCGCTTCGGTGGCGCAGAAGGGTTTCTCGACGATGACGTGCTTGCCACCGGCGATGCAGGCAAGGGCCTGCTCGTAGTGGAGCGCATTGGGGCTGCCGATGTAGACGGCGTCGACGTCGTCGGCGGACGCAAGCTCGTCAAGTGCGGTGAAGTTACGCTCGCCGCCGTGTTCGGCGGTAAAGGCGGCGCCGCGCTCGGCATCGCGCGAGAGCGTGCCCACAAACGCGGCTTGGTCGTTGGCGTTGACGACCTGGATAAAGTCGTCGGTAATCATGGATGTGCCGATGGTCGCTATACGCAGCATGTATCCCCCTCGTGCCGTTCGGTTTACAGGATGAGTGTAGCGCGAGGGGGCAGGAAATAGCGTGCGAAAACGCCGTTACAGGTCGCTCTCGTTAAAGCCGGTATCGATATCGAGGTTGCTGCCGTCGGCCGCCGTGGTGGCGAGCTCATCGCAGCGCTCGTTGAGCTCGTGGCCGGCGTGACCCTTAACCCAGATGAACTCAACCTTGTGCTTGCTTTTGGCGGTGAGTAGGCGCTCCCACAGGTCGCGGTTCTTGACGGGCTGCTTGTTGGCGGTTTTCCATCCGCGCTTTTTCCAGCCGTCGATCCAGTGCTTGTTAAAGGCGTTGACGACGTACTGCGAATCGGAATGGACCTCGACCTCGCAGGGGCGGTTAAGTGCCTCGAGCGCCACGATGACCGCCATGAGCTCCATGCGGTTGTTGGTGGTCTTGGCGTAGCCGCGCGAAAGCTCGGAGGTGAAGGTCTTGTCGGCGGGGTTGGTGTATTTGAGCACGGCGCCGTAGCCGCCGCGTCCCGGATTTGATCGGGCCGAGCCGTCGGTATAGATGATGACCTTCACGGGCTTCCTTTCGTTGGGTACGTTTCGTGTGAGTGACCATTGTAGCGCCATGCCCGCCGGGGGCTAGCAATCTACGATTTCTACCCCGTCTTCCGACAGTTAGTTGGCATGGATGATGCGGTTGAGCTCGTCGAGGTATTGCTGCAAGAGGGGAGAGGGCTTGCGCTCGTCGTGCATGATATAGCCTACGTGCATCGTTGAGGCGTCTGCTAACGGGATCGATGCCATACCCCATTGCATTTCATTGGAGAGGACACCGGTCGACAGGGTGTAGCCGTTCGACGTGATAAGTAAGTTAGTAAGTGTTCCGCGGTCCGAGATTCGTATGTTGCGGTCGCAAGGGATATAGCTAAAAGGTTCCTCGGCGTAATAGAAGGAGTTTGAGGTTCCCTGCTCAAAGCTGTAGCGCGTATATGGTGTGAGGTCGGCAAGGGACAGCTGCGGGCGGCGGGCAAGCGGGTGGCGCTCGCTAACGAAGACGTGGACCGTCGCGTCGAATAGGGGATGGAAGCTCGCGCGCGCATCGGCGAAGGCCTTCTGCAGAACGCGGGCGTTAAAGTCGTCCAGATAGAGGATGCCGATGTCGCTGCGAAATGCGCGGACGTCATCGATGATCTGCGATGTGGTGGTCTCGCGCATGATGAACTCGAACTTGCTGTCGCGGCAGCGCTCGACTACGTTGACAAAGGCCTCGACCGAAAAGGCGTAGTGCTGGGCGGAAATGGCGAGGCGGGCTTGCGGGGTACCGCCGTCCTCGTAGCGGGCCTCGAGCATGTCGGCCTGCTCTACGACCTGGCGTGCATAACCCAAAAGCTCGGTGCCGTCGTTGGTGAGCGTGACGCCGCGGCTGGAGCGCGTAAAGATCTCCAGATTGAGTTCCTGTTCCAGGCTTTTGACGGCGTTTGAGATGTTGGACTGAGCGGTATAGAGGCGCTGAGCTGCGGCGTTAATTGAGCCGGATTCTGCCACGGCGATAAGAAAGCGAAGCTGCTGGAGGGTCATCGGCGCCCGTCCTTTCGATAGCTATCTAAAAAACCGATAACAGGTTAGCGCTTTTAAGTGATTGACCGAGGGAAACAATGCTCGTACTATTCAAAACACACAAAGGCGGTAGGTAATTAAGCCAACCACGGAACCGGGATGCGAAAGGAGGCCCGCATATGAATTGCTTACCAAGACGAATGCCGGGCTCCTGTTTGCGCCCGTCGGCGTGATCAGGAGACAGCGACTTACTTCTCTCTTTTTATTTACTTTTGTTCGATCAAGGAGATCATCATGAGCCAGTTCATCAACAACCCCGAGCACACCTTTGGTTTCGATACCCTGCAGCTTCACGTTGGCCAGGAGAGCGCCGATCCCGCATCCGACTCCCGCGCCGTGCCTATCTACCAGACCACGAGCTATGTGTTCCGCAATTCCCAGCACGCCGCCGACCGCTTTGGTCTTGCCGACGCCGGCAACATCTACGGCCGTCTGACCAACTCCACCCAGGGCGTCTTCGAGGACCGTATCGCCGCACTCGAGGGTGGCGTGGCAGGTCTTGCCGTCGCCTCCGGTGCCGCTGCCATCACCTATACCCTGCAGGCTCTCGCCCAGGCCGGTGACCACGTGGTCGCCCAGAAGACCATCTACGGCGGTTCCTACAACCTGCTGGAGCATACGCTCTCCCAGTTTGGCGTCGAGACCACGTTTGTCGATGCCCATAACCTGGAAGAGGTTGAGGGTGCCATCAGGGACAACACCACGGTCATCTATCTCGAGACGCTCGGCAACCCCAACTCCGACATCCCCAACATCGACGCCATCTCCGAGATCGCCAAGAAGCACGGTCTGCCGGTTGTCGTCGACAACACCTTCGGCACCCCGTATCTGTTCCGTCCACTGGAGCATGGTGCCAACATCGTCGTTCACTCCGCAACCAAGTTCATCGGCGGCCACGGCACCTCGCTGGGCGGTGTGATCGTCGACGGCGGTAACTTCGATTGGAAGGCGAGCGGCAAGTATGCGCAGATCGCCGAGCCCAACCCCTCCTACCATGGCGTCTCGTTTGCCGAGGCTGCCGGTCCCGCCGCCTTCGCAACCTATGTCCGCGCTATCTTGCTGCGTGACGAGGGCGCCTGCATCAGCCCGTTCAACGCCTGGATCCTGCTCCAGGGCACCGAGACTCTGTCGCTGCGCGTTGACCGTCATGTCGAGAACACCAAGAAGGTCGTTGAGTTCCTGGCTGGTGACAGCCATGTCGCCAAGGTGAACCACCCGAGCCTGTCTGAGCACCCCGATCACGAGCTCTATCAGAAGTACTTCCCCAACGGCGGTGCCTCGATCTTTACCTTTGAGATTAAGGGTGGCCAGGAGGCCGCCTGGAAGTTCATCGATCATCTGCAGGTGTTCTCGCTGCTCGCCAACGTGGCCGACGTCAAGTCGCTCGTCGTGCACCCGGCTACCACCACGCACTCCCAGCTCTCTGCCGAGGAGCTCGCCGAGCAGAACATCACGCCCTCCACGATCCGTCTTTCCATCGGTACCGAGAACGCCGAGGATATCATTTGGGATCTGAAGCAGGCCTTCGCCGCGCTGGACGAGTAAGGCGACTTGTGCAAGGACCCCTTGCGACTCGATAGGTATAACTGCATAAAATGCCTGCTCAAGGCGCCTGTGCGAACAATGGTTGCACAGGCGCCTTTTTTGCATAGAGCGGGTGCAAAAACAGGGTTTTTGACACGCTTTATGCATTTGAGTTGTGGAAAACTCCTGTTGAGAGGATGTGAGTTTTACGCAATTGACGTGCGCCTTTTGAGTAAAACCGCAGGTCGCGATTTGCTCGGGGTACTATGCAGCGCGATCGAATCACACGCAGCTCAAACGCAGCAAAAACGCACTACGGAGGTTTCCAGCTACATGAGGATCGATTCACGAAAACCGAAAGCCGCCGCCCTTTCCGCCGCTCTGACCGTGGCACTTTTGGCGGGCGCCGGTGCAACTGATGCCCACGCCGCAACACTGTCCGATACGGTTGGATCTACGCCGTCCGAGACGACGCTGGTACAGCCCGTTGACTATCGCGGCGATGGTTATGGTTCCATGCAGGAGTGGAACGCCTCGATGGAGGCCAAGCGCGATTCCCTGGAGATGCGCGCTCAGATCATCATGAACATGTACGGTGACTATGCCACCGATGACGAGCGCGCTGTGCTGCAGGGTTGCATCGACGGCGCGGGTAGCCTGTTGACGATGGGGGAGGTCGACGCCAAGTCGACCGAGCTCGATGAGCTGCGCATTGCGCTTGAGGATGCCAAGCGCAATGCGCTCGAGGCTGCCGCCGAGGCGGAGGCTGCCGAGGTCGCCCAGGCTTCGTACTACAACGCCGGTTACACTCCGTCCTACGCGTCTGCCGCGTCCTACGCGAACGGATCGGGCCTGACGCGCTCTGCGGGTGTCAATAACTACAACGGGCGCCGCGAGACCTATTACAGCAGCAATGTGCTTTATCACTATCGCACGGGCGAATGGACTCAGGATTCTGAGGGCTTCTGGCGCGATTCCGACGGCTATTACGTTGTTGCTGCGGGCGATATGGCCCAGGGCTCGACCTTTACGGGCTCCAAGGGCGATTGCAAGGTCTATGACTCCGGCTGCGCTGCCGGAACCACCGACTACTACACCGGTTGGTAATTTTTCTGCATCACGGATATTTGGCGGACGGGCGTCTTTACCGAGCTTTAGGGCAACGTAAGGACGTCCGTTCTATGTATGCGTTTGAGTTAACAGAGCCCTTACCGTGGCGGTACGCTGGGCGTATGGATGCGGGGCACACTGGTTCTTGAGAAATAAGGTCTTTCTCTTGGAGGAAGTGGTCTTGTGAATGCTCGAGATATTGCCGTTGCCGCCGTTGCACTGACGTTTGGTTGCCTTGGTCCCACGGTCGCGCTCGTCGCGGGCATGCAGGGGACATGCGGGGCTGCTCCTATTGTGGTCGGCGCGCTGATCGCGGCCACGCTGCTGGGAAGTGCCGGTGTTGTCCTTTGTCGCGACGGTGAGGACGAGGTGCCGGGGTCGCGACGCTAACTGTTGTGAGATCGGCCGCCGGTCATAGACGAAGATGAAGGCCGCCGCAGGGGGGAAGGTTCCCTTGCGGCGGTTTTGCTGTTAAGGCTGTTGAATGCGGCGCGTTGGCACTACCAGCTTTTCTCGATATCGCGGATGCGCCGATAGAGCCACTCGTTTTGCGGCGCCTGGATATCGTGTTTGGCTGCGAGGCGGCAGATGGTGCCCGCGAACTCATCAACCTCGGTTTTGCGCCTTGCGATGCGGTCTTGAGCCATCGAGGGCATACCGGCGGGGTCGATTCCCTCGATGAGGTGCACCATTTGCGTCAGGTCTGCCTCGGTCAGCTCAACGCCCTCGGCGTTGGCGACCGCAAGCGTTTCGCGCATGGCGGAAACAAAGCAGCGACGCTGCTCGGAGCCCGGCTCCGTGGCGCTTCCGTAGGTCCCGCCGTAGGCCATGCAGGTCTGGTTGATGCCGTCGTTGAGCATGAGTTTGGCCCACATGCGGTGGGCGATGTCGTCCTCGACGGTATGGGCGATGCCGCAGCGCGTGTAGAGCCCGTCGATAGCGGTGACGGTCGCGGGGTCCGTGCCGGCCGCCGCGCCAAAGCGAATCTCGCCCGCATTGGTAAAGGTGAGCGCGCCGTTGAGGAACACGGCGTCCATGCCCTGGCAGATACCAAGAACGGTATGCTCCCAGCCAAAGCGTTCGGCAATCTTTTGCTCGCTCGTAATGCCGTTGCACAGCGAGGCGATGAACGTGTTGGGTCCCACGACACGCTCCATAGTCTTGAGTACTTGGTCAAGACCGGTGGTCTTGACCGTCAGGATGACCAGATCGGCGGGTGTCGCCTCGCTGGCGCGGACGGACGTGAGATCGCAAGGCTTTCCGTTGACGGTGAGCGCATCGCCCACGTGACGCTCAAAACGGGCGTCATCCATAACGTATTCGACGGCGTCGTTGCCGAGGGCCTTGGCAATCATGCTGCCGTAGAGCAGGCCGACGCCGCCCTTGCCGATAAAGGCGACCTTGTTGATCTGCATATGAATCATCTCCCCATATAAAAGGCGCCCGCATATGGGGCGCCTGATGGATTGTATGTCGTCGGGGCGTTTGGTGGGCGCGCGGGGCTGCTGTTGTGAAAAAGAAACTATTGCGCAGTGCGCTTATGCCGCGGGGCAGACCGCAAAAACGCGCGCGGGGTATCCGACACCATCACGGACCTTAGGGAAGGTGCAGAAGATGACGGCGCCCGTGGCGGGAAGCTCGTCTAGATGGTCCATGACTTCGATCTGATAGCGGTCGACCGAGAGGATGTATTGCTCGCCGGGGTAGGGGTAGGCGTCCTCGCGCGTGGTCACGCTCGACTCCTTTCATCGGGCTTTTTGCTGATGTTAAAGCGGTGCCGTGACGGCCTGATTTCTGCTGCGTTACGATACGTTCTCAATTGCGATTCCGATGTGTTTCGATGACGTGACGGGTTTGTTTCGCCTTGTCAGGGCTTCGATGGGAGGGGAGGGGCCGTGCAATATCGCGTTGACCCTAAAAGCGGCAACCGTATCTCGGCGTTGGGGCTGGGCTGCATGAGGTTTCCCGGTGCGCCGGGACGCCCGGATGCGAAGACAGCCGACGCCATCATCTCCCGTGCGGTGGAGCAGGGGATTAACTACCTGGACACGGCCTATCTCTATCCCGGCAACGAGGCTTGTGTGGGTGCGTCGCTTGAGCGCCTGGGCTTGCGCGACCAGGTTTTGCTCGCAACCAAGCTGCCGCATGCTTCGTGCAAATGCGCGGAGGATTTCGACCGGTTCTTCGACGAGCAACTGCGCCGCCTGCGGACCGACCATATCGACTATTACCTCATGCACAACATTACCTCGCCCGCCCAGTGGGAACGTGTGGTGGCGTTGGGCATCGAGGACTGGATCGCGCGTCAAAAGGCGGCGGGGCGCATTCGCCAGATTGGTTTTTCGTACCACGGCAGCGCGGCGGATTTCCTGACGATGCTCGATGCATATGAGTGGGACTTTTGCCAGATCCAGTACAATTACGCTGGAGAGCGATATCAGGCGGGAACAGCGGGGCTCATGGCCGCCGCCGAGCGAGGCCTCGCGGTGTTTGTGATGGAGCCACTGCTGGGCGGGCGTTTAGCGGGCAAGCTGCCGCCACGGGCCCGCGCTGTGCTCGATAGTGCCCGTGACCCGCATTTGCGCACTCCTGCCGCCTGGGGTCTTTCGTGGGTCTGGAATCATCCTCAGGTGACGATGCTGCTTTCGGGTATGACCGATATCGCGCAGGTGGATGAGAACGCGGTGTTGGCCGATCGGGCCCTGCCGGATTCGATGACTGCCAACCAGCTCGACACGATCGCGCACGTGCTGGATGAGTTTGAAAAATCGAATCGCGTGCCCTGCACGGGATGCGGCTATTGCATGCCGTGCCCTAAAGGCATCAATATCCCTGGATGTTTTGCCGCCTACAACGCAAGCTATGCGCACAGCTGGTTTACGGGTCTATCGCAGTACTTTACGGCGAGCGCGGTGCGCACAAGCGAGGCCAAGCTGGTGAGCAATTGCGTCAAGTGCGGCAAATGCGCGCGCCACTGCCCACAGCATATCGATATCCCCGAGCGTCTCGATGACGTGCGCCGACGTTTCCAGCCTGGCCCCGTGACGGCAGTGCTTAAGGCCTTCGGCAAAACGCGCTCCTCGTGACCCTTTTATAACTTGCGGTGGAATAGTTCCTGCTTGCGGCAGAATAGGGCTTAAACAGGGACTATTCCACCGCAACTGAAGGGGGCTGTCGTGGGCCATCGGGATTCATGGGATGATTCGCGTGAGGTTCGTTGGGGCATTTTGGGCGCTGGGCACATTTCTCATCGATTTGCATCGTCGCTCAAGAAGATCGACGGGGCACGGCTGGTGGCTGCGGCCGGCCGCACTCCTGCACATGTCGAGGAATTTTGCCGAGCGTTTTCGATTGATGCTGCGCATGGCCATGCCTCGATCGACGATAACGGCGATGCGGCTTATGACGCGCTGATTGCCGACCCCGATGTCGACGCAATTTACTTGGCTCTTCCGCATGGCATGCATACGCGTTGGGCCTGTCGCGCGCTGTGCGCCGGAAAGGCCGTGCTGTGCGAAAAGCCGGCCGTTTTGAGTGAGGAAGAGGCTCTCTCGATTGCCTCCACCTCTCGCGAGCGCGGCGTGCTGTTTATGGAGGCGATGAAGAATCGGTTTTGCCAGATGCGCACTCGCGTGAAGGACTTGCTTGCGTCGGGTGAGCTTGGCCGTATTGTCTCGATTGAAAGCGTGCAAAAGCTCGATTACGGCGAGTCTCCTTCAGGCTATCTGCTTGATCCGTTGCAGGGCGGCTGTCTATATGACATGGGCTGCTATGCAGTCGGTTGGTTTGAGGATTTGCTCGCGGGCGCTTGCGAGGTTTCGTCTCGTGAAGTTCGCTGGCGTGACGTATCGGGCGGCCGCGTCGATTGGGCCGACGAGATCCATATGAGCGTCGACGGTATACCCATTCATATGGTGTGCGACGGCAAAGCAACATATGAAAGCCGCTTAACGATTGCCTGTGAGCGGGGCTCGTTGGAAATCGAGCGTCTCCATCGCCCCGAGCTCGCTCATGTGAAGTATTCCGACGGTCGAGTACTCGAAATCGATGCACCATTTGAAGTCGATGATTTTTACGGTGAGGCGTCGCATGCGACGCAGCTCATTCGGGCGGGGAAACTCGAAAGCCCCATCATGTCCCTAGCCGCCACACAGCGCTGTGCGCACATCATCGATGCGATTCGCTTGAAACTTTAGGGCGTGGGGGCATGGCGCCAGCGCTTGGAATGCCTGGAGGCCTTTGCTCCTGATGCCCCTTATATAACTTGCGGTGGAATACGGTCTGCTTGCGCCAAAATAGGGCACCAATAGACCGTATTTCACCGCAACTGATGAAGAGGGAGCTGGAGATGCTGACGATTGGGTGCCATCTTTCGACGACGAAGGGCTATCGGGCGATGGGGGAGACGGCGCTATCCATTGGCGCCAATACCTTTGCGTTCTTTACGCGCAACCCGCGCGGTGGCAAGGCAAAAGAACTTGACATGGATGACGTGGCGGCCCTGCGCGAGCTTATGGCACAAAACGACTTTGGACCGCTGGTGGCGCATGCCCCGTATACCTACAACCCCTGTTCTGCCAAAGAGCGGGCGCGCGAGTTTGCCTTGGAGGCAATGACCGAGGACTTGCAGCGTTTGGAAACACTGCCCGGCAACTACTACAACTTCCATCCCGGTGCGCATGTGGGACAGGGCTCCGACGTCGGCATTCAGATGATTGTCGACACGCTGTGCCAGGTGATGTTTGAGGGGCAGCAGACGACGGTATTACTCGAGACCATGGCAGGAAAGGGCACCGAGGTGGGCCGTAGCTTTGAAGAACTGGTGTGCATTATCGAGGGCGTTGCCGCCAAGCGCCCAGAGCTGTCCGATAAGCTGGGCGTTTGTTTGGACACCTGCCATGTGAGCGATGCCGGCTACGACATCATCCATGATCTGGACGACGTACTCGACGAGTTCGACCGCGTGGTGGGTATCGATCGCTTGCATGCCGTACACATCAACGATTCGAAGAACCCCTGTGGCGCCCATAAAGATCGTCACGAGTGCATCGGCAAGGGATACCTTGGCAGCGAGGAATTTGGTGGCGGTATGCAGGTTATGCAGAATATTGTATCGAATGGCCGTTTGCGTTCGCTGCCGTTTATTTTGGAGACTCCGAACGAACTTGCAGGTTATGCAGCTGAAATTAGACTATTAAGGTCATTGCAGCAGTAATGACTGTTACAAAGTGGAGTGTTCCATTCACGTTATGGGTTTGTTTCAATCAGTTTTCTCATTGCAGATTCGTAATTCCGGGTGCATAATAGCCAACAGTTTTTGCAGACCTCTGAATCAAACGAGGTCACCGGAAGGAGACTGATTATGAAGCTTAAGAAGCTTGGCGCATTTGCCGCCACAGGCGCCATGGCGCTCGCCCTCGCACTGACGGGCTGCGGCTCGTCCAACGCCACCTCTGGTTCTGATGCCGGTTCCAGCAGCTCTGACGACGCTAAGGTCGAGAAGGTCGACGGCTCCAAGGAGTACGCGCTCGTCAAGGACGGTACACTGACCGTCGGCACCTCTGCCGAGTACGCTCCGTTTGAGTACAAGGATGACAACGGCGATTATCAGGGCTTTGACCTTGAGCTCATCAAGGCTATCGGCGACAAGCTGGGCCTGGATGTCGAGTATGTCAACAATGACTTTGACACGCTGGTTCCGGGCGTCGCTTCGGGCGCCAAGTATGACGTTTCCATCGCGGCTATCACCGACACGCCCGAGCGTGAGAAGGAAGTCACTTTCTCTGATTCCTATTACATGGACGATCAGGCTATCGTGACCAAGGTCGATAACACCGACATCACGGCCGACAACTACAGCGAGAAGCTCAACAACGCTGACGCTACCATCATCGTCCAGTCTGGCTCGACCGCCGAGGCCTTTGCCCAGGAGAACTTCCCCAAGGCCAAGATCGTCCCCTACAAGGACGCTACCGAGTGCTTCAGCGCCCTGCAGTCCGATAAGGGCGACGCCGTAGTCACCAACCGCTCCGTTGCCAGCCAGCTGACCGCCGAGCAGTTCAACACCTGCCAGACCATCAAGCAGATCAGCACCGGCGAGGAGTACGCCATCGCCATCAACCAGGGCAACACCAAGCTCAAGGACGACATCAACCAGGCCATCAAGGACCTGACTGATGACGGTACCGTTGACGCCCTCATGGCTAAGTACAACATCAAGTAAAATAGCTACTTGATTGCGCGCGGGCCCTTTCCGTTTTGGCGGAGAGGGCCTTTGCGCTTCTCTTGACGGAGAGCTTTTCCGTCTCGTTTTGCCGGCAACTTCTACGATAGGAGCCACCTTGTCTCGACTGAACAAAGGGGCCGCGGAGCAGCGTTTTCCACTGCCCTCGATGCTCCAAAAGCTGGCCTGTGCCCTGGCTGTGGCGCTCGCCCTGGTATGCGCGGGGGCCTGCGTGCCCACGACCGCCCACGCGCTTGAGACCGCAAAGATTACCGCCCGACCCAATACCGGTTCGGGTAGCGATGTGGTCGGCGGCACCGAGACGCGCATCACTTGGGAAGTTCAGGCCGATGCCGACGAGGAGCTGAGCGGTCTTTCGCTGACGTTTGTCGACGGCACGACGTTTGGTACCGATGACACGCGATTGACGATGCTCTCGGGCGAGGACCTCATGGATCGTACGCCCATGAAGCCCACGTGCAAGGCTGACGGCCAGACGCTCAAGATTGACTTTGGCGAGACGGCGCCTGCCGGCGGCTTTTTCCGTGTCGAGGTTTACGGCGTGACCTTCCCCGTCGAGGGCGGCGATGAGGCCTTTAGCGGCACCTATACGCTCGCCGACGGGTCGACCAAGAAGATCTCCAAGATTCCGTCGGTGGAGATCAAGGGCGTGACGGCCTTCGATAACTTCCTGGCTGACCTTAAAGAGCAGCCATGGGTCGAGGCGTGGAACTCCAATATGTTCCTGCGCCTGTTCCTGAACCCGGTCATTTTGGTCCAGAGCCTGCCGATCGTCTTCAAGGGCTTCCTTATGTCGCTCTCGATCGTGCTTGTGGCGTTTCCGCTGGCAATTCCCTTCGGTTTTGCCCTGTCGCTCATGCGCATCTCTAAGTCGCGCATCCTGCGCTGTCTTGCCGGCATCTATGTGAATATCATTCGCGGTACGCCGGCGTTCCTGCAGATCTATATCGCGTTTTTCGGTCTGCCGCTGGCCGGTGTCAAAGTGGACGACTATGTGCTGGGTGTTATCGTCATGGCCATGAACTCGTCTGCGTACTTGTGCGAGATCTTCCGTGCCGGTATTCAGTCGATCCCCAAGGGCCAAAACGAGGCTGCTCGCTCGCTGGGCATGAATGCCTTCCAGACGCTGCTCTATGTCATGATTCCGCAGACGTTCCGCAATGTCCTGCCTACGCTGACCAGCGAGTTCATCCTGCTCTACAAGGACACGTCGCTGCTTGCCGCCGTGGGTGTCGTCGAGATCGTCATGAACGCCCGCACCATCGTGGCCACGACGGGCTCCATCACGCCGTATGTGGTTGCCGCTCTGTTCTATCTGGTCATTACCCTGCCGCTTGCGCGCTTGGTGAGCGGTCTTGAGGCGAGACTTCTGGGGACGGCCGAAACCAAAAAGAAGCGTCCCACCAAGAGCGCCGGACAGGTTGTCGCGACGCCCGCCGATCATATCGCCGGTCTGTAAGGAGGTCCTGTCATGAGTGAAACGAATTCCAACGAGGTCGTTGTCAGCATCAAGAACCTCCAAAAGGCTTTTGGCGATAACGTGGTTCTGCGTGATATCGATCTGGACGTGCACAAGGGTGAGGTCGTTGTGGTCCTGGGCCCCTCGGGCTCGGGCAAGTCGACGATGCTTCGCTGCATCAATCGCCTGGAGCATCCCACGAGCGGCTCGATTGTCGTTGAGGGCGTGGATGTGTGTGCCAAGGGCGTCGACCTCAATAAGGTACGTACGCACTTGGGCATGGTGTTTCAGCAGTTCAACCTGTTCCCGCACCTGTCGGTCAAAAAGAACGTCATGCTTGCGCAGCAAAAGGTGCTCAAGCGCAGCAAGGAAGAGGCCGAGAAGATCGCCATCGAGGAGCTGACCAAGGTCGGCCTGGCCGAGCGCATCGATTTTATGCCGAGTCAGCTTTCGGGCGGCCAGCAGCAGCGCGTGGCCATCGCCCGCGCCCTGTCGATGAACCCGCACGTGATGCTCTTTGACGAGGCCACGTCGGCGCTCGACCCCGAGCTCGTCCGCGATGTATTGGGCGTCATGCGCGACTTGGCACGTGACGGTATGACCATGATCGTGGTGACCCACGAGATGGGCTTTGCCCGTGACGTCGCCGATCGCGTCGTCTTTATGGACGGCGGCGTTATCGTGGAAGAGGGCACGCCGAGCGAGGTCTTCGACCACCCCAAGAGCGAGCGCACCAAGGCGTTCTTGGGCAATATCTCGTAGCGGCGCGTCGAAGTTGTCGATATAACAAACGGGGACCGGATAGTATCCGGCCCCCGTTTTTGTTTGGGCGTGAACGACTGTTGTTGTGCGGTGCTCGGCTGTCAGTTGCTTTGCGACTTTCTGACGGCTTCGTTAGGCCAGCTCTGCTCCCAGGGCCTTGCAGGCCGCCTCGTCCTCATCGTCGGGCGCGTCGTAGCAGATGACGGAATCGACGACGTTGACGCCCGCCTCGTCGGCGTCTGCCTTCCAGTTGTCCATCCATTCGCCCTCGGCCCACGAATAAGAGCCAAAGAGGACGACCTTCTTGTCGCCGAGGGTCTCCTTGACCTCATCCCACACGGGCTGGAACTCATCGTATTCAAGCTCCTCGGAACCCATGGCGGGGCAGCCGAAGGCGAAGGCATCATATTCGGCGGCCTTGTCGGCAGAGAAGTCGGCGCAGGAGATGACCTCTGCCTCGGCGCCGGCACCGGTTGCGCCCTCGGCAACGAAGTTTGCCATGGCCTCGGTGTTGCCTGTACCGCTCCAGTAGACGACTGCGATCTTGCTCATATGTCTTCCTTTCGGTTGTGCGGCGTGCGGCCGCGTTTTGTATGCTCTATCGGGTTGCCTGGACAAGTTGTCCCAGAGTGCGGCCCTGTTGATAGATGTAGGTAAGGTATTGTGTGCATGCGCGATAGGAATCGAAGGTCGTGAGCGCCTGCTCAACGTTTGTGTATACCTTCCATGCGCCAAAGACCTTATAGTTTTCGCCGTGCTGGACGATAAACTGATGGACATCTTCGTAGGGATAGCCCAAAAAATAGCCAATTTCGTGGGGGAACTCGCACATGCACCCCGTATCGCAGTGCCTATTTCGCGCGAGCGCGCAGACGCTGCCGTTATAGGCGCTCTCTGCGGCATTGCTGCTTGCCAGCGTGATGCGCGCGGCGAGATGCACCAGGGACGCGGGCAGGTTGTGGACATCGTAACCTTCGGCGGCAAGCGCCGTCGTGGCGCGGGGGTCGGAGAGGTATCGCATGAGGTCTGCAGGGCGGTACACATAGATGAGCGCTCCGCAGGGGCGCCAGACCAAAACGCTCATATGGATCCCGAGTGGCTGGAGCTCGCGGTTGCATTGGGCTATGACGGCGAGCAGGCGAGAGCGTCGCTCTTCGATATGGGTGGCGCTGGGTTTTCCGTTTTGGTTGGCGTAAACGCCGGGATAGGTAAAGAGCGATGCCGGCTTGATTCCCGCGAGCGTGGGGGAGCAGTTGCGCACGACTGCTGCCTGAAACGTTGGGATGTCTATGGTTCGAGTCACGGTGCTCCTTACGGATCTAAACTGTTAGCCTAGGAAAACTTATACACGAAAGTAAGCCATGGTCAACAAAAAAGTTTGAAGAGGGAAACTAATTGACCGAACAGACATGATTTTGGGTTAAGATGGGGACACCCCATGGGGGTATCTAGATAGGGCTACTTGAAAGGGGAACGCATGAGTGACTTGCTCAGCCCTGCGAATCTCATCGTGCTGGCCGTCATTGCCGTCGGCATGTTTTTTGGACTGCGTCGCATTGCCGCTTCGACACATGGGAAGAGTTGTTGCAGCGATGGTGCGAGCGGCAAGAAGGCCAAAAAGGTTGTTGTGGTGGATACCGATGCGTCACACTATCCCTATAGCGATGAGCTGCTCATCGGCGGCATGAGCTGTGACGGCTGCGCTCAGAACGTAGCCAATGCCCTCAATGCACTGGATGGCGTGTGGGCAACGGTGACGTATGCGGACCACACGGCACGCGTGCGCTCTAAGCAGCCGGTTGATCGTGATGTCCTCGAGACGGCCGTGAAAGACGCGGGCTACTACGTCATGACGCTGTAAGCGTCGCTCTGGATGCGCTTCCTTGGCTAAGCTCGTCCGCGCAGTTCGATGTCTTGGATGCCGTCGAAGTCGATGGCGATGTCTCGGAGCTTGAGGAGCTTGAAGGCGGGGAGCGCCTCGTCGAGGATGCCGGTGCGGCTGCGATAGCCGTATGTATCGTAATAGGTGACACGAACCAAGTCGCCACGTTTGAGACCCTCGAGTTTTTTAGAAAGCACGAGGGCTTTTTCTTCCGTGAGCTCACGTTTTGGCTCGATGGTGATTTCCTGCTTGCGCACGAGTTCGTAGTATCCCGTGAGGGCGGCAAAGGGCATAAACTGTGCGGCGCGGTTGGCGCGCACGGCACCGTTGGCAGTGAGGTTGGGGTCGGCGGCGCGGCGTCTGCCCTCGGGGTCCGCCAAGCGCTCGAAGGCGGTCGGCGGGCGCACGGGCTGTTGTTTGGGTTTAGGCACGGTGTCCTCCAACTTGTTCGTTGCGTTCGCGCGCGGTGGCGCCGGCGGTAAAGCTTAATCCCTTGACGAGCGCGTTCTTGCCGTACTTGCCTTTCACGGCCAGGACGGTGCGCGCCAGGTCGCGCTCGCGCTCATCGGCCTCGATATCGCTGAATAGATCGATGGTGGCAAATTCCTCGGGCATGAGGTTGCCAAATCCCAGGTTGATGCGCTTGACCGGTCGTTTGGGATCGACAGTCTGCGCCCAGAGCTCATCGAAATAGCCCATGATCTTCTTAAACGAATTGGTACGCTCGGGCAGCTTTCGCGAGGCGTTAGAGTGCGCAAAGAGTGCGGCATAGCCACCGCGCGGTTTGCCGCCATGCTCTCCCACAAAGATGCCATCGATTGCCTGCGCTTCGCGCACCAGGCGACGCCGTTCGTCATCGCGCTGGACGGGCTTGGGCGCACGGGGCGCGAGCTCGGGGCCGGCGGTTGCGGTGGGTTCGATACTCGATGTGCTCGAGCGCAGGTGCCCGCATCCGTCCACATACTGCGCTGTACCGCTGGCGTCGAGGCGGCGTATGTCGGCGCGTTCGCTCGCGTAGCCCACAAAGAGCGAGATGCTATCGCAGACCACGTGCTTATCGACCAAGTCTAAAACGGCGTTGTCGACCATCTCGCGCAAGACGGTATAGGCCTGTTCGTAGGCATAACCCTTCGAGAGCACCTGTCCTGTGGTGGTCGAAGTTGCTTGCGGGCGATAGGCTTGGATATCGGCGATGGTTGTCGGCTCGCGCCCGAAGGCATGGTCGATGAGATATTCGGCATTGACGCCGAGCTCGTCGTAAAGCAGGTTTTCGTCGAGCGCCGCGACGCCCATCAGATCGTAGACGCCGTATTTCTCGAGGCGGGCTGCCACGCCGGGACCGATGCCCCAGATATCGGTGATGGGACGATGGGGCCAGATCTCCTTGCGAAAGGTCTCGTCGTCGAGTATGCCGATGCGGCTGGGTACGTGCTTGGCGGTAATGTCGAGCGCTACCTTGGCCTGGAATAGGTTGGGGCCGATGCCGACCGTCGCCGTGATGCCGGTGCGCGCGAGGACCTCGTCGCGCAGCGTGCAGGCGAACCCTTCCGCATCTGTGTGATAGAGGTCCAGATAGGGCGTCACGTCGATAAAGCATTCATCGATTGAATAGACGTGAATGTCTTGCGGACTTACGTATTCCAGATAGATGCCGTAGATTTGCGCCGACACCTCCATATAGTGCTGCATGCGCGGTACGGCCGTGATGTAGTCGATGCCATCGGGAATCTCGAATAGGCGGCAGCGATTGTGAATCCCTAAGTCCTTCATGGCCTGCGTGATGGCGAGGCAGATGGTCGTGCGCCCGCGCGATTCGTCGGCAACGACCAGGTTGGTGGTGAGCGGATCGAGCCCACGGTCGACGCACTCGACGCTGGCATAAAACGTCTTGAGGTCGATGCAGATATAGGTGTGCTGCTCGTGCGCCATCCGTGTCCCTTCATCAAACACATGTTCTTATCGAATACCTGTTCGATAATACCCGCTCGTCCGGACGTCGTCAAAACCTGTCAAAAAGGGACTGGTTTGTTTTGGTAGGTATGGTCGTGCGGTTGGATCGGGTTTTAACGCAGCTCTAAAGAGTGCGAAACAGCTCGGAAAACCTCGCTTCGTAGCATGAGCCTAACGATTAATACCGCCTATACGCACGGAAGGGTTGTGGAAAAGATGGTCAATTATGGGTTTGGTATGCCGACGCGCCTTGTTGCGGATGGAGACGTGGCTCGCTGGTGCGGACGATTGGTCGCTCACTACGGTGGCACCAAGGCGCTGGTCGTGTTGGGCGGTGACAAACATACGCACGATGAGCTCGTCTCGGCGGCGCTCGGCTCGCTTGATCGAGCTCTGCTCGAACGCGTGCTTTTTCGCTGCGGCTTGGTCGGGGGCGATGGGGGAGACGATTTGGTCGATGAGGCCGTAGCCCTGGCGACCGACGAAGGCGTGGACTTTGTCCTGGCGATTGGCGATGCCGATACTGCCGGCTTTGCGCGCGAGCTCGCGCGTCGCATGGCGGCGCTCGATGCCGGCGAAGACGGCTTTGTGCCTTATGGATGCATTGTCTCGGAGGGCAAGGTGCCTGCTGTCGTGGGCACCGGCGAGGTTCCCGTTTTTGCCATTATCGCGCCCGAACTGCTGGAGGGCATCGGGTCTCCTCTGCGTGAGTTACTCGGTAGCGTCTGCGCCGCGGCCTAATATTTGCCATAAAAGGACGGGTTATTTTTGGTTGGTAAAGCGTTTGACCTGCCAAAATAAGCCTGTCCCTTTTTGATCGGTTGCCGTTTGGGGGCCGATTGGCAACGCTCGCTGATTGTAGTCTTGACCTGCGCTAGAATAGTGGCATCTGAATGTCCGGGCGCATGGAGGCGTGCGCCCGTATGCTGAGGAGGACTCTATGGCAACTGTTGCCGCACCTATCGATGCTACGTCGACTGCCGCTTGGAAGGCACTCGAGGCTCATCAGGAGAAGCTCGAGGCCGATGGTATCGACCTCAAGGCCTGGTTCGCCACTGACGCCGACCGCGTGAACAAGCTGAGCTTTGACGCCGGTGACCTGCACTTCGATCTGTCGAAGAACCTGGTGACCGATGAGACCGTCAAGCTGCTGTGCGATCTTGCCCGCGAGGTGAAGCTCGAGGAGCGCCGCGACGCCATGTTCTCCGGCGAGCACATTAACACCACCGAGGACCGCGCCGTCCTGCACACCGCGCTTCGCCGCCCCGCAACCGAGAGGGGCCAGCTCATCGTCGACGGCCAGGATGTCGTCGCCGACGTGCACGAGGTCCTCGACCGCATGTATGCCTTCGTCGAGCGCGTGCGCTCCGGTGAGTGGAAGGGCGTTACCGGCAAGAAGATCGAGCACCTGGTGTCCATCGGCATCGGTGGCTCCGATCTGGGCCCGGTCATGGCCTACGAGGCTCTGCGTCCCTATGCCGACGCCGGTATCGACTGCCGCTATATCTCCAACATCGACCCCAACGACCAGGCCGAGAAGCTTAAGGGCCTGGATCCCGAGACCACGCTCGTGATCATCGTCTCCAAGACCTTCACCACGCTCGAGACCCTCACCAACGCCCGCGAGGTCAAGACCTGGATGCTCGAGCAGCTCAAGGCCCAGGGCGCCATCGACGGCTCCGATGAGCAGAACGCCGAGGCCGTGGCAAAGCACTTCGTCGCCGTTTCCACCGCACTCGAGAAGGTTGAGGCCTTCGGTATCGACCCCGCCAACGCCTTCGGCTTCTGGAGCTGGGTCGGCGGCCGCTACTCCGTCGACTCCGCCGTGGGCCTGTCGCTGATCGTCGTGCTCGGTCCCGAGCGCTTCCAGCAGTTCCTCGAGGGCTTCCACGCTATCGACGAGTACTTCTGCAACACGCCGCTCGAGAACAATGCCGTTGCGCTGATGGGCCTGCTCAACGTCTGGTACGTCAACTTCTTCGGTTCCAAGAGCCACGCCGTGCTGCCGTACTGCCAGTACCTGCATCGTTTCCCGGCCTACCTGCAGCAGCTCACCATGGAGTCCAACGGCAAGCATGTCCGCTGGGACGGCAGCGCCGTGACCTCCGACACCGGTGAGATCTTCTGGGGCGAGCCCGGCACCAACGGTCAGCACGCCTTCTACCAGCTGCTGCACCAGGGCACCGTGGTGGTCCCGGCCGATTTCATTGCCTTCGCCAATACCGCCAACCCTGCGACCGACAGCGGCCAGGACGTGCACGAGCTGTTCCTGGGCAACTTCCTGGCCCAGACCAAGGCGCTCGCCTTTGGTAAGACGGCCGATGAGGTGCGCGCCGAGGGCACGCCCGAGCAGATCGTCCCGGCCCGCTGCTTTGAGGGCAACCGTCCGACGACCTCGATCTTTGGCGACACGTTGACCCCGTTCGCACTCGGCGAGCTCATCGCCCTGTACGAGCACATCACGTTTGTCGAGGGCACGGTCTGGGGCATCGACTCCTACGACCAGTGGGGCGTCGAGCTGGGCAAGCAGCTTGCCAAGCAGATCACTCCAGCCTTCCATGACGACGCCGCCAAGGCCGAGCAGGACGCTTCGACCCAGGCGCTCATCGAGTTCTACCGCGCTCACCGCAAGTAGTCGCTGCTGTTAACGCATCGCGCCTTATAGTCAGGGGCCCGTATCCCATCGGATGCGGGCCCCTTTGCTTTGCCGTGGCCCCGGGGCGCACGGCCTTTAAGGATCTTCGCCGGAGCGTCGCGTGCTGCGAGGGCCCTGCGTCTAGAGCTCGGCCTCCGCATGGCCTCGCTGCGCCTCGGGCAGCTCCCCGTAGAGCGGATGGTCTTCGAGCCTAAAGCGCTCGACCTGTTCGGGAGTGCAGCCGCGCACAAAGAGCCACGAGCGATCGATCGGCGTCGCCATGAGCGTGCTGGGCAGCGCGTCGGCGCGGTCGGAAAACACCCGGGCACTCTCGGGATCCTGGAACGCCAGCACCAGATGCGTGTCGCAGTTGCCCATGATGGAGCGTGCGCGTGCCTCGCCATAGAGCGCATCGAGCTGGTTGGTCGACTGCAGCAGCAGCGTTGCCCAGATGTTGCGGCTTCGGATAATCGAGAGCACGTTGTCGATCTGGGGGATCTGCAGATTTGCGAAGTCATCGAGCATAAAGCGCACGGGCACGGGCAGGCTGCCGTCGGGCTGCCTATCGGCCTCACGAATGAGGCCCATAAACGCCTGCGAAATAAAGAGGCCGGTCAGCGGATCGAGATTGCGGTCAATATCGCTCACGGTTACAAACAGGGCGCAGGGGGTGTGTCCCATGGAAGCGAAGTCCGCCTGATGGCACTCACGATAGAGCTGTGCCGCACCGTCGAATCCCAGACACATGACCTTTTCGGCAAGGATGCCGACGATGCTCGCGTGCATGCGCTCGGCATTTTGCGTAATGGCGTAGCGCCGCCATAGCGAGAGGGCATAGCTTTGGGGGTCGGTCGTGATCAGGTCGTCAAACAATCGACCTGTGGCACCGTCCTGCAGGTGCTCGATCAGCTTGATGACCGAGCTGATCGTCTGCTCGTCGGCGGGTAGCTGTTCGGTGACGTAGGCGATAAGACACGACAGCAGGTTTGCCGCCGCATGATCCCAAAAAGGCTGGTTGTTGTCCTCGATGGGGCAGATGGCCTTTGCCACCGAGAGGATGTCCTGCTGGTTGGGCCTGCCGTCCGCCTTGCGGCGAATGTGCCTCAGGGGGTTGTAGCCGCAGCGCTCGATGCCGGGCGCAAGGGCCGGGACGGTGTTGAGGTCGGCGAAGTTGAGACATTGCACGCGGTAACCGTGGGCTGCCAGCACGGGTCCCACTTCGCGACAGAGCGTGCCTTTGGTGTCGAGCACGATGTAGCTTGCGTTCATTTGCAGCAGGTTGGGCTTGAGGACGTTTCGGGTCTTGCCGGCTCCCGAGGGGCCGATCACAAGTGCATTGTTGTTGAGTCCCGTTTGGCGGGTGTCGCAGGAAAGCGTTCGATCCTTGGCGAGGATGGTGGACGATGCGGACTCAGATGCGGCGAGACGGCTGGCGAGGTTAGACATGGGCGACCTCCTTGGTGGTCGAGAGGATTTCGTGGGCAAAGCCGAGCTCGACGGCGCGCTCGGCCGAAAGGTAGGTGTCTTTTGCAGTGAGGGACTGGATGCGCTTGGGCGTGAGGCCGCTGCGGTCCGAGAGGATTTGCGTGAGGGTCTTGCGGGTCTGCATGAGACGCCGGCTGGTTTCCTGCAGCGCAAGTGCCGAGCCGCCTGCCCCCTGGGGGATCAGCGGGTCGTGAATCATGAGCTCTGCATGGGGCGCCATACGGCGATCGTCGCCGCCCATAAAGATCACGGCGCCCATGGACGCGGCGAATTCCAGGCAGACGGTGCGGATGGGGCACGATGCGAGGCGCATGGCGTCATAGATCGCAAGGCCCGATCGCACGCTTCCGCCGGCGCTGGCGACAAATATGGTGATGGGGCGGCTGGGGTCGGTGGCATCGAGCAGGCGGATCTGCTGGCATAGGTCGTGGGCCATCGGGGTTTCGATGTTTCCCATGACGGAGAGCTCGCGACGGGCGAGCATCTCATCGTAAATGCTGGTGAGCGTGATGCCTCGGGCGGATTCACGCATGGTGAGGGGGCTGATGATGGGGGAATGATTGGTGTCCATGAGGACTCCTTTCTGTTGGTTGTGTTGTGGAATAGGATTGTTGCCCGCGGAGGGGCTGGCGGGCTACAGGGTTCGTCCGAGCCTGAGATCGAGCTCGGTTGTGGGGCAGGCTGCCTGTTCGTGCGGCTCGCAAGCGCCAAGGGCTCCAAAGCGATAGAGCGTTGCGGCGGGCGTGGTGTAGGCGAGCCG
>UQZD01000020.1:0-38416 GCA_900545485.1 uncultured Collinsella sp. | reverse complement strand
CTTATCGTTTGGCTATCGAGACGGTCCCGCTATGAATTGAAGTTCACTGCAGAGCCGACGCCCGAATCACTACATGTGCTTGCAACGACGATCACCCAGCGTCACGCCTGCGGCCACGAGCGTTATGCCGCCGATGACGAAGACCTCACCTGCAAGCGCGGAGGTATCACCCGTCTGGGCAAGCGCACCGTCCGCGGCCTTCTTCTTGGTGACAGAAGCCTTTGTAGCAGCCTGCGCAACCTGAGGCTTGGCCTGCGGCTCAGCCTTGGGATGATACCTGTCGTACTCGGCCTGAGCGGCAGCCAGGGCATCCTTGGCATCGCCAAGCTCGGCAAGCGCGGCGGCATAGGCGTCGTTGGCATCGGACAGCCTGGCATCGGCATCGCTCAGAGCAGCCTTGAGGTCAGCGGCGGCATCGACGGCGGCTTTATAGCGAGCGTAGGCAGCGTTCAGCTTGACCAGCTTCTCGTTGCCCGTCGTGCCCGCGGCAAGGGATGCCTTGTGGTCGACAGCCTCAAGATCGGCCTTGAGTGCCTCGTCGTTGGCAAGCTCGGCCTTGGCCTTAACGATCTCGAGGTTCGCATCGACGACGGCTTCGTTGGCGGCCTCGAGCTGCTTCTGGGCATCGGCGACACCGGCGACGGCAGCGTCATAGGCGGCCTTGGCGTCGTCGACCGCCTTCTGGGCGCCGGCGAAGCGCTCGAAGGCCTTGTTTGCGGTGGCAAGCTCGCCCTCGGCGGCCTTGGCCTTCTCCTGTGCGTCGGACAGGGCCTGCGTCTTGGCGGCAACTGCCTGCTTGGCGTCCGAAAGAGCGGTCGCGGCGTGCACATCTGCGGCCTGAGCCTTGTCAACGCCAGCCTGGGCAGTGTCGTCGGCCTTCTTGGCATCGTCAAGCGTGCCCTGCTTGTTCGCAAGGTCCGTCTTGGCGGCATCGCGCTTGGCGGTAAGGTCCTTGACCGAAGTAGTGGCGTTGTCATACGCCTCGTTGGCCTGGTCGGATTTTGCCTTGGCGGCATCGCGGGCGCTGCGAGCCTTCGCCTTGTGAGCGGTGGCCTCGGCTGCCTTCGCCTTGCTGTCAGCAAGCGTGGCGTTTGCCTTATCGAGAGCTGCCTGGGCAGTAGCGGCCTTGCTCTTGGCGGCTTCGAGCTTGGTCTGGGGCGTCTTGACGTCGATACCCTTGAGTTTGGCTTCGGCGGCGTCGTATGCCGTCTTCGCGGCGGCGGTGCCGGACTTAGCCTTCTCGTACTCGCCCTTGGCGGTGTTCATGTTCACATCGGCCGCGGTGAAAGCGTCCTGGGCGGCATCCTGCCCGTTTACAGCTGCGAAGTAAGCTTCCCTAGTAGTTCCAAAGTTCTTCTGCGCCTCGGCGAGCTTGCCCTGAAGCTCCTTGAGCTGCGCCTTCTGAGCCTGCGTGCCGCCTGCATTGTAGGCGGAATCGATGTAGTCGTTGACGAGCTTCTTGAACTCGGAGACAGTGAAATCCTTCTGCCCCGTGCTCCCGCTATAGTCGAAAACGGTTACCTCGGAATCGGTGTTCTTACCGCTACCGGTTGCGATGCCGATAGCCTTCGCACCGGCATCGATGATGTTGAGATAGTGTCCGCACTCATGGTAGATGCTGTTGTAGTGCTGGTAGATATAGTAGGAATCATATCGGTGGCTGCCGAGTTCGTCGCCATACTGCGCAACGTACTTATCGAATGCCTCTTTCTCTTGGGTGTAGAGACCGGTATATGGCCAGCCGAGGGTATCCTCGGTTTCGCCTCCGGTGTATGCTCCGCCGCCGCCTGCAAGGTTCTCACCTTGATCGAAATAGCAGTTCGAGTGTCCCCAGATGTTCGATGAATATGATGTATTAAGTGCGGCTGCCGCAGTCATGCGGAGGCTGACGCTGAGCTCCGACTGACCGTTCGCCTTGCGGAGGTTGTTCTGGGTATCGAGGTAGGTCAGGGCGTTGCGCATCTGCTCCAAGGAGAGCGGATTGGTGTCGCGAGACATGTCCTGATCGACGTAACTATCATACCAGTCCTGTTTCTCTGTCGTCCCCATGAGCATCGACGCGGCAGTACTTGCATTCGACTTCTGCTGGGCTGTGAAATCGCTGCTGTTGCTGATGTAGGCCATAAAGCCGAGCATGCCCTTATTGATAACTTCCTGGTCAACGGTCATGTTGGACTTTAGGTCTGCAATCTGCTGCTCAAGAGCCTCAACCTGGGCATTAGCAGCGTCATAAGCCTTTTCCGCGGCGTTCGAAGCGGCGCAGGCTGCCTCCCACTCGCTGCGCTTCTGCTTGCGAACTTCGACAAGCTTATCGTACGCGGCCTTCTTGTCTGCTTCGGTCTGCTGCGCCTTCTCGTATGCGGCCTTGGCGGAGTCGCGCTCGCTGGCGGCGGCGTTGTACTCCTCGTTTGCCGCATCGTACGCAAACTGGGCAGATGCCACAGCAGCGTTGGCGGCGTTGGCCTTCTCCTGCGCGGCGGTGGCGGTATTCTGGGCCGCCTGCAGGTTCGCCTGTGCGGTGGCGTCTGCAGTCGTCGCGGCATCGAGCGCGGCCTGCGCGGTCGCGAGCTCGCTGGCGGCAGTGGCCTTGGCAGCCTCGAGCGCGTTCAAATCGATACCCGTGCCCGAGGTCGCGGCATCGAGCGCGGCCTGCGCCTGGTTGAGCTTCTGCTGGGCGTTATCGCGCGCGGTGGTTGCGGCTGCGAGAGCAGCGGCAGTCTCCTGCTTCTTGGCCTGGGCGGAAGTCAGAGCGACCTCAGTGTCCTTCTTTTCCTGCTGAGCGCTAGCCTCGGCAGCCTTGGCCTGGTCCAGATTGGCCTGTGCAGTAGCAACGGCCTTATTGACGTCATCGAGCTTTGCCTGCGCGTCCTCGACGGCCTTCTTGGCAGCCTCGTACTCGTCCATACCCATAGCCTCGAGCTTGGCCTGGGCATCATCGAGGGCCTTCTTGGCCTCATCCTGCTTTGCCTTGGCGTCCTTGAGCGCCTGGGTCTTATCCTCGACACTCTTGTTGGCCTGGTCGAGCTGATCGTTCAGGTCGCCCAGCTTCTTCTGCTGCTGCTCGGTCTTTTCGACGGCGGCTTTGAGCTCGTCAATCTTCTCCTGGAGCGCGGCGACTTCTGCTGCGTTCTGCTCGATTTCGTTGTCGCTCACAGCCTGCGAGGCCTGATTCTTTTGCTGCTGCGCCTGCTTTTGAGACTGGCCCGCCGCATCGGCGTTCTTCTGGGCGGCATCGTAGGCGGCCTGAGCGTCCTTGAGCTGCTTTGCCGACTCCTCTGCCAGCTGGGCAGCCGTCTTTACGACCGCTTGGTTACCGGCGGCAACGGTGTTCTCTACAGAACCCCCCTGAACAGAATCGCCGTTATCGGTTGACGGTGCGGCGATTGCCGCCAGCGGCGACATGAGCGGCTGAGCGATGAGGCCCGCCGTCAAAACGGTTGCGACGGCGCGGTTGGCAACGCCCTTGACGTTGACGGCCTTAGCCCGAGGCTCAAAGTGTTGTGGACTGTAGTTTGCCATGGCTTTCTCCCTTTGACACGGATGTATCCATACGCTTCAAAATGTAGGAGCTGGTTTTTGAATTCTGTTGCGCAACATTGGTCACCGGCAGAGTTTTTGAAACTAACACCTCATGGCATCACAATTTCGACACATATGAGGGCGTTCGTGAATCATATTTTCGTGAGATGGCGTCCGCTTTGTCGTATACGCTTGTTCTTACGTCATCCGCCCTGCCAGCCGACATCCAGCTAGCGCCCTGCCCGCCTCGGTGTAGAGTAAGGGCGACGGGCGGGATATGCGGCCCGCGCCAGAACGAGGTGAACATGGAACTCGACAAGCAACAGATCGAACGACTGCGTGAGCGTCATCATCGGCGTCACGGCATCCGCCCTGCTCATAGCGAAGCCATGGAAAACGTCACCCGCTTCCTCAAGCGCGCGTTCAACATTCGCGAGGGACGCGCGCCCTATCACGTAATCCGAAAGCGCTTTGTAAACGGGGCGCGCCTGACTGGCTCCCACCTATGCATCCTCATCATCGCCATGTTGATCGCGAGCATCGGCCTCGATATCGATTCGGACATCGCCATCGTGGGCGCCATGCTCATCTGCCCGCTCATGGGCTCGGTTCTTGCCATGGCATACGGCATTGCCACGCTCGACCGCGAGATTACCGTCGAAGCCGTCGCCGGCCTTGCGCTGCAAATGGCCTTTTGCCTGGTCACATCCACGTTGTACTTTAAGCTCTCGCCCCTTGGCGCCACCACAGCCGCCATTATCGACAACTCGACGCCCACCGTGTGGGACCTCGCTGTCGCGCTCGCCGGCGGCTTTGCGGGCGGCCTAGGCAACTCACGCGACCAGGAGCCCGCAACGCTCATCGCCGGTGTGGCCGTGGCGACCGCGCTCATGCCACCCCTGTGCGCGGCGGGCTACGGCATCGCCATCGCAAGCGGGTCGCTGTTTCTCTCGGCGCTTTACGAGTTTGGCATCAACGTCGTCTTTATCGCACTGGCTGCCGAAACCGTGCTGCTTCTTCTGCGCGTGCCGCTCAAGCGCGACCTTAACGGCGACGGCATTGTGACCGCCGAGGAAAATGCCGAGGTCGATGAGCTGTCGCGCAAAGTGCGCCGCCGCATCATCGTGGGCACGGTGATCTTTGCCATCCCCTGCATCGTTATGACCGCGGGGTCTATTGACTCGGCGCAGGCCGGCGTGCAGGACGGCTACGGCGTCACCGAGACCACACGCGAGCTTGCCGCGGTGCTGCCGGGCTTTAAGGATTACACCGTCGCCGTCGAGACCTCGACCACCGAAGGCGACGAGGAGGGCATCGTCGAGCGCGAGATTGTCGCCCATGTGACAACGAGCGAGGCGCTCGGGGCGCACGACCGCCACGTCGCCCGCAAGCTCATCGACCTCAACGTGCCCGAACTCGATCGCGTGGAGTTCGATGTGAAGTGATGCCGGCGTGGGATGAATGCTCGCACGGACGCAAGTTACGACAAGGCGCAGACGCGATACGGACACGAGCAAATAGCGGGGTGCAGTTCACACCCGCGCCCCGCTCTCTGTTTTATTACCGTGAATCAACTGTCCGGATCGACATCGCCGGACTCCACCGTAAACGCAGGTTTGGTGCTCACCAGATAAAATCGGGTCACTTTGCTATCTCTAAATAGATAGAGCTGGCCTTGCTCGCGTCGGCGTGACATATACGCCACGTGGACCGTACCGAATTCTTCACCGTTTTCCTTCTTTAATATCAGGATATTGGGGTCATCCGTACGCTTAAACTGCCCGTCTGTGCAGATTCCGTCTTGGTCGACCAGCTGCCATCGACAGTTGTCCTCCTCAAGAAAAGCCAGGGTTTCCCGACTCGTTTTGTCATCCCGATAGAAACCATCAATGGCAAACCCTTCGGAAGCGCATTCCTGCATATAGGACGTTTCTCGGCTTATAGCAAACAGCCCTGTAGCGCCCAGGAGCACAGCCAGGCAGACCACTGCAAGGGTTATCGAAATAGCACGGCGACCCATGTTAGCCCAACCGATAGTTATTTAACGGAGCGCGAAACATACCTGGAACCTCCGATATCAGGGGGGAACGTCACCGGCAGGCCAGCGACACCTATATGCTTCTTTTATCAAACCATATGGCTGCCACTCGCGGAGGGGGCATCGGCGAACGGCGTGCTTTCATACGCCATTGGTCAAACCTAAGCGCGGCCCTACAACTCGTACTTGTACACGCGGTAGATGAACTTCTCGGCTTCCATCTCGTAGGTGGCGATGGGCAACCTGTAGCGATCGTACTCGGCAAAGGTCTTGGCCTGGCCCGATGCCACAAGCATGCTATTCGAATCGCCGACGCGCTGTGCACTGCTTACGTAGCCCGAAAACGGCACGGCGATCTGGTCCTCGAGCTCGTAGGTACGCGCGGTCTCGTCTACCGCGAACACGCGCCCAAACGAATGCGTGCCCTTGTTGTAGTCGGTCACCACCGCGGCGCCCAGCTGGCCCCAGTCGAACTTGGGATAGCTCTCGGCCGCACCAAAGTTGTTGTCGTACAGCAGCACCTGGTAGCAACCGGTCGTTGCCGTGTCAGGACTCGGCAGATACGTCACGCTGTGCTGGCCTGCGTTGAGCGAAAAATCGCCCTGGGCTTGCAGCAGTTTGTCCTCAAAGCCCGAACCGGCCCAGAAATCGGGCGAGCCCATGAGCCAATCGACCGTGGGCGTGCCGTAGATATCGGCGAGCTTGATGACCGTCGAGGTTTCGCGCGAGCTGAGCAGGACGGTACCGCCGCCGAGCCACTGAATCGTGTTGATATGGATCCAATCCAGGTCGCCGTCCGAGGCCACCTTGGCGCTCGCTTTGAGATCGGGGAACATGTCGCCCAGGTCCACGACGAGGGAGACATCGCCGATTGTCACGTCGATTTTGATGATGAGGTCCTCGACATTAACGCGGTCGTCCTTGCCTTTTTTGGCAGCCGCGTGGTCGACGTCCAAATCGGCTTCGGAGCCGGCATGGCTCGCCAGCACCAGCAGATTGTCGTCGTCATCGAAGGCGTAGTCGTGGTGCAACTCATAGTCGCCCGTGCTCCAGACGTTTAACACCTGGCCGATGGCGTTAATCTGGGCCATCTTGGTAGTCGAGACGCTCATGATCATGCTGCCGTCGCCTGGGAACAGCAGGCGATGGCTGCGGTAGCCGACAATCGGCACCTCGCCGCGGATCTGGCCGTCGTTGTCGTAGAGGTACATAAAGTCGAGCTTGGACGAGTCGTTGCCCAGGATGGTAAAGAGGCCGTCGGCAAGCGGCGTGTTGGACTCCCCCGCCGTGACGGCGAGGCGTTCTTCCTCCTCGCCCTTGAGAGCCGGGGTCTCAACCGTGAACGTCGAGGTTCGGCTGGCGCCGTCTTGTGCGGTACAGGTGAGGGTTACCGTGTTTTTGTGGTTGGGAATGAGGCCGATGACCTTGAACTCGTGCTCCGTTGCCGGCGTGTCGCCGCTGTGGGGCGCACGGGAAAAGGCGGCGACTTTGGGCGCGTCACCGGACTTTTTGCGACCGGCGACCTTGTAGGAGACGGTTACGGGATCTACCGTTGCAAAGCGGACGTAGCAGCTCAGGGTGTCGGTGCCAAAGGGGTCCTGTGCGACAAACGGGGCAGTTTCGTCGTAGCCGCCTGCAGCATACTCAGCATCGAGCCGCTCCTTGATGGCCGCTTGTTTCTCGACGTCATAGGTCGCGACAATCTGCTTGTGCAGCTTCTTTTGCTCGTCGGTGAGCTCGTTGCTCGCAGTAGATGCGTCGTTCGCGCTGACGCCAAAAGCAGAGCAGCCCATGAGCTCTGTCCCGGCAAGCGCCAGCGCGCCCGCCGCACCCGCAAGAGCCGCTCGACGCGAGAACAGTCTGCCGTCTTTGTCACGCAATTTCAAATCGTTACCGTCTTTGAATGCCACTGTCGTTTCCTTCATATGCGGAGGCACTTGCCCAGCCTTGTCCAATATCGCTCGCAGCTTAGCAAACGCCCCTTAGCGGTAGCTTAGGTTTGCGGCGATGCAGAGACACAGGACGCACAGTTGGCCCGCAATGCCCCCGAATCATTCGAGACGGCCGCGATGGCGCTCAATCCAGCCCACGGCAAAGTCGACAAGCTCGCGCTGGCGCATAAAACGGATTATCCCGTTACCGAGAGGCGCCGTACGAACCGAGCATTCACGCTCAAAAGCAGCACCGATTTCATCGAAATCCTCGCCATCGACAAAGAGCGTGCGGTATTCCTTCCATATGCGTCGACCGTTTTCCACAATCGCACTGTGTTCCACACAGTCGTGCTTGCCGGGGTACTGCGCACGGGCATCTGCCAAATGCAGTGACGTATTCTTGTCATAGCCAACGCCCACCAGCAGAACATAGCCGTCCAAATCGTACAGACGCGCGATGGGCGATCCATCGCCAAAGATATTGCTCAGGTCGTGGTTCTCCGTCAGGAATTGCGCATGCTGGCCGTTTGCCGCCACTGAACGCGCTGGGTGATTGCTGCGAAACGTGCCCGGCCACGTCCGGAACATCTCAGCCACGGCACCCATCGTGTTGGTGGGCGTAATGCGCTTGTCATAGGCAGGCCAGTTATCGCGAATCAGCTGCAACTATTCTTGCGGCTCTTGCCAATGGACACCACTCTCGGGGTCCAAGCTTTTCCATGATTGCGTCGGCATCATGATGGTACCGGTCTCGCCCACCATCTGGAGCAGCGCCTCGATTACCGGCTGTGCGCCGCCGCACACATATCCAAGCGCGCTGAGCGAGCAATGGACCATAACCGTCTGCCCTGCGCACATACCGACAGCGGAGAGCGCGTCGAGGATATCCTGCTTAAGCACGATTTGCCGATCCATTACCGTTTCCCCTCTATCCCCGCACATCAGTTTCTTTTGCGTCATGCGCCGAAATGGCACACAGGCTATGCGGCGCATGACGCTGCAAATGATACGTTTCCTAATGTTGCCGAGGGATCATTATTTAGTACTTGAAGAAGCCCTCGCCCGAGCTTTCGCCCAGCTTGCCTTCGTCGAGCATCTGCTTGAGGACGGATGCCATGGCCTTAAAGTTGTAGGGCATCATCATCTTTTTGAGCAGCGGGCTCACCAGGCCCGGCACCTTCTGATACTGCATGACGATGTTGTAGGCCGTCTGGATACCAACCGTGTCGAATACGCGGAACGGACCCTTGGGGGCGCCAGTGCCACGCGTCCACGCGAGGTCGATGCTCTTGGGGTCACTCACACCCGAGACATACAGGTCAAGGCCCGAAAGCAACCACGGCACCAGCATGGAATTGAGCAGATAGCCGTTCTTTTCCTTGTTGACGGGCAGGGCAAGCATGCGAATATCGTTGGCAAAGTCGACGAGCTCATCGAAATAGCGCTTGTCGGTTTGGCCCTGTGCCATGACCTCGGTCATGTTGTTTTTCCAGATGGAGTTGGCAAAGTGCAACGACAGGTACTTCTCGGGGCGGCCGGTGTACTTGGCAAAGGTACTCGGCAGCAGCGTGGAGGAGTTGGTCACGACGACGGTCTTTTGCGGGAGTACCGGGGCGAGCTTCTTGTAGAAGTCGATCTTTGCCTGGGTGTCCTCGGCCATAGACTCGATGACCAGGTCGGCGTCGGCCACTGCCTTGGCAAGATCGAGCTCCAGCTTGAGTGTGAAGTAGGCGCGCTCGACGGCGGCGAGTGCCACCTCCTTGTCGAAGGGCCGATCGCTATCGGCGATACCGGCGCACCACTCGCCCGTGCCGTCCTCCATGCCCTCGATAGCAGCGATGTACTCCTCGCGCACATGATCGATCTTGGGCTGGGTGCGGCCGATGCTGCCCTCGCTACG
This sequence comes from uncultured Collinsella sp., assembly GCA_900545485.1. Taxonomy (GTDB): domain Bacteria; phylum Actinomycetota; class Coriobacteriia; order Coriobacteriales; family Coriobacteriaceae; genus Collinsella. The sequence goes on along the minus strand of UQZD01000020.1, from coordinate 29,025 downwards.
CAGCCAAATCGTTACATCAAAGCCGCAGTAGGCAGCCTGAAAGGCAATCTGGCTTCCCAACACGCCGCCGCCGGCAACACAAACGGTCTTGTAGCTCATGAAACGGTCCTCTCTTACGTAATTCCATAGATGTGTATTTATTCAACCGTAAGGGGACTGCACGCTGGGGGTGGGTTCTATAAACGGACGGTAATTTGCGGCGAACGGCTACACCTGTTCATTATCTCAGGGCTTTAAAGGCCGTTTATCGTACCGCAGGGCCATCGTTTTCGGAAGTGCGGTGAAAAATTGAGTTTCGCCGACCAGACCGACTTTTTTAGCAACAAAACCGCAGGTAACGAGAGCCCAAAAGAGCAGTGTGCTCGGAGGTTCGGAGTTTTTCCCCGCACTTCCGAAATCCGAGTCCGCTGAAGGCGTCAACAAGCCCATTTACGCAACATATGTCCAGCAAAAACGGGTGGTAGCCGGCACGGCTGCCACCCGTTTGTCTCATATCCAGCCCAAAGCAGGCCAGTTACTTCTTAATGCCGCGTCCCAGGCGCTCAGCGACCGATGCCACGGCCTCCTCGCCGGCCGGTCCGCAACTCGCGCAGCCGTCGTGGGCACGCATCTGGCCGGTAACCTCGTCCATCGCGAGCGGCGCCACCTTCTCGAGCTTAAAGCCCTTGCCGGCGCGCATGTTCTCCTTTGCCACGCTAATCATGAGCTTAATACGGTTGAGCTGGTTGACCTCGGACGCGCCGGGGTCGTAGTCCACCGCGACGATATTGCTCTCGGGGTGCTGGCGGCGCAGTTCCTTGATCACAGCCTTGCCCACCACGTGGTTAGGCAGGCACGCGAAGGGCTGCGTGCAGATGATGTTGGGCGCACCGTGGTCAATCAGGTCGAGCATCTCGGCCGTGAGCAGCCAGCCCTCGCCCATGTTGTTGCACACTGAAAGCACCGTACGGGCCTTGTCCGCCATGGTGCCGATGCGCTCGGGCGCCTCGAAGCGGCGGGACTTCTCGAGCATCTCCTCCACCGGCGTACGCATCCAGTCCACCAGCTTGATGAGCGCCTGCATACCAGCGCGCGTGGTAGCAGAGCTTCCCAGCTCGTCCTTCTGCAGTTCGGCGTTACTCATGGAGTACAGGAAGAAGTCGAGCAGGCCCGGCACCACTGCCTCGCAGCCCTCGCGCTCGATAACGTCGACCACGTGGTTGTTGGCTGTGGGGTGGAACTTGACCAGAATCTCGCCGACCACGCCCACGCGCGGCTTGGTGCCCTCGCCCACAAGCGGCATAGTGTCGAACGCGCGGATGGCCTCACGCGCAAGCTTGGTGTAGTTGTGCCTGTTGAACTTGGGCGCCAACTTGCGGGCGCGTGCCATGTACTCCTCGTAGAGTGCGTTGGCAGCACCGGGCGTGGCCTCGTACGGGCGGCAGCGGTAGAGCATCTGCATCATCACGTCGCCAAAGAGCACCGCGTAGACTGCCTGCTTAAGCAGCGCCGGCGTAATCTTAAAGCCGGGGTTGTCCTCACCGAGCGCCACTGCCGAAAGCGAGATCACCGGAATCTCGGGGTGCCCGCTCTCGCACAGTGCCTTGCGGATGAGCGCGATGTAGTTGGTGGCACGGCAGCCGCCGCCGGTCTGGCTGATAACCACGGCCGTCTTGGACAGGTCGTACCTGCCGCTCTCGATGGCCTCCATAATCTGACCCGTTACCAGAATCGACGGGTAGCAAATGTCATTGTTCACGTAGCGCAGGCCGGCCTCGACGGCATCGTGGTCGGTCGAGGGCAGCAGCTCCAGGTTGTAGCCGGCACCGCGGAACACCTCTTTGACCAGGTCAAAGTGAATCGGCGCCATCTGCGGACACAGGATGGTGTAGCCCTCCTCGCGCATCTGCTCGGTAAAGGGCACCTTGGGCCACGCGGTCGAAGCACCCTCGCGCTGAGCCTCAAACGTGTACTTGCGGCTCGCGAACGCGGGGGCATCCGTGGAGGGCGCCACCGGCGCGGCGTCGCCCCGCTCGTAGGCCTCGCCCGCGGCCGTAGCCTCGGCCAAGCGCTCGGCTTCCTGGTCCTTGAGCGCGGCCATGAGCGAGCGGATGCGGATGCGCGCGGCGCCCAGGTTGGACACCTCATCGATCTTGAGCACGGTGTAGATCTTGCCGCTGGCCTCCAGGATCTCCTGCACCTGATCGGTAGTCAGGGCATCGAGACCGCAGCCGAAGGAGTTGAGCTGAATCAGGTCCAAATCGTTGCGCATCGTCACAAAACGGGCGACGGCGTACAGGCGGCTGTGGTACATCCACTGGTCGACGACGCGGATCGGGCGCTCGGGCTTTACCAGATGTGCGAGCGAATCCTCGGTAAAGACCGCAAAGCCAAAGCTCGAGATAAGCTCGGGCAGGGCGTGGTTGATCTCGGGGTCGTTGTGGTAGGGACGGCCGGCGAGCACAATGCCATGGCCACCGTGGTCCTCGACCCACTTAAGGGCCTCCTCGCCCATGGTCTGGATGTCCTCGTGGAAGCGCGCGTCGGCCTCAAAGGCGGCGTTGACGGCGGCATCGACCTCGGAGCGCGTGATCTTGGGACCGCGCACGCGACCGCGACCGGCCTCAGCATCGGCCACGCGGTCGACGGCGAGCACCTGGTACAGACGACGCTTGAGCTCGGTCTTGTCGTGATAGGGCACAAACGGATATAGGAACTCGATGTTCTGCTCGCGGATCTCGTCAATATTGAGCGCCAGCGCCGTGGGGTAGCTCATGACGATGGGGCAGTTGTAACAGTTGCCAGCCGTCGGATCCTCCTTGCGCTCCCAGCGCACGCACGGCATCCAAATGAAGTCGACATCGCGGTCGATAAGGTTCATCACATGGCCGTGGCTCATCTTTGCCGGGTAGCACACGCTCTCGGACGGTATGGACTCGATGCCCGCCTGGTAGGTCTTTTTGCTCGACTGGTCGGACAGCTGCACGCTAAAGCCCAGGCGCGTAAAGAACGCGTGCCAGAAGGGGTAGTTCTCGTACATGTTGAGCGCACGGGGGATGCCGACGGTGCCGCGCGGGGCCTCGTCGGGGCTCAGCACCTCGCGGTTAAAGAGCAGCTCGTTTTTCTTTTTGAAGAGGTTGGGGGCCTCGGTCTTTTGCTTTTTGTGGCCGGCGCCCTTCTCGCAGCGGTTGCCGGTAATGAAGCGCCTGCCGCCGCCAAAGTCGTTAACGGTAAGTTGGCAGTTGTTAGAGCAACGGCCGCAGCGGACATGCTTTTGCGTCACGGTAAGGTGCGCGATGTCCTCGGCAGAAAGAATGGTCGAGGTGCCGTCGGCGCCGGCGCGATCGCGGGCGAGCAGGGCCGCACCGTAGGCGCCCATGCAGCCGGCGATGTCGGGACGCACGGCATGAACGCCGGTGAGCTGCTCAAATGCGCGCAGCGTGGCATCGGACATAAAGGTGCCGCCCTGGACGATCACCTGGCTGCCGATCTCCTTGGGGTCGCGCAGCTTAATGACCTTGAACAGGGCGTTCTTAATGACGGAATAGGACAGGCCGGCCGCGATGTCGCCCACCGTGGCGCCTTCCTTTTGCGCCTGCTTGACGCGCGAGTTCATAAAGACCGTGCAGCGGCTGCCCAGGTCGACGGGAGCCTTAGCATGGATGGCGGCATCGGCGAACGCGCGCACGTCCATGTTCATAGACACGGCGAAACTCTCGATAAAGCTGCCGCAGCCCGACGAGCAAGCCTCGTTGAGCATGATGTGCTCGATGACGCCGTCCTTGACGCGTAGGCACTTCATGTCCTGGCCGCCGATGTCCAGAATGAACTCGACGCCGGGCAGGAACGCCTTGGCGCCGCGCAGGTGCGCGACGGTCTCGATCTCGCCGGAGTCGGCCTTGAGGGCCTCGATGAGCAATGCCTCGCCGTAGCCCGTGGTGGTCACGTGGCCAATGGTGCAGCCGGCGGGAATGTGGTTGTAGAAATCGGCCATGATGACCTTGGCCGTGCCCAGGATATCGCCGTTGTTGTTGCCGTACCAGGTGTGCAACAGCTGGCCGTCCTCGCCTACGAGCGCGGCCTTCATGGTCGTGGAACCGGCGTCGATGCCGATGAACACGCGTCCGGTGTAGCCGTCGAGCTTGCCCTTGGGAACGACCTCGGTGTCGTGGCGGCTCTTGAACTCGGCAAAGTCCTCATCGGTGGCAAAGAGCGGATCCAGGCGCTCGACCTCGGCGCCCTGTGTGTCGCCCAAGCTGTCGATAGCATCGATGAGCTGCGGGAACGTACTGAGCTTGTTGGACTCGTGCGCCATGGCAGCGCCGCTTGCCACAAACAGGTGGGCGTTTTGGGGCACGATGCGGTGCTCCTCGTCCAGGTTGAGCGTGAGGTAGAAGCGGTGGCGCAGCTCGGAGAGGTACTGCAGCGGGCCGCCCAGGAAGGCGACGTTGCCGCGGATGGGACGGCCGCAAGCCAGGCCCGAGATGGTCTGGGTCACGACGGCCTGGAAGATGGAGGCGGCCACGTCCTCGGGGCGGGCGCCCTCGTTGAGCAGCGGCTGCACGTCGGTCTTGGCAAAGACGCCGCAGCGGCTGGCAATGGGATAGATGGTGGTGGCGTTGGCCGCGAGTTTGTTAAGGCCGCTGGCGTCGGTATGCAGCAGAGTGGCCATCTGGTCGATGAACGCGCCCGTGCCGCCGGCGCAGGTGCCGTTCATGCGCTGCTCGATACCGTTGTCGAAATAGATGATCTTGGCGTCCTCGCCGCCCAGCTCGATGGCGACATCGGTGGCCGGGATGAGGGTCTCGACGGCGCGCTTGCTGGCGATGACTTCCTGGACAAACTCCAGGTCGAGCCACTGGGACAGCAGTAGACCGCCCGAGCCGGTGATGGCACAGGTCATCTGGGCCGTCGGCAGCACAGTCGCGGCGCCCTCGAACAGATCGCGGGCGCAGGCGCGGACATCGGTGTGATGGCGCTGGTACTTGGCGTACACGATCTGGTTGTTGTCGTTGAGCACGGCGAGCTTGACGGTGGTGGAACCCACGTCGATGCCCAGGTGCAGGTTGCCGCGGACGGCCTCGGGGTTGAAGATCGCGCCTTCGGGGGCCTGGGCGGCGGCTACGGGCTCAGCGGCGGTGGCGGGCTCGCTGACGACGGACGTCTCCCCTGCCGCGTTCTTGGCATCGGCAACTGCCTCAGCAACTTTCTCGGCAGCCGCGGTCGCGGCCTTCTGCGCGGCGTCCACCACGGCGGGCGCAGCCTCGCGTGCGGCAGCGACCACACGGTCTTTAATGCCCTCGACGAGTTTGCTCATTGTCTCTCCTCTTAGTTGTTGGACTCGACGGTTGCGGTGGTGTCGACCGCGTCCTCGAGCTGCAGATTCAATAGCTTCATGCCGTATTCCGGCACGTTGATATCGATGGGTTGGCCATACAGGTCACCAGGGCGCACAAAAGCGAGCACCGTCATAATGCGTGCCATGGCCTCGGGCGATTCGGTAAGCCCACGCTCAAACCAGCGCTGAATCATGCCGACCTCGGCACTCACGACGTAGGTGACGTAGTAGTCAAAGAAGGTGCCCAGCGCCAAGCCCAAAATGCCCGTCTGCGCACGCGGCACCACGGCCTCGCGTGCGGTATCGATGATCTTTTTAATAAAGGCGGGGTCGCCGCCCGGGCCCAGCAGCGATCCGATTAAATCGCGGTTGGCCGCAAGGTAGCGCAGCAACTCAACCGAACCGGGTGCCGGCTCGAGCTCATCGATGTTGTGATAGAGATCGGGCAGCTGAGCTGCGGTGATGAGCTCAATGCGCTCACGGATCTCGGCCAGCAAGCCGTCCTCGATTTGATTGATAAAGTCGGGGATATCGCGGTAGTGCGAATAGAACGTTCGGCGCGTAAGACCGGCGCGCTCGGTGAGCGACGCGACATTAATGCGCGAAAGGTCGCCGCTTTCGGCAAGCTCGCTGGCAAGCGCCTGGCGAAGGGCACGCTGCGAGCGAAGGGACCGGCGATCGCATTTCTCGAGCTGGGACAAGCGTCCTCCTTGTTACTCAGCCTGTGCGCTATTACACAGTGCGAGTATTATTGCACACCGTGTGCATCAACACGTAAAGGCAATATTTGGGTTGTGACAAAGGGACGGTCCCTTTGTCACATTCAGCGACCGCCTAGGTTGTGCCAGTTGTGCCTGGCTTTTGAAGCGGCATTGCCGATTGTTCAAAATGTCATTCGTGGGTAGAATAGTGTCGACGGCAGCCCAAGTTCTGGAAAGCTGGGCAGCGCCGTTGTTTGCATTAGGGGGTCAACGCCTTAGCGGCGGCGACCCCTTCTGTTGCGCTTCGAACGCTGCTTGAGTGCCTCGGAAAGGCCGACAAGTGCCGTGAAGAACGAGACCAAAGCGGTCAGAAGTCTCACGAAATCAATCAAATCGGTCATGGGCATCACCTCCCATCGGATGGAGGGCGCTGCCCGGCACATGGAACTGCCGCCAACAGTATCAATTCTATCAAAGCGCAGTTAGATATGCGAATGTTTGTTCGCATTTCAGAAGATCGGAACTCGGGTATGGCGAAGGAGCAGTTCCTTTGCCATACCCGAGCTTGTCGCCGAACTGCTACCTACATTTTTCGAGTTATTCGGCCACGCTGCTGGTTCTGCATAAATGCACCACCGGGATTATCTGAGAGTTTTTGTCCTTATTTGAGCGCATACATGCCCATTTGCGCACTTACGTCACCGAATCAAACACCGTTAGAGGTATGAATGTTCCTGCGAGGGCATCTTTAGCCATTTAACGACCTCCGACAGGCCGAATAACTCGAAATTTGTTGGTGGCGAAAGCGTAACAGTCCTATACGCCAAAAGCCGGCATCTCCCATGTGACAAAGGGACTATCCCTTTGCCACATTATTCGATGACGGTGCGGGAGTTTTGCTTGCGCATGGTGGCGAGCATATGCTTGGGAACGGCGTGGGCCATGCAGCTGCCGATGGTCGCGCTCGCGGCGGCCTTAGCTGTATCGCTTGCGTTTTTGGTCGCGTAGCTGTGGCGGAAACGCTTGAGCATGGCAATGTCGTTGCCGCCGTCTCCATAGACCGCGACCTCGTCCTCGGCAATACCGTAGTAGCCCGCCAGCCACGCCACGCTCTCGCCCTTGTTGCACGCCACGTCCGTGATCTCGAACATCACCGGATCGAACGGCGCGTTGACCACGCGGTCCGATCGCTCGGCCAAATATGCCTTAAGGTCGCGCTCCAGCTCGGGCGAGGTCACGCGGCAGTTGATTTTGCACACGTCATGACGCAGGATGTCACCGACCGACTGGTCGAAATACTGTTCCTCGTGATACCCGCCACGTGCACGCATGCCGCGCATCACGATGCGCTTGATAGGACTGTCCTTTTTAAAGCCCGCCTGGTGCATCTCGAACGAACCGCTCGAGAACATGCCGTCGGGCGTGGAGCAGTCGAAGCAAATGTCCGGGAACGCCTTGAGCAGCTCCTCGGTAACCTGCGGGTCGATGGTCCAGGTCTTGAGCACCTCACCATGGCTGTCACGCACGATGGATCCGTTGGAGCAGCAGGCGTCGAGTGCCAGACCTGTAAAGCCATGCTCGCCGATCGGCAGCGTCGAGCGTCCGGTCGCGGGAACCACATGCAGGCCAGCCTCGGTCAGCTCGCGAATGGCGCGGCGAATGGTTCCGTCCGCCTCGTGCAGGGCGTTGAGCAGCGTTCCGTCTAAGTCACTCGCAAACATCTTAATCATGGGCATGCCTCTCCTTCGTCTGCACGATATTGTAGACGAAGGAGAGGCATGCCCAAACAATGCCGTCCCGGCGCGACGTGCCACTGCCTCCACAAATTCACGGTTCCCCAGCGCCTTAAGACATTCGCCATAAGCGACTTTTCAGCCGATTAAACAGCGCCGTCGTCAACGTCAGCACCGCCAACATGCCTGCGAATACAATCGCCGGTGTCCATCGATCATATGCGAGCCCGTAAACCAATTGGCCAATAGGCGTTGCACAAGAAAGCGTCATATAAACGAGTGCCAGCACTTTTCCGCAGAGTTCCTTTGGCGCTGACCGCTGAACGAATGAAACGATTTCGACCGATGTAATGCTTGCCCACGCCATAACCCATGCCGAGCCGGCCGCAAGCGCGGCAAACGCTAATTCATCAGGACCGCTCAGTAGTGCGACAATAATCGGTACGACTCCAAAACTAATCATCGCAACATATCGACATATGCCCTTGAAGGAAAAACGATGCGGCCAAATACCGACCAAACCACTGCCGACAAGACCACCCAAGCCCATAGCCACCTCAATAATCCCAACAAAGGATGATTGCATCCCGAGATGCTTTGCAACAATAACGGGAGCACCAATCGTTAACCCAACTAACGCAAGGTTCAAAATAGCCGCAAGCAGAAACACAACGAGCAATGATGCGTTTTGAAACAGGTACCGAATCGACTCCCGAAAATCGCTTTGGCATGTCGAGCAAGTCGTACTGTCCCCTGTCATTCCAGATGAGGCATTTTGCTTGAGTGCGCCCCCGAACAGTAGGGCTGACATCGCAAACGTCAACGCCGCGGTTTCGCATAGAGCATCGATACCAAAGCACCCATAGACTGCCGTCCCGACTACAGGCCCCAAGATATTGCTCGCCATGGTTATCTGCGAGACCAACGCAGTGGCACGCTCAACCTTTTCTGGGCCCGTCATGCGCACCGTCTCAATTTGAAGCATCGGCTTCAGCAGCGATTGGATGCCATATTGGACGCAAAGCATTGCTGCCACGACAATCGCAAGAGGCAGCGACCGCTTCATGGGGATAAACAACAGCGATGCAGCCATCAGAACAATGCCGAGCACCACAAGAACCCCGCGATGTCTCCCCCGATCCGCCAAGATTCCGCCAACCGGAGTCGCGAGCACGCCCGGTATGAACGCTATCGCCGCGACGGCACCATATAACGTTGACGAGCCGCTGCAATCGAACAAGTAAAGCGGGCACACAAAGCACAGTGCCGACAACATCGAATACGCGCACAGCTGTGCAACAAGAAGACCGAAAAGCCTGATAGATCGCACTGTTTTTTGCGCCAACGAGACGCTACTCCTCCGCATTTCAGCCATAAGCCTATCCCCTATACATACCGTTAGTATGTATTTAATGACTTGAAAAGGGCAGCCGTGGCTACCCTTACAAATCAATTACATACCGTCAGTATCTATATTACCACCCGGCGCGGTCCCATACGTCCCAAATCTGCGCCGTTGTCTGAAGCATTTCTTCCCCCAAATCGAGCCCCACCGCGGCCGCCATCTGCGCCAAACATTGTGCGCGAGCGAGCATTCGCTCCTTGGGCTCGAGCGGACGGAACAATGGCAGCAGCCAAAGATTCGCCAACAGCGATACGGCCTCCGCCGCTTCGCGCGGGCATTCGCACGCAATGGAGCCGTCGGCGATGCCCTCCTCGATCACTGGCAAGAGGCAGCCATCGGCCGACTCGTCGAACGAGCCCTGGTACTGCATCGCCAGTAGACGCGAGCTTTTTACCGGATCCGCCGCAGGATGCATGCGTGCCCATAGCTCAATTTGTGGAACGACGGACTCGGACGCGTACAGTCGCTTGAGTTTTTGGGCTCCAGTCATATTGCCGATACCAAGCGTTGAGCGACGTTGCTCAACAATCGGAACCATTGCCCGATCAAATGCGGCGTTGAAAATCTCTTCTTTGCTCTTAAAGTGATGATAGACAGCGCCCTTGGTCATGCCATCGAGGCGGTCGACGATATCTTGAATGCTCGTCCCCTCATAACCCTGTGCGCAGAATAGCTCCAGCGCCGCGTCGAGAATCTTCGCGACCGTCTCCTCGGGATATTTATTACGCCCCATAATCCGTCCATCCGCAACGCAAGTCTTGTGCCTCATTGCAGCATTTTAACGTTGTGGATGGCAGGCGGTCGATTCTACACCGCGGCGGGGCCGTGTTCGCCGGTGCGGATGCGGATAACCTCCTCGACCGGCTCGACCCAGATCTTGCCGTCTCCGACGGCGCCGGTGCGGGCGGCGTTGCAGATGATGTCGACAATGCCGTCGACGTGCTCATCGGCACAGATGAGGGTGAACTGCACCTTAGGGATCGTGTTGACAAGCAGCTCGTTGCCGCGCACGTATTCCTTCCAGCCATGCTGTGCGCCGCAGCCCTGCACCTGGTTGATAGTCATACCGCGAACATCGGCAGCAAACAGCGCGTCTTTAAGAACCTCAAGCTTTTCCTGGCGCACGATAGCTGTGATCTTTTTCATAATGAATTCCTCTCAATAATCAACGTATCCCTTTACATGAGACGCAAGTTTCCCAAGTGCCGCAGATTGCCGTGAAAGAGGAGCGAAGCGTACTTAAGTACGTGAGCGACGATCGAACGGCAAGGTGCGGTGCTTGGGGAAGCTGCTAATCGAGTCCGGAGAAAGAAGGATAGGCGCTCTCGCCGTGCTGACTTGCATCCAAGCCCAGCGCCTCGTCGGCCTCGTCCACGCGCAGGCTGCCGCGGAACAGCGCCTTGACCACCGCGGCAATCACCAAGTCGAGCACCAGCACAATAGCGACCGTCACCACAATGCCCAGGATTTGCGAGATGAGCAGCGACATGTCACCCGTGTAGAACAGGCCGCCCTTACCGGTCCACGAAAGCTCCGGCACGCAGAACAGACCCGTGAGCACGCCGCCCAAGATGCCGCCGATACCATGGCGGCCAAACGCGTCGAGCGCATCGTCGTAGCCGAACCTAGTCTTGAGATGGCTGATGGCCAGGTAACAGACGGGAGAGACGATCAGGCCCATGACCAGCGCCGCCCACGGCTCGACAAAGCCCGCGCCCGGCGTGACCACCACAAGGCCCGCAACCAGACCGGTGCTGGCGCCCACCAGCGTGGGACGACCGGTGTGCACGCGCTCGACGGCAAGCCACGAGACCATGCCCGCCGCGCTGGCCGTCACGGTGTTGAGGATGGCGAGCGCCGCCACGGCGTCGGCCTTAAACTCGCTGCCGCCGTTAAATCCAAACCAGCCAAACCAAAGCAGGCCGGCGCCCAGTGCTACAAACGGCACGTTATGCGGACGATAGCTCACCATGCCAAAACCGCGACGACGGCCGAGCATTAAGCAGAGGATCAGGCCGGTAAGACCGGACGAAATGTGCACCACGTCGCCGCCGGCAAAGTCGAGCGCGCCGATGATGTCGCCGATAAAGGAACCCTCGCCGCCCCAAACCATGTGGGCGAGCGGCGCATAGACCACAAGCAGCCAAATGCCCAGGAAGGCCGTCATGGCACCAAACTTAACGCGGCCGGCCAGGCTGCCCGTGACGATAGCAGCAGTGATCATGGCAAACGCCATCTGGAAGGCGATGTTGATAATCTCCGGGTAGACGGCGCCGTCCGACGCGGTGCCCTCGGCCGCCTGCAGCACCTGGTTGAGTACCGGCAGGCACAGCAGCTGGTCAAGGCCTCCAATAAACGGGCTGGAACCGTCGCCGCCGTAGGCCAGCGACCAGCCGGCAACAATCCACAGCACACCAACCAGGCCAATGGCGCCAAAGCACATAAGCATGGTGTTGATGACATTTTTGCGCCTGGACAGGCCGCCATAGAAAAACGCCAGGCCCGGTGTCATTAAAAACACGAGCATGGTGCAGATGAGCATAAACGTTGTCGATCCCGTATCGTACATTCGTCCCCCTTGGTCGCATGAACGTTGTCGGCGCCCATAATGCGGCCGAGGGGCAACTGGTGTAGACCAGATACGGCGTTGTTAAACGCTGCGTTGTCGAATGGAAACGGTGCCGCAATCTTGGAAACGGCGCGGCAACGGGCGCGAAACGAACGGGAAATACGCGAGCAAGGAAGCCGTGAGCGCGCCCGCCCCGCCTAGCGCCGGAACAGCTCGCGAGCTCGGTCGCGGAGATCGGTGGCCCGGATGACGCCCTCGTAGCGATTGATGCGCAAGCGCGGGAAGGCGTTAAAGAAGCGTAGGTCGCGGCGGCTGAGTGACACGCTCGGCACCGGACGGCTCATGCGCTTGCCGGTACGGAGACGGGTGAGCGACGGACGGGGCACGCTCGGCGCAGCATCGGCCACGCGGCGGGCAGCGAGCGCCAGGCCGCGAGCACCATCCGAGATAAACGTCGGCATCGAAGCCTTCTCGCGCAGGGCATCGAGCGCCGCGTCGCCCAGCTCGGCCAGCCAAGCGTTAACGGCGCGACCGCGGATATGCGTCTGCGCCACCGAGTCGATCGCCGAATCGGGAATACGTTCGAGCACAGAGTCGGAGGCGTCGGCAAGCGACTCATTGATGCGGTCGGCAAGGTCGGCGCGCACGCGCTCCAGCTGATCGGACAGACGCCGCCAGCTCGCCAGCGAGCACAACGCGTCGACCATCATCGTGACCGCGACGATAAAGGCGGACAACCGCAGAATCAGCACCGGCAGATGGCCAAGCAGCCCCAGCAATGCCGGCTCCACTAAACGGCAAATACACAACGCACCCAAGCCAAACGCGCAGGCCCAGTACAGACAGATGCGTCCGTGCAAGTTAAACGGCAGGTGCGAGTAATCCCAAAAGCGAGCGCCCGTTGTTTTTTCCAACAGCACGCCTACGCTGTACTCAATCACGCTGCATACGAGCGCTGCAGCGACAAACTGGCTCGACGCATCCGGAATCCCGCGCAGCAAAAGCCAGCAGGCAATACCGCCCACACCATAGATAGGACAACACGGCCCCAGCAAAAAGCCACTGTTGGCAAATCGTCCGTGATTGAGCATGGCGCAGACCGTCGATTCCCATGCCCAACCGCAAAACCCGTAAAAGGCAAACGAGAGCACCAGTGCCGAGAGCGGGCAGGCGGCAAGCGTCGCGCCGCCAAAAGCCATATCAATCGCGGTTCCCACCGTCTACCCACTCCTCTTTTCGTTCGATTCTTTGCTCGAGCCGTCACTCGAGCCCTCGTTCAAATCGTTCGCGCCGCCTTTGCGCGGCAGACGGACGGCAATCGTCTCGCGCAGCGCGCACCATTTATCCGCCAGGCACACAATCCATGCCTCACGACACGTCGGCGGCACCGGTACCAGCGGAAACATATGCCGTACGATAATATTCCGCTCGCGCGGCGTCAGCTCAAAATCTTCCTCCGCACGCGCCAAGGCAAAAAACGGGTGGCGAAAGCCATGCAGCCGATGGCTTGGGTCGGGATCGTGCCAGTCATAGAGAAAGTAATCGTGCAGCAGGGCCCCGCGCAGCAGCGATAAGCGGTCGACGGAGATACCGACGCGGCTCAGGCGCTCGGCAAAGGACAGACTTGCCCGCGCCACCGAGGTCGCATGTGCATAAACCGTCAGATCGCCATGTTGGATAAACTCATGCATCAGGTCCAAGCGGCCCGCCTGGGCAAGCTGACGGGCGGCATCGTCGACCTCGCGCGCGATTTTCTCGGCACGAACGGTATCGGACATGCGGCCTCCTTCCGGCGGCGCTCGGCGGCAAGCCGCGGCCTGCACGCAATGAATAAAATCATCATCGAATCTACCAGTATGGCATCGGACAAAACGTTTTGCCCCACCAGTTGGCGAATTACCGCGCCGCCGTCACATATCAAACGCCAAAATGTGCGAGACTGTCTTGTGAAATTGTGCCGGCCGAGGGAGTGCCGGCGCACGATTCGCATGGAGTAACCCACAACGATGCTGCTTACGCAAACGACAACGCCCGAGGACGTCAAGGCTCTCGATCGCGCCGAGCTTCCGCTGCTCTGCGGCGAGATCCGCCACGCCATCCTCGAAAGCTCCGCCGCCGTCGGCGGGCACGTTGCCCCCAACCTGGGCGTCGTTGAGCTTACGGTCGCGCTCCATCGCGTGTTTAACTCCCCCACCGACAAAATTGTCTTTGACGTGTCACACCAGACCTATGCCCACAAGGCGCTGACTGGGCGCGCGTACACTTATATCGACCCGGCACGCTACGGCGAGGTCTCTGGCTTTGCCAATCCCGACGAGTCCGAACACGACCTGTTCGCCATGGGCCACACCTCCACGTCGGTGAGCCTGGGCTGCGGCTTGGCGCACGCTCGTGACCTGGCGGGCGATGCGTACAACGTCATCACCATCATTGGCGACGGTTCGCTTTCGGGCGGCCTGGCGTTTGAGGGCTTTAACAATGCCGCCGAGCTCGACAGCAACCTGATCATCATCGTCAACGATAACGACCAGTCCATTGCCGAGAACCATGGCGGCCTGTATCGCAATCTGGCCGAGCTGCGCGCCAGCAACGGCACCTGTGAGCGCAACGTTTTCCGCGCGATGGGGCTCGACTACCGCTATCTGGACGCCGGTAACGATGTGTTGGCCCTGGTCAACGCGCTGCAGGAACTGCGCAATATCGATCATCCCATCGTGCTGCACGTCTCCACCGCCAAGGGCAAGGGCTTTGAGCCGGCCCAGAGCGACCCCGAGCGCTGGCACCACGTGGGTCCGTTTGACATGGCGACTGGGCGCAAGCTCTGCCCGGGCCATCCGAGCGAGCCTGCGCCGCGCACCTATGCCGACATTACGGGCGAGGCGCTCAGCGCCGCCATCGAGCACGATTCGCAGGTTGTCGCTATCACGGCTGCCACGCCCTATATCATGGGCTTTACACCTGAGCTTCGCGCTGTCGCCGGCAAACAGTTCGTCGATGTGGGCATTGCCGAGGAGCACGCCGTGACCTTTGCCACCGCGCTTGCGCGCTCGGGCGCCAAGCCAGTCTTTGGTGTGTACGGCACGTTTTTGCAGCGCGCCTACGACGAACTGTGGCACGACCTGTGCCTCAACGACGCCCCCGCAACCATCCTGGTATTTGGCGCGTCAATCTTTGGCACCACGTCCGAGACGCACCTTTCGTTCTTTGATATTTCCATGCTGGGCGGTCTTCCCAACATGCACTACTTGGCGCCGGCCTGCATGGAGGAATATCTGTCCATGCTGAGCTGGTCGCTCGACCACCGCGAGCATCCCGTAGCGATCCGTGTACCGGGCATTGGCCTGGTAAGCCGCCCCGATCTGGCGCCTGCCGAGGACACCGACTACAGCGCCGTTCGCTACAACGTGGTGCGCCAGGGTCGCGACGTAGCAGTACTCGCACTTGGCGACTTCTTTGAGCTGGGCGAGCGCGTGGCAAATCGCTTGGCTGCCGAGTACGGCATCGAGGCCACGCTCGTCAACCCTCGCTTTGCAACCGAGCTTGACCGCGAGTTCCTCGACAGCCTTGCCGCCGAGCATCGCGTTGTCATCACCCTCGAGGACGGCATCTTGGACGGCGGCTGGGGCGAGCGCGTCGCGTGCTATCTGGCATGCACGCCGTTTCGCACGCGCACCTTCGGCATCGCCAAGGGCTTCCCCGACCGTTACGACCCCAACGAGCTGCTCGCTCAGAACGGCATGACGGTCGAGAACATGGCCGCCGAAGCCGTAAGGCTACTGAACGAGTAAAAAACCTCCGCAAGGGAAGCACCCCCTGCGGAGGTTTTTATTTTCGCGGCGCGATTATCTCAATCTGTAACATTTATGGACCGAATTCCCGTCTAACTGTTACAGATCTAGACAAAACGTCTTAGTCCCCGACGTTTGTCTCAATCTATAACAGTTAGAAACCTTTTGGCCGTCTAACTGTTACAGACCGAGGCATTCAAATCCCCCTGAAGAGAAAATCTCGATCTGTAACAGTCACTCGGCAAAAATGGCTGCAGATGTTACAGATCGAGGCAAAACAGCAAGGCATGCCGCTGCATCGGTCAGAACCACCACAAAGGTGCCTGTCCCTTTTTGGTAGGTACAATAACCCATAAAGTAAGTATGTTTCTGAGTTATTTCGTGTTGACCCATCTGAGCGCGATAGGGTATAACTCTACTCAACCGCTAGGGATTTTATTGAGAAAGGTGTTCTACTATGAGCAAGAACCTCTCCCAGCAGGTCGTTCTCGACCGCCGCGGCTTCGTTGCCGCCACCTTCGCAACCGTCGCCGGCCTTGGTCTTGCCGGCTGCTCCGACACCAGCGCCGAGGCTGAAAAGGGCTCCGCTGCCTCTTCCAAGAGCTCCGAAGATACCGAGGCTTCCACCACGCTCGACGCCAAGGCATTCGACAAGCTCGTCGACAACGGCCCCAAGGCCGATGACGACGCTATCGCCGCCAGCACCTGGGCCACGGCCGTCAAGGACGCCGGCGTCTTTAAGATCGGTGGCGTTCAGACTTCCACACTCTTCTCCCTCCTCAACGAGAAAGACGGCCAGACCCGCGGCTTCGACGCCGGTATCGCGCAGCTCCTGTCCAACTACATTCTGGGCGAAAACAAGGTCGAGATCACCCAGGTGACCTCGGACACGCGCGAGTCCGTCCTGCAGAACGGCCAGGTCGACGCCGTCTTTGCCACCTACACCATCACTGACGAGCGCAAGAAGCTCGTCTCCTTTGCCGGCCCCTACTACTACACCCAGCAGGCCATCCTGGTACTCGCCGATAACGACGACATCAAGAGCGTCGACGACCTGGCCGACAAGAACGTCGCCGTCCAGTCCGGCTCCAACGGCCCTGCCATCCTGGAGGAGCTCGCACCCAAGGCCAGCCAGCAGGAGTTCAAGACCGACGAGGAGGCCCGCCAGGCACTCCAGCAGGGTCGCGTTGACGCCTACGTCATCGATAACAATATGCAGCAGAGCGCCCTGGTCCGCGAGCCCGGTAAGTACAAGATTGCCGGCAAGCCCTTCGGCAGCAAGGAGCCCTATGGTATCGGCCTGCCGCTCGATTCCGACGGCGTCGCCTTTGTCAACGACTTCCTTAAGAAGATCGAGGACGATGGCACCTGGACCGAGCTGTGGCAGATCTGCATCGGCGACCGTACGGGCGACACCAATGTTCCCGAGCTGCCCGAGATCGGCGCCTAGGCAGCGAGTCTAGTAACGGCCGCAACGAAACCATACGGAAACGCACGATGCGCTTTATTGCGCTAAACTGTTTCCTCACTGAGTTGTCGGGGCTTCCGTACACACGGGAGCCCCTTTCCTTATCGGCGGGAGGTCCGCATGAGTCTCTCCGAACTCTGGTCGCTCTATGGCCAGAACTATATCGACGCGCTGCTAGCAACCTGGGGCATGACGCTTGAGTCGTTTGCCATCGCCATGGTGTTGGCCGTCGCCGTCACCGTGATGCGCGTGTCGCCGCTCAAGCCGCTGCGCGTCTTTGGTGACCTGTATGTCCAGGTCTTCCGTAACATCCCCGGCATCGCACTGCTCATTATCGTCGTCTATGCGCTGCCGCCGCTCAAGGTCGTCCTGCCCTACCGCACCTGCGTTATCGTCGCCACAGTACTCTTGGGTTCTGCCTTTGGCTCCGAGAACTTCATGAGTGGCATCAACACCGTTGGCGTCGGTCAGGTCGAAGCCGCACGTTCGCTCGGCATGAGCTTCAATCGCATCCTCGCCAAGATCGTGATTCCGCAGGCACTGCGCTCAAGCGTGCTGCCCATGACCAACCTCTTTATCGCCGTCATGCTCACCACCGCGCTCGGCAGCCAGGTGCCGCTTAAACCGCAGGAGCTCACCGGCGTGGTGAGCTACATCAACACGCGCTCGCTCGGCGGCGTCGCCGCGTTCTTTATCTCGGCGCTCGGCTACCTGGGCACGGCCTTTGTGGTGAGCCACATTGGCAACTACATCGATAAGAAGGTGAGGATCCTCCGATGAGCAAGCATTCCACCTCCGCGCTCACCATGCGCGATGCGCTCTACGAGGCTCCCGGCCCCAAGATGCGCGCCAAGATTCGCATCGGCACCGCCATCTCGCTTGTTGCCGTCGCCGCGCTCGCCGTCCTGGTACTGCAGCGCTTTTATGTGACCGGCCAGCTTTCAGTCCACTATTGGTATTTCTTTACGCATCTCACCACCTGGAAGTTCCTGCTTGCCGGCTTTGAGGGCACCGTTAAAGTCGCACTCACTGCCGGCGTCATTGCGCTGGTACTGGGCTTAGCCCTTATGCTCGGCCGCACCAGCGGCATCAAGCCGCTACAGCTGGTCTGCCGCGCGCTCACCGATTTCTTCCGCGGTGTGCCGAGTCTGCTGTTCATCTACTTCTTCTTTTTGGTGCTGCCCCAATACAAGATCGCGCTACCATCGTTTTGGATGCTCACGCTTCCCGTCGCGCTCGCCGCAGCTGGCGTACTTGCCGAGATCTTCCGTGCCGGCGTCAACGCCGTGCCGCGCGGCCAGGTCGAAGCCGCCCAGGCGCTCGGTCTCTCCAAAGCTAAAATCACCTTTAAAATCGTGTTGCCGCAGGCTATTCGGTTTATCATTCCGTCGTTGATTTCGCAGCTTGTGGTCGTAGTCAAAGACACCACCGTCGCCTATGTGGTGAGCTACCCCGACCTCATGCAAAACGCCCGCGTGCTCATTACCAACTACGACGCCCTCGTGTCGGTCTACCTGGTTATCGCGGTCATCTACATCCTCATCAACGTCGCGATCAACAGGGCCGCTGTCTATGTTTCGCACAAGACCGGCGCGACCATCATCCGCTAACGCTTTACCATTTCGAGTCATAAGGAGCCGAGCACCATGGCACAGAGCACCTCTTCCACCGGCAATCAGCCGCTGATCGAGCTCAGACACGTCGATAAGCACTATGGCGATCTACACGTCCTCAACGACATCAATCTCTCGGTCGACCGCGGCGAGGTCGTCGTTGTGATCGGTCCCTCGGGCTCGGGCAAGTCGACCATGTGCCGCACCATCAACCGCCTGGAAACCATCGACTCGGGCGAGATCCTCATCGAGGGCGAGCCCCTGCCGCAGGAAGGCAAGGACCTTGCCCGCATGCGTGCCGAGCTGGGCATGGTGTTTCAGCAGTTCAACCTGTTCGCACATATGACCGTACTGCAGAACGTCATGCTGGGACCGGTCGATGTGCTGGGCGTGTCCAAGGAGGAGGCCCGCGAGCGTGCCATGGACCTGCTGGGCCGCGTGGGCGTTGCCGAGCAGGCCGATAAGGTGCCCGCACAGCTCTCGGGCGGCCAGCAACAGCGTGTAGCCATCGCCCGTTCGCTTGCCATGCAGCCCAAGGCCATGCTCTTTGACGAGCCCACGAGCGCCCTCGATCCCGAAATGATCAATGAGGTGCTCGAGGTCATGGTCCGTCTGGCCCAGCAGGGCATGACGATGATCGTCATTACGCACGAGATGAACTTCGCCCGTCGCGTGGCCGACCGTGTCGTGTTTATGGCCGACGGCCAGATCGTGGAAACCGGCACACCCGACGAGTTCTTCGACCACCCCCAGACCAAGCGCGCCCAGGACTTCCTCAACTCCATCAAGGGTCACTAGCCAGACCGCCCACCCGCCCGCCATGCCCATCCAAACTCGAAAGTTACACCTATGATCGGAACTCGTACTTCATCGTCCTACACCCCGCACGTCGACGTCGCCCCCGCCGACCGCCCACTCATCCTCGTCGCGCCGCGCTGGGAAGAGGCGAAGCCGTTTTTGAGCGAAACGCTCTCCCCCAACGAGGAGATCGCAAGTGTCTTTGTCGATGCCATCCTTGCCGCCGGCGGTCTGCCGCTGCAGATGTCCATCACCGAGGACATTGAGGTTATCCGTCATTACGTCGATATCGCCGACGGCATCGCCATTCCCGGCGGCCCGGACGTCAACCCCAAGCGCTGGGGCGATGATCGACCCTACGACCCCACCCTCTGCTGCGAGATTCGCGATAGCTTTGAGTTTAAGCTGGTCGGCGAGGTACTCCGCGCCAAGAAGCCGCTCTTTACCACCTGCCGCGGCACGCAGCTGCTCAACGTCGCCACCGGCGGCACCCTGTGCATGGACGTGCCGAGCCTGGGTGCGCGCGAGGGTCGCACGCAGTGGCGCCACACCCACGTGCTCAACGATCCCGTGCACCCCGTCGAGGTCGTGCCGGGCTCGCTGCTGGAACGCGCGGTTGGCGGGCACAGGCTAATCCAGACCAACTCCGCACACCACTGTTGCGTCGATCGTCTGGGTAAAAGCACGCGCTTGGTCGCCAAGGCAACCGACGGCGTTCCCGAGTGCATCGAGGTCGAAGGCCAGCCTTTCTGCCTGGGCGTGCAATGGCATCCCGAGTACACCTGGCAGACGCTCGAGACCGACTTTAACCTGTGGAAGTCGTTTGTCGAGGCAGCGGCAAAGGTTAAGCTGGCCCGCTAGCTCGCGAATCACACAGACCTAAACCTTCCATGCCAGGGGGGGGCGGACACCAGCCACGGTGCCCGCCCCCCTGTATTTGGTATGCTTGGTATGATTTTCCCTCACAAACAATCAAAGAAATCTCGACCGCAATCGGTCGACGGTAAAGCAAATGGCAAAAACGCTTGCTACGTTTATTAGGCAGTCAATTAGAATCGAAATGCATTGACTATTCCCCAACGGGGTCACGCCACAAATCCACATGAGCATCGAGGCTGGAAGCGGAAGCATGGAATTGGTCCCGAGCTGTATGTAGATCGCTACGACGTTGACAAGCAACAGCATGCCAATCGGACCGAAGCCGGACCCAAAATAGGAAACAACGATCACGCAAGAGACCACGTATGCAAGGCAGACGACACTCGCCAGAAGAAGTCGATAGCAAAATACATGCAGGTCGAAATACTGCCGAGCATCCAAAACGATTACGCAGTTAAGACAGTACAAAACGACACTCGACAGGACAAACGCGCCCAAAAGGGCAAAAGAAGACAGCACCACTCGCGCAACGATAGCGCACACACGCTTCCCTCCCCGAGCCTCCGACAGCCCCCACGGTTCCTCAATAAAGCCCGAACTGACAAAGCACGGCACAATGCAAGCCGCGATGAACGGAAAGAACAATGCATGAGCCAACGGGGCTACGTTGAACAGCAGACCGCGAAAAACCTCTGCATTACCAAATAGAAGGACATCCTCCGCCGATAGCCGAAGCGTCGGGTCTGGGAAAAAGCCCAAGAAACTGTTCTCACGGAGGCTGCAGAACCACATCGGGAAAGAATTAAGCTGCAATACCACCATGCACGCATAAATTACCAGGATTAAGGCGTACGTCCATTTGCTCACATGCTTCAATTCTGACTGGAGAAGTCTTTTAATCTGACGAGCCATTGAGCACACCCCCAGCGCGAAAGCTCATGAGAGCGTAAATCAATACCGATAGACAGCTGGCTGCCGCGCCATATCCCAGAAGCGTCAGCTGCCCCATATCGCTATACCCAAGGGCACATCCGACTCCAAGGTACGGCCCCGGAAGAAAGAAGATCCATCGCAAGGACGGTATGGGCGTCTGAAGGTAAGTTCCGTAGAGCGTCAAGCTCATGACAAATCCAATTATTATCGCAGCCCCGCTCAATACAGCGCTGCCTGTAATCCGATAGATGGTCACCGTCTCCAGCGCAACCGATATCACCAATACGGCGTTGACTATCATTGCGGGCAAAAATGCAGTTAGCATGTCGTGCGAGTAGTTATGCCCTCCACGTATTATGGCTATTGCAAAAAGAAGAAGGCAAAGCGCACTATATGCTGCGCCGATTATTAAAGAAGACGAAAGTACATGTGCCAGAGCCCCGTTAAAGCGGGCAAGACCTCTTGCTGAAGAAATTCGGCATCCCTCTTCATAGCCGCGCTCCTGTAAAATCGCCAGGCAAACGATGAGCGGAACGAACAGGGAGGTGCCGGCAAAAGCACTGCGCACAAGGGACTCATCGGGTGCAGAAGGATCGATTACATTCCAGCAGAAACCAATATCCTCCCCAAAAACGCTATTGCCAAAGGCGAGCAACGTTGTTCCGTTTTTTAGAAAGACACAGAAGAGAAGGCCGAACGCCAGCATAAGCGTAAGACCAAACTTCGCCGGAAACATCCTGTGCAAACGCATCATATCTGCCTTTATGGGATGGATCGCCCGCTTCATAGCGAGACCGCCTTCATCAAGCGCCTGTAATACTCTTTTAGGGACGATGCCTCATCCCTTATGACGTCCATCGGTTCCTTTTTCAGCAGTTCGCCGTCATGGATAAACACGCAACTTGTTGCAACTGATGCCAACTCATCCAAATCATGGCTAGAGATGAGCATGGTCTTACCCTGTTCTCGATTCAATCGACCGATAAGGGCCCATATACTCTCGATGCCCAGCGGGTCCAACCCGTTTGCTGGCTCATCAAAAATAAGCAGATCAGTATCACCCAACAAAGCCGTAGCTATATCCAGCCGCCGTTTCATTCCCAGAGAAAAACTGTTCACGCTCTTTTTCTCTTCGACGTCCAGCCCGACTAGGCTCAAAACGCGAGGAATCTCACGATTCGCATCAAGCCCCCATTCCGAACATCGGATTTGGAGATTCTCAACCGCACTGAGGGATTGGTATGCTCCGCTGGAATCTGGCACATAGCCGACACGCGTCCGCATCAGGCCAAGCTCTCTTTTTGATTTGCCTCCAAAGAGCTCCACGCTCCCCGACGATGGCTCGCAGAGGCCCAAGACGATTTTAATAAGCGTGCTTTTGCCCGCACCGTTTGCACCGACAAGGGCACAGAGCTCAGACTGATGCACCTCGAAGGAAACGTCATGCAAAACGTGCCGTTTCCCGTAGCGTTTTGAAACTTTTGATAGCTTTATCGCTGATGCGTTCATTGGACCCCCGTTCTGCTTGATAGAAAAACCGCTCATATCGTTCCTTCTTTCCTTTATCGTTTTCCATGGTTGTTATTGTTTTTCGATAACTCGTATTTGTCAAGATAATCTAAAAGAAGGGACCCGTGTTAGACACGGGTCCCTTCACGCTGATACTTCGTTTTAGTTGTTTGCCTTAAGCTACTCGTCGCTCAAATCTAGAGCAAAGACTGATGTCGGAAGCGACGCCTCATTGCCTCCACCATTCCGCATCTGCCTCACGACATTTTTTGCGCGCTCGACAATCAGCTCCTCAAGCTCTTTCTCGCTCACGCGCTGAATAATATCTCCCGGTTGACAGTCAAGTTCATCGCAAATATCGAGAAGCGTCTTAAGGCGAATAGCTTTAATTTTTCCGTTTCTTAGCTTAGAAATATTAGCCGGAGTATGCCCCGTGGCACGAATCAGATCAGCACTGGTCTTTCCGGTCTTAAGTAGCTGCGTCTCAAGCTCGATGATGAGATAGCTCATGCTTCCTCCTACACAAGCTCGTCAGACTGCTCTTGGAGCAGCGAGGCATAACTCCAGATCACCGAGATACACAGACAGACAGCCGCGCCGATAAGCGACCCCGCATCAAAGGCAACGCCTTGGCAAATCTCAATAACGAAGGAATGAGGCACGACGTAAAGCTCCAGCCCACCAATGGTAAGATTGACCGATCCGTAGGCACCAATAAGCGAAACCGCGGCGTTAACAGCAAAGGCAAGCGCAAGAACACGGATAAGCCGCACATGCGTCTTGGTAAAGGGCGAGACGCCTCGCGAGATGTTACGACTGATCCCACACAGAACGACAAGCGAAATACCCACGACGAGTGCCAGGCACAGTCCGCTTGGGATAACGATGCACCCGCCATCGAGAAGCGTCACGACGCCGAAAGAATCGACAGAGGCAACGTTTGCAACCGCATACCAGATCACGTAAACAACCAACGCGGCAAAAGCGACGAGCATCCCTGCAAAAACGGCTGCCATGCAAAAGCCAAGCTTCCTGATATTTTCGCCCGCTTTGGCCATACGCTGAACGCTGTTAGACATACACTCACCCTCATCGACTCTATCGTTATTCGAACAGTTTATCGAACAACGATATTGATTGCATGCGGAAAGCCCCGCCAGTGCGCATAGGCCATTTACTAACCCGGAGGGGTGAGCGTGGATTTTTGGACACATATCGAACGAGAGTGGATAATCTCCCACTTTGAGGCCGCCACCGGGCCTAAAACGGGAGATTATCCACTCTCATAGTCATCAAGGCCCGCAAGCTCTTATTCGGCCGCCTCGCGCAGGGCCGACATCGTAGCCGCATATTGCTGCTGCAGCGCATGCATTCCCTCGCGAGCGCCGTCAACGGCATCGGCGCCGCGCAGCGCCTCAGTCACCACAACCGCCGGCTCGTACAGATTATCAAATCCCAGGTTCTGGCTCACGCCCTTGAGCGTGTGCGCTGCCATAAACGCACCTTCGGCGTCTCCTGCCGCCATGGCGGCCTCCAGCTTGTCCATGCTCTCGTCATCCAAAAACTTGAGGGCAAAGCGGGCAAGCATTTCCTCGCCCATCAGCCGAGCGCACGCGTCATCATAATTAGCGCCGATCTTCTCATACGCCTCACGCATGGAAATCATGGATTGAAACTCCTTTGGTCAAACTAAATCGTGGGAAACGCGACAACATCGGCGGGGCGTACCAACGTCTCGGCAATACGGTCTTGCACCTCGAGCAGGCAGTCGAGCAACAGCGGGTTAAAGGTACCGCACTTACCGTCCAGGATCATCTAGATTGCTTCCTCGTGCGGGATAGCGTCCTTGTACACACGCACGCTCGTCAGCGCATCATACACGTCGGCCACCGAAACCACCTGCGCGGCAATGGGAATCTCGTCGCCCTTAAGGCCATCGGGATAACCCTTGCCGTCCCAGCGCTCGTGATGCCAACGCACAATCTGGTACGCATATTCCATAAGCGCATTGCCAACGTGATGGCGGCCCAGCTCAAGCAACATGTCGGCGCCCATCGTGGTATGCGTCTTCATAATCTCGAACTCCTCGGGCGTAAGGCGCCCGGGTTTGTTGAGAATCGCATCGTCAATCGACATCTTGCCGATATCGTGCAGCGCCGAAGCCAGGGCGATCGTGGAGCGTTCCTCGTTGTCAAGGGAGATCGTGTGGCTACGCTGGACCAGACAGCCAAGCAGCAGCTCGGTCAGCTTCTCGATGTTCGTAACGTGCCTGCCGTTCTCGCCGTTGCGAAGCTCCATGACGCCGGCCATGATGTCGATGAGCATGCGACTGTTCTTGACGCGCTCGTTGTACTGCTGGGACAGCAGGTTCGTCAGGCGGCGCTGTTTGGCGTATAGGCGGATGGTGTTGCTTACGCGGCGGCGCACGACACGGGAGTCAAACGGGCGATTGATATAGTCCGAGGCGCCCAGCTCGTACGCGCGCAGAACCATATCATCGGAATCTTCGCTCGAAATCATGATGACAGGCAGATTGTCACTAACCGATCGGCGCGACAGATCGGCCAGCACCTCAAAGCCGCTCATGCACGACATGACAATGTCCAACATCACGAGCGACAACTCATCACCATAGCGGTCGACCATGTCGAGCGCCGTACGACCGTTATCGGCCTCGAGGATGCAATACTCGTCCTTGAGCATCTCGTTGAGAATGGCTCGGTTCATCTCGGAGTCATCGACAATAAGCACCAAAGGCTTTTCGCTTTGGAAGGCCTCGATGGAATCGGCATCGGTCACGACCGTACCGGCTTTTGCCTTAGCGCGGCTCAATAACTGGACAGCGCGGCCAACGCCCTCATCGACCGTCTCGCCATGGATGCGAACGCCACCAACACATGCCGTCAAGCTCACGTACTCATGGCCCGGAATAATCGTGGCATGAACGGCATCGGATACCTGACGCAGGCGACGGGCGAAGTCATCGGAGGGAATATCGGGCATAACGGCCACAAACTTGTCGCAGCCATAGCGCACAAGCTCGTCAGTCGAACGAATACCGCTGCGTATGGCTGTCGCCACAGCACCGAGCGCAAGGTCGCCGGCATGACGGCCACATGTATCGTTGAAGACCCTAAAATCATCAAGGTCGATCATCGCAACGCCGGCATTCATGCGGGCGCTACGGAGCTTTTCCTCGTAATATCGGCGATTGCGCACGCTCGTCAGCACGTCGGTGTAGACAAGGTCCTCTTCTGCAGCCTCTTGCTCATCAATCGGACGCACCATCAGCAAGACGTGAGGCTCGCCCTCGACCTTCAGAGGACGCAGACGGGCGCGGTACTCAACACCATCGTTGAGCAGTTGCTCCGATACATCATCGGAACCTGCCAAGGCTTCAAGACTCGACTGACGCAGACAAGGGCAGCGATCGCCGGCGAGCAAGCAGTTGGGCTCGCTCTTAATCTGATCGGCCGACAGCAAACGCACCACGGGGCAGGTCTTCGCGACACGGGCGACCTCGGCGGCAGCCTCCTCGTCGGTTAGATTGACCTCGTGATTATTGAGCATATGGGGCCCTTGCTATCGTTACGCACGGCAACGGTGTATATCAAATGGTACAAGGGTAACATCTAACAACTGCAGGCAAACGCGCGATTATCGTTACATTTTTATGACCTGGCAAACGGCGGTAATGGAGCCGCGGGCGTGCGGCTATGGGCGCATTCGTTAACAATGACGAAACGCTAACAGCCCCTCTCCCCGCAGGTCATCGAGCGTGCTAACGCTCCAAGACATCGCGAACGGCGTTTGCCGCCGTAACGGGGCGATCGCGCAGACCGTTATGCGCGCCCGGGATCGTCACGAGAGAGCAATCGAGATATTCGGCAGCCGCTCGCGTACCAGCCTCGCGGGGCGTACCGACCGAAAGCTCACCCAAAAACACGGCCGACACCGCCTTTGACGCGCGGGCACGCTCCCAGTCGGGAGCATATGTCATATTTGTTCCGTATTCATTGGCCATGAAGCAACGACCATTGCGCAGGGCATGTTTGGCTTCCGCTTCGGTCGTCCCAGGAGCCTCGGGGTCCAAGTCGCCGAGGGCTCCCAAGAAAAGCCGGAGCGCCCTTGAAACCTTTCCAGCCGCAATCATATCGAGCAAAACCGGAGCTGCGCCCATGCCGACGCCTTCGGCCGATACAGCCGGCTCATGCAGAATCGCACGGGCGACGAGATGAGGTTCGGTGCGAAGAAGCTCCAGCGCCACCAGCGTACCGGCGCTGTGCGCAAGCACATTTGTCGGAGCGCCAACGTGCTCGATCACGGCCTGCAGGTCGGCGGCCTGAGCGGCAAGATCATAGCTGACGTCCGCCGCTTCGCTGCTGCCGCCACAGCCGCGGCGATCGTAGGCAATTACGCGGTAGTTGCGGCTGAGTTCACAAGCGATGCCGTTGAAAAATGTGCCGTCGACACAAGCGCCGTGCACGCACACCAAGGCAGGAGCATCAGGCGACACATCCGGGCCGGCATATTCGCGACAGGCAATCGTGGTGCCCGCATTCTCGACCGTAAAATCCATGTTGTGCCCCCATCATCAATGCTCATCCAGTTGCACGTCAGCACGGTTGGATGGACCCGCATTGCCTTACGCCTTGTTAACAGATTAACTTTACCCGACCTGGGGCTTTTCATGGCACGGCATCATGAGCGACGTGAAAAAACGAAACTTGTAAAGCAAGAGCCCGCACCTTGCTTTGGAGCCGATGCTATGCTTAGGCACAATTGTCTTGAGGAGCATATGCCTATGTCTACGTTTTTGAATGCCAGCCCCATCTTTGGGCCCGTTCGCAGCCGTCGCCTTGGTCTCTCGCTCGGCGTCAACATGATGCCGGCCAGCGGCAAAATCTGCACGTTCAACTGCATCTACTGCGAAAACGGCCTCAACGCCGAGCGCCCCTGCCATGAGCCGTACAACACAGCTGCCGTGGTACTCGACGCGCTCGAGGCAAAGCTGCGCGAGATGGCAGCCGAGGGCGAGCTCCCCGATGTGATCACCTTCGCAGGCAACGGCGAGCCCACCGCCGCACCGGAGTTTCCGCAGGCTATTGCCGGCGCCGTCGCGCTGCGCGACCAGCTTGCCCCAAACACCAAGATTGCCGTGCTTTCCAACGGCACACGCGCCGACCGTCCCCAGGTACACGATGCGCTCATGATGGTCGACGACAACATCCTCAAACTCGATACGGTCGACCCGGCATTTATCCAGCTGCTCGACCAGCCCGTTGGCCCCTACGATGTAGAGCACCAGATCGAGACGTTCGCAAGCTTTGACGGTCACGTTATTATCCAGACGATCTTTTTGACCGGCGAGTATCAGGGCAAGCTCATCGACAACACCGGCGAGGAGTACGTTGCCCCCTGGCTCGCGGCGCTTGAGCGCATTCGTCCGCAGGAGGCGACCATCTACACGGTAGCGCGCGAGACACCGATCGCCGGCCTTGCCAAGGCAGCACCCGACGTCCTCGACGCCATTGCCGCGCGCGTCCAAGCCCTCGGCATTCCCTGCCAAGTAAGCTACTAGCACGCAGCAGCTAGTGCCCGCCATCCCGCTCCATCAGTTGCGGCGATATAGTTCCTGTTTATGCTGTTAAACCGCTTAAATCGGAACTATATCACCGCAACTCTTATGAACGCGTGGGTGGGCTATACTAGCTGCGGATGAAAGGAAGTTAGCCATGTATGACAAAGGACCCGTGCCTGGCCGCAACGACGCTTGCTGGTGCGGAAGCGGCAAAAAATATAAGAAATGCCATAGCGCTTTCGACGAGCGCCTTGAGCGCCTGTGGGAAGAGGGCTGGGAGGTCCTGCCCCGCACGCTCTACAAGATGCCCGCCGATATCGAAGGCATCAAGCGCTCGGCCGCTATCAACGTGGGCGTGCTCGATTACGTGGGCGAGCATATCGCCGCGGGCATGACCACCAACCAGATCGACCAGATGATCTACGACTACACCGTCGAGCACGGTGGCACGCCGGCCGACCTCAACTACGAGGGCTACCCCAAAAGCGTGTGCACCTCGATCAACGACGTGGTCTGCCACGGTATCCCCTGCGATACGGACGTGCTGCACGAGGGCGACATCATCAATGTGGACTGCTCCACGATTTTGGACGGCTACTTTAGCGACTCGAGCCGCATGTTCTGCATCGGCGAGGTCTCTGCCGAGCGCCAGCGCCTGGTCGACGTCACCCGCGCCAGCGTGGAGGCGGGTCTGGCTGCCCGCCCGCCGGGGCTGCCGCTCCCTTGGTGCG
>UQZD01000019.1:0-40470 GCA_900545485.1 uncultured Collinsella sp. | reverse complement strand
GAACGCCTGCCGATATCATGGCGTGTCCCGAGTCGATGACGGGCGCTTATCTGACCGGTAAACGAATGATCCGGGTGCCTGATGAACGGCGCAAGCCCGGTCGCGGCTGCCTTAAAATTACGGGCGCTCGAGCCAACAACCTCAAAAACGTTACTGCCAAAATCGAGTTTGGTACGCTTACGGTTGTTACCGGCGTGTCGGGATCGGGCAAGAGCTCCCTGGTTACCGACACCATTGCGCCTGCCCTTACGAATGCCATTCACCGCTCGACGCGCCCTGTGGGTCCGTATAAAAAAATCGAGGGCATCGAGTGCATCGATAAGGTTATCGATATCGACCAGTCGCCGATTGGCCGCACGCCGCGTTCCAACCCTGCTACCTATATCGGCCTGTGGGATGATCTTCGCGCGCTGTTTGCGAGTACGCCGGAGTCGAAGGCGCGCGGCTACTCGCCGGGTCGTTTCTCCTTTAATGTGAGTGGCGGGCGCTGTGAGGCGTGCAAGGGCGATGGGCAGATTAAGATCGAGATGCACTTCCTTCCCGATATCTACGTTCCCTGCGAAGTTTGCGGCGGTAAACGCTACAACCGCGAGACACTCGAGGTCACCTACCGTGGCAAGACCATCTCGGACGTGCTCGACATGAGCGTCACCGAGGCGCTGGCCTTCTTTGGGAATATCCCGCAGATCAAGCGAAAGCTCCAGACGCTGTACGATGTAGGCTTGGGCTACGTGAGCCTGGGCCAGCCCGCCACGACGCTCTCGGGCGGCGAGGCGCAGCGTGTGAAGCTCGCCAAGGAGCTTCATCGACGCCAGACGGGCAAGACGTTCTATATTTTGGACGAGCCGACGACCGGTCTTCATTTTGAGGACGTCCGCCAGCTGCTCGATGTGCTGCAGCGCTTGGTCGATGCGGGCAACACGGTGCTGGTGATTGAGCACAACCTTGATGTCATCAAGGTTGCCGACCGCCTGATCGATATGGGTCCCGAGGGCGGTAACGGCGGCGGAACCGTCGTGGTTTCGGGCACACCGGAGCAGGTTGCGGACTGTCCGCAGAGTTATACGGGCAAGTTTTTGGCGCCTTTGCTCAGGCGTGACCGGGAGCGTCAGGCTCAACTTGATGCTCAATAAATAGGCGATTCAGTTTATGGGCGCCATCGACTCCTTGTGATTCGATGGCGCTTGCTGTGCCGAAGTGACGTATGCAGCCGAATTGGACATATACTTAATCTTTGCGTCCGAATGCGAGGGAAAGGATATGTCATGGCAAAGGCTGTAAAGACGCCAAAAACCAATGCGATGCGCGAGCTGGAAAGCGCCGGCATTTCCTATGTTCTACATACGTACGAAGACGATGGTGATGAGTCGGTGGGCCTGGGGGTCGCGATTTCGGAGCAGCTTGGCGAGGAGCCCGGTCAAGGATTTAAGACCTTGGTCTGCGTGACGCCGTCCAACGACCATGTCGTGTGCTGCATCCCTGTTGCCGATGAGCTCGATCTAAAGTCCGCCGCGCGTGCCGCGGGGGAGAAGTCCTTGGTTATGATGCATGTGAAGGATTTGCTTGCGGCGACTGGCTACGTTCGCGGCGGCTGCAGCCCGGTCGGTATGAAAAAACGCTACCGGACGCTCATTGATGAGACGTGTGTCCTTTGGGATACCATTTTTATTTCGGGAGGCAAGCGTGGTTATCAGCTCGAGCTTGCACCCGATGATTTAATTGCATTTTGCGGGGCGACGGTTGCCGCGATTACGAGAGAGGACTGAGCGATGCCGCAGGAAGAATTGAAGCGCGGAGCTCATTTTGCAAAAGAATCTGCGCCTCAGACACCCTCATCCGAAGCTTCTTCGTCGCGAGATGACACTGACGACATGGGCTCGTCGGACTACTCCACGGTTGGTCGTTCCGCCGGGCTTATGACCATCCTGACTATCGTGTCTCGCGTCACCGGTTTTATCCGCACGTGGGCAATGGCGGCCGCTATCGGCATGTCGCTACTCTCGTCCTCCTATCAGGTCGCCAACAACCTGCCCAATATGCTCTACGAACTCGTGATGGGTGGCATGCTCGTGACGGCGTTTTTGCCCGTGTACATGGGCGTGAGGCGTGAGCAGGGTCGCGAGGCCTCGAACGAGTACGTGGGCAACCTGCTTGGCATTCTGCTTTTGGTGCTGGGTGGCATTTCGTTGCTGGGGACCGTGTTCGCCCCGGGCTTTATCTGGACGCAATCGTTCCTTTCGGGTGACGGCGGCAGCATGGATACCGCTGCGTTCATGTTCCGTTTCTTTGCCATCCAGATTCTCTTTTATGGTTTGGGCTCGGTGTTCTCGGGCGTTCTCAACGCACACCGCGACTACTTCTGGTCGACGTTTGCCCCGGTCCTCAACAATGTGATCGTCATTGCGAGCTTTATGGGTTTTGCGCCCGTGTCCGCACAGTTTGGCGAACGTGCCGGCATCATCTTGATTGCGGCCGGTACGACCCTCGGTGTCTTTGTTCAGATGGCATGTCAGATTCCCGCGCTTGGCAAGCACGGCGTGCATCCCCATATCCATATCGACTTTAAGGACCCCGCGCTGCGCCAGACGATTGCGCTCGGTATCCCGACGCTGCTCGCCACGGTGTGCATGTTTGTCTCGACTTCTATCACCAACGCTGCCGCGCTGGTGGTCCAGCCCGAGACGGGTCCTTCCGTCATCGCCTATGCGCGCCTGTGGTACACGCTGCCCTACGCGCTGATTGCCGCCTCGCTTTCGACGGCGCTCTATACCGAGCTCTCTCATGACGCACAGGAGAAGGATTACGACAGCGTTCGCACGGGCATTTCGCGTGGCGTCGCCCAGATGCTGTTCTTCCTGATTCCGTTCGCACTGTACCTGATTGTCTTCGCACGTCCGCTCAACATGATTTACTGTGCCGGCAAGTTCGATGAATCCGGCGTGGCGCTGGTGTCCGAGTACCTTGTCTACCTGGCGCTCTCGCTGCCGCTCTACGGCGTGGTCGTGTTGATGCAGAAGAGCTTCTCTGCCTTGCTCGACATGAAGCCCTATAGCCGCTATTGCCTGTATTCCGCCATCGGCCAGGCTGGCTCGGTTCTGCTGTTTGGCGTTGTGCTGGGCTTCGGTATGCCGGCAATCGCGCTTTCGTATGTTGTCGACTACGTGATCTTGGTCGGCTGTTCGCTGTGGTGGCTGCGTCGTCGCCTGCGTGGCCTTCAGGTCAAATCTATCCTGCATGGCGGTTTCTTTGGCCTTTTGCTCGGCGGCCTAGGGGCTGCCGCAGGCGCCGGCGTCATGTGGGCGCTTGAACACTTTGTCGGGGTACTTGGCGGCTCGATTCTGATTACTCTTGGCTATGTTTGCGTTGCGGGTGTCGTCTCGCTTGCTGTTACCTTTGGCCTTGCCGTCGTTCTTAAGATGCCCGAGGTCTCGGCGCTGCTTCGTCGCAAGTAGGTGCGTGTGGCCGGTCACGACAACATTCCAACACTCGCCGAGCAGGTTTCGCGCGTTCCCACGCAGCCCGGATGTTACCTTTGGAAAGATGCCAAGGGCGATGTCATCTACGTTGGCAAGGCGAAAAACCTGCGTTCCCGTATGCGCCAGTACGTGACGCTGCAGGATGAGCGCCAAAAAATACCGCTCATGATGCAATTGGTTGCGAGCTTTGACTACATCGTTGTCGAAACCGAGCATGAGGCGCTTGTACTCGAGCGCAACCTGATCGGCCAGTACCATCCGTACTTTAACGTCGACCTCAAGGATGACAAGAGCTACCCCTTTATCGCCATTACAAAGGGCGACCTGTATCCCGCGATCAAATACACGCGCGAGCGTCATAAGCCGGGAACGCGTTATTTTGGTCCCTATACCGATAGCCGCGCGGCGCGTGAGACCATTGACACGCTGCGCAAGGTGATCCCGATCTGCTCGGCTTCTTGTGCGGAGTGGCGTCGTTGTCGTCGTATCGTCGAGTCCCACAAGGGCGAGGAAGACATCGTCAATATGATTTGCGCGCAAAACGGGCGTCCCTGCTTCGACTACCATGTCGGGCGCGGCCCAGGTGCGTGTGTCGGCGCGATTTCTCCTACGGACTATGCCAAGAACGTCAAGCGTGTCGAGCGCTTTTTGTCGGGCCATCGCAAGGATGTCGTCGATGAGCTGACCTCCGAGATGACGGATGCCGCCGAGGCGCTCGACTTTGAGCGCGCGGCACGCGTCAAACGTCGTTTGGAGGTCATCAGGGGTCTGGACGACCGTCAGCAAGTCGTTTTTCCCTCCAGTGTCGATATCGATGTCATCGGTTTCTATCGCGAGGAGACCATCTCCGCCGCTTGCGTCTTTGTCGTGCGTGAGGGTCGAACGGTTCGAACCTGCGAGTTTATTCTCGATAAGGGTTTGGATGTCGGCGAAGAGGAACTTCAATCGGGCTTTCTTAAGCGCTATTACGACGAGACGGCTGATATTCCAGCTGAGATAAACCTCTCTGTCGAGCTTGAGGATGCGGAGGCGCTGGGGGAGTGGCTTGCAGGCAAGCGCGAGCGTTCCTGCCATCTCCATAGGCCGCAGCGTGGCGAAAAGCACCGTTTGCTCGATATGGCATCCAAAAATGCGCGCCATGCCCTCATGCGCTACATGATGCGAACGGGGTACGCTGACGACCGCACCAATCAAGCGCTCCTGGAGCTCGAAAGCGCGCTGGCGCTGCCGGCGCCGCCGATGCGTATCGAGTGCTTCGATATCTCGACGCTGCATGGAACCTTTACGGTCGCCTCGATGGTGGTGTTTACCAACGGACGCGCCGACAAGAGCCAGTACCGTCGTTTTAAAATTCAGGCCGAATTGGACGAGGCAAACGACTTCGTGTCGATGTCCGAGGTTTTGGGACGACGCTATGCTCCCGAGCGCATGGTCGACGAGCGCTTTGGCTCGCGCCCCGATTTGCTCGTTGTCGATGGCGGTAAGCCGCAATTGACCGCTGCGATCAAGCAACTTGAGGCTCTTGGGCTCGATATACCGGTTTGTGGCTTGGCGAAGGCCGATGAGGAAGTTTTCGTGCCTTGGGACGAGACTCCCGTCGTGCTGCCGACCGGGTCTGCTTCGCTCTATCTAATTAAACAGGTTCGCGATGAATCGCACCGTTTTGCCATCACGTTCCATCGCGAGTTGCGCGATAAAGCCATGACGGTTTCGGT
Organism: uncultured Collinsella sp.; assembly: GCA_900545485.1. Lineage (GTDB taxonomy): Bacteria > Actinomycetota > Coriobacteriia > Coriobacteriales > Coriobacteriaceae > Collinsella. The sequence goes on along the minus strand of UQZD01000019.1, from coordinate 35,279 downwards.
ACTCGATGACGTTCCAGGCGTGGGACCCACCAGAAAACGTGCCCTTATGCGCCATTTTGGCTCGATGAAGCGTTTGCGCGCGGCGAGCGAGCAAGAGATCGCGGAAGTTCGCGGCATACCTGCCGATGTTGCCAAGGCGGTCCACGAGGCGCTCGTTGCATGGAATGCCGAGCGCGCCGAGGCGGCGGCTGGCCATTCCGATAGCTAAACACGAGCCAAACAACTGATATACATGATTGCGCGATTTTCAACCATTTATTTCGCCATGATTGCCTGCTGGTTTCGGGTTTTATTAACGCTAAAACGTTTGACTAACCCAAGCGAAAACCCTGCTATCCTGCGGGTTGACGAAGACTGATATCTCACCTCGCCGATACATACTGTCTGGCGAATCGTTTGTCAACGAATTCGGTGAACGGTAGTAAATACCGTTCAAGCGTATGTATGTATCGGTCGCCGAGCGCGGCACCTCAGTTGGGTTCGTCGGTAGGTAAGGTATATATCGTCCGCAAGTTGCGCGGGGGCAAGTCTAGGTGCTCCCGAGTAAGATTCTCTATTGATAGGAGAAGACATGGCCATCATCAACAAGGGTATGTCCAGGCGTTCGTTCCTCGGCCTCACCGGCAGCGTCGCTGCTGTCGCAGGGCTTGGTCTCACCGGCTGCGGTGGCAGCTCTAGCGACGAGGGTTCCGCTTCCGGTTCCACCGATTCCGCCAACCGTGGCGGCGGCGTGATCACCGCTGGTTCCGCTTACGCTCCGTCCAGCTTCGATCCCGCCAGCACCGGCTCCGCTGTGGGCCTGGGTGCTAACTGGCACGTCGTCGAGGGCCTCTACGGCATCGATTACCACGACTACAGCACCTTCAACGAGCTCGCCACCGACGATCCCAAGTCTGTGGACGACACCACTTTCGAGGTCACCATCCGCAAGGGCGCCAAGTTCTCCGATGGCACCGAGGTCACCGCTGACGATGTCGTTGCCTCCTACACCGCTTGCGCCGCTTCCGCTACCTATGCTCCGTTCTTCCAGCCCTTCGAGTCCATCGAGGCCAAGGACGCCAGCACCGTGACGGTCAAGACTAAGGTCCCCAACTTCTCCCTGCTCAAGGATCGTCTGGCCATCGTCCGCGTTACCCCGGCCACCCAGACCGAGGAGGATCGCGCCAAGCAGCCGATCGGTTCCGGCCCCTGGATGTACGACTCTATCTCCGATACCGAGATCACCTTGGTTCCCAACCCCGAGTACAACGGTGAGTATGCTGCCGAGGATAAGAAGATCCAGTACAGCATCCTGACCGACCCCACCGCTCGCGTTACCGCTCAGCAGGAGGGCTCCACGCTCGTTATGGAGCTCGTTACCGCTGACGCCGTCGACCAGCTCGAGAGCGCTGGCTGCAAGATCGATAACGTTCAGGGTTTCGGCACCCGCTTCATCATGTTCAACGTCGCCAAGGAGCCTTGGAACAACGTCAAGGTCCGTCAGGCTGTCATGTATGCGCTCGACACCGAGAAGATGGTCAGTAACACCTTCGCCGGCCTTGCCACCGCTGCCAGCTGCTACCTGCCCAAGAGCTTCACCAACTATCATGAGGCTTCCACGGTGTACAAGACCGACGCCAAGAAGGCTAAGAAGCTCATCGAGGAGTCTGGCATCACCCCGGGTGCCATCACCCTGCGCACCACCGACAACGAGCAGATTAAGGGCATGGCCGCCCAGGTCAAGAACGACCTCGATGCTCTCGGCTTCGATGTGACCATCCAGACCGATACCTCGCCGGCTACCTACGCTGCCATCGACGGCGGCGAGGCCTACGATATCCTTCTTGCCCCTGGCGATCCTTCCTGCTTCGGCGCCGACCCCGACCTGCTGCTCAACTGGTGGTACGGCGACAACGTCTGGATGCAGACCCGTTGCCCGTGGAAGGAGTCCGCTGAGTGGCAGAAGCTCCACGGTCTCATGGACGAGGCTCTTGCCGCCGAGGGCGACGAGCAGCAGAAGAAGTGGAACGAGTGTTTCGACATCATTGCCGACAACGCCGTTCTGTACCCCGTTGTCCACGTCAAGACCGTCTCCGCTTCTTGGGACGATCCGTCCACTGCGCCCAATGGCGAGGCCCTCGATGGTTTCAAGGGCATCGGCACGACGAGCATGTCCTTCAGGGGCGTTGCGACCGTCAAGGCGTAAGACTCGCTTGAGTCTATATGCAGGATGTCGGTCGTTGGGACCGTATCCTCATAGTTGAAACAAAGACCCGGGCGGCAACGATGTCGCTCGGGTCTTGTAATGAGTATCCGTACTCATATACCAGTTGGTCCTACCGACAAAAGAAAGGGGAGAGAACGTGAACAACTTGCTACGTTTGATTGGAAGGCGTCTTGTGGCGCTGCCGATCATGGCATTGGGCGTCACCGTCCTGGTGTTCTTCCTTATGTCGTTCTCCAAGACCGACCCCGCCTACACGGCGTTGGGTGACGGCGCCTCGCCCGAGGCGGTTGCCGAGTACCATGAGAAGTATGGTCTGGACGACCCCTGGCCCGTGCGCTACGTGCGCTATATGGGCGATTTGATCCATGGCGACATGGGCACCTATGGTGCTGCTCGCAACTCCGTTGCCAAGCGCATCTCCACGGCCCTGCCCGTCACGATGCAGCTGACCTTCATCGGCCTTGCCATCGGTGCGGTCGTTTCGTTTTTGCTCGGCGTCATCGCGGCACTGTATCGCGACAAATGGCCGGACCAAGTGATCCGCGTCTTTTCCATCGCCGGCTTGGCAACCCCGTCGTTCTGGCTTGCCGTTCTGTTGATCCTGCTGTTCTCTTCCTACCTTAAGGTGCTCCCGGCATCGGGTGCTCTGCCTCACTTCACCACGAATCCGGTTGGCTATCTGGGACGTATGATCATGCCCGCTATCGCCTTGGCATTTCCGCTGACGGGCCAGATGACTCGTATCGTGCGTACCGCCATGGTCGAGGAGCTCGACAAGGACTATGTCCGTATGGCTCGCGGCGCCGGCGTTCCCGAGAAGGTCGTCGTCGGCATCAACGTTCTTCGCAATGCGCTGATTACCCCGGTCACCACCCTCGGTCTTAAGATCGGTTACCTCATGGGCGGCGCCGTCGTCATCGAGGTTATCTTCAACCTCCCCGGCATGGGCACCGCGATTTTGCAGGGCGTTCAGGGCAACGAGGCGAACCTGGTTCAGGGCGTCGTTATCGTCGTTGCTCTTGCCTTCATCATCATCAACATCGTGGTTGACATGCTCTACCTGCTCATCAACCCGCGCATCAGGACGGTGTAGATTATGGTAAAGATTCGAGAGAAGCAAACCGAGCAGCTCGAGAAGGCTGCCTCCAAGGGGCTCAAGCTCGGTGGCTGGAAGAAGATGACGCTGTCTTCTAAGATTGCCGCCGTCGTGCTGGCGCTGGTCGCCCTGACTGCGATTCTGGCGCCCCTTCTTGCCCCCTATAGCCCGGTCGAGATCTTTACGGCTCGTCAGGCTCCCGGCAACGGATTTATCTTCGGTACCGACGATAAAGGTCGCGACATTCTGTCGCGTATGCTCTACGGTGGTCGTTACTCGCTGATTATCGGCTTTGGCGCCACTGCCATGGCTCTGGTCTGCGGCTCGGTCGTGGGCGCCCTTGCAGCGGTTTCGCGCAAGGCCGTCTCCGAGACGATCATGCGTATCTTGGACATCATCATGTCCATCCCGGGCATCGCCCTCGCGGCCGTCTTCGTCTCCATCCTGGGCAACTCCGTGCCGTCGATCATCTTCGCCATCGGCTTTATGTACACTCCGCAGATTGCCCGTATCGTGCGCGCCAATATCGTGTCCGAGTACGGCGAGGACTATGTCCGCGCGGTCATCGTTTCCGGCGCCAAGGCTCCGTGGATTTTGATCAAGCATGTTCTGCGTAACTGCATCGCTCCGATCATGGTCTTCACCGTTACCCTGGTCGCCGACGCCATCATCTTCGAGGCCTCGCTGACCTTCATCGGCGCTGGTATCCAGGAGCCCACCGCTACCTGGGGCAACATCCTCGCCGACGCCCGCGGCGGCGTGCTCGCCGGTCGTTGGTGGCAGGCGCTGTTCCCGGGCCTGGCCATCATGATCACCTGCCTGGCGCTCAACATCCTCTCCGAGGGCATTACCGACGCCATGGCCGCTGCTCCCTCCGCCGCCCTGGATCCTACCGATTCCTCCAAGCGTCGCGAGGCCGATCTGCTGGTCTCCGACCCCGTTCGCGCCTACAAGGAGCAGGCCCAGTCCCTCTCCGCTCGCCTTGGCGCCCTGCGCGATGTCGAGCTCAAGCGTGACGATCGCCATGTGCCCGACGAGTCTGTCGAACCGATTCTCTCGGTCCGTGACTTCTGCATCCAGTTTGAGCATCACGGTGATATCAACGTTGTCGACCATGTCAACTTTGACGTCCGTCCTGGTCAGACCATGGGCCTGGTGGGCGAGTCCGGTTGCGGTAAGTCCATCACCACGCTGGCCATCATGGGCCTGACCGATGAGGACGAGCACCTTTCCGGCGAGGTCCTCTGGGAGGGCCGTGACCTGCTCAAGATGAGCAAGAAGGAGTGGTTCGGCCTGCGTGGTACCGATATCGCTATGGTCTATCAGGATGCCCTGTCCTCGCTCAACCCCTCCATGCTCATCTCTGCCCAGATGAAGCAGCTCACCAAGCGCGGCGGAACCCGCAGCGCCGAGGAGCTCCTGGAGCTCGTCGGCCTCGATCCCAAGCGCACGCTCGAGAGCTATCCGCACGAGCTTTCCGGCGGCCAGCGTCAGCGTGTCCTGATCGCTATGGCCCTTACCCGCGACCCCAAGCTGGTCATCTGCGACGAGCCCACGACCGCTCTGGACGTTACCGTCCAGAAGCAGGTCATCAAGCTGCTCAACGATCTTCAGGCCAAGCTCGGCTTTGCCATGATCTTCGTTTCGCATGACCTGGCTCTGGTCGCCGAGGTCGCCCATAACATCACGGTTATGTACGCTGGCCAGGTTATCGAGCAGGCGCCCACCAAGGAGCTGCTCACTAACCCGATCCACGAGTACACCCGCGGTCTTCTGGGTTCCGTTCTGTCCATCGAGAGCGGTTCGGGCCGCCTGCACCAGGTGCCCGGCGCCGTTCCGAGCCCGCGCGATTTCCCCAAGGGCGATCGCTTCGCGCCCCGCTCGAGCCACCCGCGTATTGGCCTGGACACCCGTCCGGTCTTCAAGCGCGTGCCCGGCACCGAGCACTTCTATTCCGAGCTCCCCGACGAGGTGCTCAAGGCAAATGGTTTGACCCCTCACGCGGAGGTGATGTAGATGAGCGAGACCGCAGTAAACGGCGTCGAGCCGATCATCTTCCTTGATGACGTCCACGTCACCTTTAGGACCCGTACCGGCTCGATTCTGCACCCCAACCTGGTTCACGCCGTCCAGGGTGTAACGATTAAGCTCATGCCCGGTCAGACGATTGGCATCGTCGGCGAGTCCGGTTGCGGTAAGTCCACCACCGCTAACGTCATGTGCGGCCTGCAGGCCCCCACGAGCGGCAAGGTCTACTTTAAGGGCAAGGACGTTACCAAACGTACCGCCGAGGACCGTCGCCACATGGGTCGCGTCATCTCGGTCGTGTTCCAGAACCCGGCCACGGCGCTCAACCCCCGCATGGTCGTTCGCGAGCAGCTGCTCGACCCCATGCGCGTCCACAACCTGGGTACCGAGGCCGAGCAGGAGAAGCGCGTCAAGGAGCTTTTGGAGCTCACCGGTCTGCCCAGCTCCGCCGCCGAGGTTCTTCCCGGCCAGCTTTCGGGCGGCCAGCGTCAGCGCGTCGCAATTGCCCGTGCCCTGTCGCTGAACCCCGATGCCATCATCGCCGACGAGCCCACCTCGGCTCTGGACGTTTCGGTCCGCGCGCAGATTCTCAACCTGTTGACCGACCTTAAGAAGGAGCTCGGCCTGGCCATGGTGTTCATCAGCCATGACATCCAGACGGTCCGCTATATCTCTGACGACATCATCGTTATGAATGGCGGCAAGATCGTCGAGCAGGGCGAGGCCAAGCAGGTCTTCCAGCACCCCCAGGACCCCTACACCAAGATGCTGCTCGGCGCTGCGCCGTCGCTGTTGCATCCCAAGCTCGGCGAGTAGCCTCGCTTTCCCTCCCGTGCGCCCGGTTCCCTTGCCGGGCGCACCTCCGTTGCGATTTCGAAAGGTTGGGTTCACGAGCCATGCCAAGTGCTCAGGAGCTACAACATCAATTTGGTGAATATCGAGGCGCCATGCCCCGTCCATCAGATTTCGATCTCTTTTGGAAGGATCGCATGGCCGAGGCCGACGCCGTCGGGCTTGACTATGCGATCGAGGCGGCATCGGTCGCCGATGCCGCGACCTGCCAGCTTTTCGACCTCTGGTATACCGGCATGTGTGGCGCTCGCCTTCATGCCAAGTACCTTAAACCCGTCTCGGACGAGCCCGTGCCATTGGTACTTCAGTTCCATGGGTATCCGGGTGCAAGCCGCAGCTGGTTTGAGCAGGCGTCGTTTGCGGGCATGGGCATGGCACTCATCGCCCTCGACTGCCCCGGCCAAGGAGGTCCCTCCGAGGACATTGGTGGATTTCAGGGCACAACGGTTGCCGGTCATATCGTCGCCGGTATCGACGGCGACCCGGCCAACCTCTACTATGTCCGCTTGCACCAAGATATTCGCATCCTGTGCCGCATCGTTCGCGAGCTCGAGGGCATCGATCTTGCGCGTGTGTTTGTGAACGGCGCGTCGCAGGGCGGCGGTTTGGGCATTGCGACCTGTGCGCTTAACAGCGAGCTTATCAATCGCGCCGCCATCCTCTATCCCTTCCTGTCAGATTTCCGCCTGGTCTGGGATTTGGATGCCGACGACATTGCCTACGAGGGCCTGCGCTATTGGTCTCGCTGGTTTGACGAGGACTCGACTCGTATTGACGAAGCCTATGCCAAGCTGGCGTACTTCGATTCCAAGAACTTTGCCCCTATGGTCAAATGCCCCGTGCTGTTTGGCACTGGCACAGCCGATATCGTCTGTCCGCCAGCGACGCAGTTTGCGGTCTATAACAACCTGACCTGCGAAAAGCGTCATGAGTTCTTTGAAGGCTTTGGCCACGAGGAGATTCAGGATTTTGACGATTTGATCATTCCGTTTTTCTGCAAGGGAGGGGAGGCTCATGTCTAAGTGCGAGAGCAATGTTGACGAGCTGATTGTCCCCGGACTCGTGGGAATTCCTGGAACGGTTTCGTCAAGGCTCTCAGAATATCGGGACTGGCGCGGTGATGTCCAAGCAGATGTTTCTGATTTAGAGACATGCGCTTCGAATCTTGAGATTCAAGGCCTGGCCATTACGGCGATTGACTTTGTTAACCCCTGCGCCCGTTACTCGGAGGTCTCCTTTGAGCTCGGTGACGATGCGATTCACGCTCGTTTGATCGAGCCTGTCGGTCGTGCCCGAGTATCTGAGCGCGTGCCGTTGTGCCTGATGTTCCACGACATCGATCGGCCTGTGCGCGGCTGGCATCACATGACGAGATTTGCCGCCATGGGGTATGCCGTTCTCGCGCTGGATGACGATGTTGCTGGTGCGGACGACCTGCGGCGGGGGATTGCTTCGCCCGCTTTTGTCGAGCGCGTCCGTTGGGGTTGCGCGCTGGCGAAGGTGGCGCGCAATCTTGATGGCATGGACCCCGACCGCATCTTTGCATGGGGCGAGGGCCTTGGCGGCGGAGTCGCGCTGGCGGTTTCTGCTCTGGACGAGCGGGGCCTCGCCTGCACGGCGGTTGCCAATCCGCTTCCTGGTGGCCTCGAGGCGCTGTCGTCTCGGGTGCGCGGATCGGTGCTCATGGGCACATCGCTTATGGATACCGTGAGCGATCCCAAGGATCAGTTTGCCGTATTCAACGGTCTTGAGTGTGACCGGAGGCATATCATCTATGCAAAATACGCTCACGAGCGCATCAATGCGTTCGAAAACGAAGTCGTCGACTTTTTTAACCAAACGTTCTACTCGTGTTCTTTGGCCTAGACGGCCTGGACACTGCCAACAAGAGTGGGTGGCATAGGGCCGCCCGCCAGACAGCTAAGGAGATTCTTGTGGCAACTCAGAAATTCACCGGCGTTATCCCTCCCGTCGTTGTTCCCGATACCGAAGATCACCAGCTCGACGTTGCCTCCTTTGAGCGCAGCATCAACCGCATGATCGATGCCGGCGTCGATGGCCTGTTCTTCTTGGGATCCTCGGGCGAGGTCGTCTTCTCCACCGACGAGCGCCGTCGCCAGATTATCGCCGAGGCCGTTCGTATCGTCGACCACCGTGTGCCTGTTCTGGTCGGCATCATCGATACCGAGACCGAGCGCATGATCGAGCACGGCAAGGTCGCCCAGGAGCTGGGCGCCGATGCCCTCGTCGCCACCTGCCCGTTCTATGCCCTGCAGGGCATGACCGAGGTCGAGGAGCACTTCCGCATCCTGCACGAGGAGCTCGACCTGCCCATCTTCGCCTACGACATTCCCGTCTGCGTTCACACCAAGCTCCCCTGGAAGCTCCTTGCCAAGCTCGGCGCCGAGGGCGTTCTGGCCGGCGTCAAGGATTCCTCGGGTGATGACATCTCGTTCCGCTACCTCGTTCAGGAGAACGAGAAGAACGGCCATCCGATGAGCATCCTCACCGGTCACGAGGTTGTTGTCGACGGCGCTTACCTCGGTGGCGCCGACGGTTCCGTCCCGGGTCTCGCCAACGTTGAGCCCGAGGGCTACGTGCGTCAGTGGAAGGCCGCTCAGGCTGGTGACTGGGCTACCGTCAAGGCCGAGCAGGATCGCCTCAATGAGATTTCGCACATCTGGGATGTCACCTCGGGCGTCCAGGGCTATGCCGGTGGCGTCGGCGCCTTCAAGACCGCTATGAACCTCATGGGCATCTTCGACAGCCCGACCATGCCGCGCCCGGTGAAGGCCATGACCGGCGAGAACGTCGAGGCGATTAAGAAGGTCCTTCAGGACAACGGTCTCCTTTAAGGCTTTCCCAGGCACCCGACCTCGCCGTTCAACCGTGCGGCCATGACCCATTAGGTCAATGGCCACACGGTTTCTCGGCGATCTCGGGCATCTGGAAAACCTTTACCGCGCTGTGACGGCTAGCCTGACGGCGCATTTCCTGTAGTTGTTTTTTATCTCCTAAGGAGAGCGACATGGAGAACAAGTACGTCTGCTCTGTCGATATCGGCGGAACTAAGATCGCGACTGCCATCATGGAGTACCCGGCTGACGGCAGCGTGCCTCATCCCGTTTTTGAGGCCGAGGTTCCCACTGAGGCCCAAGAGGGCGGCGAGGCCGTCTTCCAGCGTATCGAGGCGTCCATCAAGGCTGCTCTCGAGGCGAATCCCGATGTCGAGGTCCTTGGCGTCGGCATCGGTGCCGCCGGCGTCGTCGATCCCAAGACGGGCGCCATCGCGTATGCCAACGAGATCATGCCCGGCTGGTCCGGCGTTCAGTTGGGGCCGCGCCTGCGCGAGGACCTCGGTCTTCCCGTTGCCGTCGTAGGCGACGTGCAGGCTCATGCTCTGGGTGAGGCCCACTGGGGCGTCGGCAAGGGCAAGTTCTCCGTCTTGTGTCTTGGCATCGGTACGGGCATCGGCGGCGCATATGTCGAGAACGGCCGCGTGATGCAGGGCTTCCATGGTGCTGCCGGCCATATGGGTCACATCGAGTGCTCGGCTGCCGCTGGCATTCCCTGTGCCTGCGGGCGTTCCGGCCATCTTGAATCGGTTGCTTCGGGCACTTCCATTGGTCGAATGTACGATGAGCGCTTTGGTCGCGTCGACCCCAGCCGTCCTTCGGTCGGTCGCGATGTGAACGACCTGTGCCGTGCGGGCGACGCAAAGGCGACCGAGGTCATCCATGACGCCGGCTTTGCGCTGGGTGCCAGCTTGGGCTCGCTCGCTAACATCCTGGACCCTGAGGTCATCGTGCTTTCGGGCGGCGTGATTCACCAAGGTCCCGATTGGCGTTCACAGACGTGGAAGGATTCGGTGCACGAGGGCTATGCCAGCCAGGCGCTCGATCCGCTTCAGGACACGCCGATCCTCATCGGCTCTCTGGAGGGCGATGCTCCGCTCATCGGTGCCGCTGAGCATCTTCTTGCCTCGTTGAAGTAAAAGTATCTGCTGTAGGAGCCTCCCGAGACAACAGGCCTCGGGAGGCTGTTCTAAGAAAGGTTGCAGCCTTATGACCGTCGATCCTTTGATTCAATCCCTGAAGGGCAAGCTCGTCGTGAGCGTTCAGGCGTATATGGGCGAGCCGCTTCGTACGCCCGAGACCATGGCGCAAATGTCTCGCGCTTGCGAGCTCGGCGGCGCCGCCGCCATTCGCTGCCAGGGCCTTGCCGACATTGCCGCCATTAAGGGTCGCTGTGAGGTTCCCGTCATCGGCCTGTGGAAGGATGGGCACGAGGGCGTTTACATCACGCCGACGCTGCGTCACGCTCGCGCCTGCGTTGCTGCCGGTGCCGATATCGTGGCGATCGACGCCACCGATCGTCCGCGCCCCGATGGCAAGACGGTCGAGGATACCTTCCGCCCGCTGCACGAGGAGGGTGTGCTCCTGATGGCGGATTGTGCCACCATCGAGGACATTCGCCGTGCTGTTGATATGGGCTTTGACCTGGTATCCACCACGCTTTCTCACGGCGTCGCCGCCATCGACTGCACCATGGCCGATGGCCCCGACCTGCCGCTCCTGCGTCAGGCGACTGAGGAATTCCCCGGCCTTCCTATCATTTGCGAGGGTCGCGTGCATACGCCCGAGGAGGCTCGCGCCGCGATCGATGCTGGCGCCTGGGCCGTTGTCGTCGGCACCGCCATCACGCACCCCACGAGTATTACGAGTTGGTTCAAGGCTGCACTTGAGGCGTAAGACAGGCCTCGTATCCGCTCGGGGCGGTATACTCAATATAGGCAATTGACCGCGCGGGATCCGGGTTGCTGGGTCCCGCGCTTGTTTTCGGGAGGCAACACATGCAAAAGGGAGATGCCATGGATGCGGCGGAGCGCTCGGAGCGCATCCCCGATATCGTCATCATCACCGGAATGTCCGGATCAGGCCGCACACAGGCCATGCACGTGTTCGAGGACATGGGCTATTTTTGCATCGATAACCTGCCTCCGCGTCTCATCGCCCAGCTTGCCGAGCTCGTCGGCATCAATACGGGCGTGGGCAGGCATCTCGCCGTCACCTGCGATTTGCGTAGCCAGGGACTGTTTGACGAGCTGCTCGATGCGGTCGTCGCGCTCGAAGAGCGCGAGATGAGCTGCGACATCGTGTTCCTGGAGGCTTCTGACGAGGTGCTGATTCGTCGCTACAGCGAAAATCGCCGCCGTCATCCTATTGCCAAGCCGGGGGAGACTACGGCCGATGCCATTCAGCGCGAGCGCCTTCAGCTGCAGGGCGTGCGCGACCGAGCCGATATGATTATCGACACGAGCCGTCTGCGCACCTCTGCGCTGCGCAATAAGCTACGTATGGCATTTTCCGAGCTGTCCGACCAGCAACTCATGGACGTTCACGTGTTCTCGTTTGGCTTTAAGCACGGCATGCCCGTCGAGGCGGACATTATGATCGACGTCCGCTTCCTGCCCAATCCGTTCTACGATCCCGAGATGCGCACGATGACCGGTCTCGATAAAAAGGTCTCCGATTTTGTTCTGGACCATCCCAAGACGCAGGAGTTTTGGAAGGCTTGGACACAGCTGCTCGATACGGTGATGCCGGGCTATATCGCGGAGGGCAAGCCGCAGCTTTCTATCGCCATCGGCTGCACGGGCGGCCAGCACCGCAGCGTTGCCATTGCCGAGGCCACGGCCCGTTACCTGGAAGGCGCTCAGTATCATGTGAGCATCTCCCACCGCGACCTGTCGCGCGCCAACACGAAGGCATAGGCCTGCATGTCGTTTACCGCCGAGGTGCGTGACGAGCTCGCGCGCTGCGAACCTGAATGTGAATACTGCGATTTGTCGACGCTTGCCGCCCTGACGCGCGTGAGTGGTACGCTTTCGCTGGCCGGCTCTGGGCGGTATCGTTTGACAGTTGCGACTGAGACGGGAGCCGTCGCGCGCACGATGATCACGCTGACGCATCGTATCCTTAAGCTCAAAACGGAGTTCACCGTCCGCAAATCTGTCTTGCATAAGGTTCGAAACTACCTCATCACCTTGCCTGATCAGCCCGATTTGGATAAGGCTCTGGTGCTGCTGGGCATCCTCGACCGCAGGGGAGGACTTGTCGCCGGCGTGCCCCGACATATCGTTGCCCGTCCCTGCTGCAGGCTTGCCTATATCCGCGGCGCGCTCATCGCGGGCGGCTTCGTGGCCGATCCACGCGGCGATTTTCATTTGGAGGTCGCTGTGCAGGGCGAGCAATATGCCAAGGGGCTTTGCGATCTGTTGGAGCAGATTGGGGTCCATGCTCGTGTTAATGCACGGCGGGGGTCATATGCCGTGTACATTAAGAGCGCCGAGGAAATCGAGCATCTATTAAAGCTGATTGGTGCCAAGCGCAGCGTTGCCGAGATTGAGGAGGCGCGCGCGGTCAAGTTGGTTAAGAACGATGTGAACCGTCGCGTGAACGCCGAGCTCGCCAACCAGACCAGAAGTGCGGGTGCCGCCCAGCATCAGCTTGCGCTTATCGATGAGCTCGAGCAGCGAGGCCTTCGCGATGCGCTTCCGGATGCCTTGGCGGTCTTTTGCGACCTGCGCGAGCGCTATCCCGATCTTTCGCTGCGTGATTTAGGGGAGATGGCTGACCCTCCCTTGTCGAAGTCGGCCCTCTACCATCGTGTTTTACGGCTTGAAAAGCTCATTGAAGCAAACAGGTAGGTTAAAGTATCGACTTATATACGGATTTAGCTGCTATTTTATTCTTTAAAGCGTTTTAACGCAAATTTGATTTTCAATTTCGAGCATTCTCGTGAAATTCAAGTCAAAAAAAAGGTATATTAGGCGAGTGGTTAGTTTGTGGGCCTCAACGGCGGGCGCTGTAGCTCGCGGGGGCCTTACGAAAGGAGACACAATGGCAGTAAAGGTTGCTATTAACGGCTTCGGTCGCATCGGTCGTCTGGCTTTCCGTCAGATGTTCGGTCATGAGGGCTCCGAGATCGTCGCTATCAACGACCTCACCTCTCCCGATATGCTCGCTTACCTGCTGAAGTACGACTCCACGCAGGGCAACTACGCTCGCGATCACGAGGTCGTTGCTGGCGAGGATTCCATCACCGTTGACGGCAAGGAGATCAAGATCTACAAGGAGGCCGACGCCAACAACCTGCCTTGGGGCGACCTTGACGTCGACGTCGTTCTCGAGTGCACCGGCTTCTACACCAGCAAGGCTAAGGCTCAGGCCCACATCAACGCTGGCGCCAAGAAGGTCGTCATCTCCGCTCCGGCCGGCAGCGATCTGCCCACCATCGTGTACAACGTCAACCATGAGACGCTGACCGCTGAGGACAACATCATCTCCGCTGCTTCCTGCACCACCAACTGCCTCGCCCCGATGGCCAAGGGTCTGAACGACTTCGCTCCCATCGTGTCCGGCATCATGACCACCATCCACGCCTTCACCGGCGACCAGATGCCGCTCGACGGCCCGCAGCGCAAGGGCAACTTCCGTCGCTCCCGCGCCTGCTCCGAGAACATCGTCCCGAACACCACGGGCGCTGCCAAGGCCATCGGCCTGGTTCTCCCCGAGCTCAACGGCAAGCTCATCGGTGCCGCCCAGCGCGTCCCGACGCCGACCGGCTCGCTGACCAACCTCTACGCCGTCGTTGACAAGAAGGTCACCGTCGACGAGGTCAACGCTGCCATGAAGGCCTACGCCGAGACCATCCCCGAGACCTTCGCCTACAACGAGGACCAGATCGTCTCCCGCGACATCGTCGGCGAGACCCACGGCTCCATCTTCGACGCCACTCAGACCATGTGCTCTGACCTCGGCAACGGCCAGACCCTCGTTCAGGTCACCTCTTGGTACGACAACGAGAACTCCTACACCTCTCAGATGGTCCGCACCATCAAGTACTTCGAGAAGTTCGTTGCTTAATTTAGCTTTTAGCGAATAGCTCGTTGAGCGTCTAAAGAAGGGCGCGGCCTTATAGGGCTTACACCCTAGGGTCGCGCCCTTTTTATAAGAAATCGTCTGCCGTAATGGGAGGCAGACACGTACGAAAGGTAGAAGCAAACATGGCCTTTACCAAGAAGACCGTCCGCGACATCGATGTCGACGGAAAGCGCGTTCTCGTCCGCGTTGACTTTAACGTGCCTATCAAGGATGGCGTCGTTGGCGACACCACCCGTATCAAGGCTGCCCTGCCCACCATCAACTACCTCGTTGAGCACAACGCTCGCGTCATCCTCATGAGCCATCTCGGCCGTCCCGAGGGCACCGGCTTCCAGCCCGAGCTGTCCCTCGAGCCCGTCGCCAAGAAGCTCGCTGAGCTCTCTGGTCTCGACGTTGCCTTTGTCGCCGACACTTACGGCGAGAAGGCTGCTGAGGCTGTCGCCGCCGTCGAGCCGGGTAAGGTCCTCGTTCTCGAGAACGTCCGTTTTGACAAGCGTGAGAAGAAGAACGATCCCGAGATCGCCAAGAAGCTCGCTTCCTATGGTGACGTCTTCGTTCTCGATGCCTTCGGCACCGCTCACCGCGCCCAGGGTTCCGTCGTGGGCCCCGCCGCTTACCTGCCTGCCGTCGCCGGCTTCTTGCTCGAGAAGGAGGTCGACACGCTGACCGGCATCTTCGCCGAGCCCGAGCGCCCCTTCGTCGCCATCGTCGGCGGTTCCAAGGTTTCCTCCAAGATCGGCGTTCTCGATCACCTCATCGACTCCGCTGACACCCTGATCATCGGTGGCGGCATGGCCTACACCTTCTTCCTGGCTCAGGGCCTGTCCGTCGGTCAGTCCCTCAAGGAAGAGGACTGGGTCGAGCGCGCCGGCGAGATGCTCAAGAAGGCCGAGGAGAAGGGTGTCAAGATCCTACTCCCCATCGACAACCGTGTTGCCGATCACTTTGGCGAGGACGCTGTCCCCGAGGTTGTTGCTTCCGACGCTATCCCCGACGATCGTGAGGGTATGGACATCGGTCCCAAGACCGAGGAGCTCTATGCCGAGGCTGTCAAGGGCGCCAAGACCGTGTTCTGGAACGGCCCCATGGGCGTCTTCGAGTTTGACAACTTTGCTCACGGCACCCAGGCTATCGCCGAGGCTCTCGCCGAGGCTGACTGCACCTCGATCATCGGCGGTGGTGACTCTGTCGCAGCTGTCAACAAGTTCAACCTGGCCGACAAGATGAGCTGGATCTCCACCGGTGGTGGCGCTTCCATGGAGCTCGTCGAGGGTAAGGCCCTGCCCGGAGTGGAGGCGCTTCTCGATGCCTAATCGCACCCTTCTTATCGCTGGTAACTGGAAGATGAACAACGACGTCGCCGAGGCCGCCAAGCTCGCTGACGAGCTGGCTCAGGCTCTGCCCGAGGTTCCGGCTGGCGTCGAGGTGCTCGTCTGCCCTCCGACCATCGACATCACCACGGTTCATGACCGCATTCAGGCTGCCCCCATCGCCCTCGGCGCACAGAACGTGTACTGGGAGGCCAAGGGTGCCTTCACCGGTGAGTCCTCTTGCGACATGCTCAAGTCCGCTGGCTGCACCTACTGCATCATCGGTCACTCCGAGCGTCGCGACTACTTCCACGAGACCGACGAGGACCAGAACAAGAAGGCCAAGGCTCTCGTTGCCGCCGGCCTTGTTCCCGTCTTCTGCTGCGGCGAGTCCCTCGAGGTCCGCGAGGCCGGCACCTATGTCGAGCACGTCGTGAACCAGGTCAAGGCTGGCCTTGCTGGTCTTGAGATCACCTGCCCCAAGCAGGTCGTCGTCGCCTATGAGCCCATCTGGGCCATCGGCACCGGCAAGACCGCTACCGCCGAGGACGCTCAGGAGGTCTGCGGCGCTATCCGTGAGACCCTCAAGGAGATGTTCGGCGAGGAGCTCGCCAACGGCATCCGCGTTCTCTACGGTGGTTCCGCCAAGCCCGGTAACATCGCCGAGCTCGTCGCCAAGCCCGACGTTGACGGCGCCCTCGTGGGCGGCGCTTCGCTCAAGGCTGCCGACTTCGCCTCTATGGTCGTCAAGGCAGGCGAGTAGGACATATGGCACAACGTCATCTTCCTGCGCTCCTGATTATCATGGACGGCTGCGGCCTGGCTCCGGCTGATGGCGAGAACGCCGTCGCCGCTGCCAAGACGCCCTTCCTTGATGGCCTGTACGAGAAGTATCCTCACACCACGCTCGGTGCTTCGGGCGAGGACGTGGGCCTTCCCGACGGCCAGATGGGCAACTCCGAGGTGGGTCACCTCAACATCGGTGCCGGTCGCATCGTGTTCCAGGAGCTTTCGCGCATCAACAATGCCATCAAGGACGGCTCCATCGCCAAGAACGAGGTTTTCGTCAAGGCCATGGACGATGTCAAGGCTGACGGCAAGACTCTCCACCTCATGGGCCTTATGAGCCCTGGCGGCGTTCACTCCCACATGAACCACGTCGAGGCTCTGGTCAAGATGGCTGCCGAGCATGGTGTCAAGACCGTTCGCGTCCACGCCTTCATGGATGGCCGCGACGTTGACCCGCAGTCCGGCGCCGGCTACATGAGTGAGTTCTGCGCCTTCCTGGCTAAGATTTCCGAGGAGACTGGTTGCGACGCTCGCGTTGCCACCGTCTCTGGCCGTTATTGGGCGATGGACCGCGACAACCGTTGGGAGCGCATCCAGCGCGCCTACGACGTCATGGTCAACGCGTCCGATGCTGATACCGACCCCGTTGCCGGTATCAAGGCCTACTACGAGAAGGATCCGCGCGGCGACGAGTTCGTCGAGCCCTTCGCTGCCCACAACGAGGGCATCCACGAGGGCGACGCGGCTATCTTCTTTAACTTCCGTCCCGACCGCGCTCGTCAGATGACCCGCGTGTTCACGGACAAGGAGTTCGACGGCTTTGAGCGCGAGCAGATCAAGCTTTCGCACTTTGTGACGATGACTGAGTACGATCCGACGTTTGACGTCGAGGTCGCCTTCCCCAAGACGTTCCCCGAGAACGTCCTGGCCGACGTTATCGCCGCCAATGGCCTGAAGCAGCTGCACACCGCCGAGACCGAGAAGTACGCCCACGTGACGTTCTTCCTCAACGGTGGCATCGAGGAGCCCAAGGAGGGCGAGGAGCGCGTACTCGTCGCTTCCCCCAAGGTCGCTACCTACGATCTGCAGCCCGAGATGAGCGCTCCCGAGGTTACCGAGAAGCTTGTCGCCGCTATCAACGAGGATCGCGCTGATTTCTACATCGTGAACTTCGCGAACTGCGACATGGTTGGTCACACTGGTGTCTTCGACGCCGCCGTTAAGGCCGTCGAGGCTGTTGACGATGCCCTGTCCAAGGTTGTCCCGGCGATTCTCGCCAAGGGCGGCTTTGCGCTGATTACCGCCGACCACGGCAACGCCGATCACATGTTTGACGTTGCTTCCGACGGTTCCAAGCATCCGTTTACGGCTCACACCACCAACCGCGTGCCGTTCATCATCGTTGATGAGAAGGCACAGCTCACCGGTATCGAGGACGGTCGTCTTTCCGATATCGCCCCGACTATGCTCACCATGGCTGGTCTGGAGCCTTCCGCCGAGATGACGGGCCGCGTGCTCGCCACCGAGGCGTAATAGAAAACAAATACCGTTTTCTAGCAAGGGGGGTTGTCCACAATCGGACAACCCCCTTTTGGTATTTCTGCCATTTCTACCCCGTCCCCGAGCGGCAGGTAGGGGAGAGCGGGGGATTGTGGTACAGTACTGGGGTTTGAATTGTTCTATTAAGGAGCTTATCTATGGGTCCGTTCCAGATTCTTCTGTTTGTCGTTTGGGCTATCTCTGCCGTGGCGCTGACGATTCTCGTCCTGATGCATTCCGGTAAGGGCACCGGCGTTTCGGATATGATTGCTAGCTCGCTGTATAACTCCAGCTCTGCCACAGGCGTTATGGAGCAGAACCTTGACCGCCTGACCGTTATCATGGCTGTCGTATTTGCCGTGTGCGTCGTGCTGTGCATGTTCTTCTTCCCGCAGGGCATCGTGGGCTACTAATCACGAGCCGCATAAATACTTGAAAAGGGTCCCGCAAGTGCGGGACCCTTTTTGTTTACATATTTGTAACAGAGTCAAAATATCCCCACATACTTCGCCCAACTAAAGAAATTCTCGACCGTTAACCGGAATTAGCCCCAAATCGTGCATAAAATGCGCTACTGTATTGCGAAACGTTGGTTCGTTGTGCATAACCAGCCATAGCAGCGGGCGGCGTTTTGATGGTTCGGATCGGATTGTCTCGACATATGTCCGACTGAACATTTCTTTGTCCTATCTCATAAGGAGGATGGCATGGCTGATTCTATGTTCCACCAGCCCGTTATGGGTCGTCGCGCCTTTGTTGGCGGCACCCTCGCTGCGAGCTCCATGGCTTTTCTTGCCGCATGCGGCAAGAAGGGCGGCGACACTTCCGGTTCTGAGTCCGGTTCGACGCTGAACTTCTACATCAACAACCCGGTCTGCATCGACCCCTACAATGTCCAGGAGGACCAGGGCACTCAGGTCGAGTACCAGCTCTTTGACGCTCTGACCTCTTATGACGCCGAGAAGGGCGAGATTGTTCCGCTGGCTTGCGAGTCCTTCGAGGCCAACGACGACGCCACCGAGTTCACCTTCAAGATCAAGAAGGCCAAGTTCCACAACGGTGACGACGTTACCTCCAAGTCCTTCAAGCTCGGTTGGGAGCGTCTGGTCAACACCAAGTCGGCCATCGCTACCGAGTATGGCCCTTCCGAGGTCTCCTATCACCTTTCCATGGTCGAGGGCTATGACGATCTGCTTGCCGGTAACGCTACTGAACTCAGCGGTGTTACCTGCCCCGACGATGAGACCCTCGTCGTCAAGCTGTCTTCCGCTTACGCCGACTTCCCCTTCGTCGCCTCTCACCCGGCTCTGGCCCCGGTTCCCGAGTGCGCCGAGTCCGATGCCAAGAGCTTCTACCTTGCACCGGTCGGTAACGGCCCGTTCATGATGGACGGCAAGTGGGAGGATGGTCAGGAGATCAACCTCAAGAAGTTCGACGATTACTATGGCGACAAGGCCAAGATCGATGGCATCCACTTCCAGGTCATCAAGGACATGGAGACCGCTTACAAGGAGTTCCAGGCCGGTAACCTCGATGTCTGCGACGTTCCCGTTGCTCAGATCGACGCCGCCAAGAAGGATCGCGGCGTGTCCAAGGACGGCTACACCATGGGTGACGGCGAGCGCATGCTGCTCGGCTCCGAGCCTTCCACCTACTACCTGACCTGCAACAACACGGCCGAGCCGTTCAACAACGCCGACCTGCGCAGGGGTATCTCCCTGGCCATCAACCGTGAGGCCATCTGCAAGACTATCTTCAAGGGTACCCGTACCCCCGCCGACGGCATTGTTCCTCCGGGCATCGATGGCTACAAGGAGGGCGCATGGGAGTTCTGCGCCTACGACGTCGACAAGGCTAACGAGTACCTCGACAAGGTTGCTCCCGCTGGCGCTAACGGCGATCGTGGCATTAACGTGACCCTTTCCTACAACCAGGATGGTGGCCACAAGGAGATCATGGAGTCCATCATCGGTGACCTCGCCAAGGTTGGCGTTACCGCTGTCTCTGATACCCCTGAGTGGTCTGCCTTGCTCGAGCAGTACCAGAACTTTAACTATCAGTTCGGTCGTCTGGGTTGGATTGCCGACTACCCGATTATGGACAACTTCCTGTATCCGCTGTTCCACTCCGACTCCCTCGGTGGCGACAACCGCTCCGGTTACAACAACCCCGAGTTCGACGCCAAGGTCAACGAGGCTCGCACCACGGTTGACGACGAAGAGCGCGTTGCTAAGATGCAGGAGGCCGACGCTATGGTCGCTGCCGACTGCCCGGTCATCCCGGTGATGTTCTACACGCACACCATCGTCGGCTCCGATCGCATCAAGCACCTCTATGTCGATCCGCAGAAGCACGCCGAGCTGGGTACCGCTGAGCTCGCCTAAGAGTTTGCAGCTTCCGTGAGGGTCAAGTATTTACGTAGACCTCATGGGAAACATACAGTTCTCCCTAACCTGGGGTAAACTGGCTGATGGTAATTTTGGGATGCCGGTCTGGCGATCGGCATCCCATTTAGGTTAATCCCTAGATAGGGGAGTGGTATGGGTAAGTACATCGTTAAACGTGTGCTTCAGTTCATCCCGGTATTTTTGGGCGTTACGCTGATTCTGTTCGCCCTTCAGAATATCGTGCCGGGAGATCCGATCAAGCTGATCGGTGGAGACAAGGCTCTGTCCCCCGAGGTGGAGCTTCAGCTTCGCGTCCGCTATCACCTGGTCCAGTCGGACGAGGACGGCAACGCGATCCTTGACGAGAACGGCGATCCCGTTCAAACGTCGCTCGTGGACCGTTACTTGTATTACATGAACGGCCTGCTTCATGGCGATCTGGGCAATTCGTATCAGCGCAAGCTGCCGGTTACGGAAATTTTTGCCCAGAAGTATCCGTATACGGTCAAACTTGCCGCGTGCGCCATCGTGCTCGAGGCAATCATGGGTATCGGTGCGGGTATCATTTCGGCGGTAAAGCGTTATTCCTTCTGGGATATTTTGGTAACGCTCACCACGTCGATCCTCGTTGCGGTCCCGGCCTTCTGGCTCGGTATGTTGCTGCAGCTGTTCTTTGGCGTCATCCTCAAGGACGCTACGGGCGGTGCAATCTCCATGCCGATCTCGGGTGCCGGCGGTTCCAGCTCTCAGTATCAGGATTGGATGCACTATGTGCTTCCGACCATTACGCTGGCTTCGGTTTCGACCGCTTATGCCGCCCGCATTATGCGCTCGCAGCTGCTTGACGTCATGAACCAGGATTACATCCGTACGGCAAAGGCCAAGGGTCTCTCCAATCGCGCGATCATCGTCAAGCATGCGCTTAAGAATGCACTCATCCCCGTCGTTACCTATATTGGTGTCGACTTTGGTGGCATGCTTTCGGGCGCCATCCTGACCGAGACGGTCTTTAACTGGCCCGGTATCGGCTATGAGGTCTATCGCGCCATTAGCATGCGTGACTGGCCCATCGTTATGGGCGGCGTTACGCTCATCGTCGTCGTCGTCATGGTGATTAACCTGCTCGTCGACATTAGCTATGCATTCCTCGACCCGCGCATCCGCCTTGGCGGTCCGTCGGATAAGGCCTAAGGGAGGTACGTCTCATGCAGGAAACTGATTCTCAGTCTCAGGAGCAGGCTACCGCCACCAAGGCCGCATCTGCTCCCGCCAAGTCCCGCACGCTGTGGGGTGACGCTTTTAAGCGTCTTCGCAAGAACAAGCTCGCCGTTATCGGTGTCTGCTGGATCATCATCGTCGTTTTGGTTGCCCTGACCGCAGATCTGTGGGCTAAGCCCTGGCTCGGTTCGCCGACGGCTTCCGACTCGACCACCATGGCCGAGACGTCGCTGTTGGCTCCGTGTGCAGAGCACCCGTTTGGCACCGACGCCCTTGGTCGCGACATTCTCGTCCGCGTTATCTACGGTGCACGCGTTTCGCTGTCCGTCGGCATTATGGCCACCGCGATCTCCACGGTGATCGGTCTGGTCATGGGTGCTCTGGCCGGTTTCTACGGCGGGATCTGGGATACGATCATCATGCGCTGTGCGGACATCTTCCTGGCGTTCCCGTACGTGCTGTTCGTTGTCGCCATGATCGCCGTTATCGGCCGTGGTCTTCAGAACGTCTTTATCGCCATCGGTATTCTCGGCTGGCCTTCGATTGCGCGCGTCTTCCGCTCTGCAATCTTGACGGTCAAAGAAAACGACTATGTTGACGCTGCGCGCGCGATGGGTGCATCTGATGCTCGTATCGTAGTGCGTCACATCTTCCCGAACTCCGTCGCCTCCATCGTGGTCTACGCGACCATGAACATTGGTGGCGCCATTCTGACCGAGTCCGCTCTGTCCTTCCTCGGCATGGGCGTTATTCCGCCTACGCCTTCGTGGGGCTCCATGATTCAGGACGGTCAGCAGTATCTTCTGACTGCTCCCTGGATGATGATCATGCCCGGTCTGGCAATTCTCTCGACGGTGCTCGCCTTCACCCTGCTGGGTGACGGTCTGCGCGACGCCCTCGACGTCAAGATGAAGGACGCATAAGGATGAAGAAGAACAAGAACTATGTGGACCTGAAGGACCAGCCGGTTCCCGAGGGCCAGCATCTGCTCGAGGTCGATGACCTTAAGATGTATTTCCATACCGAGGATGGTGTCGTTCGCGCTGTCGACGGTGTGTCCTACACGCTCGATCGCGGCGAGACCCTGGGTGTCGTCGGTGAGTCCGGCTCCGGTAAGTCCGTGACCGCCATGACCATCATGGGCCTCATCTCGATGCCTCCGGGAAAGATCGAGGGCGGCGACGTTCGCTATCGCGGTCGTTCTATCCTCGAGATGACCGAGGAAGAGATGCAGCACATTCGCGGAAACGACATCGCGATGATCTTCCAGGATCCTATGACCTCCTTGAACCCGGTCTATAAGATCGGCAAGCAGGTGGGCGAGGGCCTTCGTCTGCACCGTGGCTACTCCAAGCAGGAGGCGCTCAAGCGCGCTACCGAGCTTTTGGACCTCGTGGGTATCCCCGAGCCCGAGAAGCGCGTCAATGAGTATCCGCACCAGTTCTCCGGCGGTATGCGTCAGCGTGTCATGATCGCTATGGCTCTTGCCTGCGATCCCGATATCCTGATTGCCGACGAGCCCACGACGGCTCTGGACGTTACCATTCAGGCTCAGATTATCGAGCTCATGCAGGAAATGCAGGAGAAGAACGGCAACGCCATCATCATGATTACCCATGACCTGGGCGTCGTTGCCGATATGGCCGATAAGATCATGGTTATGTACGCCGGCCGTCCCGTCGAGTTCGGTACTGCTGAGGAAATCTTCTACGAGAGTCGCCACCCCTACACCTGGGGCCTTATCCGCTCCATCCCGGAGCAGGCCATCGAAGAGAAGAAGCCGCTTACGCCGATTCACGGCAACCCGCCTTCGCTCATGAACCTGCCCGAGGGCTGCGTGTTTTCGCCTCGTTGTCCCTATGCGACGGACAAGTGCCGCAAGCAGCGCCCCGAGCGCGTTGTCACCGAGTCTGGTCATTACTCTGCGTGCCACTACTCCGGTGACCCCGAGTTCCTCAAGAACGCTCCTGAGACGTCCCGTACGCGCAAGGATTCCAAGAAGGGAGGCGAGGCGTAATGGCAGATACCAACGAGCGTACTCCGCTGCTGAAGGTCGAGCACCTCTCTAAGGAGTTCCCCGCTGAGTCCGGCATGTTCGCCAAGCGCTTCTCCAAGCGTGTTGTCTCTGCAGTAAATGACATTTCGTTCGAGATTTATCCGGGCGAGACCTTTGGTCTGGTTGGTGAGTCTGGTTGCGGTAAGTCCACGACGGGTCGCACCATCATGCGCCTGACCAAGCCGACCGCCGGTAAGGTGTTCTTCCAGGGTAAAGATGTTGCCGAGATGAGCAAGCATGAGATCAAGGACATGCGTCGCGAGATGCAGTTCATCTTCCAGGATCCCTATGCTTCGCTCAATCCCCGTATGACCATCGGCGAGATCGTCTCCGAGCCCATGACCATTCATGGCGTGGGTACCAAGGAGGAGCGTATCGAGCGCGTCCGCGAGCTGCTGGACGTCGTCGGTCTGAATCCCGAGCACATCAACCGTTATCCGCACGAGTTCTCGGGCGGCCAGCGCCAGCGTGTCGGCATCGCCCGCGCGTTCGCTCTGAAGCCCAAGCTGATTATCTGCGACGAGCCTGTCTCTGCACTTGACGTATCCATTCAGGCCCAGGTTCTGAACCTTCTTAAGGAGCTCCAGGACAAGTTCGGTACCGCGTATCTGTTTATCGCTCACGACCTGTCCGTCGTGCAGCACATTTCCGATCGCGTTGCCGTTATGTATCTGGGTAAGATGGTTGAGGTTTCGGACTGGAAGACGCTCTACAGCGAGCCTCACCATCCGTACACGCAGTCGCTGCTGTCTGCCGTGCCGGTTCCCGATCCTGATATCCAGAAGACCCGCAAGCGCATCATCCTCGCTGGCGATCCGCCGTCGCCGCTGGATCCGCCGACCGGTTGCCGTTTCCACACTCGCTGCCCGATTGCGCAGGGCATCTGCTCTGAGAAGCTTCCCGAGTTTAAGGAAGTCGCACCGGGTCACTGCTGCGCGTGCCACTTCGCGGAGCCGTTTCCGATCAAGGAATCGCACATCGACCTGTAGTCGGTTGTTTGTCCGGGCCCGCCCTGGTGTTACTTTTCAGAACGTCCTCGGACATGTCGGAAGCCCCGCTGCGCGCTACGCGCTGCGGGGCTTCCTTCGTCCTGACGCTCCTATTTGGCAAGGTGTTTTTTAGAATCCATTTTGCGCTCGGCCTCGAAGGCCTGCCTGTCCCAATCGAGCGGAAGTCCGGCCTCGACCCATGCCTCGTAGGCCCTCCTTATGGGCTTGAGCTCCCTTTGGCCCCTCTCCAGCATCGAGATGTACTTCTCGCTGGTGCCCAGTATGGACGCCGCCCTCACCTGGCTGACCTTCGCCGCGCGCCTGGCCGCCACGAGTTCCGAGGCGTCCTCGGGCCTCCTGATCTCGTGCGGGCGCATCAGCGCCCGGTACGCCTCCCTGGCCACGTAGCGCTTGAGGCACCTCATGACCTCCCTGTCGCTCTTTCCCCGCCCCCTGGCCCTCTCGGCGTACTCGGCGGTCTCGGGGTCGCGCATGACCCTCTGCCTCGCGATCTCGTGCAGCGCGCTGTTCGCCTGCCGGTCGCCGCCCCTGTTGAGCCTGTGCCTCACGGTCTTGCCGCTCGAGGCGGGGATGGGGCAGGCGCCGCATATCGCCGCGAACGACGCCTCGGAGCGCAGCCTGCCCGGGTTGTCCCCGGCCGCGACCGCGAGCTTGGCCGCGCTCACGGGCCCGCACCCGTACATCGCCAGCAGCGCGGGGCAGTTCTCCTCCAGGGACGCCTCGATCGCGCGCTCCATGTCGAGCGCCGCGTCGCGCGCCGCCGCCCACAGGTCCGCCAGCGCGCCGAGCGCGGCGCCCAGCGCGCCCTCGGCGCGCACGGAGGGGAGCTCCTCCATCAGCCTCGGCCCTCCCATGCCGCGGAACCTCGACCTGAGCCCTTCCGGCGCGGTGGTGAGCAGCGACCTCGCGGTGTTGATCGCCGAGGTCCGCGCCTTCACCGCCCCGGAGCGCGCCGCGAGCATGCAGCGCACCCCGTCGACCCACCCGTCCTGGCTCTTGGGGGTCCCGAGCCTTGAGCCGGACATCGCCGCGCGGGCGGCCCTCTCCGCGTCCGACTCGTCGCACTTCCCCTGCCCCGGGCGCCTCCTCTGCGTCCTCGCCGGGGAGAGCGCCTCGCGCACGGGCATCCCCAGCGACGCGAGGTGCCTGGTGAGGCCCGCCCCGTAGGACGACGTCCCCTCCATCGCGACGCAGGCCGGCTCCCCGGCCGCCGCGATCGCCCCGGCGAGCGCCTCGTATCCCGCCGCGTCGGCGGGGAACCGGCGGGACAGGACCCTGCGGCCCCTCCAGTCCAGGACGCACAGCCAGTGCGAGTCGGCGTGGGTGTCGACCCCGCAGAAGACCGGTCCGCGGGCGCCGGGTGTCGATTCGGTTCTCATGTCTCGCTCCGTTCTTTCCGTGCTCGCCTGGACCGGGCAGACGGCACACTGACGGGGCGCGATAGAATGCGGTTGTTCGGGTCCGCGGTATCGCTCCATGCTCCTATTAGGTCATGCGGCGGTCTCGGCTCGCCGCGGCCCGCGCGGGACATGTCAGGAAACGAGGGCAGCCCCATGGGCGCCAGCGGAATGTGGGGTCACCGCGCGGTCCGCATCTGATGGTGTCGACGTCAATGGTATACGGGTGCATCATCGACGTCTTCAATACAGAAAATATCAGTGCGGAATGCGCCGGGAGGGGACTTGCTCTCCGCCCTGCGGGCTCGGCGTTGCCACAACGGGCAATAATTAATCTGAATAAAGATGGCGCGCGGCCTTTTGGCCGCGCTTTTGTTTGGTTCGCGCCATGTGGGGGCGGTGGCGACGTGCATTTTTGCGAGTATTCTGCAATCGAAGGCCCCTGCATACCGGCCTCGGGCAAAAAATCGGTATTTCTCGATGTTTTCTACGAATGATGGGCGGGGTTATGGGCTGACAGCGTTTGATTTGCAGGGATATTCGCGGTCTTTGGCATTTATCGTGGCGCCCGAAGCTCTTGGTTATGTTGAATACTCCTAAAAATGCACGGCGCTTAGAGGGGGACCTTCGCGAAAAAGGAAACCGCCCCGTCGAAGTATGCATTCGACGGGGCGGTTTATGCATTTGGCCGATTAAGGATGCGCTGTCAAACTACTAGAACTTGACGGTCGGGGCCTGGCGGGCTGCTTCGGCGGCCTCGAAGCCCTGGCGCTCCTTAAACTGAAAGATGCCGGCAAAGATGACAGCCGGGAACGTCTGAATGGCGTTGTTGTAGCTGAGCACGCAATCGTTGTAGCTCTGGCGTGCGTAGCTAATCTTGTTCTCGGTATCCTCGAGCGATGCCTGCAGCTGCGTAAAGTTGGTGTTTGCCTTAAGATCGGGATAGGCCTCGGCTACGGCGAAGAGCTGGCGCAGCGCACCGGTCAGCACGTTGTCGGCTTCCATCTTGGCTTCGGGCGTGGTGGCCTTGACGGCGGTGTTACGCGCGCTGATCACGGCGGAGAGCGTCTCCTGCTCGTGCTTGGCGTAGCCCTTGACGGTCTCGACCAGGTTGGGGATCAGGTCGTTGCGACGCTGCAGCTGCGTATCGATGTTCTGCCAGGCGTTATCGATGCGGTTACGCTTGGTGACCATGTTGTTGTAGATGCCGGCGATGGCGCAGGCAATCACAATGACAACAACGATGCCGATGATGACGGGAAGCATGATGTCTCCGTTTCGAATGGCCGCGGCGGCATGCGCCAGCTGCCGTTGGTATAACGCTACTAGTATACCCGCAACGTTTTGTCGTGCCGAACTTTCCGGTAAGCGTTGTGTTTTCGTCGGGGTCGGCACCGGGGCAAAGCGCGCGAGGTACAGGTGTAAGATATGCGACAGATTGACGAGTGTTGTCTTTGCCCTGAGGATGGCGATACCAGTGGACCTTCGCATCAAGAAAACCTACCGCGCCCTGTTCGATGCCTTTACCGAGCTTCTCGAGGAGCATCGTTTTGAGGACCTGACGGTTGCCATGCTGTGCGACCGCGCCATGATTCGCCGCACGACGTTCTACAAGCACTTTCGCGACAAGAACGATTACTTTGCCTTTTATATCGATGAGCTCATGTCGGGCTTGCCGCAAAAACAGCCCGATGAGGCCGGCGCGGTATCTGCCGAGGACGTGCGCGCGCTTCGGCACGCGATTTTGGACGATGCCATGGATTTGATTCTGGCGCACGAGCGGCTCATGGATAACATTTTGGCAAGCAGCATGTCGGGCATGTTGACCAACGTTATTTGCGACCGCATTGCCCACTCCATCCGCGAGCGTGTGATGAACGTGCTTGCCGAGGATGCCCTGGCCCCCGTGTCACTCGAGACGACGTCTGAGTTTGTCGCCGGCGGTATTATTCGACTTTTCACGATATGGTGGGAGTCGGGTCACGATCTTGAGCGTCGACCTGAGATAGCCGACGTGGTCGATGCGCTGTTTGAGCGGACCATGACACCGGTGCATCACTAGAAGTGGCGGAGAGAGGGGGATTCGAACCCCCGGAACGCTCTCGCGCTCAACGGTTTTCAAGACCGCCGCATTCAACCGCTCTGCCATCTCTCCGTGAGTCGTAATGATAGCATCGTTTTGAATTTGCAACAGGGAAGGCGAACGATGACGATCACCGAAATCGACGAGAAGTTCATGCGCGAGGCGCTGGCCGAGGCGCGCGCCGCCGCGGCGGTGGGCGAGGTGCCCATCGGAGCCGTAGTGGTGCGCGCGGGCGAGATTGTCGCGCGGGCGCATAATCGTCGCGAGCTCGACCAGGATCCTTCGGCTCATGCCGAGTTTGCGGCCGTGTGCGCTGCAGCCCAGGCGCTTGGACGCTGGCGCCTTTCCGATTGCACGGTCTACGTGACGCTCGAGCCATGCTGCATGTGTGCGGGGCTTATGGTCAACGCGCGCGTGGGGCGCTGCGTGTATGGCGCGGCTGATGCCAAGGCGGGCGCGCTGGGTTCGCTGTATGACCTGAATGCCGATTCGCGCCTGAACCATCGGTTTAACGTACATGCCGGCGTGCTGGCGGATGAGTGTCGTGGGGTGTTGAGCGGCTATTTTAGTGGGCTGCGTGGCATCGATGGTGCTGGCTGCGGTTGTGGGGCCGATCTTGAGGCGCATGTCGCTCATGCCGAGGCGCTCGCGTGTGCCGAAGATACTGCCGTTGAGGCGGTCGATTTTGGACCCGCGTGCCGTCGGCCCCGCCGTGTGCTGTTGGCGATTGATTCCTTTAAGGGCAGCGTTTCGAGTGCGCAGGCGGAGGCGGCGGTTGCCGAAGGCGTGCGCCGTGTGTGGTCCGATGCCCAGGTGGCCGCGTTGCCGCTGGCGGATGGCGGTGAGGGGACGCTCGATGCCGTTGCCGCGTGCGGCGGTGAGATTGTGACCTGCGAGGTGGCAGGCCCCTTGGACGACCGCGTGGCTGCCCGGATGCTGGTTGATGTCGAGCGCGAGTCCGCGGTCATCGAGATGGCCGAGGCGGCCGGCATTGGGTACTCGCCTTGCGCGGAGTCGTCGGCGCTGGCTGCTACAACCTATGGCGTGGGCGAGCTCATACTTCGCGCGGTTCGCATGGGCGCAAAGACACTCTATATTGGTCTGGGCGGCAGTGCCACCAACGACGGTGGCGCCGGCATGCTGCAGGCGCTGGGCGCGCGCGTGGTCGATGATCGGGGCTGCGATGTCGCCCCCGGTCTTGCCGGACTTGAGCGGGTGGCGAGCGTTGATTTGGCGCCAGCGCTTCGGGCACTGAATGGCATGCGTGTCGTGGTGCTTTCGGATGTCGAGAACCCGCTCGTGGGGCGTCGAGGCGCACTGGCGGTGTTCGGCGGACAGAAGGGTCTGCCGGCGGGCGACATCGAGACGCTGCGCAGGTGCGACAGCTGGATGGTCGGCTACGGTCGCTTGCTCGACGCCGCGATTGCCGGAGCTCGAGCCCAGGGGTTGTTGCGCACACCCGAGGGCGCGCGGACATTTGGCTCGGTGCTCGGCGTGCCCGGCGCGGGCGCTGCCGGTGGCTTGGGCGCGGCGTTGCTGGCGCTCGGCGCGGAGCTACGCTCGGGTGTGGAGACGGTGCTCGATCTCGTGGGGTTTGACGAGCACGTGCGCGATGTCGACCTGGTCATTACAGGCGAGGGCAATATGGATGAGCAATCCGCCGCCGGTAAGGCGCCGGTGGGCGTGGCGCGCCGTGCCAAGCGGTGTGGCAAACCGGTGATCGCTGTCGTGGGCGGTCGCGCTGACAACCTGGATGGGGTGTGTGAGCAGGGTATTGACTTGGTTTTGCCGATTTGCCGCAAACCCATGGACCTGGAGCAAGCGCTTAATCCGCAGGAAGCCACCACCAACCTTATCTGCGCTGGCGAAGCAGCCGCTCGATCCTACGACCTTGGCCGTATCTAAAACCTATCTCTTTATAAGTTGCGGTGGATTAGTTCCTGTTTGGCGGCTCAGACAGCAAAAACAGGAACTATTCCACCGCAACTTCGAGAATGGCCATTCGAGGTTGGCTGCCTTGGGTCTTTGGTCGGACCGTTTGCCACGAAATGCGGCCATCTACTACGTTAAACCGGCCACCCTCGACCATCCCGGAATTTGCAAAAACAAAACCGCAGGTAGAAAGCTTGCCGATTTTCGAAAAAGTCGGCTATGGTCGGCCCCTGCGACCTAAACGTAGTAGATGGGCCCTTTTCGTGGCACAGCACCAGATCAGTCTTTTTGGGTTGTGGGGGATAAAGATTGCCGGTCGATTTGTCCTACTGGGGTATGTCGATGGCGCGAGTGGTTCGATTTTGAGCCTGAGTGGCAACCCGAGGCGAAATTTCGGGTCACCCAAATTGCTACAATTTTAAGTATATAGCGATGTCCTGCCTTGCGTTTCTGCGCGGGGGGGGCGTATATTTGCATCGATGGGGACGACACACATATATAGCGAGCCGCTGCTTGACGTCCTCATGGATTTGGGGAGGGCCTTCATGAATCGCGTGTGTGCGAGAGCTCGAGAAATGCTAAAGCCTTTTGGCAAGAAAACCAATACCGCCAAGCGTGTCCTGAGGGTTTTGGCCGTCCCGCTGGCGGCATGCGCACTCATGCTTGGTGCATCGAGTGCGTCGGCCGACCAGTCCGTTCCCTTGAGCAACCATACCGTAGAGACGGTGAATCCCACCGGCACTACGGTCAATTTGTTCGACTATTGGGTCGTGAACGGCGACAACGATAAGTCCGTCAATATAAACAACAATAATGGCAATAACAACACCGGCATCAACAAAAATCACCAGCTCAAGTTCAATGGTGGTGCCGGCACGGGCATTAACAAGTGGACGGGCAGAAGCAATATCAACGGTTTTGGACGTCTTTCATTTGTGAAGACCATGCTGGTGGATGGCTATCCGGCAATCAGCAATGGCACCCACACCTCCCAAGGCCAGGGTGTTAACTACACCGATGAGTCGCTGGCCTATCTCTTTAACAACGACAGTCAGGCAAATGGTAAACAGGACGGTAAGGCTGTCTACAACGATGTGAAAGGCCTCTTCCAGCTCAAAGATGGCTATTACGTCTACGACTCGTACGGCTCTGACGGTAACTACGCCGTGTATAACTTCACGACGAATTCCTTTAACGTCTACGATTCTGCGGGCGTATATAAGAGCAGCGTATCAGATACAAATTTGGGTCAGTTCTTTCCCTTTGACTCGGCTGATAAAGTTTTTGATGAGTCGGGCAATAAACTCTCCCCTAAAGGAATAACGGACGGAACGAACGATAAGCTCAACCACCACTTTGGCATGTCCATGACCACAGAGTTTGTCCAGCCTGCGGGCGGCAAGACCACCGATAACAACGACATGGTCTTTGAGTTCTCGGGTGACGACGACGTCTGGGTGTACATCGATGACGTACTCGTGGGCGATCGGGGCGGCATCCACGAGAAGGCGACGCTCGAGATCAACTTCGCCACCGGTGCCGTGCATGTTGGTCATATTGACAATGCAAACGATAAAGAAAAGACAATTGAAAATACCACCATCCTAAACATGTTCAAAGCCGCTGGTGCGGATACCTCCAACTTCTCCGACAACACCTTCCGCGATAGCACCAAGCACACGCTGAGCTTCTTCTATTTGGAGCGCGGCGCTGGTGCATCGAACATGTCGCTTAAGTTCAACCTCACCACCCTGCCGTCGTCCGAGGTCGCGAAAGTCAATCAGAACGGCGAGGCAGTCCAGGGTGCCAAATTTGCACTGTATCAGTCGGATGACAACTGGAATGCGCAAGGCGAGGCCATCGCCCAGGGCACGACGGACAACAATGGCCAGCTGGTACTTCTGAAGCCGAACCGTTCTGTTCTCTCGTTCGACGAAGAGCATGCTGAGGGACACGACTACTTTGTACTCAAAGAGGTTGGCTTGCCCGCGGGATATCGCTCGAGTCTGACCTCATCGACCTCTGCAACGCCAGGTGAGCTGCACCTGCAGTACAAGGCCGCGGCAAGTGGCACGGGTGGCGTGGTGGTTGCGCCGCAAACAACAGTCACAACAGCCAACAACGAACAATGGGCGGGCAGCCGCATGTGGCTGAACGGCGGCTATCTGGCTGCCAAGGAGACCATTTCCCTTAGCAAAGAAATAAAAGACAATAAGGACAAACCCATTAGTTCGGGTACGACCTTCGCCGTCGTACTCAAGCGCACCGATAAGAACAAGAGCGACACGGACGAAAGTGCGTGGACGGCGGTTACGGGTAACCCACTCGAGGGCTACAAGCTGTGCTCCGCGCACGGCATTGCCGGTGCCGTCGAGGCTGCCAAATCGGCGGACACGAGTGTTTTTGCCGTTAACACCAAGGGCGACTACGAGGTAACGGTTAGGTCGCTGCCCGGAGATATCGAGAAGTACGCCGCCATGATGACGGACAAGTCGAAGGCGGAATATACCGTGGCGGTGTATCACACCACGGCATCATCTCTGGCGGAGGCAACCACCGACAACACCTCTATGGTCCAATATCAAATGACAAACAGGCAGTTCTCTACGGTGATCCACCTCACCAACGTTCAGAACCGTCTGTTTGTGCAGAAGGTTGACGACCTGGGCGAACCCGTGAACGGCGCAACGTTTGAGTTATACAAGGCCGAGGATGTTACCGGCGATAGCCCCAGCACGTATGCCATTAAAAACGGCGCCAAGCCGTATGACATCGTGCAGGCAAACGGCATGACCTATCTGTATGGCATAGAGGGTGCTGCATGCTTCCCGCTCGATTCGGCAAAGCATGCGCCCCTTATCAAGGGCACGTACTACCTGTGCGAGTCTGTAAGTCCAGATGGCCATGAGATCAACAACACCATCACCAAGGTAATCGTGGACGATTCGGGTGTGTATGTGGATGCCGGCAAGGAAGGCGACGGTGTGCGCAGCATGAGCGGCCCGGGTTCGCTGATTGCTTCCCTGG
This sequence comes from uncultured Collinsella sp., assembly GCA_900545485.1. Lineage (GTDB taxonomy): Bacteria > Actinomycetota > Coriobacteriia > Coriobacteriales > Coriobacteriaceae > Collinsella. The sequence goes on along the minus strand of UQZD01000019.1, from coordinate 2,403 downwards.
CGCAGTTTGGCTCTCCCGACTCCATCGACAACACGCTTACGCACATTAAGGGCAAGCTGCAGAGTGCGGCCGTTGACGCCAACGGAAACCTGACATGGGGCCAGACGTGCACCGCCCAAGGCGTGACGCCTTCTCTTGCGGGCAACTGGATGCATATGCGCTATGACAAGACGAAGCAAGGTGCCAAGACCATCCTGCGCTATGTCGAGGACGGTGGCGACCGCAACGGCCAGCTGGCGACCATCTTTGCCGATACGGGCATCAACCGCATGGCCCTTTATCAAGACGATGATGCCACCAATGGCACCGATCTGGGCACGCTTCAGCTCAATCATCTCTTTACCACGGCAACGGCCGTGCAGTATACCGATCGCCGCGTGGCACGCCTGCAAGTGACTAAGACCGTGACGGCGGATGCTGGTCTTACTGCGCCCACCAAGGATGCGAACAACAACGATCTGACCTTTACGTTTAAGTTCACCCTGCCGGAGTCCCAGAAGGGTTACGAGGCGCACGTATTCGATGCAAGTGACAAGGCCGTGGGCAGCTCCTTTACGCTTAAGAACGGCGACACCCATTCCATCAAGGCCGGCGAGACCATTCGCGTTTACGACCTTAAGAAGGACGACAGCTACAGCGTGAGCGAGCTCACCACTAAGGGCGAGGAGTCCAGTGGCAATGTGCTGGCGAGCATCGTCAACGCCTTGACCGGCTCTGCCGACGAGTCGGTGCTTCCGGCTGGCTTTAGCCTCGTGAGACGCATGGTCGGCGGCGAGAAGCAGTCGGGAACCGGCAACACCATAACGGGTTCAATCGCTGCGCTCGTGGACGGAAAGATTCCCGCGAGCAACACGCTCGAGTTCATCAACAAATACAGTGTCAGCCCCGTAAAGAATGGCCTAAGCGCCAAGAAGGTGCTCGAGGGCCGCAATTGGGCCGATGGCGATTCCTTTACCGTGCGGCTTACGCCTGAGGGCGGCGCCCCCATGCCCGACGGTGCCAAGAGCGCGGCGGCGACGGTCGAGCTCACCAAGAATACCCAGACGGCGACGTTTGGCGATATTACCTATACCAAGCCGGGTACCTACGCCTATACCATCTCGGAGGATATTCCCGGCTCCAATGCCAAGGCGGATGGCATAAGCTACTCCGCTGCCGTCTATACCGCGACGGTCAAGGTGGATGATAACCGCGCCGGTGCATTGGTCGTTACGAGCGTGGAGTATCAGCAAGTGCGTGACGACGCGGGTGTCGAGACCAAGACGGATGTTGCCGATAAGATCGCAACCTTCACCAACCGTTACGATGCGCACGAACATAGCATCATCATCCATGCCCAAAAGAACCTGACCGACAACGCCGGGACGTTTCCGCTTGCCCAGAATGCCTTTGACTTTAAGCTCGAGGGCGTGGGTGGCTATGCAGATGCCAGTGCGGTATTCAACCTCGATACGGTCGATAAGAACATGGCGGCCCCCATGCCTCAGGGTACCGAGGGCAACACCGCGACCGTGGGTAACAACGCTGACGGTACGGTGACATGGCCGGCGATCTCCTATACCGCCAACGCGGATGCGGGACGCGCTTACGTGTACAGGTTTACTGAGAATCTCGGTAGCGTTGCGGGCATGACCTACAACTACGACGGATCGGTCTATTACGCCGTGGTGCGCAACGCCAAGAAGGGTGCTGGCATCCAGACCTCGATCGAGTACTACAAGGCCGCAGAAAACAACTCGGTAGAGCAGCTGGGCAAGAATATCACGCCCTCCTTTACCAATATATATAGTGTGGATCCCACGAGCGTGATCCTGCAGGGCCAAAAGACCGTGAGCGGTCGCGATTGGAACCAGGACGAGAGCTATACCTTTAACCTTGCCGCCGCTGCGGACGATGACGGCGCAACTAGCCTGGGTAAGACTACAAAGCAGGCGGTAACGGATGGTGTCGTTGTCATTAACACCAACCAAGCTGGCGCCAGCACGCCCGAGTCGGGGCGCGTGGCATCGTTCTCCTTTGGCACCGAAGCCGCCCCGACCGTGACGTTCAACCGCGCGGGTACCTTTAACTTCAACATCACCGAGGATGCCGCGCAGGATGGCCAGGCGGGCATGTCTATGGACAAGCATACCGCCCGTGCGACCGTCGTGGTGACCGACCTGGACGAGTCGGGCAACCACGCGGGCAAGCTGCGCGTGTCGAGCGTGACCTACGCCAACACTGGCGCCTCCGATGCGGACAAGGCCGTAACCGACAAGGCTGCCTTTACCAACGCGTACCATGCATCGGGCACCTTTGGTGGCGTGACGGTGAGCAAGACCCTTGAGGGTCGCGCCTCTATCGCGGGCCAGTTTACCTTTGCCGTGACGGGCCTTTGGTACAACGGCGTTCAGACGTCGGTCG
>UQZD01000018.1:0-40729 GCA_900545485.1 uncultured Collinsella sp. | reverse complement strand
CGCGGGATAGCGCCGCCGTCGAGGACGTGGTTCGCCGTCCGCAGACGCTGGCGGCGCTGCGCCTGACGGGTTGCAAGAACACAAGCCGGGCGCGCAAGATTGGCGACGAAGAAGTTGAGGCCCTCGACTGGGGTATGACCTTTAACGTGGGTCGCGAGGTCCCCGATGACGTGGCGTACCTGGGTATTCGTGCGAGCTACTTCCATGTGGACAACCGCGCTGAGCGGGGTCGCAACAGCTACGACCTGCACGTGGCCCGTGTGAGCGATTCACGCTTTGAGCGGCTGGTGCTGCTGGACGTGCCGCGCGGCGATGCGCCCACGCGTCTGCAGTGGAAGGTCAACAAGGTGGGCGTGCCTGTCGACGAACTGCCGCAAGCAGGCGAGACGCTGCGCATGCACTTCGATGCGAGTAGGATCCATTTGGTTTGTCGATAGCGCCGGGTAATGCCGTCGGGGATATAAGCCTCGGCGGCTTTGTCTTGCCGCTCGCCGAATGAGGGACGACAAACTCTTACCAATCAAGATAATTTTTTATTAAACGACGACGCACGACGCTGTCGTACGAATGTCAACGGTGTTCGTCTGGACGATGACCGTTGATATAGTTGACCTTAACTTGTAAAGGAGGGTGCGCACATGCCGCAGACGACATACATTCGCCGCGTTGCCGCGCGTGCCCTATATATAGCTCGGAGTCGCATATGAGCAGGTATGTTCACGGCTCCGGGAGAGACGACGAACAACTAAATAATCGACCGCAAAGCAGGTTCCCTAAAATTCCGGGTTTAGGCGCGGCTGGGTTTTCGCCACCCACCGTGCAGCAATACCGTAGCTATTCAATTTTGGTTCGAGAGGGGAACCGTCATGGCTGAAGAATTCGATTTCCATCCGATGTGGGAGAGCCTCGGCATGAATCTTGCCGACCACGACATGCTGCTGGGCGCCGTGGGTCAGATGTACGGCGATATGTTTCTGATGCAGCACAATCGCCCCAAGTCCACGTCCTACCTGGACTTTGTGGCCACCAACATCCATAGCGGCCGTATTAAGGAGATGCTCGACAAGAAGGAGGCCGGCGAGGCCACCAAGATCGTGGGCTCGTTCTGCGTGTACGTGCCCGAGGAGATCGTGCTTGCCTGTGACGGCATTCCCGTGGGCCTGTGCTCGGGTGCCGATTGGGCAACCGATAAGGTCGAGGAGCACCTGCCGCGCAACACCTGCCCGCTTATCAAGAGCTTTGCCGGCTTTAAGCTGGGCGAGGTCTGCCCCTACATTGAGTCGAGTGACCTGGTGGTAGGCGAGAACACCTGCGACGGTAAGAAGAAAGCCTACGAGTTCTTTGCCACGCAAAAGAACATGTACGTCATGGATATTCCCAACGTGCACGACGAGTCGACGCTCGTAACCTGGAAGGCCGAGGTCAAGAAGCTCGCCGCCAAGATCGAGGACGAGTGCGGCGTCAAGATTACGCCCGAGGGCCTGAAGGCTGCCATCCACGCCGTCAATGAGAAGCGCCGCGCCCTGCAGCGCCTCGCTGCGACCCGCGCTGCCGACCCTGCGCCCATCAGCGGTCTCGACAGCCTGCTGACCGTTCAGGCCGCCTTTATGGACGACACACCGCGTCTGACCGGAGCCATCAACGATATGGCGGCTGAGTGCGAGCAGCGTGTCGAGGCCGGCGAGGGCGTGGCACCCAAGGGGACCAAGCGCATCCTGTACACCGGTACGCCCATGGCCGTGCCCAACTGGAAGCTGTTCAACCTTATCGAGAAGGCCGGCGGCGTTGTGATAGGCGAGGAGTCCTGCACGGGCTCGCGCTACTACAAGGACCTGGTCGACGAGTCCGGCGAGACGGTCGACGAGATGCTCGACGCCATCGCCGAGCGCTACTTTAAGATCAACTGCGCCGTCTTTACGCCCAACAATCAGCGTATGAAGGACATTGTCCAGATGGCCAAGGACCTGCATGCCGACGGTATCGTCGACGTGGCCCTGCAGTTCTGCACGCTCTACGAGATGGAGTCGTTTGCCGTGGAGAAGGCCGCCGAGGAGGCCGGCATTCCGTTTATGCACATCACGACCGACTACGCCGGCGAGGACGCCGGTCAGCTCCAGACCCGCATCGAGGCCTTCCTCGAGACGATTTAGCCGCACCTGCGCCAAGCTGTGCCGCCGGGTGTTCCTATCCGCGCGATAGGGATTTCTCTGTTGCCATGCCGGTCGGTGTTCGGATGCACCGCAGGGCGCCAATCGGCTTCGCATAGCTGCCGGGACGGGGATTTCCACCGTCCCGGCAGATTCTGTCCGTTTGTTCAGACACGAAAGGAACTCAATGAACAACGACCTTTTCAAGGCGGGCGTTTCCCGTCGCGGTTTTCTGACCGGCTCCGCTGCCCTGTGCGCCATGGCGGGCCTCGGCCTCGCCGGCTGCGGCGGTTCGGGCGCCGAGAGCGGTAGCGCCGCTGCCTCCGGCCAGGATGTGGAGTATCGCGACGAGCTGCAGATCGCGCTCCCGGCGAGCCCGGACGGCCTCGATCCGCACACCACGTCGTCGCTTGTGACTATGGACATCATCTGCAACGTCGTCGAGCCGCTCTTTGGCCTCGATAGCGACTACGAGCCCCAGCCCGTGCTGGCCAAGGGCTATGAGGTCTCCGACGACGGCCTGACCTACACCATCAAGCTGCGCGAGGGCGTCACCTTCCACAACGGCAAGGAGTTTGGCTCCGAGGACGTCGTGGCCTCGATGAACCACTGGCTCGCCGTCAACGACCGCGCCGCGAGCCTGCTGCCCGGTGCCACCTTCGCCGCCTCGGGCGACCACGAGGTCACCTGCACGCTGACCGAGCCCGCCATCGACTTTCTGATCATCCTGGGCAACCACTCCCAGTATCCGGGTATTTTCCCCTCCGAGGTCATCGAGGCCGCGGGCGATACTGGCGTGACCGAGTACGTGGGTACCGGTGCCTACAAGTTTGTGGAGTGGAAGCAGGACCAGTACGTCCATCTCACCCGCTACGAGGACTATGTCGCCGCCCACGGCAAGGCTTCGGGCTACACCGGCAAGGTCTCCGCGCCCACCAAGGACATCTACTATCAGTTCGTGACTGAGGCCTCCACGCGCGTGAGCGGGTTTGAGACCGGCGAGTACGATGTCGCTGGCGAGATCCCCACCGAGAACTACCACGACTTCGACGGCAACGACGACGTCAAGCTCTACACCCATAACGCCGGCGTTCTGACCGCCTTCCTCAACATGAACGAGGGCGTCTTCGCCGACGAGGAGATCCGCAAGTGCGCACTCATGGCTATCGACTGCGAGGCGGCCGCTCTTGCCGCCTATGGCGAGAAGGAGCTCTTCAATATCGATCCCAACCTTGGCAACCCCGAGAACGCTCAGTGGGCGACCGACGCGGGCAAGAAGTACTTCAACCAGGCAGACGCCAAGGCCGCCAAGAAGGCTCTGGCCAAGACCTCCTATGCCGGTGAGACGGTCAAGCTGCTGACCACCCCCGACTACAAGGATATGTACAACGCCACCGTCGCGCTGCAGGAGCAGCTCGAGAAGGCCGGCTTCACCGCCGAGGTCGACAGCTACGAGTTTGCTACCTTTATGGACATCCGCTCCGGCAAGCCCGAGCAGTGGGACCTCTTTGTGGCCTCCACCAACTACAAGCCCATCCCGGCCCAGTCCCTCTCGGTCTCTAAGGCCTTCTATGGCCTGTCCGACGAGAAGGCGCTCAAGCTCGTTGCCGAGACCCGCACCGCCAAGGACACCGACGCCGCGGCCAAGAAGTGGGCCGAGGCTCAGGAGCGCCTCTATGAGATCGCCGTTATCGAGCCGCTTTGCCACTACGCTTCCATCACGGGCACCCAGGCAGACGTCGAGGACGTCGAGGTGCTCGACGGCGCCATCATCTGGAACGCCAAGCGTCCGGAGTAATGCAATAGATGGCGTGGCGGCTGGAGGGGTCTGGTCCCCTGTGGCCGCCACGCCCTGTCCACGTTCAGAGGGGAAATAGACGCCTCGCATGTTGAAGTACACGCTCAAACGTATAGGCGCGATGGTTCCGGTGATGCTCATCATCTCGGTCGTCGTGTTTTTAATTATCTATCTCACACCGGGTGACCCGGCCTCTTCGATGCTCGGCATGGAGGCTTCGGCCGACCAGATCGAGCGCGTCAACGATAGCCTGGGACTCAACGAGCCGCTGCCGCAGCGCTACGTTGAGTGGATGGGCGGCGTGCTTACCGGCGACCTGGGCGATTCGTATTTTATGCGCCAGCCCGTAACGCAGGCGATCGCCGAGCACTTTGGCCCCACGCTATCGCTCGCGCTTCTGGCACAGCTCATCGCGCTGCTGATTGCACTGCCCTGCGGCGTCGTCGCTGCCCTCAAACATGGGTCGCGCACCGACGCGGTCTTGCGTGTCGTTGCTCTTTTGGGCGTGGCGATACCCGGCTTTTTGATGGCGCTCATGCTTATGTGGCTGTTTGCCGTCACGTTGCGTGTGTTTCCGGTGGCCGGCTATGCGCCGCTATCGAAGGGCTGGTTCAGCCATTTACGCTATCTTGCGTTGCCGGCCATATCGCTTGGATGCGTGCAGGCGGCCCTGCTCATGCGCATGACCCGTTCGAGCGTTATCGAGGCCATGCAGCTTGACTGCGTCAAGACGGCGCGTGCCAAGGGCGTCTCCGAGGTTCGCGTGGTGCTGGCCCATGCCCTGCGCAACGCAGCGCTGCCGATTCTCACCTCGGTCGGCTATTCTTTTGGCGCCCTGATTACGGGCGCCGTGGTGACTGAGGCCATTTTTAACATCCCCGGTTTGGGCCAGCTGGTCACGAGCTCTATCGAGCGTCGCGACTATCCGGTGATTCAGGGCGTGCTGCTGGTCATCGCCTTGTTGAATTCGGTGATCAATCTGGTCGTCGACCTTGCCTACGGCGCTTTTGACCCGCGCGCTCGCAAATGGGGCGATGCATGATGGCAAACTTTAAGAAGGCCCTTGCCAACAAGGGGTTTGTGGTCGGTGGCTGCATTTTCCTGGCGATTGCGCTGATCGCGCTCGTCGGTCCGCTGGTGTGGACGGTTAATCCCAATGCGCAGGAGATGACGTTGCGACTTTCGGCGCCCTCGCCCGCGCATCCCTTTGGCTGCGATGACTTTGGCCGCGACCTGCTTGCCCGCGTCATCGCGGGCGCGCGCGTGTCGCTTGGCGTTGGCATTGCCGTCACGCTTGCGACGAGTGCGCTCGGCTTGGTGATTGGCGCCTATGCGTGCTACAACGAGAGACTCGATCATATTCTCATGCGCATCTGCGACGGCCTTATGTCCATTCCGGGCGTGCTTTTGGCTATCGCACTCATGGCCATGATGGGCGCCTCGGTCTGGAACGTCATCATCGCGCTCTCCATCGTCTATACGCCCAGCATGGCGCGCATCGTGCGCTCGCGTGCGATGGTGGTCAAGGAGGAGCCCTTTGTGGAGGCCCTGCGCGTACAGGGCGCCTCCACGGCCCGTATCGTGTGGTTGCATATCGTGCCCAACGTTATGGCACCCTTCCTGGTGCAGGCGACCTTTGTCTTTGCCGAGGCCGTGCTCTCGGAGGCCGCCCTCTCGTTTCTGGGCCTGGGTATCAAGGCTCCCGATGCCAGCTGGGGAAACATCCTGCAGGCGGGCAAGAACGTGATGCGCAAAGCCTGGTGGATGATCTTCTTCCCGGCAGCGGCCATCATCGCGAGCGTGCTTTCGCTGAACCTTGCCGGCGACGGCCTGCGCGACGCCCTCGACCCCAAGACCAAGGAGGACTAGCCCATGGCTCAGCATCTTTTAGACGTGCGCGACCTCTGCATCTCGTTTGTGGGCCGCGATGGCAACGCGCTGGAAGCCGTCAACAAACTCAACCTACATATCGATGCCGGCGAGATCGTTGGTGTTGTCGGCGAGTCCGGCTGCGGTAAGTCGGTGTTTGCCCAGAGTGTCATGCGCCTATTGGAGCATGAACAGAAGATGGCCTATACCGGTCAGATTCTCTTTGACGGGGAGGACCTGCTCGCGCGCCCGCTCAAGCGCATGCGCGAGGTGCGCGGCTGCGACATCGCCATGATCTTCCAGGACCCGTTGTCCTCGCTTAACCCCGTCATGACGGTGGGTGCGCAGGTTATCGAGGCGGTGCGGGCCCACCGTAAGGTGAGCCGACGCGAAGCCCGCAACGAGGCTCTATCGCTGTTGGAGCGTGTGGGAATTCGAGATGCCGCGGCACGCTTCGACATGTATCCGGGCGATTTTAGCGGCGGCATGCGCCAGCGCGTGATGATCGCCATGGCGCTCGCCGGGCACCCGCGCCTGCTTATCGCCGACGAGCCCACCACGGCACTCGACACCACCACCCAAAAGCAGATCCTCGACCTACTGCGCGACCTCAACCGCACCGAGAACATGGCGGTGCTTTTTATCAGTCATGATTTGGGTGTCGTCACGAGCATCTGCTCGCGCGTACACGTCATGTATCTGGGCCAAATCGTAGAAGAGATCGACGCCTGCGGCCTTATGGAGCGCCCGAGCCACCCGTATGCCCAGGGGCTCATCGCGAGCATTCCGCCGCTCGAAGGCGAGCGAGTTGACACGCTGGCGGATATTCCGGGCACGGTGCCGCCGCTTACGGCAATACCCTGTGGATGCCGCTTTGCGCCTCGTTGCGCCCGGGCGGACGAGCGTTGCCGCGCACAGGAGCCTCCGCTGTTTGCCGTGAATGCGCGCGACCGGTTTAAATGCTGGCTTGTCGAGAAAGGGGAGTGCCATGGCTGTTGATAGCGAAGCCCTGCTTAGGGTCTCACATCTGACCAAAGCGTATTCCATGCCGGGCTTAGGTTTTAAGCGTCAGGCCTTTACCGCCGTGGACGATCTGTCGTTTGAGATCGCGCCGGGCGAAGTCTATGGCCTGGTTGGCGAATCCGGATCGGGCAAGTCGACGACTGGACGCCTGATCTGTGGTCTCGAGCGTGCGGATTCCGGCTCGATTGTCTATCGCGGGCATGATCTCGCCACGATGTCGGAGCGCGACCGAAAGCCGTTCCGCCGTGAGATCCAGCTGGTATTCCAGGATAGCTCTACGGCTTTTGACCCGCGCAACCGTGTCGGCCGCATTTTGGAGGAGCCGCTGATTATCGCCGGCGTGCGCGATGCGGATGAGCGCCATGGGCGCGCGCTCTCGGCCCTGGCCTCGGTCGGTCTTCTGGCAGAGCATTATGACCGCTATCCGCACGACCTTTCGGGGGGACAGCGTCAGCGACTCAATCTGGCACGGGCGCTTATTTGCGAGCCGCGCCTTGTGGTATGCGACGAGCCGGTCTCGGCGCTTGACGTGTCCGTTCAGGCCCAAGTGCTCAACTTACTTCGCGACCTGCAGCGCACGACGGGCGTGGCGCTGCTGTTTATCACGCATGATATGCGTGTGGTTCGGCATATGTCCGACCGGATTGGCGTGCTCTACCACGGTCGTCTTGTCGAGGAAGGCGCGGCCGAGGACGTGATCGCGCACCCGAGCGATCCGTATACGCAGGAGCTTATCGATGCCATTCCCTAGAGGATGCTTCCTTTTGGGTATGGCGTGGGTTTGTTGTTTAATTTTCGGTATATCGGTGCAAGAGAGGGGAACTACTATGGTCGATATCGAGGAGCAGCCGTTGCCGTCCACGTTTGAGGAGTTCAACGAGCAACGCAAGGCGGCGTTTATTCGCGTCAAGGATTATAAGCAGGCGGGTAACCGCCTGGTCGGCTTTTTGTGCAGCTATACGCCGCTCGAGATCATCGATGCCGCGGGCGCTGCGAGCGTGGCGCTGTGCGGTACGTCCGACGAGGTGATTCCCGAGGCCGAGAAGGTGCTGCCGGCAAATCTGTGTCCGCTCATCAAGTCGACGTACGGTTTTGCCTATTCGCAAAAGTGCCCGTTTACGTACTTTAGCGACATGATCATCGGCGAGACCACCTGCGACGGCAAGAAGAAGATGTACGAGCTACTCAACGAGCTCAAGCGCACGCACATTCTGCATCTTCCGCAGGGTCGCGATCGCGCCTACGAGCGCGAAGGCTGGTACGAGGAGTGCCGTCTGCTCAAGGAGGAGCTTGAGGGCTTCTACGGTATTACGATTACCGATGACGACCTGCGCGCTGCCGTTCGTCGTCGCAACCGTTTGCGTGCGGCCCAGCTCGAGATGTTTGCGCTGCAGGCCAACCAGCCGGCGGCCATGAGCGGCGTCGACCTGATGAGCACCATGTTTGCCGGTACGTTTAGCTTTGATATCGAGGCCTATACGCAGCAGCTGGAGCAAAAGGTTGCCAAGCTGCGCGAGGCCTACGACGCGGGCGAGCGCCCGGTTGCGGCGGATGCCAAGCGCATTCTGATCACCGGCTGCCCGGTGGGCGGCGTGATCAATAAGATCGGTCGCACCATCGAGTCCAACGGCGGCGTGGTTGTGTGCATGGACGACTGCTCGGGCGAGCGTACGGCGGCCATGATGATCGACCCGGAGGCTCCCGATATCCTGCGCGCCATCGCCGACCGATATCTGGACATCAACTGCTCGGTCATGACGCCCAACGACGGTCGTATGGAAAATACACTGGCCATGTGCGAGAAGTATCACGTCGATGGCGTGGTCGAAAACGTGCTCCAGGCCTGCCACACCTTTAACGTGGAGAGTGCACGCATGCAGGAGGCTGTCGAGGGCGCGGGCATTCCGTATATGAAGATCGAGACCGATTACAGCAACGGCGACATGGGTCAGATCGAGACTCGCATCGCCGCCTTCATCGAAATCCTCTAGCTTCCTCAGGCACCGGATCTTGCCCCTCAAACCGTCGCTTGCGTACCAAAGTACGCTGCGCTCCTCTTTCGGGGCAATCTCCGGCACCTGAGAAACCTAGATCTAAGGCGCCTGAACGCGCCGCTACCTTTGACGTTTAGATTGGGAGAGAGCCATGATAGGGATCGGGATCGATATCGGGTCTACGGCGGCTAAGGCTGCTGTGGTCGATGGGGAGGGTTCGGTGGCGTGGACGTGCGTGCAGCCAACCGGGTTCTCCTCGGTCGATGCTTCCGAGCGTCTGCGCGGCGAGCTTGCCGCGGCTGGCTATGACGTGGCTGCCGACGACGTGCGCGTGATCGCGACCGGATATGGTCGCGTTGCCGTGCCCTATGCGCACAAGGTCGTGACCGAGATCACCTGCCACGGTACCGGTGCCGTGCGCCTGTTTGGCGACCACGGCACCGTGATCGACGTGGGCGGTCAAGACACCAAGGTCATTCAGCTTAAAGGCGGTCGCGTGGCCAAGTTTGCCATGAACGACAAGTGCGCCGCCGGCACGGGGCGCTTTTTGGAGATCATGGCCGACCGTCTGGGTATTTCCCAGCAGCAGATGGCCGACCTTGCACGTTCCGGTAAGCCCACCAAGATATCCAGCATGTGCACGGTGTTTGCCGAAAGCGAGGTCATCAGCCTCATCGGTCGCGGTGAGCCGCGCGAGAACATTGCGCGTGGCGTGATCGACAGCGTGGTCTCGCGCGTTGCGACCATGGCTGGGCAGGCGGCGGGCGCTCCGTACTATCTGACCGGTGGCCTGTGCGAGAACGCCTTCGTGGTGGAGCGGTTGGGCGAGCTACTGGGGTCGCCGGTGACCACCTCGCCCCAGGCTCGCTTTGCCGGAGCGATCGGCGCGGCTGTCCGCGCCGCCGCCTTGGCCTAGGGGTGTACCGCGACATGCGCATCCTCAATATCTCGGCACAAAAACCAGATAGCACCGGCAGCGGCACCTACCTTGCCGCGCTCGTGCGCGAGCAGATCGAGACGGGGCATCGCGCTGCCGTGCTTTGCGGCGCGGCACCGGGCGACACGCAAGGTGACATCCCGGCGGGCGTACCTGTCTATACCGTCGACTTCGACACCCCTGAGCTGCCCTTTCATATCTGCGGTATGTCCGATGTCATGCCCTATCCCTCCACACGCTATCGTGACCTGACGCCTTCGATGCTCAAGGCATTTGAGCGGGCATTTGCTGCTGCAATCGATCGGGCGGTGGCTGAGTTTCGGCCCGATCTGGTGCTCTGCCATCACCTGTATCTGGTGACCGCATTGGCGCGCGAGTGCGTCCGGGGCGTGCCGGTTGTTGCCGTGTGCCATTCGACCGACCTGCGCCAGCTGCGTTCGCATGCGCTCGAGCGCGATCGCATCGTAAGTGCGGTTCGTCGGCTCGATGCCGTCTTTGCGCTCCATGCTGAGCAGGCTGAGCAGATTGGCCTGGTGTGCGGCGTCGATGCCGATCGCATCCACGTGATTGGGACGGGCTACGACCATCGCGTCTTCTGCCGCGACGCAAGCGTGGCGAGGCAGCCGGGATCGCTTGTGTACGTGGGCAAGATTTGCTTTAAAAAGGGCGTCGAGTCGCTGGTTCGAGCTGTGTCATTGCCGATTGACGATGGCGTCCGCTCATCTGGCTTGGTACTTGTGGGCGGCCGCGGGGACGATGCCGAGTACGCGCGTATTGAGCGCTTGACCGCGGCCTCGGATGTGCCGGTGACGCTGGCGGGGCGCCTGGATAGCGATGAACTCGTGCGTGCCTACCGCAGTTCCGACGTCTTTGTGCTGCCTTCGTTTTACGAAGGTTTGCCGCTCGTGACGATCGAGGCCCTCGCGTGCGGCTGCAAAGTTGTGGCGACCGATTTGCCCGGCGTTCGTCCCTGGATGGAGGCGATGCTTCCCGGTGCTCCCGTGACGTGGGTGGCGTCGCCGCGTATGACGGATGTCGACACGCCCGTGGCGGCCGACCTTCCGTTGTTTGAGCGCGCACTGGCAGATGCTATCGCGCAGGCGCTTGCGGCTCCGCCTTCGACGTTCGAGCCGTCGGCGGTCTCTTGGGAAGCGTGCCTGGGGCGTATACTTAAAGTCGTTAATTTGTTGGAAGGGGGTTCGTATGGCTAAGGACACCATGAGGCTCACGTCCATGACGGCCGCGAGCGGTTGAGCCGCTAAGTTGGCTCCTGGAGCCCTCGCCCAGGTTCTGGGCGATTTACCCAATGTGCATAACGACAACTTGCTCGTGGGGTTCGATACCTCCGACGATGCGAGCGTCTTCCGCGTAGGGGAGAACCTGGGGCTTGTGCAGTCCATCGACTTCTTCCCGCCGATGGTCGACGACCCGTTCCTGTTTGGTCAGATTGCCGCGGCCAACTCGCTGTCGGACATCTACGCCATGGGCGGGCGACCGAGCCATGCCATGAACCTGCTCTGCATACCCAGTTGTCTGGGCATCGAGGTTGCCGGTCAGATTCTGGCGGGCGGCGCCGACAAGTGCGTCGAGGCGGGTTGCTCCATCGCGGGCGGCCATACCATCAACGACGACGAGCCCAAGTACGGCCTGTCTGTGAGCGGCTTTGTCGCGCTCGACCGCATGCTCGCCAACAGCGGCGCACGCGTGGGCGATGATCTGCTGCTGACCAAGGCGATCGGCTCGGGCATTATCACCACGGCCATTAAGGGCGAGCTCATCGAGCAGGACGAGGCTGCAGCCATGTTTGACTCGATGCGCACCCTCAACGAGGCCCCGATTCGTCTGGCCGAGGGGCTCGAGCTTCACGGCTGCACCGACATTACGGGCTTTGGTCTGATCGGGCACGCGTGCGAGATGGCCGAGGGCTCGGGCGTGCAGGTTGAGCTTGCGTCGGGGGCGGTGCCGCTCTTTGACCAGGTGCTTGACATGGCGCGTCTGGGCATTATCCCCGCGGGCTCCTACCGCAACCAGGACTTCTTTGGCCTGCGTGTGGCTGCCGACGAGGATCTGGAGCCGGGCATGCTGGATGCGCTGTACGATCCGCAGACGTCTGGTGGCCTACTCATCGCGGCACCTGCTGCCGATGTTGATGAGCTTGCGTGCCGTCTACATGCTGAAGGACGTATCGCCGCCGTCGTCGGTCGCGTGTGCGAGCCGGTGCCAGGCGGTCCTGCCGTCCACGTTGTCCGTTAACGACACGTTTATTGAGCTATGTACCGTTCTAAAACGATTTATTCGAAAGGAAAAACTATGTCTACCAAGATTGAAGTCAATGCCATGGGCGATGCCTGCCCGCTGCCCGTCGTCAAGACGCTTAAGGCACTCAAACAGCTTGATGGCGAGGGCGCCGTGGTGACCTCGGTCGATAACGAGACTGCCGTCAAGAACATCTCCAAGATGGCGCAGGAGAAGGGCTGCACGGCCTCGGTAGAGAAGGTTTCTGACGCCGAGTGGCACGTGACCGTGGCGACCTCTGGCGCCGTTGCCGTGGCCGATCCTGAGCAGGATGGCGCTGCCTTCTGCGACGCCAGCGCCGGCAAGGGCAAACTCGTCATCTCCGTCTACACCGATTGCATGGGCCGCGGCGACGACGAGCTGGGCCACAAGCTCATGAAGGCGTTTATCTTTGCCGTGACGCAGCAGGAGGAACTGCCCGCGACCATGCTGTTCTACAACGGCGGCGCCAAGCTCACCGTCGAGGGGTCGCCGGTGCTCGACGACCTGAAGGGTCTGGCCGAGCAGGGCGTCGAGATCCTTACCTGCGGCACCTGCCTGGACCACTATGGCATTAAAGACCAGCTTGCGGTGGGCGAGGTCACCAACATGTACGTGATCGTGGAGAAGATGGAGCAGGCCGTGCGCGTCGTGCGCCCGTAGCGTATTGGTTGGAGTTGCCATGAGGGAGAAGCGCCCGGCGCTTGTCATCACGTTTCCCACCACGGCGGCCGCCATGGGCTGCGAGTCCCTGTGCATTGAGCGCGGCCTTCCCGGGCGAACGATTCCCGTGCCCGGGGAGGTCGCTGCCGGCTGCGGCTTGGCGTGGAAGGCGCTGCCTTCGGATGAGGAACTGCTGCGCGGCGCGCTTGCCGCAGCGGGCATTCCCACCGAGGGCTATACCGTGATTGATATGTGGGAGGTCGTGCGATGATCTACCTGGATAACGCGGCGACGACCATGCATAAGCCGCAGACGGTCATCGATGCCGTGACGCAGGCGATGTGCTCGCTCGGCAATGCCGGGCGCGGCGCCACGTCGGGTGCCCTCGATGCCGCTCGTACGATTCACGCTTGCCGTGCCAAGCTCGCACGCCTTTTGGGCTGCCCGAGGGCGGACCATGTGTGCTTTACGCTCAACTCCACCGCGGCGCTCAACACCGTTATCAATGGCGTGGTGCGCCCCGGCGACCGTGTGGTCACGACGGTGCTCGAGCACAACTCCGTGCTGCGTCCGCTCAACCGCCTGGCGGCAGAGCAGGGCGTGACCGTTGAGCATGCGGGCTGCGACGCGAACGGCGTGCTCGACTACGACGAGCTCGAGCGGTTGGTCACGCCGGGCACGCGTGCTGTGGTGGTGACGCACGCCTCCAATGTGACCGGTAACGCGGTCGACATTGCGCGCGTGGCGGCCATCGCGCATGCGGCCGGCGCGCTGTTGATCGTCGATGCCTCTCAGTCTGCCGGCACGGCGCATATCGATATGCAGGCCATGGGGCTCGACGTCGTGTGCTTTACCGGCCACAAGGGGCTCATGGGTCCGCAGGGGACCGGCGGGCTGGTCGTGGCGGAGGGCATTGACGTGGCTCCGTGGGCCATGGGCGGCACGGGTGTGCACAGCTTCGATGCACTGCAGCCGCTTGAGTGGCCCACGCGCCTTGAGGCGGGCACGCTCAACGGTCACGGCATCGCGGGACTTTCTGCCGGCCTCGACTTTATCGAGGCCCAAGGCGGAGTCGAGGCGATCGCGGCACACGAGCGAGCGCTTGCAGAGCGCTTCCTCGCCGGTGTTCGCGAAATCCCCGGCATTGCGCTCTACGGTGCGTTTGATCAGCCCGTGCGCTCGGCGATCGTCTCACTCAACGTGGGCGATATCGATTCGGCCGAGATCTCGGACGCGCTCATGCAAGGGTGGGGGATTGCGACGCGCCCCGGCGCCCATTGCGCTCCGCTCATGCACCGCGCGCTGGGAACCGAGCGCCAGGGTGTCGTCCGATTCTCTTTTGGCTATTTCAATACGGCCGAGGAAGTCGACACCGCGATTGACGCTTTGCGCGATTTAGCCTGCTAGAGCGTATATACTTGCGGGACGGGTGTTTTTGCCCGTCCCGTTTTTGTTTCGACCCGAAAGGTGTGCCTATGGCTTCATCCGCCCCGCGCGGCCTGCGCTCCGACCATGTCGTTACCGTCGGCATTGCGCTGTTCTCGATGCTCTTTGGCGCCGGTAACCTCATCATTCCGCCGTTGCTGGCACTTCAGGCCGGTACCGCCACGCCACTTGCCATGATTGGCTTTTTGATTGCTGCCATCGGCCTGCCTGTTATGGGCTTTATCGCCGTGGCGCTCGCCGGAACGGCGCGTGAGCTTGCCGGCCGCGTGCACCCCAAGTTCGGTGAGTTCTTTGTCGCGGCTGTGTATCTGGCCATCGGCCCGTGCCTGGCTATTCCGCGCACGAGCTCCACGGCCTTCGAGATGCTGGTGCCGCTGCTGCCCGAGGGCGTCTCGCTCGGTACGGCTCGCCTGGTGTTTGCCGTTGGCTTCTTTGTCGTCGCGTTTGCGCTCACGCTGCGCCCGGGTGTCATCACACGCGTGCTCGGCCGCATTACGGGCCCCGCGCTCATTGCGCTCATTGTGCTGGTCGTGGGTGCTGCCGTGATCTCGCCGCTGGGACCGGCTGCCGCGCCTCAGGCTCCTTACGATGCAGGCGCCGCCGTGCAGGGCTTTCTGACTGGCTACCAGACCATGGACCTGCTCGCGTCGCTCGCCTTCGGCATCATCATCGCCGAGACCATCCACGAGTTGGGTGTTACCGATGACAGGCGCGTGGCCTTTGAGATTTCGCGTTCCGGTGTGATCGCCGGCGTGCTCATGGCCATCATCTACTGCGGCTTGGGCCTTGCCGGTATGCAGCTCGGCACCGTGATGCCCGATGCTACCAACGGCGCCGCCATCCTCGCCCGTTCGGCCTCCATGCATTTTGGGCTTGCCGGCACGGTCGTGGTCTTTGCGATCTTTTTCCTTGCCTGCATGAACGTGTGCATCGGTCTTATTAGCTGCTGCTCGCGTTACTTCTGCGAGACGTACGTGGTTGAAGGGGGAGCGGAGGCTTCCGAGGAGGCCATGCGCCGTCCCTTTGCGGTTCTCGCCTTTGTGTTCGCCGCATTTTCGTGCTTGCTCTCCAACGTGGGCCTTGACGTGATCCTTATGTTCTCGGTGCCTATGCTCAATGCTCTGTATCCCGTTGCCATTGTGCTGGTACTTATGGGCCTGGTGCACGGCTTTTGTGATGCGCATCCGCAGGTGTGGGTCTGGGTCGGCGGCGTTGTCGCGGTGCAGAGCGTAATCACTTCGGTCCGCGATGCGTTCTTTGCTGGCGCGTGGCTGCCGTTCGATGCGCTGCCGCTGACGGATATCGGTGCCGCGTGGGCGCCGGTTGCCCTGGTTGCTTTTGTGATCGGCCTGCTCCATAGTCGTTTTGTTGCACATTCGAGGAGCTAAGGCATCAATGCTTGCACAGGCGGGGAGTCTCCCCTATAATTTCCTTCGCTTTGGGACACGCAAGGTTTAGACCTTAGCTGCTCAACACCTTCGGGACGTGGCGCAGTTTGGTAGCGCGCCTGCTTTGGGAGCAGGATGTCGCAGGTTCAAATCCTGTCGTCCCGACCATATCTTGCGGGCGTAGTTCAATGGTAGAACCCCAGCCTTCCAAGCTGATGACGCGGGTTCGATTCCCGTCGCCCGCTCCATAGGATAGTTTTAACGGCTTTGGCTCTATTTGGTGCCAGAGCCGTTTTCATAAGCGTGCCGGGCGACGGGAATCGAACCCGGCAGGGTGCGAAGCTGAGAAAATGCGTGAGCATTTTCCAGCGCAGCACGCAAGGGCCAATGGCCCGCAGCGAAACAAGGGTTTGCGAAGCAAGCCCTTGGACTTCCCGTCGCCCGCTCCATAGGATAGATGAATGGCTCTGGTTCTTTTTGGGACCAGAGCCATTTTCGTAAGTGCACGGGGTGATGGGAATCGATGCCGCCCCGCGCCCCACCTAAGTTGCGGTGAAATACGGACTGTCTTTTGGCTTTTGCGAGCCCATTAAAGGCCGGGTAGCCAATTTGGAGCGGGCTTTCTGACTGCTCTAGCGATCGGCTGGCAAATGTGGTCAAAAGCCCGTCCCAAAATGACTGGTCTGGTGTTGAGCCACAAAAACGGCCCATCTACTACGTTTGGCCGACATCCCCCGACCATGGCGTCTCGGGCAAAAATAAAACCGCAGGTAGACGGCCTGCGGTTTTCGCGAAATACGGGGTATGGTCTAGGGGTCGGGGTTAAACGTAGTAGACGGGCCGGTTTCGTGGCGGCGGCATCGCGGGCAGCCGACCGAGGGCGTCCGGAAGTGAGCGAGGCACCCGTCTAACGACCGATTTCCAGCCAGTTGCATAGTACGTTGGCTCGTAGCTCCATTTCCGTCGTCTTTTGCGCCTTAGTTTTGCACCTATAACGCAATTCCAAGCGCGAGCAAAGACTCCGCACGATCGCATCAAGCTGCTCGGCATCGTTAAGCATGTCGTGCGTAACCAGGAAGACGTCATACCCCATACTTTGCAGCGCCGTCATGCGTTTGGCATCGTGGTCGAGCACGGCGCCTGATCCGTGGATGACCTCTCCCTGAATCTCCACGATGCCCGTCTTCATTATGGTTGGATTCACGATCACGATATCCCCGAAGCAGACTCTTTGCCCTGCAATGCTCTGCGCCGATGCGGTAAGCGGCGTAAGGTCGTTAATATATACGTTTCGAAAGCCGGCACCGCCGCGCGAGCGAGGAAGCGATAGCAATAAAATTCCTGCAACTTCAAGCGGAGAAGCTGCTATACCTGTCACCAACTGCGCGGCGTTGTAAAACTTCGTGCCCCACTTTCGTCTTTTCATCTTACTGGCGTACTCATGAAGCTCGTGTAATTCGATGAGCGGCTTCCTCGTCCAGAGCGAAGTACCCTTTAGCCTTGTGACCTCCTTTGTTTTTTGTCCGTTGGGCCCCTTCGTATTTACCTGTTCTTTTACTTTTATGCGCGCATAAACGCGTTTCCATTGTGGCTCGTCTTGGCTTTCATCGAGGTCAAAGAGGGATTCGGTGGTTGCATTCTCGGCAGCGTCATTGGCTTTGTCTAGTTCCGCCTCTGCTGCTGCGGTGGGCTCAAAGACTGAGAACCATCCGCAAAATTCGTACATGGCAAGGACGAGATCGGTTGGAGACACAAAGCGTGCCATGGTAAATAGCGTCGCAAGTGGATTGGTAACCCTAAAGCTCATCGCGGTTTCCAGCGTGCTATCCACTCCCGAAGCATCATCACAGTGGATTGTTGTTCGTAATCCTGAATGGTAGTTAATGCTACCGGGCACTGTGGTGGTAATAATCGGGGTCTTGAGGATATCGGTTACGAAAGGGGCTTGGGCTAGAGCTCGCCAGCCGTCTTCTGGGCTTGGCAGTCTTGGGTAGAGGTCGCGGATCTGCGGTGGGCAGCGCCAGTAGCGAAATGCGGTGTTTGCGCAGACGATCTCGTCCATATGGGCCTCCCCTAGCTTTGGCTGCGTGCCGTTATGTTTGCAGGTAGACCGATTATCAATGGCGGCATCATGCCGGTAAGTACTGGAAGCTGACCAAATGCTGGCCAATAGCTTGACGCATTTCGTCTAAAGATCGCCGTGTGGCACAAATCTGCTGGCAGGCGTTCTGGGGCCGTGGTCCCTATCTTCACATTTGTGCGTGAACCCCATGGCAAATTCAATGAAAGATCGCATGAGCTTTATGCAAAACGCGCGATGACGTCAGTTCAGGAGAAATCAGCTAGAAACGCGTTTAAAAATTTCGATTCGATTTTGGTGTCACCCTTGGTGTCAAAAAGAAAAAGGCCAGAGGCTTAACAACTCTGGCCTGTTCTTTTGATGGTGGGCGATACAAGATTCGAACTTGTGACCCCATCCGTGTGAAGGATATGCTCTACCCCTGAGCCAATCGCCCGTCGCCTTTCGGCAAAAGAGATACTATCATAGCCGCGCGTGGTTTACCAAGAACTTTTTGCCCTCGATTTTAAATTCGTGGGTGCTAGCCAAGCCAAAACAACTAAAGCAATCGGAAAAACCGCAGCTTAACCACCCTTTATCGTTTAATCCACGAGGTCTCGGGACGGCAGATAAGTCGCGCGTTGTTGTAGGCCATGTCGAGCGTGAGGCAGGTGCGCGCGGCGTAGAAACCGTCCTCGCGCTGGATGGTCATCGCCAGCTCGGGCTTGTCGCCGGTCAGGCACAGCGGCAAGAGCAGCTGGATCCGTCCGCCGTAGAACTGCGGCACGGCGAGCGTGTAATTGGCGGCGGCGCGGCGTGCGGCCTCGACGACGGCGCCCTCAAAGGCGCGGCGCAGCAGCAGCGAGTTGCCCTCCCCCATCAGGCTGGCAGGAATGCGCGCCAGGTTTTCCTCGTCGCCCAGAATGTGGTCGATGTTGGAACGGATGGGCAGGCGGTAGTCAAAGACAAGCTCGGAGGGGTCCTCGGCAAAGCGCACGCGGCACGGCAGGTACTCAAACGAGACCAGCATGGGGTCGCTCTCCTTAAAGAAGCCCTTCAAAAACCAGCGCTGGCGCGCGTCGGGCTTCGTATTGGGCTCAAACAGGCCGTAGATGGTCTCGTAGCGGCGCGTGTACAGGCCGGTGTTGAATAGGCAGCGATCGTCGTCGAACACCAACGGCAGGTTGGACGGCGCGGTCTGGTCCACGTCGCGCTCGGTCAGGAACACCGCGCGGCTAAACGAGAACGACAGGTAGTTTTTGAGGATGCGGTTACTGGGACCCCAGTCCTCGGGATCGGCGAGGTCGACTAGGCGGTCGTAGCAGGGCTCGGGGCAAAACGCAAAGTCGTATACATTGCTGCACAGGGTGTTGGGGATCTCCATGTGGCGTCCAATCAATTTCATTGCTGTTGTGCGGATGCTTAGATTTTATACGCGCGACGGGTCGCCGGCACGCACAACGCAATTGCGCCTTAGCTCTTTGACGAGCTTGTCGCGGGAGCGGCTTCCGGATACGAGGTCGCGGATCCGAGCGAAGCGCGGGAAAACCGAGATCTGTCGACCAGACCCCGGTTTTACGCTTTCGAGACATGCTTTTTTAAATAGCAGATGTCTTGGGGCTGCTATGGCGGCCATGTAATTTGAAAAATGGAAGTCCGATCAACAGACAGGGGTGCCGCGGCCAACGCCGGGGCACCCCGTCTCAGAACCTATATTGCTTTCCCTTAATCCTCTAAGTACTTAGAGCAATGCAAGGACAACAGCAACGACAATGCACGCGACACCTATCCCGAGCGGAATTTGTGCCTTTTTCTCTTTGTCCTTAACAAGAAAAGCCTCGATTGCAGACGCAAGGACCAGAAATCCGCCGATAATCAGCAGGTCAAGCGCAACGAAACGGACGGTCGAAATATCGGAAGAGATCCCTCCGGCATTAACGTTCACGAGCGTAAAGATCGCGGCGAAGATGGCAAAGAGTGCCAGCACATTACCGTAAATACGAGATTCGATATTGGCAACTTCTTCCTTTTCGTCTTCAACCTTTTTGAGCTCTCCGGCATAGACGTCGGAATAGTCGACGAGCCCATTAAAGTTAAGCTCATCGGAAAAGGCTCCATGGTAAGGATGGGCAACCGTGCCTTCGACGTGCTGGAATGCGACCTGCGCGATGCCCTTAGACTTATCGAGGGTAATGGTGCTGCCGCTTACGTTTGTAACACGATAGAACAGCCTAGTTCCATGGCCAGGGAAATAGAGCGGTGCATCCAAAGAAAGCCCCTGGCGAATGCGCGAATTGCGCAGAAGTACGCTAGCAGTCAGATTGTTAGGTAGTGCGACACATTCAACGCAAGAGACAAAAGTCGAGTCTCCGGGGCCAAGCTCGATCTCGAACTGCTTGCTTTCATTAATGTAGAATCCGTCGGTGCGCAAGTCATACGTAACCTGGCCGATGTTCGAAGCATCGGCATTGAGCAGCACCTTGTTGTCGATAAGCTCTTGAATCTTAGTATCGCTCAAGTACATATGAACCACTTCCTTAGGACAACGAGTATAGCACTGAGGTATTGCACTGGCGGCTGTCCCCAAAGGGGACATAGGGGAAGTAAGTTCAACTTCTCTACTCGGCACGCACCCTTAAATAAACTCTTCCGTCTCTAGGTCAACGATGTCCGCGAGCTTTATCTTTCCGGAGAAGCCGCTCCCCTTGTACTTTCCTGCGTAGGTCTCAGTGTCGAACTTGAACGAAATGTTATACAGCTTTCCAGTCTTTGTCTTCCTGATTAGCCCGTTTTCCAGCATGTAGCTCAGTACCCGCTTATGGCTTTCTCTATCGTTACCGTTTAGGTAAAAGCAGCAGACACCTTGTTTCGAGCCCGCCACGATGAGCGTTTCGGGGTTCGAGTATTTGGCCTCTACGACGACGCCATCTAGAACTGCCGTTCCGACAATGTCGTCCATGAGGGCGGTTTTGAATGGAGAGAAGAAGAACATCCATTTGCCGCATTGAACGGGATCTATGTCGTGGATTCGCATTTTATTGATAAACCAGATCCATGAGAACGATTTGGCTCTGGCAATCGAGCCGGATTCGTTAAGACGCGTCTTGACAATCGGATGTTGGGGGCATATTCCGAATACCCGATCGTTTGGCGTCACGTATATCGATTTCTTTTTAATTCGCTCACCATTCCAGCGCAGATCTTCTCAATACTGTCGGGATAGAGCGTGGATTCGGTTACGCCAAGATTGCCCAATTCGATAAGCAAGGATTTTTTCCTTTCAGATGGCACTATGCAACGACCGGCTATCACGGGACTGTCTTTGGGCAGTGGACTTATTAAGTCATCAAACGACAAAGAAGGATCCTTACCACGAATGTCATTTGGGAAAAGGATATATTGGCCCGATTGAGCGGCTTGTCTATCAAGATATCTAGTTCCGTAAACAAATAATGTGTCTTCGCAGCACTCCTTAAACCATTTTGCCTGATCAGTTGGCTCAGGGTAAATTGAAAGCACTAGATCACGTTGATAGTCAAAGTATGGTCTTGATATCGCAAGTGAGGCAAAACGAGACAGAATCTTTGAGTTCATAAACAGATGCGAAGAGTCCGCAATGGCCTGGCAGATTGGATATTCCCGCTTATCCCCTCCCGGTCGCCTAAAGATAAATACTTCGCCCACGTCATCAGGATTGCCGCAGGCGAAATAGAGGGCGGCAAGTGCGTTTGAAGTGACATCTAATAGTCTGGTGGGGACTCCGTAGTGCTGAAGACAGGCTAAAAGATCAATCGGAAGCAAATCTCGCTTGAAGACATTTGGCATTATGCGGCAGGCAGTTTCAATAATATCCGCCTCGTGCGTAAGGCTGCCTATGATAGGGGAAATGGTGTTCGATCCCGGTTCACGCCGATAACTGCCTCTTCCGATTGACGGAACAAGATCAAATTTAGTCGATCCTTGTCCTCGGAAAACAAATGTAGATTCATATGTTCTGGCGTCACCATTTATTGTTGGTGAAAGTCCGTTGATGTATTTGATATACGAGGCTACATCTTCAACCTCAACTGTAGTTTCATTAGACATATATCAATCCTTTAGTGGAACAAGATGCTTTATTAACGGCAGTATTTGGATTGCAATTATCTTATCGCTCTGGCAGATGGGGTGTAAGGCTCAACATCGGTAATAGATCGAGAGGCAGTCGAGCTAAACAAAATAGTGCCGTCGCAGCGATGGCTGATACGGCACCAATCTCTAAGAAATTGATTTAGTAGAAGGCTAAAGACTTCTGCAATGGCTGCATTCACTTCTCCCCTGGTCTCACTTAAACGAGGCCTTAGCAGCGATATGCGGCAGCCAAGATCGCTGTTCCCAGAATGAATAGCGTTAAGGAAGCGGCGATCCAGTTGTTGTCGGCAGTCTTGGGGAGTGTCGCTGCAGTCGCAGCGGCGGTTTTTGGTTTGGAGGACGCGGTCACCGTGGTCTTGGTCACCGTCGTCTTGGTCGTTATGCTTGTCTTGGGCGACGTGGCCGCTGGCTTCACCGCGGGATCCGTCGCCGACCCCGTACCGGGTTGCTCTGCAGCAGGACCGGCACCACCATCAGGCTTGCCCGCCCCGCCACCAGGCACATCGACCCCATCGGTCTCCCCCGTTGACGGCGTGGCCACATCGGGCTCAACTACCACATGCGGTGCTACCGCACCGGAGGCATCCACCACGCCACTAGCACCAAAGGCCCCGCCGGCAGGCGTCACAAACCGTGCGGACACAAGTGACCCGCCCATGCACGCAACGCTGCCATCGGCACCGGCCGCATCGAGCCACGAGGCGTCAACGGAAAGCCGGCAGCCGGCCGCGCCATCGCCAAGGCCCGCGTCCTGCAGATACACACCGTAAGCGCGCACGCCCGTCCCGGACCCGGCGCCCGCGGCAACGACGCGCCCGCCGCCGCGCACGGCAATGTCGCCTGCGATCACGCCGGCAACCGCCTCGTCCGTAATATCGGCCCCGTCCGCCCGGGCATCGACGGCGCAGCCGTCCACCACGAGCGCCTGCGAAACGTGGATCCCGCACTGCGAGCCCGTCGCCGTCAGGGTGCCGGTGCCGCGAAGCGTCAGGCTGCCCCACACCTCCATGCCGCACAGCGTGATGTCCGCATCGGGCGCATGCGACTCCGTCACGGAGTTTTGCCCGGCAAGCGTCAGCACCAGGTCGCCCTCGGCGCCGATGGCCTCGCCCACGTAACCGTTAAGCTCCAGGTGGTCGGCATCGGTCCAGGCCCAGCCGGGGCCCGACACGCCCGGCTCGTAGTACGTCGCGCCCGCGATGATGAGGCTCTCCGCGCCCGCGGCATAAGAAGGCCCGCCCAGCAAAACGCATAGGCAGGCCATGGCAACAATCGCAATGTAATGACGGCTGGTGTAGGACTCGGCAGCAAACATACCCGCTCCGATCTTCGCAGGAGCCAATAGAATGTGCACCAGAAAATGCCCTGGTAGCAGCAGTTTTTAGTTTAGCGAGATCAAGGCACAAACAAAGGAAATACCTGTGAGCAGCACCAGGAATTAGGTGTAAATCGTTTTACCAGTCGGTGAAAGGAAACTTCTGATATGTTGAACAAGCGCATGGCATAGGCAAGGCGTTGAGCAACTAGGCGTAATCACATATCGATATCAGAATCAGTTGATGCGCGCTGCGCCCTTTCGCTCAACATTTCGATTGCCTGCTTGATGTCATTACGAATCCATTTGGTCCTCAGTCCGCCCATGCGAGATTTGGACCCCACTATGACAAGTTGAGCGTCAATCTTATTTAACCATTCAACGGCTTCATTTTGGCTATGCTGGTCTCCATATCTCTTCATGCCGGTATGAAAAAATGAATGCAGGGAATTTTGTGAGTCGGCGGCTCCTTCATAGATTGCTGTTGCCACAGTTTCAGCTGGTACAACCAGTATTCTATTTTGGTGCTCGGATTTGATGACTTCTTCAAAAAACGCAGAGATTGTTTTACCTGAGTTTTGGTCAACTATAGAAAGCTCAAGACTGATGCGATTTAAATCTCGCTCCCTTTCATCTTGTTCAACCTCAGTTATAAGTTTGTCCATTATGAGATTGGCATCTGTACCATAAAAATCATTCATATTATCTCGTTCTTGTCTCAAAGCGGCAGCGTCGCACTTGGGGTCGTGATTGGCGGCGAGCCGAAGCGAATCGAGAAGCTTCTCGCGAAAAGATTCATCCCAGAATCCAAGATTGATTAGATCTAGCGTAAACCCAATGAACTTATAGAACCAACCTTGAGAATACTGCCCCTTAGCAAGCATGTCTTTAAATTGGTTCGCCAGCAATTCAACCTGACTGTCTTCCAAGCAGCGCAAAGTGCCCCAATGGTATTCCATTTCTTGGGCCTCGACGTCTGCGGCGGAATTGGGATTTTTCTTCAGTACATATTTTATGAAAGAACTCTTAATAGTTTCTGGATCTACATCCTTCCCTTCAGTTAAAGGGGCAAGGGCGTTTGATAAAGTTTGATAGTAATCGTATTCCTGGAGTTCAGAATCGTCGAAAATGCTCATTGAGCTGTTTGCGTCCTTTGGCTCTTTAGGAACTATTCCTGCTGATGCTTGAACTGCATATCCAACAAAATCTGAGAATGACTCCACTCTTCCACGAAAATCGATAGATTCATCTAAAAGAACCGACGTGTTTAACGCATAGTTAATAGACGGGACTGATCTCAATAGAGCTCTTGCATTGACAAGGGAACCCTTAAGTCCGTCAATAACTGCATCTTTGACTTTAAAGCCAATCTGTTCGGGAATGCGCAGCCTGTCCCCTACCATGACTCGGTAAAGTACCTGTAGGTCTGGCTCATACTCGATTTGGCTAATAACCGCCTTTTCAACAGAACAGTCATCCTCAAAAGACAGCGGCTGATTTCTAACGAGCATCACATGCCAGCCATGGTTTTCTACCATATTGTTAACGAACCCAAGAAATGAACGGTCATCATGAGCGAAGCTACTGCGCTCGCAATCGTCAAATATCATGAGAACATTTTTCATACCAATTAAAGATAGTAATAAGTCGGGTTTAATAGAAATGTGAATTCCAAATCTAGCTAGTTGTTTGCTAGATATTGACTTACCAACGTCAAGTACGCCTTTCTTAATAACTTTTATTGCGGCAAAGATGCGATTCGTGGGTTTTTCAGAAAAATGAAACCAAGAGGCCAGAACCCTATTACAGATCTCATCATAATCGGAAACACCAAATAGCGATACGCGACAAATCTTTACGTCTATTTCGTTAAGTGCAGCTTTAAGATCGTTCACGCAATAATATGTCTTGCCCGAACCCCACTCACCATACAAGACTAACGCTTGAAGACCAATGTCGTCACATTGCATGTAGCTTTTAATTGTCTCGGTGATTTCATCGGCTTGCATAGTTGTTCTCCAATCAACATCTTACGTTGTGCCAAGCCAAGGCAGAACGCGGCCCTATCAATCGAAGACCTAAGCCCTTTTGGCCTGCTCTTTCGTCTTAATCCCCGCTATAACCTCGGTCGCAACCCTAAGCGCGTGCAAGTCGCTCTTCTTGTAGATAGACCCGCAAAACGAGTAATAGTCCATTGGAAAACTACGTATTTCGATCTTAGGTCCAAAGAGCCCCTTCCTCTTATAGCTGAGTGATACCTGGGACACGACCGAATCAAAATTCTTTATTTCTGGACCGTCAAGTATCACGGTATTGCGATATGCCTCGGGAACAAGTACGGGGATACCTTTGGTCAGGAAACTACGTTCACGAACGTAATCACGATATTTAGCCTGCACGAGGTCAAAGTCGAAATAAACAATCTTCACGTCTTCGGCTACGCCTTTTCCTTAGTTTTTGACCTCAAACAGGACGCATCCGTTGTCCCTATCATGGGAAAGGCAAGCGATGATCTCAGGTTTTTGGGCAGCCCAATAAAGATATAGAGACACGAATACGGCCGCTAGGGCACCGCCCGCTGCCAACACATTCACGATAAAGTTTGCATTCTCGAGCATCGGCTACTTCTCTCCGTCCATATTTACTAGCTCACCCCGGCACCTCTCCACAAGTTGCGAAGGCACAAGATCAAACTTTGTTGGATCGAGCTGATAAAGGAATCCGTTTTCAAAGTAGTTGCTTTCGTCCATTCGCTTTTTGAGCGCTTTGTCGCCTGTGCATGTATCCGTAGCAATACGTGCAAGTTGCAGCTTCTCGTAATCAGCGAGAGCTGTAGTGAAATTTTGCCCTATTAAATGGCACTCTAACAAGCATTGACTTAATAGGGCAAAGAGCTTAAGCAACATATCCCTTAATTGCATTTGATAGTGACGCCATAATCAGATGGAGATCACGACTGGTCTTCCAAGCTAAGCAAAACTTGTCGTTCTGCTTCGGGGAAAGCGCTGGGCTCGATCATTCTTGCCGAGCTAATCCGTCCTAGGGTTGATGGTACGGCAGCCGTATCGCCAGCGCAGCTTTGTGCCGTTCCTTCTACGATTTTGTGTCTCAGCTTATTTGGAATAGCCGTAACACCCTCTTTTGTTATGGCGACACCTGTAACTACCTTGGTTTCATCTGCGCCGCGATATGCTGTCTTACTGAGCGATAGAGAGTGTCCACAACGCTTAACGATTCGAAGGACTTTCTTTTCAAAAACAGTTGGATTGCTGAATGGCGTTTTAGACGAGAAAGTCAAGTCATCAACGTATAGGGAGAACTTGCAGCCATGATTGCGTGCAAGATCGTGTAACTCGTTAAACATATCTTGATAGGCAAGGAAGGCAACAAGCTGAGCACTTGGACTTCCGGTTGGAATTACAGTGGAACCGTCCTCTAGCGTAAGTGTAGTTAAATCACTAAGCAGGGCGGATACATCACTGCTGCATTTAAATCTATCTTTGAAGAGTCGATAGACGCGCTCTCGCGTACACGTGTCATAAAACGCGTGTAAATCTGACTGAATAAAATAGACAGAGTGCTCATGGTACTTGCCGTTATCCACATGGCAGACGTCTTTTCGTCCAGAAAACACCCAGCTTGGAATCGAAATTCTGCTCAACAAGTTCTTTATGCGGCGTTGAACTTGCTTTAACTCTCTACATGGATTGTAGATAGTTCGGAATCCACCAGAACTTTTTTCAATTTCGCTGACAGTGTAATTGATGAAGTCCTTGGCATGAAGGAGCGTAGAGTACTCCATCTGAAGAATCGTAGCGAGTTTACGCTTATTGCTTAGCTTATACAGAGGACTCTGGTCAATTTTGTAGCCTCTACTTGCCATTGCTGTACGCCTCGATCACTTTTGACATCAAGGATGTGATGAATTTCTGGCCGGCGTTGTTCAGCTCTGCATCCTCATAGTCTTCTGAAAAACGCACTAACGTCGATACTCGAAGACCAAACAATTCTGAATAGCGATCAAGTAGATCCATTGAGACTTTTTTCTTCCCGTTTTCGATTTCGGAAAGATAGCTACTAGAGATGCCGAGCAATTCACTCATTTCCTTGGCGCTGTATCCATATATGCCCCGTAACCTTTTAAGCGTATTGCCCAGCATTCCACACTCTCCTTACAGACTAAAAGGAGCTAAAAAGCAAATACTGGGCGGGTTACCACGAGATGCTACCAACCAGTCAACAAGCACTTGAGCTTGTGAAGCACTCCTAGAAAAGCGCCGAGAAGCTCAAGTAGTCGAATCAGCATTCGGAAGTCAAACGGAGCCTTCTTACGCTTTTCAACTCGCAGCTTCACCCGAGGTCGGCCAGCAACATGGTCGTTTCCGGAATCAGGTAACTTCTGTGCCATAAAGCACACCCCCTTTCTCACTGCAGTTGCAGCGTCCCAAGGAAAGGAGAGGTTCTTCCGGTAACACCCGCCCAGCTTCGTGCGCCCGCGCATCCCAGCGCGGGCGCACCGGGTGAGCGGGGGTTTAGGTAGACCACCGAAGTGGTCCGCGGCGAGCTCGAGCTCGCCCTGGAATGGGAAAAGACCTTCGCGGCCAAGCAATTATGGTCACGAGTACCTTAACTGGTACTATAACACAATGGTTAGCAAATAGCGAATTGAATTCGCCAATTACGTATGGAATTTGCCAGTCTCATTAAATCACCTCAAATACAATGGCATTCCGCCCATCTATTGCTCTAAGTCGTGAAGCGACCCTCAGCGCCCTAGACTCTATCTATCGACTGGTCATATCCGATGTCAAACTCCATGTAACTGGTCATGCGGTAGTTTGGAATGGCAAGCTCGTGGCAAAATTTGTCAATACCATACTGCTTATCCTCGTTTGGATCGTGCTCGCAAAAGACCCATTCGGCATCGCGGTAGCGTGGAGCCAGAACGTCGCGGTAGTACGGCTTATCGACTTTGTCGAACGAGTTGCCCATGACAATTACGGTATTAATCTTGGCAAGGGCGTCCAAGAAATGGTTAAGGGCGTCGTAGTTACCCTCTATGTTCTTCCATGTATCCGCGCAGCGATCGCATGCGACGGTTACGCCTTGTTGAATAGTTGCACCGTAAAAATCATCCATTCCATATTTATCTTCAAGCATCATTTGAAGCTCTTTAGGATTATTGTCGGGGGACCCAAATTGAAGAAGCTCGTCTTTTTTTAAGACACTGCCGTGAATATGGAGGATTCTATCTGGAAGAACACCGTAGACATACTCCAGCGTTGGAGTGTAATTAAAGGTAATGAAAGAAGCAGCGTCTGGTAACTCAAGCACGGGTTTTGCTTTAGAAACATCGATCGACTCTACCCATTCCCTAAAACGATCCCCGGTAAGCTTCTTCAAGTATTCAAGACGCACCTGCATCTCGATCCAGAAATCGTCCCATCCTGGATTATCATCGGTTAGATTAGGATACGCGTGTTCGAGTGTTTCATAACAAAGGTCGTCCCATTCAATACCGAGTGATTCTTCGAGAGAGCTCCATCGACGATTGCCCTCCTCCATGGAGCTGGATTTGCAGCAAAGATTGCTATCGAGGTCGAGGCATTCTGTCGCGTAGTCAAATGATTCGAAGTCGGCAACCACTCGCTCATCATGGCCTAGCAGCCAGTCACGATAATCCGAATATCTGGTTGCTAGGCCATGATGAAGATCAAATCCGTTTCCTATAATAATTAGGCAATCATCAGCGTCATAGTCTGCGCCGATATAACGCTCTTGCTCGATTTTGCCCATTAGTTCGGATGCCCCCGTTGCAGACACTTGGTTTTTACAGATTATAAACTCAGGGCATATTTAGCGATCTGGCTGTTTAGATAACAGGTGATGATTCGGGGGCAACCCTCCCCCGAATGCTATGCTCTTCCTAGTCAAACAAAGATCTGGCTGAGCGCCCACCCAGATCTTTGTTAAGCGCCAATTCCTCCGGATGGACGTGCTTTCAGATGGGACAGTTCTATATGGAAGAACGAACCCCTTCGGGGTACTCGTGGCGGGCCCCATCGCCGACGAGTTCTTTCTTCTCAGATAGGCCGCCGACCTGAGTCGCTGTTGCGACAGGGGCGGCGCGTCTTATCGGCAGGACTTTGAATGCCCGGGTTTCGGCGCCGGCGTCCCGAGGTGGGGCTGCCGCTGCTGCGGCAAGAGATTCACCTCCCTCACCGGCACCGTCCTCGAGCACTGCGGCAAACCGCTCGCCACCTGGGTCTTCTTCATCAGGTACATGCGCCACAACGTTCCCGTCGAGTGCGCGGCCGAGCTGTGCGGTGTCACCCGCAAGACGGCCTTCGAGTGGCGGCTCCGCGTGCTCGCCACGGTATCCGGCTACCAAGACCGGGTCAACCAGGCCCGAGACAGATGGGACCCGACTGCAAGGGTGGTGCGCTATATCCTGATGGCCGACGCGACTTACCGCAGCTTGGGGTAGGTGCGGCATCACCCGTTATCTAAACTGTTAGAATCTTCCTTATGCAGGAGGATGATCATCGTCCCAGCGCTCCCGCTAAAATTGCCGCCTTCACAGCAGCAACCCAACCAAAACTCATCAAAACAAAAAGACCGTGCGTTTTAAATCTGACCAAAAATATCGAATGATCTAAGAAAACGAAGGTCAGTATCGAGTTAATTATGTTATGGAAACTCTCGAGGCAATTATCGTTTTAAAGTCATCGGAATCCTAAGGTGGCTCATGAGTTTTTTGAGAGAAGAACATATCGCCTTAAAAGCTGCCCATCCAAAAAATCGTCGACCGTGACATACGATCTCCTCCTGGTCTTTGCTGTCTACCTCATTCTCTACAATTGCTTCAAGCCCCTTCAGCCTTTTTAGCATCATATAGGTGCAGATCACGGTAAGTCTGTAGGCGAATGCGACATCTGCAGGACCTTGGTATTGACGACCATGGATGCAATCGTTTCTGATGTTATATCCGTTAGAAGAGTACATGACTAAGTAGACAAATAGGAACTCTCCGCATCCTTGGATGGTTCCCGTAAGTTCACGAACGTTTCCAATGAGGTCAGCCAAGACGCCTGATACTTCCCTAAGCTTGTTAAAGGAATCCCTATTTGCTTGGAAGGGAACAATGGAAAACAACTCCCCTATGTTTCTAATAGTATTTTCAAGAATAGGAAATAGCTGCGTAAGGTGGCCGAGGGTCGGCCTGTTGCCAGGATTGGGCAAAAGCTCGTATTGACTTGGAGCAAGTGAAACCACCTTGTCATAAACGGGTTCTATGACAACCATGCTGCAAGCCAATTGGATATTCTTGTTGAGCTTTTCAAAGAAACCGTCGAGCATAACTTGCTCGCTAAGATGATTGATGAATCGATAAGAACGCTCCTCGTAAACCCGTTTGACTTCATCTGCAATCATTTTGTCGATCGAGCGCGCATCATCTTCTATCATTACGTGAACGTGATTGGGATAGAATTCACTGACTGTTGTCTTGCCAAAAAGGTAAACAATTATCTTCTTAGACATGTCCTCTAAGCTGGATGAAATTGAATCATCGGAAAGTTGTAATAAAGATTGTGCAAATCCGTGGGGTGATTCTAGGAACTGCTTATTTAGCATTTTGATTTCAGTGTTTGGGATGGAGAATTCTCGCGTAAAACAATGCATTCCTGATACAACTTGACTGTAGTATTTATCTTGCCAAGTATGTCTAAGAGCAATAATTACATTTTTAGCCCAATTGTTATTTACTTCAGGGTTGCTCAAAACATCTAATAAAAACATCATTGCGGAATAGAACAGCTCCGCAGTTTCAATGTCGCTATGTTCTGCGTGCTTATAGAACAAATCGAATGCGTACGCCGCATCCTTCTGATTGCAGTACTTTGCGCTTAGAGGGTTTTCAAATAGGGCTACCAGGTCGTGTGTAGTATTGACCTTCTTTAAGTTTTCGGCAAAGAAAGCTTGGCATTTCGTTTTTAAAAGACCTTTTTGTTCCCTTGTCATCGGAATTGAATGTTCCGACATATAACGAAGATCGTTGTAATCAGTACGGTCTTTTAGAAGTTCATTCATACTTCGAAAATAAGCTGTCTGAGCTTCTTTGCAAAATTTCGATTCCCTTTTTAGCTGAGTGACAATATCAATCGCTGTGCACTGAATACGGTACAACGGTTCACTATTTTTTATTATTCGCTTGGCATTATTTATGGTTAGTTCAACCAGAATGGTTTGGCTACGGGTCGAAGGAATCTCATTCCATTTCGCAAATTCTATAGACTCAAGTAAGCAAATCGCACGATCATCTTCAAAGACATTCTTTGCTTTATGGAACATGCCTTCTGTCCATGCAGAGCTATATGACGATTCTTCACCTTCACCAAGGCCAATCAATGGGATAAGTTTTCCATTTTGGTAAGAACTCCTAAAAGCATCGCAAAGAAGAGCCTCCTGCCATGTTTGAAATAGATCTCGATCAACGTTTCTAAAACTGAGGAAATCGGCATCAAAGTTGTCATCCATCAGCTTAATAACGCTATTGTATTTGATTGGCGCATCGACGCACTTAAAATTGTGCCGAAGTGTTGCGGCGACTAGTTCAATTCCCGTTAAATTGATTCTCCCGGTTAAGTATTCAAGCTTTGGCCATTCATCGTTTACCGCAGTAAAGTCATACAGCTGGTGGAGATTTGAATAAAAAATGGGACGGGTATCAATAAGGGCATTTCTACCAGTTAATTTATTGAAAAGGAAAGTTGCATAGGACGCTACGCCAAGCATGCCGAAAAACCCAGCGTATTCGTCATAATCTTCTGGCTTGGTCATTCCGCTTCTAAGGAGAACGCAATCGTACAACTTCACCAACCACATTGATGAAATATCTGGTTTGAAATCGCCAACCAAATCGACAACGGTAGCAAGAAAAGCAAAGGGTTCATGAAGCGCTGTCAATACGCCTAGAAATTCATTTACTGAAGTGATTTCTTTGGGTGCAGAGAATCGCTCTTCAGTGCATTCAATTAGCCACTGCCAATTCGATGATTTGTTTATCCGTTCTTCTGTAAACCTAACCTTGATGTCATGTTCGTAATAGCCATTCCCCTTCTCCATCTTCATGTCCTCTTTTACGTTCGATTGTTTGTACCAATTGTCATGCTAAACATATGGAATAGATAGTGCATTAGAAGTGATATTTGCTTCTAGTTACAAATGTACCGATGCTTCAACTGCGAAAATTAGCGCAGCAATTGAAATCGACCCCTGGGGAACTAATATTGTCCCCAGTGGTCGATTAATTCGTCATTATTGACTTTCTAACATCTTAGATAACAGGTGATGGTTCGGGGACCGGAAGGTCCCCGAATGCCATGCTCTTCCCAACCAAACAGAGAATTTGCCCGAGCGCTCGCCCGGATCTTTGTTTGGCGACAATCCCTCCGGGTGGGCGCTCGGGCGGATGGGACAGATCCAAATGGGAAGAGCGAACCCCTTCAGGGCGCTCGTGGCGTGCCTCGCCGCCGAGGAGTTCCTGCCGCTCAGGAAAGCCGTAGACGAGAGGCGCTGCCGCGAGGAGGTCGGTGTGGGCACGCTCGCCGTGGCCGCCGCGGCCTATGGGCCGGACCCGAAGTGCTCGGGTTGCGGCGCCTGGAGGGACGGCTCCACCGCCGCCGGCGTCCCGAGGTGGCGCTGCCGCTGCTGCGGCAGGAGATTCAAACTCCCTTACGGGCACCGTCCTCGAGCGCTGCCGAAAGCCGCTCCCCGCCCGGGTCTCCTTCATCAGGCCCATGTGCCTTAACGCCCCCGTCGAGTGCACGGCCGATCTGCGCGGCGTCACCCACAAGACCGCCTTCGAATGGCGGCACCGCGTGCTCGCCACGGTATCAGGCTAACGGGACCGGATCGTGCTGCGCGACACCATCTGGGTGGACGAGATCCACATCAACGACACCGACCACTCCAAGGGCTACGGGCAGGGGCGCAAGCGCGGCCTGTCCCGCCAGGAGCTGTGCATCTGCGTCGCCATCGACGTCCACAAGAATCCCGTCACGGTCGTCTGTGGCCACGGGAAGCCCAGCTCGGCGCGCGTGAAGAAGGCCATGGGCGGGAGGATAGCGCCTGGGGCGCTGCTGATTCACGGCCTGGAGAGGGCTTGCAACGCGCTGGTCAAGAACGACGGACTCGACAGTGAGGCCTACAGCGCGGACGTGAACGACCCGGTCTACCTGGAGCGAATGGAGATTGCGAACGACCTGTGCTCCTGGCTTAAGCGCTACGCTTGGCGCTTCACGGGGATGTCGCCCATGAACATGCAGGCCTACCTCGACTGGTGCGTCTACCAGGCCAGGGACAGATGGGACCCGACCGCAAGGGTGGTGCGCCATATCCTGATGGCCGAGCGACTTACCTCAGCTTGGGGTAGGTGCGGTAAGTCGCGTTATCTGAACCGTTGCATTACTAATCATCCCGTAATCCATCAATTCACCCAGCACCACATAGGGCCTGTTAATTTTATTTGGCGCTGAATTGCACCTCTCTTGTTTAGCTGGCATAGAGTTATGTATGAAGCTGCTAGAGCGCTTTCTTTCTCAAAGAGATCTTTCCGTTTATCGGGCTCATGTAACTTTTCAGAAGCCTGTACAAGTGTCCATTGATATTCCTTTGCACTCTGACTCATCTTATTCAATAAAATCTGATACTGATACATTGAAAACAAAAGGGATTGATAAGCTTCTATGAATTCGGCTATTGCGTCTCCACTCTTTCTTTTGAAGCAAAATTTCGCCTCCATAGCGAGCGTTCTCATTTCATCAAGCTTTAAATGCAATTTAAGTTGAGAGTCGGCATCTAACACATGATTTATTGAGGCTGAAATTGATTGCAAGTACGTAGTGTTAGTTAGCCAAACAAATAGCCGGTCGATAGCCAGTTGCGGTTCGTCGTTATGCTCCAAGTTCTTCGCGTTTTTTGCGTAAACGCTCATGAGTTTATCGACGGTTATCCAAATATTTAAACGTCGATTAAATAGAGACTGTTTATTACTGAGACGAGCTTGGTAACAAGAAATGAACAACGCAATTATTGCCACAATCGCTGAGATGTACTCAGGTAGATTCGTTAGGTCCATTGTCTCCTCCGCCATTAAAGATCAATTGGCAATACCTTGATTATCACTCTGCATTTTGGATTCTCTGATTCAGCTTCTAGATGATTCCAAGGCCCTTTCGACACCACATACATTGCGAATCAGCATCGCCGTCCACCCGGCCGGATATTGCCGTTCGGCACCGCAATTAAACGTCCTCCCGAGCATCCCCATCACGCTCAAGCTCCTGCAGGCGGAGTACGCCTGCAGGAGCGCGGAGGCCGGCGCCCCGTCGATGTCCTGCAACAGGTTCTGCAAGCGCTACCGGCAGTACACGGCGTCCCGCAACGTGGTGAGCCGACGCTCGACATGAAACAGGATATATGGCTGCTGTGCCAAGTGCACGCGCTCTCCTTCCTGTTATCACAGTTCACGCGATTCATGCGGTCATTTCTCAAAAGGCGACATCATCTTTATGGCCTCGTGCATGTCGTATCGATCCTTAATCTGGTCAATATGATTGCTCGACTTCGTGGACCAATAGATGCGACATCCATGTTCTTTTGCGGCTTTCTCCACGAGCTCCTTGTTAAAGACCCACCTCCATAACCGCGGCTGTTGATAGTAGACAGAATGACGAAAGCCCTTTTCCACGGGGAAGCAAAATTGTTCGAACCAAGTAACTCGGTTTCCTAATGCATCAACCCAAATTAGAGGATTGTCGATTTTCGGAATGAAACCAAGCATCCTCATAGCACGGGAAGGGAATACCTGGCAATCGCAGAACGTCATGGTTATGCAACCGGCCAGAGCATTGCACAATGATATGCTGTTTCGAGAAAAGGAGGAGGCCATTCCCCCTCCTTTTCCCGACAATAGTCCGTAGCATCCGTACTCCCTATCAATAACGTCGTCTGGGCTTTCGCAATCAAGCGACGCTATGCGAGCGGAGCCATAATACTCGTATTGTTCAGCTTGACTCCCGTATGGGATATACAGCTTCCAGCCTAGGCACGCCTCGCCCCCATTCAAATCGATCATGGGCAGTTTGGCCGCGACGTGTTCCGCTTCTTCAATCGCTCCAGCCTCGAATAACTCGATAACCCTTGACACCCCGAATGCCACCGGGTCCTTAAAAAAGGGAAAATGCGAGAAGCACCATACGTCAGCAGGGTCCACAAGGATCGAAGCGGCTACGCAGCTCGGAATGGCCCGCCAACGCCCATGGCACAATCCAGCATAGAGGAGCTCCTGGCCGTAATCCTCCTGTCCGCACGCTGGAAAAACGACCCCGTCATTTTGCAT
The DNA here is from genome assembly GCA_900545485.1 of uncultured Collinsella sp. Lineage (GTDB taxonomy): Bacteria > Actinomycetota > Coriobacteriia > Coriobacteriales > Coriobacteriaceae > Collinsella. The sequence continues at coordinate 5,282 of UQZD01000018.1, read as the reverse complement.
ATGTCGTTTAACAAACGGTCGGACTTCCCCTCCGCGACATAATTCCAGGGCTTCTTTGACGTCCTCGCAGCCGTCAACGCAAAGGCTATAAGCTTCCGATAGGAAGGTTTCTATTCTAGATGGAACCTCGCAGCTGCTGTTTTCGGTCAACTGTGGGTCGTCAATCCCTGGTTTGAGAATAATCCCGGGTGCTCCGGTATAAATTGAGAGAAGGTAAGCCTCATCCGCCCTTTTAACCTTATCGACAAGCTTGGTGAAGCAGTCCCAGATCACATCGTCTCCAGGGAAAGCGCACCACCAGCGACCGAGAACCTTCTCAAGCAAGATACGTTCATACGGTCGAAGAACCTCCAGCCCTTCGCACACGCGCTCTCTCATGCTTTTCAAACGTAAACCGCCCCAGACGATTCCCCGCACTGCGTTTTCTGTCCTATGTGGGTCTTCAGGGAGGATCGAATCGAGCAGGATTTCCGACACAAGCTCGGGCAACAATTCCGGCTCGGACAAACCGGATGATTTCTTTTCCAAAGCAGCCAGATCGCACTTTCCATTGCAGGTGACCCACCTTCGTTTGCTGTCACACTCGAGCTCAAATATCACCTCGAAAAGCGCCGGGTTTCTCACCCTCGCTCTGACCATAATTGCATGCATGATATCGTTTGGGGCGGCTCCAAAGCCGTATCTTTCCAACCCTCGGTTCTTCCACGAGAGCAGTTTGAAAAAGAACTCGTCATCGGAGTAGCTCGCGATGCCGTCAATCAGTTCGGTTACAGATGTGGAGAAATGAGCCCATCCCTCTTTGCAAAGAGCAGTGCCACGCGCTTCCACAAGGCTGTTAAAGACCTCACTTCTTTCTTGCCCTCGACCGACCAACTCCGAGCAAGCCTTGGCAACGGGCTCCCAATACCAGCGATCAATCTCTTGACGAAACGCGATGTCCTTTACCTCTTTATCCGATAGGTCACTAAGATCTCGAGGGACATCTGCGATGGAATTCTCAACCCCAGATTTAAACGATTCGGTTATTGGCGCGTCTTTGATGGCGCTCTCTATGTCAGTAACCTCACTCTCGAAATCATCTTCGCATCCGAGTTCAACCGCTTTATCTCTACATGTTTTAAGGCAGAAACGGAGCCCCTCTACGTCCTCGGCCGAGCAACAAGACGAGTTCCCGAGCATGCCAGCAAATACAGCCAGCACATCGCCTAAGCACGCTGCGTTCGCCAGCAAAGACTTGAGTTGATGCTCGATAAGGCAATGGTCATACCTATACTCCGGCTGCAGCGAGCGGATTCTTGACAATTGTGCGGGACCTTCATTCGCCGCCCAATCCGCCACCTTCTCCATCAGCACACTAGACATCCTGTTGTCACCCGATTGCGATGCCGCATTGTCCAGCTCGAGCAATTCAAAAGCGTGAGTTTCAGTTGCCATCCCGAACTCAGAAAGCGTTTCGAAACTCTCAACGAGATTGGACAGTGAGTAGTCCTTGTGGTCGGTGAACCGAGCCGACCCAAAGAGGATAGCCTCATCGCAATGCATCGCGAGATCTCGATCATAAGAAGCGAGCAAGGGCCTTAGCATGTCGTGAATCTCAGAGGCATCCTGGGATGCCAGCAAAATCGACCCGTCCGGTCCATACTCTTTCGAGAGATAGCGTCTAGGAATCTCACTGCCTATCTTCTGGAGATGCCTGAGTATCCTCAGCTTTGCGCAAAGGGGCTTTCTAGAATAAATGAAACCCTTTAGATCTTCCTCCTCGAACGCTTTTGCACAAAGGTCCACGCCTTTCGCGGAGACGAATGCGATGTATGGCACGGCACATGTCTCCATAGTCAATAAGCCGGGCCAATGCGGAGCCTGGGCCCACTCCCCCAAAACACGCGCCTCGTCGGTTCCTGGCAATATGGTCGCGCCATGTCCCACGGCATATCCGAGGCAGGCCGAGGCCCGCAACGTTCTGACGATAGACAGGTACTCCCTGTCGGAGCGATCCATCCATGCGATCGACGCGTCCATGTCCAGTCCCATGGCATCGAAACCGTCGCGGTCGGATTCATAACCGAAAATGAAGCTCTCTGCAAACAAGCCGAGGGTAAAGCCCTCACTATAGACATTTCCTTCCCTATGGCACAGCAACGGCTTGGACCTGCCGGCACTAGACACGTGCAACCCCTCTGACAAGCACAAGGCGTAGGCCATGGTACCGATTTCAAGTTTAAACGAGTAAGCCGAAATCTTTGAGAAGAATGCGCGTTGCGCAGTGCGCGATGCCGGAAGTGCTCCAGTCAGTAAATCGCGCATCATGTTCGTAGCTGCGTCTACTGTGATCGAAAGCCCGGCGATCTTAGAGAGGTCGTCGTCTTCCAGTGAAGACTGCATTAATAAACCTCTCACGAAGGCATCCCGAAAACGGCACTGCAGATCCTCCGTATCACCCCCAAGATCTTCAGCGAACAGAAAATCGTCAAAATCGAGTCCACGTGTCGCGGCGAGACTGCCCCATGCGGACATCAGCATGGAAGTACCGTCGTCTTGCCTTAAGACCCCGTCTTTCTCATCGGAATCCGACAATATATTCAATGCTGTTAGAGGAGAAAGGCCAGAGAACCAGATGCCGTACAGCTCGTCGCTCTGCTCCGTGCACCCGGCGTCTTTAAGCAACCAGAGACATCTTTCGAGCGTCGTTGCATACAAGGTGGCTGTCTCCTTGTTGAGGGGCGGCACCATGTAGTCCATGCCCACCAATTCCTCGAGGTGAAGAAAGGGCCTGCGCTCGAGCCAATACTCGAAGTGCTCATTTACCTGTGAAAGGGTCGAAAGGGCAAGTTGGACCCTAAGCACGTTTTCCAGCTTCCCCGACTCACATGCCATTCCATATACCGTCTTCGCCTGCTCGCAGAGAAGACTCCAAGGAACGCCATGGGCAACGGCATCGATGACGTACGACGTGTCAAATAGACTGATACAGTCCTCAACTCGACCAGAGGCGGCAAGCAAACGAACAGCATAGCAAGATCGGACCACGTCACCCTCCATCCCCAACGCGGCATCGGCGAGGCTGCCGGACGCAAAACGAAGGTATCCTTCCATACCGGGCTCCAAAGCCTTAGAACTTACGAAGAGCCTGAAATCGTTGTGAATGGGGCGAGTGGATCCGTCGGCGCACTTTCTCAGCAAAGGAGAGAGAATAGCGATGTCGCGTGCCACCACGTACTCCTCCGAAAAAGAATCGGGAAACGCACTGCATAGGAGCTTAGGATAGATCGCTCCGTCGAGAAGGTGCATCGACGAAGCGATGAGACCCAGCGCGTTCGATCCACTTCCGTGATGTTGCTGAATTTCATCATTGGCTTTCTTCCAGATAGACTCGTAGTATTCCTCGACGTTTTCCGAAAGGCCCAATGACCGCAGCTTTTCAATGGCACAGCCACAATCCGTCTCACCAGCGATTGCGTGAACCGCATACACCACAGACAAGGTGTTCCCATTGGTTATATTGATGATCTCATTGGAGAGGACGAGGGTCTCTCGGTCTGAAAAGTCGGCCCTATCCGACAAGAGGGCGTTAACGTCATCAGCGTCGATATTGGGGAGGCGCTCCATCTCGACACCGACGTGCTCCCCCTTGAGCCATTGTGGGTAGGCGGAGTATAGATTAGCTGGCTGGCCGGAGACGAGAATCTGAACGCCTTCTGGAATCGATTTTGGTGAGGGGAGGTGCTCCAAAAAAGTTAATCTCTCCTTGGCCCGTGCGGCATGATCGATGCCGTCAATCACAATAATCGTCTTGCAGCCTCGCTTGGTTGAAAGCGATTTGGCAAGCCTTAAGACCTCACACCGAAGCTCGTCATCGGTGCAAAGTTCATTGAAAATAGGTATTTTAGGCTTCTCCCCGGCAAGTTCAGGTGTATCACGAAGCTGATTCAGTAAGGTACCCCACAGTTCCCTGGGAGAGACGATGCCGGCATCAGGTGAATAGCTAAAGTCATCGACATCCAAGGGCTTGAATGCATAGAACCTGAAGGGACGTGGGCTCATCCGCTCGCATAGGCAGCTGACCAGTCTCGTTTTTCCAGAGCCAGGACCTCCCTGGAGAAATATGACCCTGCTATTGGACGATTCCAATCTGTCACGCAAAAGTAAGCACAGTCGCTCCCTACTCGGGAAAACTGGTATAGGGATGGGGACCTCGATTGGTATATCCATTGGATTTCGGTTAAGCTTGCAGACGCATTTCCGGGCGATCTCCGCACTAACCATATTGTCGCCCGCCGCAGTGGTCCATCTCCGGAGCTCGGCGGCAAGCAGGTCGAATACTCTGGAAGCCAGTTCTTCTGACCCTCCGCATACCTCATCCCTTAATCTACCCATTAGCTTGATCTCTTCGTCGTGAAGCGACGGAGCGCCTGCCCTGATCGTTAGATTTCTCAGGAAAGGCACGATATCAGGTTCCTCAAGCTTTGTTGAGTCGGCGAATTCGTGCCACTGCATATCGAGGTCGGGGTCGTCGAAAGTGATATCGGAAGACGACGCAACAGACCCGAGCTCTACGGACAGTTTGTCCCAGAACTCACCAAGGGGAAGCCTCTTGTAGGGCTTTCCCATATACTCCGCACCTGTCTTATTTTTGCCCAGCGCACGATTCGTGTACAAAATAATTTCAGGAATTGCCTCTTCTTCACGCGAAACCTGCTTCCATCCTGCCGCGAGAGAGGCAAGCAGAGATTTATTGGGACTCTGTTCTTCACCCGATTCACCCTCCGCCACCAACGATCCGAACGTCAGGTTGTTTGCGGTCGCTGTCGAAGCTTTTTTATGCTTCACTTGGACACACACCATGGGAAGCCCATGCGAACGTCGGACAACGACGTCATCAACCCCCTCAAGGCCGACTTCTTGAAAAGTCACGGACTCAATTTGATCTAATCCTGCGAGCATGGAGATCACGTAGTCGAGTCCGACATACCATTCGAACCAATATGGGTCGCCTGCGCCAGGCTGGCAGTATTCCGACGACAATTCTCATCCTTTCATGCATACCCCCATTGAACGCAAATAGCGACATCAGAGGTTTAAAGATTACATTGCAATGCAATCTCAGAAGAGTAGGGATTATTCATATCGTTGGACTTATACCCTCGTCTCTTTGATGGCACGTAATTACGCTTTGAAATTTGTCAGTTCAAACCCATCAGAGCACGCGCTTCGAATAGATTAATATCGATCGTCTTAAAAAATCGAAACCGAAAGTAAAAAGCGGGCGAGTATCGGCGTTAGCC
>UQZD01000017.1:0-41651 GCA_900545485.1 uncultured Collinsella sp. | reverse complement strand
AGTGCGCCGACCGCCGATATATGGGGTCTGATGATTTTTACCAGCTAGAGCCTCTTACTCGTCTAGGAGATCTTCTGGCACGTCGTTGCCATCGCCTAGATCGACTGGGGCTTCTTCGGGGGCAGAACCGTCTTCTGTTGCTTCGCCTTCGGGCTTCTCTTTGGCTGCCGTCATGCGGGCTACGGCGCATACGCGGTCGTTGTCGTCGACGGTCATCATCTTGACGCCCTGGGTGGCGCGGCCGGTCTGGCTGATCTCGTCGGTCTTGACGCGAATGACCGTCGCACCCTCCGTCACGATGAACAGCTCGTGCTGCGGGCCCACCGTCTTCATGGCCGCGAGGTTGCCCTTGCGCTCGGTCATTTGGATGGTGTAGACGCCCTGGCCGCCGCGATTCTGCTCTGGGTAGTCCGCGACCGGCGTGCGCTTGCCGTAGCCGCGCTCGGTGATGACGAACAGATCGCCGTTGCCGTTAGTGACTTCCATGCCCAGAACGCTCACGCCGTCCTTCATACCGATACCGCGAACGCCGCTGGTATCGCGGCCGGTGGCGCGCACCTGCTCCTCGGAGAACATGATCGCCTTGCCCGCGGTGGTGGCTAGGATAATCTTGTCACCCTCGCGCACGCGGCGCACGTTCAGCAGTGCGTCGTCGTCGCGCAGGTTGATAGCGATCAGGCCATCACGGCGGCTACGATCGTAAGCGCTCATCACGGTCTTCTTGACCATGCCGCTCTTGGTGGCAAACATCAGGTACTCGTCGGCCGGGAACTCGCGGCAGCTGATGACGCTCGCGATCTTCTCGCCCTCCTCGAAGGGCAGCAGGTTGACGATCGCGGTACCGCGCGCCTGGCGCGTACCCACCGGCAGCTCGTGCACCTTCAGGCGATAGACCTTGCCCTTGCTCGAGAAGAACAGCACATACTCGTGCGTGGACGCGATGAACATCTCGTCGATAACATCGTCCTCTTTGAGGTTGACGCCCGACACGCCCTTGCCACCGCGCTTCTGGGCACGGTAGGCAGCCACCGGGATACGCTTAACGTAGCCGGTGTGGGTGATGGTCACGACCATATCCTCGTCGGCAATGAGGTCCTCGACGTCCAAGTCCTTCTCAACCTGGCTGATCTCGGTGCGGCGCTTGTCGCCAAACTTCTTGGAGATCTCGCGCATCTCTTCCTTGATGACGCCCAGAATCTTCTCCTCGTGCGCCAGCAGGTCCTCGTAGTAGGCGATGGCGCGGCGCAGGCCGTCCAACTCTTCTTGGATCTTGTCGCGCTCCAGGCCGGTCAGGCGGCGCAGCTTCATCTCGAGGATGGCCGTGGTCTGCTCGGGCGTAAAGCCAAAGCGTTCGATCAGTCGGCTGCTGGCCTCGGAGTCGGTCTGCGAGGAGCGGATGATGCTGATGACCTCGTCGATATGGTCAAGGGCCATCAGGTAGCCCTCGAGGATATGCGCGCGGGCCTGGGCCTTCTTAAGGTCGAAGCGGGTGCGGCGGGTGACGACGTCGACCTGGTGGTCGATGTAGTGCTGCAGCATCTCGCGCAGGCTCAGGCATTTGGGAACGCCGTTGACGAGTGCCAGGTTGTTGGCGCCAAAGGTCGTCTGCAGCGAGGTGTACTTATACAGATTGTTGAGCACGACCTGCGGAATGACGCCCTTCTTGAGCTCGATGACCAGACGGATGCCCTTCTGGTTGGACTCATCGCGCATATCCGAGATGCCCTCGATGCGCTTGTCGTTGACGAGCTGGGCGATCTTCTCCTGCAGGGTGCCCTTGTTGACCATGTAGGGAATCTCGGTAAAGACCAGGCGGCTGCGGCCGGTCTTGGTGGACTCCACGTGTGCCTTGGCACGCACGGTAATGGAGCCGCGGCCGGTCTCGTAGCTCTGCTTAATGCCGGCGCTGCCCATGATGATGGCGCCGGTGGGGAAGTCCGGACCGGGCATGATCTGCATGAGCTCGTCGACGGTGGCGTCGGGGTTGTCGATCAGGTAGCAGGTGGCCTCGATCGCCTCGGTGAGGTTATGCGGAGCGATGTTGGTGGCCATGCCGACGGCGATGCCCTGGCTGCCGTTGACCAGCAGGTTGGGGAAGCGCGCAGGCAGCGCCACGGGCTCGGCGAGCGATTCGTCGTAGTTGGGCTGCCAGTCGACGGTATCCTTCTGCAAGTCACGCAGCAGTTCCATGGCGGGCTTTGCCAAGCGGCTCTCGGTGTAACGCATGGCCGCCGCGCCGTCGCCGTCGATGTTACCGAAGTTACCGTGACCGTCGATGAGCGGCGTGCGCATGGAGAACCACTGCGCCAGGCGGACCATGGCCTCGTAGACCGCGGAATCGCCATGCGGGTGGTACTTACCGATAACTTCGCCGACCGTCCAAGCTGACTTCTTGTGCGGGCGGTTGGGGTAGATGCCGCTCTCGTTCATCGCGTACAGGATGCGGCGGTGCACCGGCTTTAAGCCGTCGCGCACGTCCGGCAGGGCGCGCGCCGTGATGACCGACATCGAATACTCGATGAACGACTGCTTCATCTCGCGGCCAAACTCCGAAATCTGGAGCTGGCCGCCGTTGATATCCTCGCCGGCCGAGGCGCCACGGTCGACTTCGCCAAAGCTCTCCTCGAGCTCGGCGTCGTCTTCTTCCTCATCATCATCGGCATCGGGGTTATAGGCGTCCGGGTTGCCGTCCTCGCCCTGCTCAGCACGGGCAAGCAGGCGCTTCAGATCGTCGGGCATACCGGCATCGCCGGCCTCGTCCATACCCTCGTTATTGTTGATATCGTCTGCCACGTTACCTCCTCATGGTTTGCGTGGTCTAATTAGTTCCCTACCACGGAGACGGCTTTTCCAGGTGCCGCAGATTCGCCCGAAAGAGGAGGGAAACGTACTTGGGTACGCGACCGACGATTGAGGGCGAAGGTGCGGTGGCTGGGAAAGCCGAACAGGTTAGGCATCTAAGAATCGTGCATCATGTGCATGCTTCTCGATGTACTCGCGGCGATAGCCGACCTCGGAACCCATCAGCTCGCGCACGGCGCGGTCTGCCACCACGGCGTCCTCGATCGACACGCGCTGCAGGATGCGGGTCTTGGGATCCATCGTCGTCGAGGCAAGCTGCTTGGGGTCCATCTCGCCCAGACCCTTGTAGCGCTGGACGGTATAGCCCTTGCGCTTCTTGGTGATCTTGCCGTCCTTGGCCTTGCCGTCCTCGTCGTTATCGTCGGGGTTCAGGCCCAGACTCTGGATGGTATCGCGCAGGATCTCGTCTTCGGGCTGGCGGCCGTTGGGATACACGTAGTGGATCTTGTTGCGCACCTTAATGCCAAAGATGGGCGGGCAGGCAACATAGACGTAGCCGGCATCGATCAGCGGACGCATGTACTTGTAGAAGAACGTCAGCAGCAGGATGCGGATATGCGCGCCGTCGACGTCTGCATCGGTCATGATGATGATCTTGTGGTAGCGCGCCTTGGTGATATCGAAGTCGCCGCCGTCGCCGGCACTCGTCGTGACGCCGCAGCCGATCGCGGTAATCAATGACTGGATGGTGTCACTCGAGAACGCGCGATGGTCACCAACGCGTTCGACGTTCAAAATCTTGCCGCGCAGGGGCAGAATCGCCTGGATGTCTCGGCGACGGCCGTCCTTGGCTGAACCGCCTGCCGAGTCACCCTCTACGATGAAGAGCTCGGTCAGCTCGGCATCGCGCACCGAGCAGTCGGCGAGCTTACCGGGCAGGGACGCCGTCTCGAGCAGGCTCTTGCGGCGGGTCGCCTCGCGCGCCTTGCGGGCGGCATTGCGCGCCTTGCAGGCCTGCTGCGCCTTCTTGACGATCTCGCGAGCGGGCTTAGGGTGCTCCTCGAGGTAATCGGCAAGGCCGTCGGTCACGATCTTGAGCGTCAGCGCGCGCATATAGGAGCTGCCGAGCTTTGCCTTGGTCTGGCCCTCAAACTGCGGATCGGGCAGCTTGACCGAGATAACGGCCGAAAGGCCCTCGCGCACATCGTCGCCGGTCAGGTTGGCGTCTTTTTCCTTGAGCAGGTTCTGTTTGTGCGCGTAATCGTTGATCACGCGGGTGAGCGCGGTGCGGAAGCCCTCAAGGTGCATGCCGCCCTCGGGGGTGTAGATGTCGTTGGCAAACGACATGACGTTCTCGCCGTAGCCGCTATTCCACTGCAGGGAAACCTCGACCTCGCCCATCTTGGCCACAGGAGCGTCCGGGTCCGATTTGCCCTCGATGTAGATGGGCTCCTTAAAGGCCTCGGGGACGTCCTTGCCCTCGTTGAGGAACTTGACGAAGTCGATGATGCCGCCCTCGTAGCAAAACTCCTCCACGTGGGGAGTCGCCTCGCGCTCGTCGGTCAGCACGATCTTGAGGTTCTTATTGAGGAACGCCGTCTCCTGCAGACGGTTGTGCAGCGTATCGAAATCGTAGATGCAGGTCTCGAAGATCTCGTCGTCGGGCCAGAAGGTGACGGTGGTGCCCGTCGAATCCGAGGTGCCCACGACCTCCATCTTCTTGACGGTCTTGCCGCGCGAGAACTCCATCTCGTAGGTGTTGCCGTCGCGACGAACCTGAACGACCACGCGCTTGGACAGTGCGTTGACGACGGAGATGCCCACGCCGTGCAGGCCGCCCGAGACCTTATAGGCCGAGTTGTCGAACTTACCGCCGGCGTGCAAGATCGTCATAACGACCTCGAGCGTCGGAATCTTTTTAACAGGGTGCTCGTCGACGGGGATGCCGCGCCCGTTGTCGACGACCGTGATGGAGTTGTCGGCGTGGACCGTCACCTGGATCTCGGTGCAGAAACCGGCCATGGCCTCGTCGACGGAGTTGTCAACGATCTCCCACACCAGGTGATGCAGACCGCTGGCGCTCGTCGAGCCGATATACATGCCCGGGCGCTTACGAACGGCCTCGAGACCTTCGAGAATCTTAATCTCGCCGCCATCGTAATCGTTTTCGTTTGCCACACGTCCTCCTTCAGTCAAGAAAATGTGTACAGCCTTACTAGTTTATCGTAAAAAAATACCCTCGGGAACGAGGGTATTTGGCTCTACAAGGCCACCAGATGCGATTTAAGGCTCTTTTTTGCTTTGCACGCCCTTGGCCCACTCGGCACTGGCTCTCATGGCGTTCTCGAGGGCCTCGCGCAGTTTTTGGTCTTCGATGGGCGCCACTTGGCGCTCAATCTCGGTGCGCTCGGCATCGCTGAGGTCGGCGTGCGGGGCCGGCGGGCGTTCGGTCGTCGCCGGGCGCAGGCGCTCCTTGGCGGCGGGCGGCGTGTGACCGGGCGCGGTGGTTTTGAACACCAGGCCGTCCACATGCGCACCGGCGCGCTCCATGCGCGCGCGAATGATCTCGCGCAACAGCGTCATTTCCTGCGTCCACGAGGGCGAGTCGAGATACACCAGCAGCTCATTGGACTCGGGCAGGTAGCGCAGGCCCGTCACATGCCGTCCCTCGCGCGTGCCCGAGCACACCGCGTTCCACGCACGATAGACCGCGCGCGACTCCTCGGCAGCCTCCATCTGCGCGCGGCGCTCAGGCGTCGCGGCCGCCAGGATGCGCTGGCGCTCTGCGTTTAAAAACCCACTGAAGGCGACCGTTTCGCTCTCGCGCTCGTAATTAGCACGTCTCACCCATGCTCACCACCTTGGCTCGATCAAGCAGGTCATCGGTAAAGTACCCCAAGTTGGTCGTGGTTATGACCGTCTGGATATCATCGCCGATCAGCCGCAGGAAAGCACCGCGGCGTTCGCCGTCGAGTTCGCTCATCACGTCGTCCAAAAGCAGCAGTGGGGCGGTGCCCAGGACATCGCGAGCCACGGCCACCTCCGCCACCTTCCAGGCCAGCACCAACGTTCGCTGCTGACCTTGGCTGGCAAACGAACGAGCGGAACGACCCGCTACGGTAAACTCAATCTCATCGCGATGCGGTCCCACCAACGTCACGCCGCGGCGAATTTCCTCGTCGGCGTGCTCATCAAGGGCAGCCAGCATGCGCTCGTACGCCCAGCCCTTCAGCTCTTCGCGATCCTCGACCTGGGGCAAATCCCCCAGCGTAGACGTATAGGCCACGTTGGCAGCCTCGCCGGACGCCACTTGCCCGTAGGCAGTGCGCACATGGCCCGCCAGCCGGTCGAGCAGGGCCAACCGGTGCACGAGCAGGGCCGAGCCCGCGCGGGCAATCGAATCGTTCCACGCGCCGAGCATCTCGCGGCAGCACCAGGTCTCCTTGAGCAAGGCGTTACGCTGAGTCACGCAGCGCCCATAGGTGCTCGCAAGATCGGCATAGCGTGCGCTCAGTTGCATGCCAAAGTCATCGAGGGCGGCGCGGCGCACACTGGCGCCTCGCTTAACCATGTCCAGATGGTCGGGGCAAAACAGCACGCTCGGCAGAACCCCGCGCACACCGGCGGCAGAGCATCTCTTGCCGTTGCGGCTAAACGAGCGTTTACCGTCCTCCGCGCTCAATCCCATATCAAGCACGCGGTCGTCGCCCTCGAGCCTCAGCTCGGCCTTGCACGAGCCCACGCCGTCATGGACGAGCTCGGCTGCGGTCGGATGCCTAAACGAGGCGCCGCTCGTCAGCAGCTGCAGCGCTTCTATGAGATTGGTCTTTCCCGCCGCGTTGGGTCCCGCAAGTATCGTCACGCCCTCGTCCAGGGCAAGGCGATAACTATCGAAGCTGCGGTAGTGCGCGACGGAAAGATCGCGGGCGAACATGGTCATAGGGCGGTTGCTAGATGCGGACCGGCATGACCAGGTACAGGTAGTTGATCTTGTCGTAGGACTTGAAGATGCCCGCCTGCGAGTAGCTCTTGAGCTCCAGCGTGATCTCCTTCTCCTTGGACAGGGCATTGAGGCATCCGAAAATGTAGTGGTAGTTGAAGGCGATGGTGCCCGACTCGCCCTCGGCCTCGACATCGATCGTCTCCTGCGCAAGGTCCTGGTCATTGGAAATGGAGGACAGGCCCATCTGCCCGTTCTCGACATCGATCTCGAACTTGACGGCGGGGTTGGCGCTCGCGATAACGGCCACGCGCTTGAGGGCGGCGTTAAAGGCGGCGACGTCGATCTTGACGCTCGTCACGCACGAATCGGGGATGAGCTGTTTGTAGTTGGGGTACACGCCCTCGATGCGGCGCGACACGTAGGTGGTGTTGCCGGCCTCAAAGACGACCTGGGTGTCGGTAGCTCCGATCATGATGGTCGCCTGGCTGGCCATGATGTTCAGTGCGTCGTTAAAGGCGTCGGCCGGAACGTTGAGTTCAAAGGAGCCCTCGAGGGTCGAGGTCTCGACCTGCGTATCGCACACGGCCAGGCGGAAGGAATCGGTCGCCACCAGGCGCACGGTGTTGTTCTCGACCTTCATGTGCACGCCACCCAGGATGGGGCGGGCCTTGTCGGTTGAGGTGACGCGCCACACGCGGCTGACCATCTCGGACAAGATATCGGTCGGCAGCTCCACGGCGCTCTCGATGGCATAGGCCGGAAACTCGGGGAAGTCATTGGCATCGAGCGTGTTCAGGCGGAACGAGCTCTTCTCGCAACCAATCAGCACCTGGCGCTCGGACAGCTCAAAGGTGACCGGGGCATCGGGGAGGGTCTTGGTGATATTGGAGAGCATCTTACAGGGGATAACCATCTCGCCCTCTTCTTCGACATGCGCCGCGATGCGATGACGGATCGAGATGGTGTAGTTAGAGGTCTGGAATTCCAAGATGCCGTCTTGCGCCTTGACGAGCACGCCCGACAGGATGGGAAGGGTGGATGCCGAAACGACACCCTTCATAACGACGCCGATGGCTTGTGTGAGCGAGCTCTGGCTGACGGTGAACTTCATCTTTTAATACCTTTCTATAGATATAAATATCTTAATAATAGTAATAGCACTGACGAAACTGTTGATTACTCCCAAAGACGCAGGTCAGACCCAGAAAGAGAATCGACAGCAACCTGTGTGCAACAGGGGTGGTTTTCCACGTTCAAAACCTGCGCAAAACTTTTCATCACCGCGGTTTGGGTTTTAGACACCTTATGCCCGTGGTTTCGACAAGTTTTCAACAGGTGTCTCTATTTCCCTACGAGCGCAGTGTAATTTTATCGCGCAGCGACTTGAGGTCTTCGGTGACGGCGCGGTCTTCCTGGATCATCTTCTGGACCTTTTTGTAGCTCGTGCTGACGGTCGAGTGGTTGCGGTTGCCAAATTCGGCGCCCACCGCCGTGGTCGTCATCTCGCACATCTCGATGGCCAGATAGATGGCAATGTGGCGTGCCTTGGCGATATTGGCGTTGCGTCGCGGGCCGATGAGCTCCTCGTGCGTCACGCCGTACTGCTCTTCAATGACGGACTGAACCGTCTGGACGTTGATTTTTTTGGCCGATGTGTCGAAGTACTGGCTGGCAATGGCGTCGATATCGTCAAAGGTGAGCTCCCCGCCCTCGCGCTCGCGGTCGCCCGCCTCGCCGGCGCAGCGCTCGCAAAAGCTCTCGAGTTCGCGAATGTTGGTGCCCGACACCTCTGCCATGTGTTTAAAGTGCTTGTCGGTCAGGTGCCCGCCGTCGCCCCCATAGGCTGCCAGCAGCGAGTCGTCGCCTGCCTCGGGAGCGGCGACGATGGTGTTCTCGTAATAGCGCTGCAAGATCTTGTATTTCATCTCGTAGCTGGGCTCTGCGACCAGGCAGAGCATGCCGGCGTTGAAGCGGCTGGTCAAACGCTCGTCCATGCTCAGGTCCTTGGGGGCGCGGTCTGCCGCGATGACGACCTTCTTGTTGTTGCGGATGAACTCGTCCATGAGCTGGAAAAAGTAGTCCACGCTCGCGCGCTTGCCGATGATGTTTTGGATGTCATCGATGATGAGCACGTCCACGCCGTGGTACGCCTGCATGATGGGGGCGTTGCTCTTCTTTTGGCGGTCGAACTCGGTCATCAGGTCGTCCAGATATGCCTGGGAGTTGGCATACTTGACCTTGATCTCGGGCGACTTCTCGGCGAGCTCGTTTTTGATAGCGAGCAACAGGTGGGTCTTGCCCAGGCCCGATTTGCCGTAGATGAACAGTGATGTGCATGTGCCGCGCTCGTCCGCGAGGGCGGCAAACTTGAGTGCCGAGCGATAGGCATGGCTGTTCTCGGGGCCGTAGACAAAGTTCTCAAAGGTAAATTTTGAGTTCGCGGCGAGCGGGGCTCCATCCGTATTCTGCTCGGCCGGCACGGTCGGTGCTGGCACGGGTGAAGCGGGGGTCGCAGCTTGCGTGGATTTAGTCGGCGCTCCGCCCTTCATCTGGTTCATCATGCGACGAAAATCATCGGCCGAGAGCGTGTTCTTGATTGCAATGCCCGAATCCGCGCCCGCCGCTGCGTCGTGAGCGATGGGCATGTGCGTGACGGGTGCGTTCGTTGACGTCGCTGCCGCGGTCGGCAACGGTGCCATGGTTTCACGGGAAACATCGCTGTGCTGGTGCTCGATTGTCGGCACGTCGCCTGCGGAGGCCGGCACCGCCGGGGAAGCAGCGGGAGCCGTGGCGGGCGCCGTCGCGGCAGCGGATTCCGTCGCGGCGCCTTGCGGTGCCACGATGTCGAGCGCAATCGGTGCAAAGGCGATTTCTTCCAGATAGGCCTCAATGGTTGGCTGATGCTTTTTGAGCTGCGCGATGGCAAAGCGCGAGGGGGCCTCGATCGTGAGCGTATCTTCGGTCAGGCTTATGGCGCGCGATTGCCCCAGCATGTTGATGAGGCGTGCATCTTGGCCGTCGCGCTGGCAAAAGGCGATGGCATCCCCCAGGATGATGCTTGCTTCCTCGTCCACTGTCTCTCCCGTTCTTTAGCCCTGAGCTCGCACGCGAGCGGCGCCGAGTTCGGTCAGATGGTATTTCTGGCCATGCTTGATGACCAAGCCGGCCTGCGCCAAGTCATTGAGCGTGCGTGACCAAGTGGGGGCCGAGTTTCCAAACGCCCTCGCCAGATCGGTTGCACCGCACGCTTGATTTTGCGCCAGATAGCCCAGCGCGGCGTTGCCGCGATCGCTTACGAACACGTCCGGTTGTGGCTGCGCATACTGATTTGCTGCATTAGGATACATCATTTGAGCTGCTGGTTGTTGAGAACTCTGCATCGGCGGCATTTGCTGTTGAAAACTTTGAGGCCACTGTTGGTAAGGATGCGGAGGCATCTGCTGGGCCCAGGGGTTGTACTGCTGCTGCGGCATCTGCTGGTACGGCTGCTGATATCCCTGCTGGTACTGCTGCGGGAACTGCTGGCCATACCCCAGTGACGGCATCTGCTGATATGGATATCCCTGTTGGTACGGCTGATAGCCCATTTGCTGGCCACCCGGCGTCCCCGTCGCCTGCTGCATTGCTGCTGCATCCTGATCCGCCAGCGGCATGGTCTCTGGCGTGTTTGGCGGCATCGACATCGATGCCGCCCGGGGTTCTTGTGTAGGTAGCATTCCGGGCTGCTGCATCTGTCCCACGGGGGGCTGCATCTGCTGCGTTGCCATGGGCTGCTGCGCAAAAGCTCCCGGCAGGGGATATGTGGGCTGTTCCGTCTCGGGCCGCACGGCAGCGCCACGTCCGCCGGCACGCTCGATTTCCTGCACGCGTTTAGGGTTCAGGCTTACCGTAACCACGGTGCCGTTGCCCATGTTGTCCTCGATGGATACGGCACCGCCGGCGTTTTCCAAATACTCCTGCACCATGGGAAACCCTGCTCCGGTTCCACGGATATAGCGCTTCATCTTGCTGTTTGCGCTGGTAACGCCAAAGTCGAAAGCGCGTTCCTTGTCGTCGATGCCTGGTCCTTGATCGGCAAAGCGGATGGTGTCTCCGCCGTCCAGAATCGAGATGATGGGCTCTGCAAAGTGCGCGTGGATAAAGTTTTCGACAATCTCGCGGATGACCATGAGCGAGATATGGCCGCCTTGTTCTTTCATGCACTGGTAGACGGTGTTGGTCGTCTCTTCCAAATACGTGCGGACATCCTGCGGATCAATGACGATCACACGCGGTGTCGACAACATGTCGTCATAGACGGCGATGCGCGCGGCGTACATGGCTTTCGGCGCCTGCGTGGTCGTCTGCTCGCTTTCCGCACGCTCTTCGCGCACGCCGGTGATGTGCTCGTTGTCGGGTGCCGGGTCTCCGGAATCGACCATGGTGTAAAAGTCGTCAGACATGCCGCTCGCAATCTTTCAAAAGGTTCCGAACAAATAGTAGCTCACCGTGCAATGTTTCTCATCTTTCGACAACTTTCCAAAACCTGTTGAAAACTTTGGAAAACTGGCGAAAAGTTCTCAACATTGCCAACATGACCTGTTGAAAACTCGATGAAATATCGTGAAAAGTTGCCATGCACCGCTAAATCGAGCTCGGCTTATGGGGGAACCGTGTGAACTACGCAACCTTTTACCTTTGATTTCTTGACATTTGAACATTGATTTCCCTACAATCTTCAAGCTCACGTGTCTATATCTGCGTCCGCGCTCCCGCGGACACTCGAAATGCAGCAGGAGGAACTTAAGATGAAGCGTACGTATCAGCCTAATAAGCGTAAGCGTGCCAAGACCCATGGCTTCCGTGCCCGTATGGCCACCAAGGGTGGTCGTGCCGTGCTCGCCCGTCGCCGCGCCAAGGGCCGCAAGCGTCTCACTGTCTAGCAGCGATACACACATCTCGCATGAAGACTATTAAGTCTCGGCAAGATTTCGAGCATGTGTTCAGTCAGGGGCGTCGTTTCAATCACCCTCTGATTCGAATGACCATATGTGAATCGGTTGGCGAAGGCGACTCCGGAAGGGTCGCCTTCGTTGGTGCTAAACGGCTCGGTTGTGCTGTCGTGCGCAACCGTTCTAAGCGTGTGATGCGCGAGGCCGCCCGCAGCTGTGGATTTCCCGTTGCGGGTTATGACATCATCTTGTTCGCAACTCCCAAGACGAGGGTTTCCTCGCCGCAGGAGATGGACAAGGCGTTGCGTTCGCTTATGAAACGCGCCGGCGTTGCCGGGGGGGAGCGATGAGCAATCACGTTTTGCGACGTGTTGCCATCGCTCCTATTCGCATATATCAACAGGTTATTTCGCCCTTATTGCCTGACGCCTGCATTTATTACCCAACGTGCTCTCAATACGCCGTCCAGGCGATTGAGAAGCACGGTGTTTTGAGAGGCTGCTGGCTTGCCGTGAGGCGCATCGCTCGCTGCAATCCCCTGCACGTCGGCGGTTATGACCCTGTGCCCTAGCGGGCACTCGCTATCGGAGGAAAACTTACATGTGGGATTGGATCGTTAACATCCTTTTCGAGCTGCTCAAGCTCATCCAGACCTTTGCGGTCGACTGGGGCCTGTCCATCATCATCCTGGTGGTCATCATCCGTCTGCTGTTGACGCCGCTTATGCTTAAGTCGACCAAGTCGACGGCTCGCATGCAGGTGCTGCAGCCCAAGATGCTCGAGATTCAGGAGCGCTATGCCGACGATCCCCAGCGTCAGGCCGAGGAGATGCAGAAGTTCTACAGCGAGAACAAGTTCAATCCGCTGGCCGGCTGTCTGCCGCTTCTGATTCAGATGCCTATCCTGTTCGCCCTGTTTACGCTGCTGCGTAACCTGCCGCAGTACTTTAACGACGGCACGTTCTCGTTCTTCAACATCCTGCCTGACCTTACCACCACGCCGAGCGCTTCCTTTGCCGATGGCTTTATGGTTGCGCTGCCTGCGCTGGTTTGCCTGATTCTGTTTGCCGTTCTCACCTTGATTCCGCAGCTTTATATGTCGCGCAATCAAACTGGCCAGCAGGCCCAAAGCATGCGCATGATGGCCGTCGTCATGACCGTCATGATGCTTTGGATGGGTTGGAGCCTGCCCGTCGGCGTTCTGCTGTACTACGATGTGTCTTATGCCTGGCAGGTTATCCAGCAGATCTTCGTGACGCAGAAGGTTATCGACAAGGCTAAGTCCGATGAGGAGGAGCGCCTCAAGAACGCTCCGCTGCAGGTCGAGGTTATCCGTCGCGAGAAGAAGCCGCGCCCGCACAAGAAGAAGTAGTCGGGATATCAATCTTATTTAGGTACCTAACTTTTGGAGCACGTTATGTCTGAAGAGATCATCGAGGATATGCTTGAGGAGGTTGCCCCGCAGGTCGCGGGCGATTATCCCGAGATTGCACAGCGCTACAAGGCTGGTGAAGAGCTGACCGATGAGGAGCTCGACACCATTGCCGATGTTGCGATTTCCATCCTGCGTTCCATCCTTTCGCACTTCGATGCCGCCAACTCTCCTATCGATGAGTATGAGGGCGACGAGGGTGAGCTGATTTTGGATGTAACGGCTCCCGACCTTGCTGTTCTCATTGGCCGTCATGGTCGCACTCTTGATGCCCTTCAGGTTATGTTCTCTTTGCTGGTGAGCCGCAAGCTTGGCTTTAGGTATCCGGTTGTAGTGGACGTCGAGGGATACAAGAGCCGCCGTCAGGACAAGGTTGCCTCCATGGCTCAGTCTGCTGCCGAGCGTGCCATCCGCACTCATAAGAGTGTTTCGCTTCCGCCCATGAATGCCTATGAGCGCCGACTGGTTCACATTGCACTTCGTGGCAATGATGCCGTCGATACTCATTCTGAGGGTTCTGACCCTGATCGCCATGTGGTGATTGTTGCTCGATAATCTACTCGAGCTTATGCTAAGGGGACGTGGTTTCCACGTCCCCTTTTTTTGTCAAAAGTTCTCGATACACTGATTTTTGTCAGAAAGGAGCTTTCGTTGTTAGTACTTACTGATCAGCAGATTGACGAGATGTTGAGTCGTCTAACTTCCTATTGCAAAGAGTATTCCTTGAGCGTAACTGATGTTGAGCTGAGGAAATGTATTCATCATTTGGATTTGGTTCTGGAAACAAATAAGACAACCAATCTCACCCGTATTCTTAACGTAGAAGATGCTGCCGTACTTCATATCCTCGACTCACTTGTTTTGCTCCCCTATATCAATAAGGTTCCTGAGGGAGCTTTACTCGATATGGGTACAGGTGCGGGCTTCCCTGGTATTCCGTTAACCATAGCCACGCATCGTAAAGCTACTTATATTGACTCTGTTGGTAAGAAGGTTGATGCTGTCAATTCTTTTGTCCATGCTCTTGGATTGAAACATGCTCATGCGGTTCATGATCGTCTTGAAGAATATGCTCGAAGCCATAAGAAGCAGTTCTCTGTCGTAACCGCCCGTGCACTGGCCCCTCTACCGATTCTTGTTGAGTATGCGGCACCGTACCTGAAGGATGGAGGGCTATTTGTTATCACCAAGGGCAATCCTTCGGATGAGGAGCTTGCCTCTGGCATGTCAGCAGCTAAGATTTGCGGCTTCACTTTGCTTCTGAATGACGCTATTGATTTGCCTGAAGGGTTGGGTCACAGGGAGTTCATTGTTCTTAAGAAGAGTCATCCAGCATCTGTTTCACTGCCTCGTGCAAATGGCATGGCAAAGAAGAATCCGCTTGCCTAGATGTTTCACGTGAAACATAATGGATACTAACAACTTGCAGTGTTTCACGTGAAACATGGCGGTTGATATCGAATCGGAATGTTTCACGTGAAACATCCTCCGTTTGACAGCTTTAATACACACCAGGAGGGACCGTGGGATTTCGCGACGTTAAGCGTTCTAAGAGCGCAAAAGACACGCGTATCATTGCAATCATCAATCAAAAAGGCGGCGTCGGTAAGTCAACGACGGCTGTAAACCTTGCAGCAGCACTGGGTGAGCAGGGTCGTAAGACACTGATTGTCGATTTTGATCCGCAGGGAAACAGCACCAGTGGATTCGGAATTGAAAAAGAAGACCTTGATCACTGCATCTATGATGCATTGTTGAATGATGTGCCGGCAGAATCGCTTGTTCTTGATACAAATTGTAAAAAAGTATTCGTTATTCCGGCTACAATTCAACTTGCAGGCGCGGAAATTGAGCTCGTAAGCGCAATTGCTCGTGAAACCCGCCTCAAAGATTTGCTTGAGCCGATTCAGGACGAGTTTGACTTTATTTTCATTGACTGTCCTCCTTCGCTCGGCCTGCTTACTATCAACGCTTTGACCGCAGCAGACAGCGTTTTGATTCCGATCCAGTGCGAATATTACGCACTCGAGGGCGTTACGAAGCTGCTTGAGTCAATGAAGATGGTCAAATCACGGCTGAACAAGGGCTTAAACACCTATGGTGTGCTTATGACCATGTATGACTCGCGTACTTCACTATCGAATCAGGTTGTTGAGGAGGTTCAATCGTACTTTGGTGATAAGGCGTTTAAGACGCTAATCCCCCGTACGGTTAAAATCTCCGAAGCTCCGTCTTTTGGAGAACCGGTAATTACCTATGCACCTCAAAATAAGGGTGCAAAAGCATATATGAACCTTGCAAAAGAGGTGATCAAGCGTGCCTAGTGTAAAGAAACGTGGCGGATTGGGACGTGGACTCAATGCTTTGGTCTCAGAGGCCGAGTATGAGACCGGCGGTTCGGCTGCATCGGCTTCAAATGCCGCATCTGAATCAAAACTACCTATTGAGGATATCGTTCCCAACCCTAATCAGCCGCGAATTCACTTTAACGAAACTGAACTTCGCGAGTTGAGCGAGTCAATCCAAGAACATGGCGTTTTGCAGCCGCTTTTGGTTCGCAAGCATGGAAACGGCTATGAGATCATCGCTGGTGAGCGTCGTTACCAGGCGTCAAAGCTTGCTGGCCTTGAAGAATTGCCAGTCATCATTAAAGAGGTAAATGATGAAGAGATGCTGGCTCTTGCTCTTATCGAAAACCTTCAGCGTTCTGATCTGAATCCCGTCGAAGAGGCTAAGGGCTATCGCCAACTCATTGATGCCAGCGGGATGACCCAGGAGGCATTGTCGAAGGCAGTAAGCAAGTCACGCTCTGCAATTACAAACTCGCTGCGTCTTCTCGATCTCCCCGAAGTAGTTCAGCAGATGATTTTTGAGGGCAAACTTACTGCTGGTCATGCACGTGCGATTCTTGCAGTTCCCTATGAGGACGCTCGAATTCGACTTGCAGAGAAGGTTGTTGCAGAGGGCCTTTCCGTAAGAGCGACAGAAAATCTCGCTCCGTTGTTTTCTGCCGGAGAGACACCTAAGACGCCGAGGCCTGCAACGCCTCAGTCTTTTAAAAAGGCTGCCCGCGTGCTTCGTCAGGTTTTTAATACCAACGTGCGTGTGAAGAGCTCGCGTGGAAAGAATAAGATTGAGATTGAGTTTAAAGACGAGGAAGAGCTCTCTCGTATTCTTGGCGAAATGATTCAGTTTGATCAAGGAGGCCAAGATGAGGAATAAGATTTTAACTGCGATTGCATTGGCGACGACTGTCGCAGCTGGTGCCTTTGCTGGATATAAGATCGCGACAGACGATGAACTTCGAGGTCGTCTGCTTCGAGGCGCGCAAGATATCGTCGATACTTCCAAGAAGAAAATGAATGTTATGACAGAAGATGTTGCCATGCGTACAGCTCAGGTAACAAAGAATCCTAAGATTAATCAAGGTTGGGTTAGCAACCAATGGGAAAATGTAGGCTATTAGGTACCTAACAATTACTTACTATATTTTGATGGGTCCTTGTCTGATTCACGAGACAAGGACCCCGTATTTTGGCCGTAAAAATGGGACCAGTAGCAGCTGATTCAAAATTAAGGTCAAGAAATGAAACGGCCACGGTTGCATTTCCTGCAACCGTGGCCGTTCGATGTTTCACATGAAACGTTTTGGGGTGCGACTCCCCTATGCGTTCTTCTGAACTTTGAAGCGCTGCTTCAGCTGTCCGCAAGCGGCGTCAATATCGTTACCACGGGAGTTACGAATCGTGGTCTCGATGCCACGGGACTCAAGACGACGCTGAAGATCCTCAACCTTATGAATCGGCGACGGCTTGAGCGGGCTGCCCTCGATGTCGTTAAGCTGAATGAGGTTAACGTGGCACAGCGTTCCCTCGCAGAAGTCGCAGAGCGCCTGCATCTCGGGATTCGTATCGTTGACGCCTTCGATCATGGCATACTCGTAGGTCGGGCGGCGGCCAGTCTTCTCGGTGTAGAGCTGAAGCGCCTCGTGAAGGCGAAGCAGCGTGTACTTCTTAACACCGGGCATGAGCTTATTGCGCGTCGACTGGATGGCGGAATGCAGGGAAACGGCAAGCGTGAACTGCTCGGGGATGTCGGCAAATTTACGAATACCGGGAATAACGCCGCTGGTAGAGACGGTGAGGTGACGAGCGCCGATACCGATGCCATCGGGGTCGTTGAGGATTCGCAGCGCCTTGAGAACCTCGTCGTAGTTGGCAAACGGCTCGCCCTGGCCCATGAAGACGACGCTCGTGGCGCGCTCGCCAAAGTCGTTGGATACATGAAGTACCTGGTCGACGATCTCTTGAGCGGTCAGAGAGCGCTTGAGGCCGTTGAGACCGGTAGCGCAAAAGGCACAGCCCATGCCGCAGCCTGCCTGGGTGGAAACGCAGACGGAAAGCTTGTTACGACGGGGCATGCCGACAGTCTCGACGGAAACGCCGTCGTGGTACTCGAGCAGATACTTGCGAGAGCCATCTTTGGAAACCTGCTTGGTGAGTTCAGTCGGCGTGTCAAAGGCAAAAGCCTCTTTAAGCTGCTCGCGGAAAGCCTTGGGAAGGTTGGTCATGTCGTCGAACGAACAAACGTTCTTCTCGAAGACCCATTCGATGAGCTGCTTCGCGCGGAAGGCGGGCTGGCCAAGTTCGGCCACAAGCTCGCGAATATCGTTTTGGCTCAAGTCGCGAATGTCCTGAGATTTAGTCCTGGGATTCATGGAAGCCTTTCGATTTTGGGGAAACGTAGAGGGTATCGCTACAATATGGTATCAGCTGCAGAAATTATAGAGGAGGAGTCTGCCCATGCCGGGTAAAAGCCTAGAGAACATGCACGTAGCGGTCTTGGCGGGCGGTCATTCCGCTGAGCGCGAGATCTCGCTCAATTCGGGAAAGAACGTTGTAGTGGCACTGAAGGAAGCCGGCTACGCCTCGGTGGAGCTGCTTGATACGGCCGCTGATGACTTTATGGTAACCATGGCGACCGGCGGCTTTGACGTGGCGTTTATCGCCATGCACGGTGCCGGCGGCGAGGATGGTGCCATGCAGGGCGCCATGGAGACCCTGGGTATCCCCTACACGGCCTCGGGCGTGCTTGCTAGCGCCTGCGGTGCCGACAAAGAGGTCTCTAAGCTCCTGTACGCCAAGGCGGGCATTCCCATTGCCCCCGGCCTTGCGCTCGAGGTGGGCGATGAAGTCGATATCGATCATATCGTCGAGGTTTGTGGCGAGCGCAGCTTTGTGAAGCCGGCCGTCAACGGTTCCAGCTATGGCATTTCCCTGGTCCATGAGCCCTCCGAGCTGCCCGCGGCAATTGCCAAGGCGTTTGAGTACGGCGACAAAGTGCTGGTGGAGAAGTGCATCGAGGGTACCGAGATCACCGTCGGCGTGTACGGCGAGGACGACGTGCGCGCCCTGCCGATTGTCGAGATTCGCAAGCCTGAGGACTGTGAGTTCTACGATCTGGACGTGAAGTATGTCGATCCTACGGACATCCATCGTATTCCGGCGCAGATTTCACCCGAGAATTACGCTCGCGCTCAGGAGCTTGCCTGTGCTGCTCACAAGGCCCTCGGTTGCCTGGGCATCTCGCGCAGCGATTTTATCGTGAGCGAGGACGGCCCCGTCATCCTCGAGACCAACACCATTCCCGGCATGACCGATACGTCGCTGTATCCGGATGAGATCCGCCACACCGACGACATGACGTTCCCGCAGGTCTGTGACAGCCTGATCCGTATGGGCCTTCGTCGAGCGGGCATTGCATGCTAATCGAGGACGCGGTTTCGTCAGGAACGCCGCAGTTTGTCATCGACTCCTATGCCACGCTTGCCGATCGCGCCAAAACGCAGTCCTTCGGCCTTATCGAGGAAGATGTGATTGTCCTCGATACCGAGACCACAGGTCTTTCGGTGCAGGACAACGAGCTGATCGAGATCTCGGCGGCCCGTCTTTCGGGTCGCGAGATCGTCGACCGCTTCGATACCTTCGTTCATCCCAAGCAGCTGATTCCCGCCGAGATTACCGAGCTCACGAGCATTACAAATGCCGATGTGGCAGATGCCCCGTCGGCCGTTGAGGCCGTCGCCGCTCTCGCCGATTTTGTCGGTGGTTGCCCGGTGATCGCACATAACGCCACGTTCGACCGCTCGTTTATCGAGTCGGTCAAAGGCGGCGTCAACGTGAGCGATATTTGGATCGATTCGCTGGCGCTGTCGCGCATCGCGCTTCCGCGCCTGGCCTCGCACAAGCTGTCTTTTATGGCCGATCTGTTTGGCTGTGACTCGGTATCACACCGTGCCAATGCCGACGTCGACGCCCTGTGTGGCGTATGGCGCGTGTTGCTCGTGGCGCTCACCGACTTGCCTCAGGGCCTCATGGCGCGCCTAGCCGACATGCATCCGGACGTGCCTTGGTCCTATCGTCCTATCTTCTCATTCTTGGCAGGGCAGAACCCTGGTTCTATCTTCTCTCTCAGCGCCGCTCGTGCTGACGTCCTCAAGGCCGATCGCGCCGACGATCGGGTGGACGCCGACGAACTGCCGGTCCTCAAGATGCCGAGTCGTGAGGAGATTGAGGCAGACTATGCGCCAGGTGGCCTGGTCAATCGCATGTATCCCACCTACGAGCCGCGTGATGAGCAGATCGCGATGGCGCTCGAGGTCCGTGATGCGCTGGTCACGGGCACTCATCGTGTAATTGAGGCGGGCACAGGCGTCGGTAAATCGATGGCCTATCTGGTGCCTTTTGCCGAGGCAGCACGCCGTAACAACATTACGGTTGGTATTGCGACCAAATCGAACAATCTTGCCGACCAGCTCATGTACCATGAGCTGCCAAAACTTGCCGAGCAACTGGACGGTGGTCTGTCATTTTGCGCTCTCAAGGGGTATGACCACTATCCGTGCCTGCGCAAGCTTGAGCGCATGAGTCGCGGCCAGGTCGAGATTACCACTAAGCGCGATCCGGCGGACACGCTCACGGCGGTCGCGGTCATTATGGCGTACGTCTGCCAATCAGCCGATGGCGACCTCGACTCGCTCGGCATTCGGTGGCGCAGCGTCAACCGCCCCGACTTTACGACGGCCTCGCGCGAGTGTGCTCGTCGCCTCTGCCCGTTTTTCCCTGATAAATGTTTGGTCCACGGCGCTCGCCGTCGTGCGGCGCATGCCGATGTGGTGGTCACCAACCATTCCCTGCTGTTCCGCAATGTCGCGGCCGAGGGCAGGATTTTACCTCCGATTCGTCATTGGGTAATCGACGAGGCCCATTCCATCGAGCGCGAGGCGCGCCGTCAGTGGGCGCGCGTGGTGTCGGCGGACGAATCACGCGTTCTGTTTGAGCGCCTGGGTGGCTCGAGCACCGGTGCGCTAAGCCAGGTCTCCCGTGATTTGGCAACCTCCGAGGGCTCTACGCTCTATTTGGGCCTTACTGCCAAGGCGACGTCGACGGTTGCGCGCGCGAGCATGGCAATCGCCGACGTGTTCGATGGCGTTCGCGAGCTCGGCAGCCGTGCCCGTGGGGGTTATGACAATGCCAATCTATGGATTGGCCCCGAGCTGCGCGAATCTGACGACTGGCATGATTTCTTACAGTCGGCCTACACTGCCATCGACGCATTGGAACAAGCTGACAAGAGCGTCGACGCGCTGGTGCAAGCCGTCGCCGCCGACAAGCCCGAGGTTGTTGTCGACCTGGGCGATATTTCGCGCCGCCTGCACGAGCTGGCCGAGAACCTCAAGCTCATCATTGATGGCACCGATGAACACTACGTGTATTCGCTGCAAGTCAATCGCAGGCTGCGTGCCGGCGGAGAGTCAATGACCGCAGAGCGCATCGACATTGGCGAGGCCTTGGCAACCGAGTGGCTGCCCGAGGTTCACACGGCTATCTTTGCCTCGGCGACCATGACGGTGTCCAAAAGCTTTGAACACTTTAACCACGCGGTCGGTCTCGATCGCATCGGTGCTTCAACATCCTCATCGTTGCACTTGGACTCGAGCTACGACTTCGATTCGAACATGGCTGTAGTCGTTGCGGGCGATATCCCCGATCCGCGCGATCGCGAGAGCTATCTTACGGCGCTCGAGCGCGTGCTGGTCGACGCCCATCTTGCCATGGGCGGATCGGTGCTCACACTGTTCACCAATCGGCGCGACATGGAAGACCTGTACGCCCGCGTTGAGCCCAAGATGGCCCGTGCGGGTCTGGAGCTCAACTGCCAGCAGCGCAACTCATCTCCTCGTCGCCTGCGCGACCGGTTTATCAACGAGCCGACCTCGTCGCTTTTTGCGCTTAAGGCCTTCTGGGAGGGGTTTGACGCCAGCGGCGAGACGCTGCGTTGCGTCATCATTCCCAAGCTGCCGTTCTCGAGCCCCACGGACCCGCTCTCGTGCGAGCGCAACCTGCGCGAAGACCGCGCTTGGGCGCGCTATTCGCTGCCCGAGGCGGTGCTCGAGGTTAAGCAGGCGGCCGGCCGCCTTATCCGCTCGTCGACCGATTGCGGCGTGCTGATTCTGGCCGACCCGCGCCTGGTGACGAAGGGCTACGGAAAGAAGTTCTTAACGTCGCTGCCCACGAGCTCCTACCAGCGCATCGAATCGGCGCAGATCGGTCACTATCTGCAACTGTGGCGCGCACGTCACGAGCGGCGGCGCTAAAGCGGACAGACGAGGGTTTTTGCCATATCGCACAGACGCTTTGACAGGGCGGGGTCATCCAAGATGCGGATGGCTCCGCCCGCTGCGATTACCTGGCTCAGTAGCCAACGCTCGGAGCCGTAATGCACGGTTACCGTTGCCATGTCTGCCCCGCTGCGCTCGATTAGGGTGATGCCGGCCCAGTCCAGATGCTCCGCCATATCGAATGGCATCAAGAGCTTTGCGCTACGCTGCGTCCGGGCAAGGGAATCGTGGAGGGATGCGACGCCCGGTGTGTGAGGCACGACGGAGTCTTCCGTCAAGGTGAGTCCCTCGATTTTATCCATGCGATAGGTGCGCTGCTCATCGACCGCGATGTCCCAGGCAATCAGGTATGTTTGGTCGCCGTTTGCCGTAATGCGCAAGGGGTCGACCAGACGCTCGCGTGGCCGCGCATCGTCCATCGAGCGATACGAGATGCGGCAACGAACACCGTCCTGAATGGCGCAGCTCAGCTGCTGCCAGTGCGACCCGTGGTTGACGGTGTCAAAGACGCGCTGGTTATAGCCGAGCTCTTCGGGCAGAAGGGCATGTCGAATCCGAGCTGCCGTCTGCGGCTCGATCCCCAACGATTCAAGTTCATGGTTGAGCACGGCGCCCTCGGCGGCACTCAGGCGCAACGGTAGCACGCGCCCGGCGTCACCAGTGAGGGCCACGCGCTCGCCGCGGCATTCGCAGATGATGCGCGCGCCCGATTCTCGGTCCGCGAGCGTCGAGACGATCTCGAGAATCTCGTCGAGCGATACTCCCGTGATGTCAAAGCGGCCGCAAATTTCGGTTCGTGTCATGCCGCTCTCGCCGGCGGCGTAGAGGGCCTCCATGATGTCGATGGCGCGCGAGAGTCTCTGCTCGCTGGTGAGTTTACGCACGGGCATGCTCGTGCACCGTCCTTTCAATGAGGTGGTTCCACGCCTGCTTGAGCGATTTGGGGGCCATGGGCCTCATGCCGTCCATGGCGTGGGCCATGCAAAATGAGGCGGCGGCTTCAAGGTCGCGCACGTCAACGGTCCAGATCCATCCCGCATCGGTGTGTGCGAGCTCACCTCGCCCGCGCGTGAGGCCGTTGATCATATCGATCTGCGTCTGAGGGGCGAACGAGAACGTGGCTGCAACGGGCGGTCGGTCGGCGAAATCGAATTCAAAGAACAGATAGTCGTTGAGATTGAAGTCCGCAGGGATGGCGTAGGCCTTCGAAGGACGCCAAGCGCGAACGATACGGTCGCAGCGGAATGTCCTGATGTCGTCGGTGACATTGTCGAGGCCGCAGAAGTACGCCACGCCCTCGCGTTCGAACATGCCGTAGACACAGACGGTACGTTCTTTCTGCTCGCCGCGTCCGTTCTGATATAAAAATCGCAGCGCGCATCGCTCGGCAAAGGCGCTCCATACCGCATCGACGGTGGGAGAGCGGCGGATCGGTACTTCGTCCACCGCCGACATGCCGGTGAGGTAGGCAATTTTGGAGCGAATATCGGCAAGCGGTGCGGCAAAGGTGGAAGAGCCGGCCGCTAGCGTCTGGTCGATGGCGTTGAGTAGGATGTCGGCGTCGTCTGCGGTGATGAGGCCGCCTGCAGCAAACGTGTGCTCGCGGTCGATTGTCCACGAGCTTTCCTCGGTCTCCTGCGCACCGGCGGGGCGAACCTCCTTGATTAAGATGCCACGCTCGAGCAGTTTGTCACGATCGCGCCGAAACTTGCGCTTATCCGAGTCGATGTTGCCCGAGCCATATCCTAGGTCAGAATCCAAGACAATCTGCTCGGTCGTCAGCGGTTCGGGGGAGCTGTTGAGCACAAAGAAAAGGTTGAGGATGCGCTGAGCCGTTTTATCGAAACTGGGCTCCGAACTTCCCTTTTTAATTGTCGCGGTCGCGTCGCTTGCCGTCATAGAGTCCTCGCATAAGAAGGTAGTTTGCTGCCATGATTTTAGTCCGATATGGAGATTAGGCTATATCCTTGTCCGCTCGGGGCGTTAAGATGGCCCGAATTCGGTCGTTTGCGCTCGCTCGGGGTATACTTTCGACTATATACGGTTCTAATGTGCATGCATTGGGCCTATTTGTCGGATTATGGATGTGGAGCGCACATGGCGAACACCCAGAACTATATTAACCACCTGCTGCAGAACACCGGCATTACGCCGGCATGCAGCGAAGAAGAGCGCTTGGCTGCCGAGGATATCGCTCAGATCTTCCGCAACCACGGCTTTGATCCCGAGGTTCAGGAGTTCAATGCCCCGGCGCCCAGTAGGTTGGCATTTGCCGTTACCGGTATTCTTGCGTTTGCCGGCGCCCTGTTGATGGGCATCGGCGGTGGTATCGGCTTGGTCGGCACCTTGCTGGCAATCGTCGGCGCCGTTCTTTACGTGCTCGAGCGCACGGGCCACCCCGTGGTTTCGCGCCTGGGCAAGACGGGCGTGAGCCAAAATGTCATCGCCTACCACAAGGCCTCGGGCCCGCTCGCGTCTCCGCGCAACCGCCCGGTGGTCGTTGTCGCACACTACGACTCTCCCCGTGCTGAGCTGCTCGCCCGCGAGCCCTATGCTTCGTATCGTGCGCTCATCGCCAAGCTGTTGCCCGTTGCCACGGTTGCCCCTGCTGCCGTTGCCATCCTGCGTATCCTGCCGCTCCCCGGCGCGCTCAAGGTTCTGCTGTGGATTGTCGCGATCCTCGCTTCCCTCGTTGCACTTGCCAACGCGGCAAACATCATCTCTAACCGCCACATTCTTCCCTATACGTCCGGCGCGGTGTGCAACAAGTCTTCTGTCGCCGCTATGCTCGGCGTTATGGACAACGTTGCTCCCTTCCAGGGCGAGAACGAGTTTCCCGACGATGTTCCGTTCGATACCTATTTTGGGGAGCAGAAACGTCGTGCCGAGGAAATGGCGCGCGCGGCGGCGGAGTATGCCGCGGCCCAGCAGCAAAACGACTACGGCAACACCATCGAGTACGAAGAGCCTACCTACGCCGAGGACGAGTTCGGTCAGCCGATTGCTCCCGACGCTCAAACCGAGCCCGAACAGGGCGAGGCTTTTGACGAGCAGATCGAGGGCTTTGAGGGTGCGTCTGCCGACGAGACGCTGATTGGCGCCATCGTGCCCGAGGATCAGAATCAGGCTGTCCAGGCCGAAGAGTTCAATGACGAGGTTCCCGCTGCTGAGCCGGCGGAGGAGCCTGCCGCGGCCGAGCCCGAGCCCAAGCTCTATCGCAACGCCGCCGGCAACATCCGCTTTGGTTCGGATGCCATCCGTGCGCTCGGAATGCTTCCCGAGTCCTGCACGCTCGATTACGAGGAGGGCGAGGAGCCGACGTTTGAGCCCGAGCCTGCGCCCGTTGTCACTGCGGATGATGAGTCTGCCGCGGTTACCGTTGCCGAGCCCGAGGCGGTGTCTGCGATCGATCCCGCGGCAGGACTGGACATTTTGGCTCCCGCCGCGCCGGCGCAAGACGTTGCGGACGAGTCTGACGACGATTACGTTGAACAGCCGGGGCGCGTGTCTTACGAGAGCGATACTGATTTCTCGGCCGAGATTCCCGCGGCAACGCCCCATGCCGATATTGCATCCGCGTTCTCTTCGATTGGCGCCAGCGCTTCCAGCTTCTTTAAGGGTGCGCTTGCAAAGGGCAGGAAATTTGTCGACGATTTCGAGGAGAAGCGCGCTGCCGCACGCGAGGCTGCCGAGCAGGAGGCTATCGCTCAGCAGCAGGCAGCCGAGGCGGCACGTGAGCGCGCGGCGCAAGAGTTCGAGCAGAACGAGGCTATGCAGTCCGGGCCCGTCGACGCTGCCGAAGCTACGACGTCCTTTGAGTCCCAGCAACCGACGTCAGCGGATGTTGTTGAGGCAACAACGTCTTTCGAGGCTCAGCAGCACGTCGATAGCACCATGTCGTTTGATGCCGCGCAGTTCGATTCCACGATAACGTTTGAAAAGCAAGGCACCGCAATTGCCGAGCCCCTTCCTGTTTCCGATGAGCAGGGCGACGCGGCAGACGATGACGAGCCCATTGATGCTGCCGAAATCCAAGATGCCGCCGAGGACGAGTCCGTCGAGGCCAACTCTGACGAAGAGCAATACGCGGCAGCCGATCAAGGTGATTCGACCGAGGTCGAGCAGGAGGAAGTGCCTGCGGTTTCCGAGACTCCCGAGACGGATGAGTCGAGGCCTTACTCCACGCAGATTTTCACCATGCCGACCCCGAGTGGTTCCGGTGCCACGGTTGCCAATGTCGCTCCCACCCAGGACGAAACGGTCGATTCCCTTATGGCCCAGATTTCCTCCCAGGCATCGCCGCGTCCGCAGATGAATGTTCCCGATCCGGCGTCGGCACCGTCGCCTGCACCTTCCTCGTCTCCGCTGGCTTCGGTCCCCGATCCGTCGCTGCCGTCTATGAAGCAGGCAAACTTTGCGTCTCGCACGTCGCTGTTCGACCTTCCCGATCCCTCTGCCCAGGTCAACGACCCCTTTGCTACTGCCCAGGGTCCCGAACCCACATCGGCACCCGTTGCGCCTTCTATGCCCGTTGCGTCGGGCGCGCAGCCGATCGAGACCATTTCGGCTCCCGCCCCGGCGGCACCCAAGTCTCGCAAACGCGGCCTGGGTGGCCTGTTCGGTCGTAAAAGGAAAAACGAGCAGGACAGCATGAGTGATTGGCTGGGCGTCGAAGACGATTACGATGCCAAGAAGTCCGGTCGCGGTATCGGTTCGTGGGATAACTTCGAGGACGATAACGATGGCTGGAAGGGCGGCGCTACGTCTTCCGATGGCGCTTCTTCCGAAGATATGCTCTCGGCTGTCGCCTCTATGGGCGATGATGAGCTGCTCGGTCACGATATCTGGTTTGTGGCAACGGGCGCCTCGGATTGTGATGGCGCCGGCATGAAGGCCTTCTTGGCTTCGCATCGCGATAAGCTCCGCGGCGTATTCTTCATCAATCTTGAATCCGTCGGCGCCGGTAGGCTTTCGGTGGTGACGGTCGAGGGCGAACAGCAGCTGCTCAAGGGCGATCGCCGCATCATGAACCTGGTCAGCAAGGTGTGCAAGTCGTTCCATGTCGATTGTGGCGCGCTCGAGATGCCCTATGCCAAGACCGATGCCTATGCCGCGCTCGAGGCGAGCCGCCGAGCCCTCACCATCGCCGGCGTGGACGGCACGCGTCTGGCTTGCGCTCGTACCGAGGACGACCTGCCCCACAATGTCAACCCGACGAACATTGCCACGGTATCCGAGGTCGTGACCGAGGTTATCCGCCGTTCGTAGACGGAGCTCTAAGGAGTCAACGTGTTTTCGTATATTAAGCGCCATTGGCCTGTCTACGTGATTTTGACCTTGATTGCCATTGCGTTAGGATTTGGGGCTGCCTACATCGTGGGTGCAAAGGGCTCGACCCCCGCCTCCGCAATCAGCGAAGAGGTGGAGCAAGAACAGAGTACGGGTGCCGATGGGATTCCTGAGTCCGAGCAGGCAATCGTTGATGGTGGATCTTCGTCTGCAGAGTAGATACGGCGATTTACATGATTGAAAGCGGGCGAGCCAGGGGACTGGCTCGCTTTTTCATCGCGCTAGCGCTTCTTTGGGGTCGACCTAAGGCGAGCGAACCATAGGGCTGCGGCACCCGAGGTCAGGAGCGCGGTGATGCAAGCGGCGATGGGAACTGATCCTGTTGCCGGTAGGTCCTGCGGTAGAGTACAGCGTTGAATGACACGGTCCTCGTCATGTGACTCAAGTTTATCGCCGCCGCCGTTGCGGCAAAGATCGACGCGTGCGCTGTTGGTGAGTGCGGTTTGGGGCGTATAAGCCGACGTCGCCTGCATGTGCACGATTGCGCCCCGAGCGTCTGTGCCAAGGATTGCTTTGGCATCGTCAAGGTCGTCGTGCTCATCTTTGAGATCATCGCGGGTCCAAGAATCCGCATCGCTTCGAGTCGTAAAGTCGGCGGCTACCGCACCGTATTCAATTCGAATGCCCGTTACGACGGTATTGGGTGTAAGGTCGAGCTCTTCCGCCTCGAGTGTGGTGGATTCCGTGGTCGAGACATCCGCCTTCCAGAGGCGCCAGCCGTCGTAATCGACGAGGCGACAGTCCTCACCAAGGCTCTCTTTTACTTCGTCGGACTCAAGCCAAGGATTTTCGTGTCCATCGTCAAGTGTCGCGTTCGCCGGTTCATCGACGTCTGTCGAGTCCAACGGCGTCGTGCGATACCACACGTTGCACAGACCGTTGAGGTCGCCGATGGCGACGGGGGTTTCGATTGAGATGAATCTCGCCGTGCCGTCTTTGGCGCACTCAAGATCATCGGTAATCGTAAACTCATCAACCCAAGTAGCGGAATCGTTTCGAGCATCGATGGTATAGGAGAAAAGCCCATCACTATTGGTTTGCGTCGTGGCGCGGTTTTTACCATCGCCGTTAGCCAACAGGCCCTTTTCGATAGGTTGGACAAGTTCCTGACGCTTGTCGACCTGCCCCTTGATCTCGATGGGCGCATCCTTCATCGCGACGGATTGGACTTCTCCCGTATCTTTTATTTCAAACGTTATCTCCTCGGCAAGGTCATAGGTCCGCGGAGACATCATTTCGCGCAACGAGTAGGTGCCGGGTGCAAGATGTTCGACGCGGTGTGGCTTGTCGGATGAGGTCCAGGAGTCTATTTCGGTTTTATCGGGACCATATAAGGTGAGCTGTGCGCCTTCCACTTCCTGCTCGCCGCTTGCATCGACCTTGGAGATATCTACCTTGGTGTAATCGTCGGATACGTTAAGCCGTGCTTCTACAACGGGTGTTTTCTGGTCGGCATAAGTAAGGTCGACAATATGGGATGTCCGATCGAGTAAGAAGCCTGCCGGCGCTTGAGTCTCGACAACCTCGTAGCGTGCGGTGCCAGATCCCAGCGGGAGGTCGTCCGCGCGTGCTTCTCCAGTTTCATCCGTCGTGACGGCAGCGACAGTCTCACCGTCGAGCGCGGCAATGCTACCGTCGGGGCGCACGATATCACCCGAGGCACGGATCTCAAAGACGGCGCCCGCGAGGCTGCTGCCGTCTACGGCATCGGTTTTAACGATCCTGATGTTTCCGGTCGCGGCGTGGTCATAATACGAGGCGATTACAACGGGCGTTAGGTTCATGTCGGCGGGTATGTTTACCTCGATCTCTTCGCCGACAAGATAGGGCTCTTTGGCCGAGGCTTCGCGTACATAATAGGTGCCCGGCACGAGCGATTCTGGCAGTGTGACGGTCCCGGTCGCGTCAGTCGTAAAGGTGTCCATTACGTTATGTGCTGGATACCAGCAAGTTTGTGAGACAGGTTCGTGATTGCTGTCGAGGAGTTGGAAGGTGAATCCGGCTAGTGGAACAGAAGCGCCTGTTTGGGCATCGCGTTTTACAATCTGGAGATGCGTCGACAGAGCGTGGTTGTCCACGATATATTGAAGCTCGGCGCCGTTGGAAATCTGATTGGCCCCGACGGTCCATTCCCCTGCACGTTTAAAACCCTCGGGGACGGTTTCCGGAACCTCGCGAATCGTGTAGCCGGCACGGTCGTATGGGACGGCTCCGTGGACACCGGCGGGTCGCTTGCCTGTGCCGAACCATGCTTCGGGCTGATCTTTGGTGGAGGCAAAGCCATAGATGTTTGTGGTCAATGTGCCAACAACCTGCTGAGAGCTGTTGCTGACAACTTCAAAGACAACACCACCCGCCGGCTGCTCCAGGCCGGATTGGTCGCTATTGCCGTAATCCTTGAATTTGGAAATCTCAAGGTCAAACGCAATGGGGATATCGGAAATGCGAGATTCGATCTCGACTACGCCTGAATCGCCGAGCTGGTCGGCTCCAACGGTATAGGTCCAGCTGTCGTTGGATGGCAGGTAGCCCTCGGGGGCTTTTGATTCGTAGATGGTAAAGGTTCCTAAGGGGACATCGACGAGGGTGGCCCGACCGCTTTCGTCAGTCGTGAGAATTTGCGCCCATCCAGGGGTTGATTGCGACACACACGTGAACTCTGCTCCTGCGAGTGAAGATCCCACCTGGGGGCCGGCATTCGTCGCGGCATCGAGTTTTACGATACGCAGGTTGATGGTGCCGGGCTGTTCATCAATGGCGACCCGCCCGCCGTCATTCCCCGTGGTAAAGGCAATACGATCGTGGCGGGGGACATAGCCGGCCGGCGCCTTCGTTTCAACTAGGTAGTATGCCGTGTCGGGCAGAAGTGTTGCTTGCGCTCGACCGTTGCTGTCCATCTTGATGGTGCCGACACGCGCGCCGCTGGCGCTCTCAAAAATATCGAATGTTGCCCCGGTAAACTGATAGGTATTGTTTCCGCTGGTAATAACGGTGTCAGCAGACTGCTTTTGGAAGGAAACAGAGACCGCCGGCAGTACATAGAGCATGTCTTGACGTTTGCTGCCGCCCGATACGGCCCCTAGATAGCGTCGCGCGCGGTGCGGAGCGGCTTTGATGCTTCCTGATTTTGCGCTGTCGTGGAGCCACCGCGCAGCCGCCACGACTTCATTGTCGGCGGTAAAGTGTCCGCTCTTGGTTTTACCCTGAGCGGTCGTGTAGGAGTAGGTGCCGTCGACATGGGTAGTGCCGTTGAGCATCCATACGGCAAGCTGGGTGGCGGCGCGGGCGCGATCGGGTGAAAGATGGTAACCGCCAAACGACGTGGTGGTGGGATATCCGTGACAAACGATTGCCGCGAACTCGTCGTCGAGCCACACCCAGCCTTGATCAAAGTTGAGCCATGGGCCGCCCGGTTTGGTGGGGCCGGGGCGCTCCTGGTTCATGCAGTAGGCAATCGAGGTGTCTTGAGCTTCATACTTGCCGATGAAGAAGGGTCCACAATCATCGCTAATAGTGCGGAAGCCGAGCTGGTCGTAGCCATCGACGGCAAATGCGGCTCCCGGTGCCAGGCAGCCGAAAAGCAGGAAGAGGAGCAGGAGCAGCGGACCTGTTGCGATTGCGCTGTGGACAGAGTGCGTGGGTGCGTTGGACATGGCTGCTCCTTATCCCTCGTGCGTCGCACGGGGAGGCTGCGACGCGTAGGATGAGGCTACCCCCGAGGTTCATGCGGGTAAGTACCGGAGCCTGACCAAAAGCTTGCCCAATTCCTGACAAATTGAGCTCAAATACAACAATCAAGCAAAAGCGCAGGTAGAAGATAAGGGGAACAGGAAGCCAAAGGTCCTCGTCTCCACAATTGACGCGATTTTCAAACGAATCTCCACAGCTAAAACAAGCATCGCCACCCTTGTATCGAACAAGACAACCGCGTTATACTATCCCCCACATATGCGGGCATCGCCAAGTGGTAAGGCATCAGCTTCCCAAGCTGACACTCGCGGGTTCGAGTCCCGTTGCCCGCTCCAGTTAAGAGCACAAGCACGGCACCATCACGGTGCCGTGCTTTTTTCAATAAAGTGCCGGGACTCGAACCCGACAGGGTGCGAGCGTTAAGCAAACGCGAAGCGTT
Source organism: uncultured Collinsella sp. (assembly GCA_900545485.1). Classification (GTDB taxonomy): domain Bacteria; phylum Actinomycetota; class Coriobacteriia; order Coriobacteriales; family Coriobacteriaceae; genus Collinsella. Next base: position 10,386 of record UQZD01000017.1, on the reverse strand, counting down.
TGTAGCGAGCAGGCGAAGGCGCCGACAGGCGCCTGAAGCCGGTGCGGATTTGCGAAGCAAATACGCGGATGTCCCCATGGCCGCTTTTGCGGCAAAATGTTAGGTTAATGCCTGCTGCCCATACTTGCACCTGCGCACGGTACAATGGTTGGGTTACGACCAACGTGCCAATAACCAAAAAGGAGCCGCTATGATCGATCGCTATACCCGCCCGGAGATGGGACACATTTTCTCCCTCGAGAACAAGTACGCCATTTGGCAGGAGATCGAGGTCTTGGCCTGCGAGGCCCAGGCGGAGCTCGGCAAGATCGGTATTTCCAAAGACGAGGCCCAGTGGATCCGCGACCATGCCAACTTTGAGAAGGCGAAGGTCGATGAGATCGAGGAAGTCACGCGCCACGACGTCATTGCCTTCCTGACCAACATGAAGGAATACATCGATGCCGATGTTCCCGAGGGCGACCCCAAGCCCAGCCGCTGGGTTCACTATGGCATGACCAGCTCCGATCTGGGCGACACGGCCCTGTGCTACCAGCTCACCCAGGCCTGCGACCTGATCATCGAGGACGTCAAGAAACTCGGCGAGATCTGCAAGCGTCGTGCCTTCGAGGAGCGCAACACGCTCTGCGCCGGCCGTACTCATGGCATCCACGCCGAGCCGATGACCTTCGGCATGAAGTTTGGCTCTTGGGCCTGGGAGCTCAAGCGCGATCTGGATCGTCTTGAGGATGCCCGCAAGAACGTTGCCTTTGGTGCCATCTCGGGCGCTGTCGGCACGTACAGCTCCATCGAGCCGTTTGTCGAGGAATATGTCTGCGAGCACTTGGGCCTGGTTCACGACCCGCTGTCCACGCAGGTTATCAGCCGCGATCATCACGCCTACCTCGCCGGCGTTCTTGCCACCACCGCGGCCACCTGTGAGCGCATCGCTACCGAGGTCCGCAATCTGCAGAAGACCGATACACTCGAGGCCGAGGAACCGTTCCGTAAGGGTCAAAAGGGCAGCTCCGCCATGCCGCACAAGCGCAACCCCATCACCATGGAGAAGGTCTGCGGCCTGTCGCGCGTCGTGAAGGCCAACGCGCAGGTTGCCTTCGACAACGTCGCCCTGTGGCACGAGCGTGACATTTCGCACTCCTCTGCCGAGCGCGTCGCCCAGGCCGATAGCTTCATCGCGCTCGACCACATGTTCCAGTGCCTCATCCGCGTTATCGACGGCCTGCAGCTGTATCCCGCTCGCATGATGGCCAACCTCAACAAGACGCGCGGCCTCATCTTCTCCTCCAAGGTGCTGCTCGCCCTCGTCGACACGGGCATCACCCGCGAGGACGCGTACGCCATTGTGCAGGAGAACGCCATGGCAACCTGGCACGAGGTGCAGGATTGCGTCTCCGGCCCCACCTTTAAGGAGCGTCTCGAGGCCGATCCGCGCTGCACCGTCAGCCAGGAGAAGCTCGACGAGATCTTTGATCCGTGGGACTTCCTCACTCGTATCGACACAGTCTTTGATCGTCTGGAGCAGCTGAGCTTCGAGTAGGTTCGGGCATAACGTTAGCTTTTTAGGGCGCTTTGCTGGTAATGTGTGTTGCCGGCAAAGCGCCTCGTTGCATTTAGGGAAAGACGGGGATAATAGTCGTCTCGAATAACATTCTGAGAGGGGATCGCATGATTTCGTTTGATTACAAGCCTCAGGGCGTGTGTGCTCGCAATATTCACCTTGACCTTTCCGATGACGGCAACAAGGTGATGGGCGTTGAGTTTACCGGCGGCTGCGACGGCAATCTCAAGGCTATCTCCAAACTGGTCGAGGGCGCTCCTGCCGATCGCGTAATCGAGGTTCTCGCCGGTAATACCTGCGGTATGAAAAAGACCTCCTGCGCCGACCAGCTTACACGCGCTATCGAGGCCGCTCGCGCCGAGATCGCCTAATGGGTATCGCCGATCACATCAAAAACGGAATATCGCGTCGCGACTTTGTACTCGGTGGGGCTGCCGCGGGCGCTGCCACGGTGCTTGCCGGATGCTCGAAAAAAACGGGCACCAGCGATGATGCCGCCGGCGAGCCGCAGGTTATCAAGGACGATTCCAAAATCATCTCGATTACGGATGAGTATGAGGCTGTCGACATCGATCTTGAGCCGGCGGCGTCGTGGACGCTGCCTCTGGGTACGCTGCTGTACTACTGCGACGGCGATTACGCCGCGGCGATGATGGCGCCCGCATCGGCATTGCACGCCAACACACTCGGTGTGCTCAACCTGGGCGATGGCTCGCTTACCACATTAATCGATGATCCTATCGAGGGCACGGGATATGCATTCTACGATGTCCGTGCCGGCGACGGCGTATTCGCGTGGGTTGAGATGAACTTTGCCAATTCATCGTGGAAGCTCTACGCTCAAAATCTGTCGGGCGCTTCGCTCTCTGGCGATGTGGTTGAGCTCGATCGAGGTGGCAAGGACTATGATCCGCCCCTGTTTACGGCGTTCGAGTCATCGGTTATCTGGTATAAAATGCCTTCGGCAGGCGGCAATAAAACGAGTAGTGATTCGTTTTGCTATCGTCGCTCGCTTGATGAATCCAAGGCCGAGGCAATTTGGAAATCGACGGGCCGCTTTGCATCGGCCCCGCGCGCGAGCGACGGCATTTTGACCATCTCGCCGCGTGTCCGCAACGACGAGGGCGTCTACTACGGCATAACGGCAATCGATCTGACCGACGGCAACAACACCAAGCGTGCCCAGCTGGTCCTCCCTTCGTCAGTTTCGCCTTTCGAGGCCGTATATATGGGCGATACCTTCGTGTTTTCTATCGAGGCGGCCTATAGTGGCGTGGGCAGCCTGGGCAATATGGGCACGTATATCGGTAATGAGGGAGGGCCGTACCTCTTTCTGTCACGCGAGCCGCTCGCATGTGCGGCTGGCAAGAAGAATAAATACCTTGTTAAGGTACAGGCGTCGCATTTCCTGATCGACACTTCTGCCAAGACCTATGGCTCGCTGCTGTCGCCCGACCGCGCTTTGGAGTATGGCGATTATCCAGCTACGGCGGGAAAATCGGACTCATTCCTTACGTACGCCACGGTGCGCAACAGCCAGGGTATACCAGAGACGGTCACTGCACGCCTATTCTCTCTTTAAGCTTAGAGGGGTTAAAAAGGCGCCAACAGGGGAATAAACGCGTTGTAATTGTGAGTACCGCCTGCCGAGCTGCCGCGTCATAGCGGCATCCGGCGGGCTCAGGTGCGTTAAAATGGGCTTGTTCTTAGCTAATTGAGACAGGGGGGCCGTGTTATGGCTTCAGATGCAAAAAAGATTCTGCTGGTCGAGGATGAGAAGGCAATCCGTGACGCCGTCGCTGCCTATCTCGAGCGCGAAGGCTACTGGGTTGTGGGCGTCGGCGACGGCCAGTCCGCGATCGAGGAGTTCGAGAAGCATCAGTTCGACCTGGTCGTGCTCGACCTTATGCTCCCCAAGATTCCCGGCGAGCGCGTTTGCCGCACCATTCGCGATACCTCGGATGTCCCCATCATCATGCTGACGGCTAAGGGCGAGATCGAGGACCGTATTATCGGTCTTGAGCTCGGCGCCGACGACTATCTGATTAAGCCGTTCTCGCCGCGCGAGCTCGTCGCCCGCGTTCGCGCTCTGTTCCGCCGTGCCCATCAGGCCGACGAGCCCGCCGTCGAGGTACTCGACTTCGGCGATCTGGTCATCGATATCTCGGGCCACAAGATCTTGGTCGAGGGCAAGGAAGTCGATCTGACGGCTTCCGAGTTCAAGCTGCTCACCACGCTTGCCCGTCATCCCGGCCGTGTGTATAACCGCATGGAGCTGGTCGAGAAAGTGCTCGGGTATGACTTTGAGGGTTACGAGCGCACCATCGATAGCCACGTGAAGAACCTTCGCGCCAAGCTGGGCGATGATCCCAAGAAGCCCAAGTGGCTCTACACCGTCCATGGTGTTGGCTATCGCTTCGAGGCTCCGGCCAAGACCGATAAGTCGGACGAGAAATAGGGAAATCACATATGACACCTGCGCGCTTTGAAATCGGACAAAAGCACAAGCAGGAGAGCGAGGCGGGTTCCAAGGCTAGTTGGAACACGCCTCGTTCCGATTCACGGCCAACGATGAGCTATCCCTCGCGCATGGCACTTGCTTTTGCCCTGACATCGCTCATGACGGTATTGGTGCTGGTGGGCGTTGTCTCTGTTGTGTGGGGCACGGTCTTTTCGGATTACACACGCTCCAATATCGTCGAAATCGCAAATTCCGCTGCCGAGAAGTTGGCGACCTCATATGAGGAAAACGGCTCTTGGACCGCGGGAGAACTGCGCACGGTCGCAACGTCGAGTTTGGTTTCCGACGATCTGGGCATGCAGGTCGTCAATAAAAAGGGCGTGATCGTTTATGACGATTCCTGGCCCTCGGCAAGCGCCACCGCCGATGTACGCGAAAACCAGGCTACGACCGACGACACGAGCGGCAAGAGGGCATCGCATAGCCCGGTCTCGTCTGCTCCAACCGACTCCGATAGCGTTGCTAACGTCGAGATTGTAACGTCTTCCGGCGAGCATGTCGGACAGGTAAAGCTGTGGGCCATCGGCTCCGACGCTCTGCTCACCAAGGCGGACTCTGCGTTTAGGGAGAAGACCTTTAACGCCATGGCCCTCGCCGCGGTTGTTGCAATCTGCATTTCGGTCGTTATCGGATCGCTCGTGTCGCGCATGCTCACCAAGCCGATTCATCGCATCACCAGTACCGCAAAGCAAATCCGTGACGGCGACCTGTCGGCTCGCACGGGACTGCGCGGTGATGACGAGATCGATCAGCTGGGCGAGACATTCGATGAGATGGCCACGTCGCTTGAGAAGGACATGAAGCACGAGAAGCGCCTGACTTCCGATGTAGCTCATGAGCTGCGAACGCCGCTCATGGCTATGCTTGCAACGGTCGAGGCCATGCAGGATGGCGTATATCCTACCGACGATGAGCACCTGGAGACGGTCGCTTCCGAGACGCGTCGCCTGGCTCGTCTGGTGCAGCAGATGCTCGACCTGTCGCGCATGGAAAACAGCACGGCTCCACTCAACCTTGAGCCGGTGGACATGGTTCCTTTCGTGCGTTCCATCGTCAATGCCCAGGAGCGCCTGTTTGTCGACCGCGATCTGCGCCTGCGTTTTGCGGACGAGACCCAGGGTCACGACGATGTCGTCGAGGCCGATCCCGACATGATCACGCAATGTGTTATCAACCTCATGAGCAACGCCATGCGCTACACCCCCGAGGGCGGTTGGGTCGTGGTGTCGGTGCTCAGTGACCGCAAGCACGTCAGCATTGCCGTTTCTGATACCGGCATCGGTATTGCCAAGGACGATCTGTCGCGCATCTTCGGGCGGTTTTGGCGCGCCGATGCCAGCCGCGCCCGCGAAGCTGGCGGCCTGGGCGTTGGCCTCGCCGTGACCAAGCAGATCGTCGAGCGTCACCATGGCTACATATCCGTGGAGTCGGAGCTTGGAAAGGGTACGACTTTTACAATTCATCTGCCCCGCGAGCACACGGCAGACGCGGCATCTACTACAATGGAGCACTAGCTTTTCGCTATTCGGTGAAGGAGGGGCCGCGTCCCTGCCGCTCCGAGTTTGCGAAAACATGCGGGAAAGAACCCGCATTTCTGTCGTATTTAGGTAAGGAGTGACTCACGTGACAACGATGGAGCGTCGTCCGGATTCCCGTGGCAAGGTTCGTGATATTTACGATGCCGGTGAAAACCTGCTGATGGTCGCCACCGACCGCATTTCTGCGTTCGACTTCATTCTTCCCGACGAGATTCCGTTTAAGGGAGAGGTGCTCAATCGCATCTCGGCATTCTGGTTCGATAAGTTTGCCGACATCGTCCCCAACCATCTCGTTTCCATCGACCCGGCGGATTTCCCCGAGGAGTTTGCTGAGTATCGTGACTACCTCGCTGGCCGCGCCATGCTGGTTAAGAAGGCCCAGACGATTCCTATCGAGTGCATCGTCCGCGGCTATCTGACCGGTTCGGGCAAGAAGACCTACGACGAGAACGGCACCGTCTGCGGCATCCAGCTGCCTGAGGGCTTGACCGAGGCTTCCAAGCTTCCCGAGCCGCTGTTCACGCCGTCCACGAAGGCCGAGATCGGTGACCACGACGAGAACATCTCGTTCGAGCGTTGCTGCGAGATCGTGGGCGAGGACATCGCCACGCAGATTCGTGACCTTTCCCTCAAGATCTACAAGGCCGCTGCCGAGTACGCCGCGACCCGTGGCATCATCATTGCCGACACCAAGTTCGAGTTTGGTGTTATTGATGGCAAGGTCACGCTGATCGACGAGTGCCTCACGCCCGACTCCAGCCGTTTCTGGCCTGCTGCCAGCTACGAGGAGGGCAAGATCCAGCCTAGCTACGACAAGCAATTCGTCCGCAATTGGCTCAAGGCCAACTGGGATATGACGGGGGAGACCCCGCACCTGCCCGCCGAGGTCATCGATGGCACGTCCGAGCGCTATCGCGAGGCCTTCCAGATCATCACGGGCTCCCAGTTCACAAGCATGAAGGAGAACGCATAAGTGAGTACCCGTAGCGCCACGAACAAGCGCACGCAATCCCACGAAGTTACCGGGGTTGCGCGCAAGTCTGCCGCATCTGCTAAGCCCGCCCGCCAAGCAGCGAGCTCCGTTCGCGTCGTGCCGGCTTCGTCTAAGGCACGCCGCAAAGAGCTCGAGAAGGGCGAGAACCTCGAGGGCCTCTCTAAAGAGGAGAAGCGCGCCCGCAAGGCTAAGCAGCGCGCCAAGGAGGACCGCATCTATACGGTGTCGAATATCCTCCTCAAGCAGGACGAGGACTACACCAAGCGCCGTCGCATCTGGTGGATTGTGCTCGCCATTGGCATGGTGCTCTTCGTGGCAATTTGGGCCTCGCTGTACTTCGCTCCCGCTGGCATGGTGTCCAGCCCTGTCCAGATGGTCGGCATCGTTTTGTCCTATGTCATCATCCTAGGTGACTTTATCTACGACTTCGCTCGTATTCGTCCCTTGCGCAACATGTACCGCGCGCAGGCCGAGGGCATGTCCGAGAACAAGCTCAACGCTCTTATCGAGCGCGCAGCTGCCGAGGAGGACAAGAAGGACTCCAAGAAGAAGTAGCGTTTGCATACATACTTATCGCTAAGATATAAGGCGCGTCGTTTTTGCGGCGCGCCTTTTTACTGTTCTATAGATAGATGGAGTGGCACATGATTCGAGCTGCCCTGACGGTCGAAGAGGCCCTGGAGGGTATGAAGTCCCTGGAGCCCAAGATTAAAAACTATGCGCGCCTGGTTGTCCGCAAGGGCGTAAACGTTAAGCCCGGCCAGGAAGTCGTCGTTCAGTCTCCGGTTGAGTGCGCGCCGTTTGCGCGCGTGGTGGTCGCGGAGGCCTATGCTGCCGGCGCCGGCCACGTGACGGTCATTTGGGCCGATGATGCCGTGACGAGGCTCACGTACGAGCATGTCGAGAAAAGCTATTTTGAGCAGACACCCGAGTGGAAGCGCATGCAGCTGGATTCCTTGGCCCAGGATGGTGCCTGCTTTGTCTTTATCGAGGGTGCGGATCCTGCGGCCCTCAAAGGCATCGATCCAGCCAAGCCGGCCGCGGCATCAAAGGCGAGGAATACGCAGTGCAAAGTTTTCCGCCGTGGACTGGATTACAACATCAATCCGTGGTGCATCGCCGGCGCTCCGGTCGTGGCTTGGGCGCACGAGGTGTTCCCGGGAGACGCCGATGAGGTTGCAATCTATAAGCTGTGGAATGCGATTCTGCACACCGCGCGCGCCGATGGCCAGGACCCAGAGAGCGACTGGGAACTCCATGACGCCGCATTCGAAAAGAACCTGCGTTTCCTGAACGACAATCGTTTCGACTGCCTGCATTACACCGCGGCAAATGGAACCGATCTGACGATTGGCATGACGAAGGGTCACGAGTGGGCCGGCGGCAAGGGCAAGACGCCCGATGGGCACCCCTTCTTCCCCAACATTCCCACCGAGGAAGTCTTCACTTCGCCCGATCGCATGCGCGCCGACGGTATCGTGTACTCGGCCATGCCGCTCATCCACCACGGCAATAAGGTCGACGATTTTTGGATTAAATTCGAGGGCGGCCGCGTGGTGGACTACGACGCCCGCGTGGGCAAGGCAACGCTCGCAAGTATCATCGATACTGACGAGGGCGCTGCTCACCTGGGAGAGGTCGCGCTCATTTCCAAGAACACGCCGATCCGCGAAAGTGGTGTTCTGTTCTACGATACGCTCTATGACGAGAACGCTAGCTGCCATCTCGCGCTAGGTGTCGGTTTCCCCGAATGCATCGAGGGTGGGTATGACATGTCCAAGGAGGAGCTCCTGGAGCATGGTATTAACGTCTCGAGCACGCACGTCGATTTTATGATCGGCACGGACGACATCGATATTACGGGCATTACGCCTGATGGACGTGAAGTTGTGATTTTCCAGAACGGCCAATGGAGTTGGGAATAGTCCCAGACCGTGGTACAATGCCACCCGCGGGCCGTTAGCTCAGCTGGCAGAGCAGGGGACTTTTAATCCCAAGGTCCAGGGTTCGAACCCCTGACGGCCCACCATAGAAAAGAAAGCGATCGACTCCGGTTGGTCGCTTTTTTATTGCCGCGACACGGGTTCGAACCCGTCGGGGCGCGGAGCGCCGCAGCGGCCGCCTGCGGAGCAGGCTGAACCCCCGACGGCCCACCCAACGAAAGGAAAACAAAATGAAAACAGATAGATACGGAATTAGCGGCAGCACATTAAAGATAATAGCGGCCATTTCGATGGTTCTCGATCATGTAAGCAGGATCGTCCTGACCAATGGAATCATGACTCACGCATCGTACAATCAGATATCAGACGAGCAGTGGGCGATTCTAAGCGAGGCTTCGGATGTGCTTCATGTTCTTGGCAGAATTGCATTTCCCTTATTTTGCTTTTTGATAGTTGAGGGATTTTTGCATACTCATGACATAAAGAAGTACCTGCGAAATATGCTTGTCTTCGCAATCATTGCGGAGCCCATATACGATTTCGTTCAAACAGGGCAACTATTTGACCTTCGGCAACAAAATGTTATGTGTGAGCTCCTGCTTTCCTTGGTCTTTTTGATTATTCTGGAAAAGATACAAAGTCTTTCAAAATGGAAGAGGCACATCGCAGAAATTGCTCTGATTGTTTTGACAGCACTGGCAGCTGAATACACTAAACTAGATGGCGGCGTGTATGGCATTCTGCTTGTAGCTGCATTCTATTTATTCCACGACAGCAAGGCCAAGATGCTCTTTGCTGCAGTATGCGCAGTGCTCCTTTCGTCGTGCCATATAGTTGGCGGCGGATTTGAGTTTGCTACAGCTAATGTATTTAATCCTGATGTTGCTGCCGCGGTCGTTTCGTTGCTGCTTATCAATCTTTATAATGGCAAGCGAGGGCTGAAGCTGAAATATTTCTTCTACATTTTCTATCCGGCACATCTTGCTCTGCTTTATTGTGTCTCACTTATTGTTTTGAACTGTCTTTAATAACTCTCAAACAAGTCTCTGAAAGCAGAAACAAACTGACCCTAAGACTGCTTGTGAATTTCCGGAAGACCTGAGAGATGCGAGGATAGACAACGAGGGCTACAGAAAGATGCTTCTCCGTTCTCTGGCGGATCGCACGTATCTGTATGAGGATCACTTCCGCACACTCATTAATAACAGTGATAAACACGGCAGGTCCTCAAAACATGGGGCTGTGGAGGTCGAACGATGCTTCGACGGCATGAATGGCAGCGAGAAAGTGAGTTCGGAAACATCCCTTGGATGCTCCACCATAGAACTGAAAGCGATCGACTCCGGTTGGTCGCTTTTTTGTTGCCGGTGCACGGGTTCGAACCCGAACTTCTCTATATATAAAAACGCTTGGCGAACAAAACCTGCCTTTTACCGATGGGAAACAAATGGCTGATGCTTTTGGAGTAAAGTAGCGCTCCAGAGATGACCGATGTCTCAATACTCATAAAACAGCTGGTCATCGCCAATATCAGAAGTCAATGCTTCAGTTTTAACCTCAGTGATGCGACTGAGGGACCTATTCATTTGTGAACAAAATATGGAGTGCTCGATTCCCGCCCACGGGGCCCCTCCGGTCTGGCAATATATCTCCTTGCCGCGCGGCCCGGTCGGACCGGATCAGCCGCAAAGCGTGCACCTTGAGAACCGGATACTGCGAGGATGGACACACCAGATGTGTCGCATCCGGGCAGACATCGAACCATTTGAAATGGTCCAACTTGGATTTGTTTTTCGCAAGGCCGCCGAGAGGCGGCCCCGAGAAATTCCTTT
>UQZD01000016.1:0-42976 GCA_900545485.1 uncultured Collinsella sp. | reverse complement strand
TGCTCTTCGGCTCGTGCGGAACTCGCGATAAATCTCACAGGCCGCGCCCGGCCCTCTGTGGGCGAGCAAGCTGCGGAAACTCGGTCGATCCAGAGTAATATCGGCTGAAAAGAATTCTGGCTGATGAACTGTTCGCGACAAAGACTCGATAGGCAGCCCCCTCTATGCCCTTTTATAAGTTGCGGTGAAATAGGGATTGAATTTGGGGTTGAATCGTTTAAACAGTCCCTATTTCACCGCAACTTATGGGAGGGATAGAAAAAGGCGGAGGCCCTGGAGAGGGACTCCGCCTTATATACAGTGGGCGATGTTATTCGCGTACCGTGGAATTAGACCAGGCGGGCGTTGATCGTCTTGGCGATCTCGGCGGCGTCGGTGGAACCCTTGACGGTGGCACGGAAGTCCTCGTCCATGAGTGCCTCGGCGACCTTGGACAGGATCTTGAGGTGCGTGGTGCCGGCCTGTGCACCCGGGATGAGCAGGGCGATGGCCACGTTGACAGGAGCGCCGTCCATGGTGTCCCAACCGGTCACGCCGGACTCGTCCTTGACGACGATGACGGCAGCCTCGGTAATGGCGTCGGACTTGGCATGCGGGATGGCGAAGCCCTCCATCATGCCCGTGGTGCCCTCGGCCTCGCGGGCCAGGAAGGCGTTCATCACGGCGTCGGCGTCGCTGGCGATACCTGCCTTGACGGCCTGGTTGGAAACGAAGCTCAGAGCCTCGTCACGAGAAGCGAAGTCCTCGGCGACAAAGACATTCTCGACCTTCACGAAGTCGGCAGCCTCGGCCTTGGGGGCCTCGACGGCAGCGGCCTTGGGAGCCTCAACCGGCTTGGCTGCAGGAGCGGCCTTCTGATTCTTCTCGAAGTCGTACTTCTTGAAGGCCACGAACAGGATGCCACCGACCACAGCGCCGATGAGGATCGCGAGGACCCACAGCGGACCGTTCTCGACAACGGGCAGGACCAGGAAGCCACCGTGAGGCGCCGGATCGTGAACGTTGAACATAATGGTCAGGATCGAAGCGATAGAGGAACCGAGCATCATGATGGGCATCACGGGCCAGATGTTCTTGGTCATGAACGGAATGGCGCCCTCGGTGATGTGGGTGCAACCAAGGATGAGGTTGACGACACCGGCGTCGTGATCCTCCTGGCTGAAGTACTTCTTGCCGACAACGACGGCGAAGGTGGTGATCAACGGCGGAACGATGCAGGCGGCGGAGACGGCAGCCATGAAGTTGGTGCCGAAGTTGTAGGTATCGGTGCCAACACCGGCGGCCAGAGCCTCGGTGAGCATAGCGGTACCGGTGACATAAGCAGCCTTGTTGACCGGGCCACCCATGTCAAAGGCGCACATGCAGCCGATAGCAAGACCCAGGACAACGGCGCCAGAAGCGGACAGACCCTTGAGGAAGTCCATCATGGCGGTGTTGATGGCAGCCATGGGGCCGGAGATGCCGAGCATGACCAGACCGACGATGGCGGTCGAGAACAGCGGGTACAGGAAGATAGCCTTGAGGCCGTCCAGATTCTTGGGCAGACCGGCAAAGACCTTCTCGAGCAGCAGGATGACATAGCCGGCGAGGAAGCCACCGACGATGCCGCCCAGGAAGCCGAAGCCCACGCCGGCGCCACCGGCGTCGATCATGCCGGTCTCGGCGTTAACAGGCAGGCCCTGGATGGCGATCATACCGGCAACAAAGCCGGGGACGAGCGCCGGGCGCTTGCCGATGGACTCGGCGATGTAGGCGGAAAGCACCGGAACCATGAGGTTCATGGCGATGCCGCCGATGATCTTGAGCATCGCAGCAAAGCTGTTGTAGTCAGACGCCGTCGAATCGAAGGACGTAATGCCCCACAGGAACGAAACGGCGGTCAGAACACCACCGGCAACGACGAAGACCAGCATGTGGCTGACGCCGTTCATGAGGTGCTTGTAGATGATGTGGCCGATGGACTCCTTCTCCTCGACCTCGTCCTCGACATCGGCAGCGGCTGCAACCGTGCTGTCGCCCTTGGCGGCGAGCGCGCGGTCAATCAGCTTACCGGCGGCCTCAACGGACAGGGCCTTGGAAACACCAACGGAAACCATGGGCTTGCCGGCGAAACGCTCAGCCTGGACATCCTTGTCGGCTGCGACGACGACGGCCTTGGCACCAGCGATCTCACTCTTGGTGAGCTCGTTCTCGACACCGACCTGGCCATGAGTCTCGACCTTAATGGTCAGACCGCGCTCGGCAGCTGCCTTCTCCAGCGCCTCCTTCGCCATGAAGGTGTGCGCAATGCCGGTCGGGCAACCGGTCGCGGCGATGATGTCAAACTTAGCCATGTGTCCCTCCTTCTTGAGTACAGCGCCCGCGGGCGCTCCCCTACACGCGCTTCGATGCGCGTTTTTCCACAACTGAAAGATACCAACCTACCGTCCGCGTGAGAAGAGCTAAGGTGCAAATCTCCGGTGAAAGGTTCTTTCATAACCGTAAACGGTAAGTGAAAGTTTACCATCAACACTTGAAACGGCAAGGTGTATCTTGTAATTGAAAATGCCCGTATACTATGGCATTGCAAATCAAGCTAGATTTTCATGCCAACCAGGAGCCATCCATGACCGATAGTAGCAAGAGCGCACTTTCCCTCATTAGCACCCATCAGGGATACAGCGAGTCCGAGCAGCGCATTGTCGACTATATATTGGAGCACCAGTCCGAGGCGCCACGCCTCACGGCCGCTCAGCTCTCGCGCGCCGCCGCCACGTCCGAGGCGACCGTTTCGCGCTTCTGCCGCAAGCTTGGCTTTGGTAGCTTCCGCAGCTTTCAGTTTTCGTTGGCGAGGGATTTGGAAAGCCAGCGTAACGAGGGCCTGACTGACGAGGTCTCGCTCGACAATATAGAGCAGAGCCTCAAGAACATCCTGGCTGCCAAGGTGAGCGAGCTTAATGCGACCATCGACGGGATCGACCACGATACGCTGGCGGCTGTTGTGCATGCCCTTAAGCATGCAGGGGTTATTGAGTTTGCAGCTGTGGGCAATACGAACGCGGTCGCGCTCGATGCGACGTTTAAGTTTTCGCAGCTGGGCCTGCGCTGCATGGCGAGCACCATTAGCGAGACATCAATCGGCTTTGCGCTCACGTTACGCCCGGGTGACGTCATCGTGCTAATCTCAAACTCTGGCAAATCGCGCCGACTGAATCGCATGGCAAAAGCGGCTCGCAACTGCGGCGCAACCGTAGTCGTCATCAGCAGCGACAGCAAATCCCCGCTCGCGCGTCTGGCAGACTACACTTTTAATACCGTCAACCACGAAGCGCTGCTGACGACGGGCGACTTTGCGTTCTCTAAGATCAGCGCCACGATGATCATCGAAGTCATCTACAACTTCCTGCTGCCCGAGATTGAAGACGCGCGTGAGCATATCAGCTACTACGAGGAGCTCATCCAGCCGGATAAGGTCGTTGAGTAGGTAATTTGGGGAGCCGATAGACGCCCCTCGCCACGAAATCCGCCCATCTACTACGTTTTAACCTCAAGCGCCAACCATACACCCAAAATAGAGAAAACCGCAGGCGTTCTACATGCGGTTTTCTTTTTGCAATTCTTGGCGTGGTTGCCGATGCCCTGCCAAACGTAGTAAATGGACCCGTTTCATGGCGGCCGAGTTGGACATGCATGTGGCGGCTCGGCCTAGGCACGCGCCTCGGCAAGCATCTGCTTTGCGTGGGCCAAGCTTGCCTCGGACTGATCGCCGCTCAGCATGCGGGCGATCTCGGCGGTACGCGCTTCGCCGGTTACCTCGTCCAAATGCGTCTGGGGAACATCGCCCGGTTCCTTGCTAACAACATAATGCTTGTCCGCCATGACGGCGACCTGCGCCAAGTGGGTTACGACAATCACCTGATGCGTAGCGGCGAGATCTGCCAGCACGCCCGCGAGTGCACGCGCCGTGGAGCCACCGACACCAGCATCGACCTCGTCAAACACCAGCGTATCGACACCGTCCGCGTTACCGAGGACAACCTTGCTTGCCAGCATGACGCGGCTAAGCTCGCCGCCCGACGCAATGCGGCGCAGGGGGCGCGGCGTCAAACCGGCACCGCTGCGGTATAGCAGCTCGTAGCTCGAAGGACCAACGGGCGTCCACTCAGCACGGGGAAGATCGCACGACTCCCAGACGAGCTCGGCGCCACCCATCTCCAAGCGAGCCATCTGGCGGCCGACCTCGTGGCAGAAGCGCGGGGCCGCCGTATTGCGAGCGCGCTTAAGTGCCCTGGCAGCAGCGAACAGCTCGCGCTCGGCGCTCCCGAGTGCCTCACGCGCCTTTTTGATCTGCTCATCGCCATCATCGACCAGCGACAGCAGCTCTTGTGAGCGGTCGCGCATGGCAAAGACATCGTCCATGGTCGGACCCCACTGACGCAGCAGGCCCTTGAGGTCGGAATACCGCTCGCGCATGCGAGCGAGCTCGCGAGGATCGAAGGCAACCCCATCGCGATAGGAACGAAGCTCGTTCGCGCAATCCTCAAGAGAGATGCAGGCATCCGAAAGTGCATCGGCAATGTCGCCCAGTTTGCGATCGACGGTAGCCATTCGGGAAAGCTCTGCCACGGCGCTGTTCACGGCATCGAGCGCTCCCCCTTCGGAGGCAAGCGATGCATGGGCATCGTTAGCTGTGGCAACCAGTACCTCGGCATGTTCGGAGCGCGGCAGCAGTTCCTCGAGTTCCTCATACTCGCCCGGTTTGGGGTCGACCTCGCCGATGCGCTCGAGCGCAAAGCGCGCCTCCTCGACGCGGCTCCCCTGCGCACGCGAGGCCTCTTCGACACGTCGAACCTCCTTAGCGGCAGCCCGCGAAGCCTTAAAGCAGGCACGGTACGCATCCAGCGCCTCGAGTGCCAGGCGCCCTGCCCATGCATCGACCATCGCAACGTGATGCGCCGGATCGAGCAAGCGCTGGTGCTCGTGCTGGCCGCACAGATCCATCATCACACCAACGCGCTCCGAAAGCTCGCGCACACTGGCGATGCGGCCGTCAATCTTCACGCGGCTGCGGCCCTCGGCAGAAAGGCTACGCTGTACGGTGAACCCCTCCGTGTCGTGCGGACCGTCGAACAGGCGTGCCTCGACGCTCGCCAGCGCCTCGCCCTCGCGCACCGTCGACGAATCCGCGCGCTCGCCCAAAATAAGCTTGAGGGCCGAGAGCAACGCGGTCTTGCCGGCGCCGGTCTCGCCGGTCAGGACAGTCAGACCGGCACTCGGCACTAGCGTCGCCTCGCGAATGAGTGCAATGTTAGAAACCTGCAGCTCATCGATCATGACGGACTCCGTAGAATACGCGGCTCACCGAGTTATAGAAGCTCTCGGGGCCATAATCGAGCAACAGCACATCTCCGGGCCCGCGACGCACAGCCACGCTCTCGACCGTACCATCACAAGTAATAAACTGTCCGTCGATGGCGATTGCCGGAACGCTCGGACGGTCATCAGACATAAAGATTTCGACGACATCACTCGGCGAAGTCAAGAAGGCGCGGGCCTGAATGGTGTGCGGCGCAATGGGTACGCAGACCATGCCCGTATAGTCGGGGCTCACGATGGGGCCACCGGCACTGAGCGCGTAACCCGTAGAACCGGTCGCCGTGGACACGACCACGCCGTCGCCACGCAGTCGGTCGATATGGTGGCCCGACACCGTGATGTCGAACTCGACCATATCGGACAGCGGACCTCGGGTAAGCGCCATGTCGTTGAGGGCGAACGTGCGCACGACATCCTTCGTACCGTCTTCGCGCACGGACACGATATCCGCGGCGATGGTAGCGCGACGACTCACGTGCAGCTCGCCGGACAGGGCATCACTCACAACCTGCAGAATGTCGCGCTCCTCGGGGCTCGCAGCAGTTAAAAAGCCCAGGTGACCATAGGAAAGACCGAGGATAGGAATCTCGCGATGGTTGAGGATGCGGGCAGCACGTAGCAACGTACCGTCGCCGCCGAGCGTAATGACCAGATCGGAGCCGTCAATATCAGGCGTGCTCTGAATCTTGGATCGCTGGTCGGCAGCCCATGCGACCTCATAGCCCTGGCGCGTCAGCCAAAGCTCGAGCATCAGGCCGCTCTCGACCGCCTCTTGCTTGTAGTAATTGGGAACCAGAAAGACCTTCATAGCGTTGCAGCTTTCTCGCTCAAAACCGATACCTGGGATTGCAGCTCATCGTCGGTGCGTTCACCGGGGGCAAACCTCGTGCCGTACAGGAAAAACTCAACGTTGCCCTTGGCACCATGAATGGGTGACACGCACACATCGACCGGGAACAGGCCCTTGGCAGCAAAGAGTTCAACCGCCCTCACGAGTGTATCGCGGCGCACGGCGGGATCGGTCACAATGCCGCCCTCGCCCACCAGCGCCGCCGGAGCCTCAAACTGCGGCTTTACGAGCGTGCAGAATACACCCGTAGGAGCCAGGCACGCCAGTACCGCATCGATAATGTTCGCGATGCTGGTAAACGAGACATCACACACAGCCAGGTCGATGGCGCCGGCATAGCCAAGCTCAGGCAGCTGCGTCACATTTGTGCGCTCATGCAGCGTCACGCGATCGTCCTGACGCAACGACCAATCGAACTGGGCGCGACCCACGTCCACCGAGACAACGGTCGCAGCTCCGCGCTTGAGCAGGCAATCGGTAAAACCGCCGGTAGAGCAGCCCACATCCAGACAGGCAAGGCCCGTCGGATTGATGTCAAACGCATCAAGCGCGCCTTCGAGCTTAAGACCGCCGCGGCCAACATAGGGAATGCGCCCCTTCACGTGCAGCGGCAGCCCCGGGATCACCTTAAGGCCCGGCGAAGTCAAGCGCTCACCGCCACTCGAGACCAAGCCGGCCATAAGAGTGCGAAGGGCATCCGCGCGATCTGCGCAGATGCCCTGTGAAATCAGTTCGTCATCAAGACGCACGCGTTTCATGAATGCCATCAACCATTCGTATCCGGAGATGCGGCCTAGCTATCCTGGGATTCGTTTGCCGCATCCTCATCATATTCCTGCTCGAGCTTGTCGGCCTCACGCGGTGTAAGCTCAAACTTGTCGACCATATCGACCGCGCGGGAGCCCAGCTCAATCGCTTCGTCAAACAGATCGAGCGAACGCTCCAAGGAGGTATCCTTGGAGCGAACGGTAGCGATGATCTGATCCAGACGGTCCGAGATCTCATCAAAGTTACGGACAGAACCCTCTGGCATGACTACTCCTCGACGGAGTCGACAACAGCCTCGGCGGCGTCCGCATCCTCGGCCAGCACGCCAGCCTCAGCCTGAGCAACCGCAACCTTGGCGGCAGCCTCGACGGCTTGGGCCTCCTCGCGAGCGCGATCTTCGGCCAGCAGCTCCTGGTACAGGTCCTCACCCGGCAGCTCCTCGCTACGAGCGATCTTGCCCAGCACGCCGTTGACGAACGACGCAGACTGGTCGGTGCCATAGGCCTTGGCAAGCTCGACAGCCTCGTTGATGACGATGGCGTCCGAGACCTCTTCGTCGGTGAGGAAGCGCATCTCGTAAACGGCGATACGCAGCAGGTTGCGGTCGGCACCGGGCATGCGCATAAGATCCCAGTTCTTGGCGACGGCGCGCAGGGCACAATCGATGCGATCAATGTGCTCGTAGGCACCGCGGCAAAGCTCCAACGCATAGGGGTCGAGGGGACCCTTCGAAATCAGGAAATCGCCCTCGAGGACGCGCTCGAGCGGGCTGTCCGTGGCCTCGGCCTGGAACAGCAGCTGCAGCGCCTGACTGCGGGCAAGCGTGCGCCCGCGATAAACCTTAAGGCTCAAAGGTTACTCCTTGGGGAAAACGAGGCCGTCGATGCAAACGTCAACGCGTTCGACCTCGACGCCCACCTGGGCATCGATGGCGGCGACCACGGCGGCGCGAACGGCCTCGGCGAGTTTCTTGAACGGATAGCCAAAGAACACCACGACACGCACGGTGAGTGCGAGCTTGTCGCCGACGACCTCGGCCTCGACCGCCGGCTCGGAAGCCGGGGCCTTGGACGAGAGCATCATGGAGACAAGGTTGGTGGCAAGGTCCTTGACGCCAACGGAGGCGATGCCCTCGACATCCGACACGGCGCGCGAGACGATGGCGGTCAGAACATCGGGCGAAATGCCGATGCCGTCAATCTTGATTTCCTGGGGCATGAGTCCTCCTAGAAGAGTTGGTTGCTAGACGCGGGAGACGAACTTGCCGTCGCGGGTGTCAACCTTGATGACCTCGCCCTCGTTGAGGTACATGGGGACCTGGATGACAGCGCCGGTGTCAATCGTGGCCGGCTTGGTGGAACCCTGGACGGTGTCGCCCTTAAAGCCCGGGTCGGTCTGGACGATGGTGGTCTCGATGAACATCGGCGGCGTCACGCCCATGAGCTCATCGTCGGCGAAGAGCAGCTGGCAGATGTCGTTCTCGCGCAGCCACTTGGAGTTCTCGCCCACCATGTCCTCGGGAACGGGAACCTGCTCATAGGTCTCGTTGTCCATGAAGATGTAGTCAGCGCCATCGTTGTAGAGGTACTGGAACTCACGGGTGGTGAGCATGACGCTCTCGAACTTGGTGCCGGCGTTGCAGGTGTTCTCGACGACGCGGCCGCTCTTGATGTCGCGGGTCTTGTAGCGCACAAACGCGCCGCCCTTGCCCGGCTTGACATGCTGGAACTCGACGATGGTGTAGACCTTGTCCTTAATGCGGAGACCGAGGCCGTTCTTGAAGTCGGCGGTAGAAATGGTAGGCATAGCGACCTTTCTTCTTATGGGCAGAACGCACAAGCGTCCAAATTACATACGGTAGAAATTATACACTTGCAGACGGCGCCTGCAGCGAGCGCATAAAAAGAGAACGCGGGGCGTCCGGATCGATTCGGACGCCCCGCCCCAAACTATCTACCGAAGTGGACTAGCAGTCGATAACATGCAGGTCGTGAGGGGTCTTGGTGAAGGGCTCGTAGCCATTCTCGGTGACCACGCCGTAGTCCTCAAGGCGCACGCCGCCCACGCCGGGCAGGTAGACGCCGGGCTCCATGGTGACAACTGAGCCAACCTCGATGATGTTCTTGCTGCGGTTGAAGTTGGGCAGCTCGTGAATATCGATACCGACGCCGTGGCCCAAGCCATGGTTATAGTAATCGCCATAGCCGGCATCGCCGATGATCTTCTTGGAGAGCCTGAAGATGTCGTTGCCCTCGACGCCCGGATGGATGGCGGCGACGCACTCCTCGTGCGTACGGCGCACGAGCGCGTACAGGTCGAGCTGCTCCTGCGTGGGCTCGCCCATCACAACAGTGCGTGTCATGTCGGAGCGGTAATCGCAGTAGCCCGCGCCGTAATCCATGAGAACGAAATCGCCCTTCTCGATCACGCGGTCGCTCGGCACGGCATGCGGATTGGCGGTGTTGGGACCGCTCGCCACGATGGAGCCGAAGGCAAGGCTGTCGGCACCGTTGGCGAACATAAAATTCTCGAGCTCGTTGCGTACCTGCTTCTCTGTCATACCAGGCTTAATATAGCCGAGCATGTGCTGGAAGGCGGCGTCGGTGATCGACTGCGCATGGCGCATGAGCTCGATCTCCTCGGCGTCCTTGATGGCGCGCATCTTGCGAATGTCGGCATGCATCAGCGGCAGCATGCAGGCGACGGAACGATCCTCCAGACCACGCTGAATACCCTGATAGAAGTTGATCTGCATGTCGTCCTCGACAGCGCAGACGCGGCACTTGTTGGCCGCGATTTTGCCGGCGACCCAACCGGGGATGGTGCCCTCGTCCATGTCGTAGACCCAAGGGCTGCCGGCGGGCGTGTTCTCCTCAAAGCTGTTGAGGTAGCGCGAGTCGGTATGGAACAGGCACTGGTCGGCCGTAATAAACGCAGCGTGCGGGAACTCGAAGGTGTAGTCGAAGACGCCCTTCACGCCCGTAAGCCAACGAAGGTTGGCCTCGTCGCGCACCACGATGGCGTCGTAGCCACGCTCGGCCATCAGGGCACGGACACGCTCGATACGACCGGCAGGACCGGTAGCAAACTCAGACATGCAGATTCCTTTCTTGTTGTCTCTATATAGACGGGACGGGTCTCAACCGAACGACGGAATCGCATGCGATCCGCAACCGATTGGAAACCCGCCCCTCAACATGATACGAAAGACGATGGAAGTCAATAAATCTTAGAGAAGTTCTTTGCGAGAAGCCAAGTAGGCGTGAGCATGGCGCTCAAGAACCTCGTCCTCAACGCTCGTTAGACGAATGGCGCCGAGTGCCGCGGGCAGCGGCAACATGCTGCGGTTCGAGCGGACAAACTGCTGCCTGCGGAACTCCTCGATATATGCGGCAGGCTCCAGATCGAAGGCAAGTTCCTCGATACCAAAGTCCTCCAGGCAGTCATCGACCTCAAAGACGTAATCGATATCGAAATCGCAGGCATCATGTGCTAGGCGCGCCTCAAAGCGCATGCCCTCGGATAACAGCTGATAGGCAGGGACCTGCGAAGCGGCATCGCCCAAGCAAGCGCGCAGGGTGCGCTCCCCCGTCTTGCCAAAATCGAGCGCATGGCGAGCGCTCGGGTTCGTGGCCGTCAGCACGTCCTTGCGGGCAGTCTGAGACCATTGGACGGCATTGACGAGTGCGACCTCCTCGCCCGCGAGAATCTCGGGGACGGTCTCAATAAACTGATTCCAGCGGGACTTGCTGCTCGAAAGCATGGTGCCAACAAGTACCACAAAGCCGAGCTTGAGGTCCTCGGGGTCCGTCTCGCGAACAAGGTCGAGGTCACACACGACCAAGCCCGGTTCGGGACGAAACGCGATAGCGGGAAGCGCATTGGCCGACGAGGCGACGAGCGGCTTCATGGTCGTCGCGACCGTGAGCATGGCGTCGAACGTCGTCGGCAGCAGCGCGCACTCGGTGCGACTGCACCACTGATTGGCGCACCAGCTAACAACCGAGCAGGTTGAGGCATCGCCAACGGCGACAACCAAATCGTCGCAGGTAATGCCGTTAGCCGACAGGGCGCCAAAGACGGTATCGGCATCGGCCAGCGTAGCGCCGGCAGGCGAAACCTCGAAGACGAGCAGCGACACGGCAAAGCCGGCGTCGACCAGCGCATGCTCGACGACCTCGCCAAAACGCTCGGATGTGGCGTCGTTCCAAACCACCATCGCGCGCTTAGGCTTGCCCACAGCCGAGGCAAACATGCGCGACAGTTCCTCAAACGCGCCAAGACCGACGCGAACATCGACACTGCGGTTTTGGAAATTGATGAGTTGACGGCGAATCATAGCAGTCCACGCTCCAAAAGCATCTCGGCACAAAGGTAGGAAACGTCCTCGAAGGACTTGTTGCGAATATCAAGGGTAATATCTGCGGCTTGGCGATACAGCGGACGGCGATGCTCAAACAGGCGCGCAGCATGCTCGGGCGAGCGGAAATCGGGCCGGGTATCGGAGCGGCGAATCTGGCGCAACGAGTCCTCAAAGTCGCCTTCGAGGTACACACAGGTACCCATCTCGTGCATCAGTTCAATGTTCACCGGCGTCTCGACGATACCACCCCCGCACGATACCAGCAGGCTGCGCTCGCTCTGAAGCGAACGGAGTGCCGAGGTCTCGAGCTCGCGAAAACGATCCTCGCCCTCGGTCTTAAAAATCTCGGTCACCGACTTGCCGCATCGACGCACGACCAAACGATCGGTATCGATGAATCGACGCTTGAACATAGTGCCCACATTGCGCGCAAGCGTCGACTTGCCCGCGCCCAAAAAGCCGATAAAGAAGATATGGTCGCAGCCGTGTTTGATGTGCTGAGACATGGCGAAACCTATTCCTCGCAGGGAAGGTCGCGCAGGGCCCGGCGCTCAAAGATACGGAAGATCTGCGTGTACCACAGGTCCTGGGTTGCCTGCGGCTTGACCAGAATAGTGTCAACGCCGGCAAAGTTGCCGCTCCACACGTCCGTGTACAGCTGGTCACCGATCAGTACAGCCTCATTAGCCGTGGCGCCCAGACGCTTAAGACCCGCCTTTAAGGCAAACGGGGCGGGCTTCATGGCGTGGCTGATGGCCTCGAGCCCCAACTCACGAGCTGATGCCATGACCTGGTCGCGATGCCAGTTGTTGGACACCATGCACAGCTTAAAGCCCTTGGCATGGGCGGCCTCGAGCCAGGCGGAGACCGCAGCGGGTACCTGCTCGGTATCACGCGGCACCAGGGTGTTGTCGCGGTCGAGCAGAATGGCGCGCTTGCCGTCGGCCCAGAGGGTATCGAGGTCGATGCGATCGACCGAGGCAACATATCGTTTGGGGCTAAAAATCCTCATGATCAATTCCAAGACTGTTGATGCTCTTCGTAGGTCTTCGAGAAATACTCTTCGTCCTGCGTAATGTAGAAATACAGGTCGTCGGAGTCGGTCGGCTCAAGGGTGGCCTTGAGCGCCTCGAGCGACGGAGAGCAAATGGGCGTGGGCGGGAGGCCCTCGTGCTTATAGGTGTTATAGGGGCTATCACTCTGCAGGTCGTCGGCGGTAACCTCGCCACCGGTGACGTACATCATGGTCGCGTCGCTGTTGAGGTAGCGCAGGCCATCGAGCTTGCCCGCCAGACGGTTATAGAAAACCGAAGCCACATGCGCGCGCTGGTCGGCGTTGAGGCCCTCGCGCTCGACGATCGAGGCAAGGTTAACGATGTCGTAATCGGACATCTCCACGCCATAGCGCTCCTTGATCTTGGCCTCGCAGCTGGCAAAGTCAAGCGACTTATACTCGGCGTTGAACTGGTCAAGCATGGCGCGAATCACATCATCGGCGCTTGGGTCCTTACCCAGCGAATACGTCTTGGGGAATAGGAAGCCCTCGAGCGAATCGTTCGCGGCGTCTTTAAGGAAAGCGTAATCATTCACATAATTGCTCGCCTTGGCCTGGTTAAGGAAGTCCTCCTTAGAAATGCTGTCATACGCCTTGGCCACGCGGTCGGCGACCTGATCGACCGTCAGGCCCTCAGGGATAGTCAACACATCGGAGCCGGCGTTGGGACCTTCCATAAGCTGCTGGACGACCTTAGTCGCGTCCATGAGCGTGGTAAACGAATACTTACCCGGCTTGAGTGACATATCAGCGTTGAGCTTTTTGACCGCAGCGTAGTAATCCTTGGGATTCTCGACGATATGGTTCTCGGAGAGGATCGAGGCGATGGTGTCGCCCGAAGCGCCTTCGGGAATCGTGATAGTAACTTGCTGACCAGCTTCAACGTTCGCGTCCCCACCGGTAATGAAACCCTTGACGGCCGGAACGACAAAGAAGACGATCGCGACCAGCGCAAGCACGGCGACGACGCCACCGATAATCAAAGGCACCGGGGAGTTCTTCTTTTGGGCGCTGCGACGAGCATGGGAGTTGTAGCTTGAGCGCGTAGCCGGAGCCACGCGGTGCGTGCCTTGGACCCGGTGAGAATGACCGTGAGATTGAGGGGTCTGTGCGCGCTGAGCAGGCGCCTGCTGTGTAAAACGCGTACCGCTAGTGGGTTGCGTCGTCCGAGCAGAAGGCTGCTGCGGCACGCGAGCAGACGATTGCCGGATCGGACGAGCAACAGGCTGTTGTGCCGCGCGCTGCGTCGGCTGTGCCGGACGCTGGCCAGGCTGAGCAGGGCGCGACGCCGGCTGCCGTGTACGATTCTGCTGGCGCGGATCGGAAGCGCTAGGCATGCGAAACCTCCTCGTTTTTACGATCGAGCCACGTCTGCAAAAACAGGCTGGCGGCAATCATGTCGATCTTGCCCCTCATCTGCTTTTCGTTGAGGCCCTGCTCGCGCAGGATACGCTTGGCCTCTTGCGAAGACAGACGTTCGTCCTCAAACTCCAGTGGAAGATCGAGCTTGTCGGCAATCTTTTGCGCCACGGCGGCAACGCGCTCGGCCTGGGGGCCGGGCTCACCGGCCATGGTCAAGGGACGTCCGCTAACCAGGATGTCGGGCTCATAGTCCTCGACCAGGTAGCGGAACGTCTTGGCCATACCGGTGACCTCGGCGGCCGGGAGCACCTTGACGGGCATCGCCATCATGCCATCACGGCTCGAGACGGCGATGCCGATCCTGGTCTCCCCTATGTCCAGCGCAAGCGCGACCACAGCGACTACCTAGATTCTTAGGCGCCGAGCGCGGTCTTGGCGGCCGCGAGGGCATCGGCGATACCGGCAGCGTTCTTACCACCGGCCTGGGCCATGTTGGGACGACCGCCACCGCGACCGTCGACCAGGCCCGCGATCTGCTTGATCACGTTACCGGCGTGGAACCCGGCCTTCA
The DNA here is from genome assembly GCA_900545485.1 of uncultured Collinsella sp. Taxonomy (GTDB): domain Bacteria; phylum Actinomycetota; class Coriobacteriia; order Coriobacteriales; family Coriobacteriaceae; genus Collinsella. Next base: position 28,653 of record UQZD01000016.1, on the reverse strand, counting down.
CAGCATCATCGGAGCCGGCAGCGAGCAGGGCCGGAGTGCCCTTCTCAGTCACGCTTGCGACGACACAAGCGACAGGGCCGGCGACCTTCTGGTGCACGGTATCCCATACGTTGCGCAGGTCGGCAGCTTCAAGGCCCTGGAGCTCAGCAACGACGAGCTTGTAGCCACCGAGCTCGACAGCACCCTCGATGGCGCTGGAGATCGCATCGGAAGAGCCACCGGTGAGCGCCTTCTTGAGCTTATTGGACGTCTCGCGCAGCTCGACCTGCAGGTTCTCCACACGGGCGGGAACCTCGTCGACGCGGCACTTGAGCGCAGCGGCGGCGGCGTCAACGAGTGCCAGGCGGTCGGCCATATAGTCGAGAGCACCCTTGGAGGTAACGGCTTCGATACGGCGGACATTGGAGCCCGTGGAGGACTCGGAAATGATCTTGAACAGGCCAATCTCGGCGGTATTGGCGGCATGGGTGCCACCACAGAGCTCGCGGGAAAACGGCTGGTCCTCGGCGCCCACGGAGACGACGCGGACGACATCGCCGTACTTCTCGCCAAACAGAGCGACAGCGCCGGCAGCCTTAGCCTCGTCGATGCCCATGACGCGGGTCACGACCGGCTTGGAGGCGAAGATCTGCTGGTTGACCAGATCCTCGACAGCCTTGAGCTGCTCGGAGGACAGGGCCTCGAAGTGCGTGAAGTCAAAGCGCAGGTGCTCTGGCGTCACGAGCGAGCCGGCCTGGGAGACATGCTCGCCCAGGACCTGCTTAAGCGCGGCATCGAGCAGGTGCGTGGCGGTGTGGTTGCGGCGCAGGAAGCCACGGCGCTCAGCGTCGAGCGCGGCGGCCACGGTGGCACCAACAGTCAGCGTGCCCTCGGCAACGTGCGCGACATGGGCATACAGGCCGTTGTGGTTCTTGGTATCGGCGACGGTCAGCGCAACGCCCTCGGCGGAAAGCTCGCCGGCATCGCCCTGCTGGCCACCCATCTCGGCATAGAACGGGGTGCGGTCGAGAACAACCTCGACATCCTCGCCGGCGGCAGCGGAATCGACGGACTCGCCGTTGCGCACGATGGCGACAACCTTGGCGCCCTCGATCACATCGTTGTCATAGCCATCGAACTCAGTCGCGGCGACCTTGTCGGAAAGCTCGACCCACACGTCGTTGAAGCTACCCCAGGCGTCGCCCTTGGCGTTAGCGCGAGCGCGGGCCTTCTGGTCCTCCATGCAGGCAGTAAAGCCGTCCATGTCGACGTCGTGGCCAGCGGTGCCGGCGATCTCGACGGTCAGGTCGATGGGGAAACCAAAGGTGTCGTGCAGCTTAAAGGCGACATCGCCCGGAAGCACAGCGCCCTCGGCAAGCGCTGCCAGAGCCTCGTCCAGATAGACGCGGCCGTTGTCGAGCGTCGTGGAGAAGCGCTCCTCCTCGGAGGCGACGATACCCTTGACGAGCGCGACGTTCTTGAGCAGCTCGGGATAGGCCTCGCCCATCTGAGCGTTGACCTCGTCGATGAACTTGGTCAGGAAGGCGCCCTCGATACCCAGCAGGCGACCGTGGAATACGGCACGACGGAGCAGGCGGCGCAAAACATACTCGCGACCCTCGTTACCGGGAAGGATGCCGTCCGAGATCATAAAGTCGACAGCACGGGAGTGGTCGGCGATGATACGCAGCGAGCGGCTGGCACCGGAGTAATCGTCGGCATCATAGGTCTTGCCGCTGATCTTCTCGCCCAGCTTGATGAGGTGCTGCATCAGATCGCCGTCGTAGTTAGCGGTCTTGTGCTGCATGATGGCGGCCATGCGCTCCAGACCCATACCCGTATCGAGGTTGCGGTGCGGCAGCTCCGGCATGGAGCCGTCCTCCTGGCGGTCGTACTGGGTAAACACGAGGTTCCAGAACTCAAGGAAGCGGTCGCAGTCGCAGCCGGGCTTGCAGTCGGGGCTGCCGCAACCGACCTCCTCGCCCATGTCAAAGTAGATCTCGGAGCACGGACCGCAGGGGCCGGTGGGGCCGGCGGCCCAGAAGTTGTCGTCCTCGCCCAGGCGGGAGATGTGGTCCTCGGCAACGCCCAGAGAGCGCCACACGTCGTGGGTCTCGTCGTCCTCGGTAAAGACGGTAAAGTACAAGCGGTCGAGCGGCAGCTTGAACTCCTTGGTGATGAGCTCAAAGGCCCAGGCGCAAGCCTGCTCCTTGGAGACGCCGCCAAAAGAGAAATCGCCGAGCATCTCGAAGAACGACAGGTGACGGCCGTCCTCGCCGATGCAGTCGATGTCGTTGGTGCGGACGCACTTCTGGCAAGAGATCGCGCCGATCTCCTTCATGGTCTTCTTGCCCTGGTAGTACTCCTTAAACTGGTTCATGCCGGCGTTGGCAAGCAGCAGCGAGGGATCATCGGGGACGAGGGACGAAGAAGGATAGAGCTTAAGACCGCGCTCCTCAAAGAAGTTGAGGAACTTGGAGCGAATCTCGGCCGTAGTCATTGACGGGTAGTCAGCACTCATAGAGGGAATCTCCTCGGTTTCACATCGAAACAGTTCAAACGTAACGATATTACCATCCCACCGCGCCTGTGCAAAAAAGAGGGCCGCCAAACAGCGACCCTCCAGCGAAAGTGCACGTTATTTAGGACTGTGCGATCCTTTGAAATAAAAATGGTTTTAGTATAATACCGTTTAAGAATCATCCGGAAGGAGCGACCGATGAATACCAAGCGATTTATCCTTAATGCACTTCTGGTAGTAGCACTTTTTGCGCTCTTGGCCTTCTCCTGCTGGTACGCAAACCAACCAGCATTTGGCTACGTATTGTATGCAGCAATGTCCGGCGATAAGGCTTATTACACTCTACGCGCAATTGACGTTCTCTTTTTCTATATAGCCGGTCCCTTATCAATCGCTTTGCTCGCGTTTATTTTCATTTACAACTTCAAGAAACGTTAAAAGAACCTATTTAGAATCCGAATCGTCCATGGAACCGTCGATGCCGGTCTTGGTGTCGTCTGCGCTGGAGTCGTCGTCCTTGGCGAAGGGATTCTTGAAAATGCCTGTCGCATCGGGCCGCATACCCGAGAGCTTGATCCAGGGATTATCAAGCTCGGGCTTGGGCATGGCCTTGGCCTCGGGCGCAGCCTCGTTGCCGATAAGCTCGGACTCGTAGATGAAAGTGTCGTCGCCGAGCGCGTCGTAGGCGGCGACCGGATTGCCATCGGCATCGCGGTACGGCGTGCCCTTAAACACGGCGCCGTCATAGGCCACAAGCTGGCGGCCGGTCTCATTCTCGAAGTAGTACACGAAGATACCCTTGAGGGCCGCACACAGCGGGATGGCAATAATCATGCCGATGGGGCCCATGAGTGCCGAGCCAGTAACGAGCGCCGTGAGGCTCATGATGGGATGCACCTGTACCGAGCTTTGCATAACCTTAGGCGAAACCACGTTATCGGTGACGTTTTGCGCGACCATCGTCACGATGAGCGTCCACAACGCCAGCATGGGGCTGAACATGAAACCGAGCACTGTGGCGATTGCTGCGCTCACCCAGGGGCCGACGACCGGAACCAAATGCATGATGCCGGTAAAGATGGCCATGAGCGCCGCATACGGATGGCCGATGATCATAAAACCGATAAAGGCGAGGAAACCACCGCAGATGGACGTCACGACCATACCGCGCATGTAGCCGCCGACAGAGCGAGAAAGGATGGCGACCATAAAGCGGTACGAGGTCTCTTTCTCCTGACCGATGATGGTGCAAATCTCGTGGTGCATGCGAGGGTAGTCGCAGGCCATCCAGTAGGCAAGCACCAGACCAAGGAAGATCACGAATAGCTGGGAGGCCGTATTGGTGATGAGCGGGAACACACCGCGGCCAAGCTCGGCAGCGATCTGAGACACATACTTCGATGCCACGGTAACCAGCGACGAAAGATTATCGTCCAAATACTCCATGAGCGGCGTGTTGTTGAGCGTCTTGACATGCGAGACCATCTCGTTGAGGTCGCCGCCCGCAACACGAAGCTGCTCAGGCAGGCGGCTCAGGACTTCCATGATCTGACCAAAGAGAATCGGCGACAAGACGCAAACGACACCGACGAGCACGGCAACAACAACAATCAGCGCGATAAGCGAACCGATGCCGCGATTCACGCCATGATGCTCGAGCCAGTTGGTGATCGGGGACATCACAAAAGCAATGATGGAGCCGACGGCAAGAAACTCAATAACCGGTGCCAGAATGCCCATAAGGTTAAAGATGACGGCGGCGATGACGATGCAGCCGACAACAGCCCAAATGCGAAGTGTCAGAATGCGGGTATCGCGCAGCGTGCGGTCGGTTTGTTGTGGGCGCTCACTCATGAACGAACCATCACTCCGTCGGGGTCGATCTTATCCTGAATCTTCTTGAGGGTGCGACGCAGCAGGCGCGAAACCTGCACCTGCGATATACCCAGCTTCTTGGCGATCTCAATCTGGGTCATGCCCTTCACAAAGCGCAGCTCGATCACCTCGCGCTCGCGCGGCGAGAAATCGCGGATTGCTTCCTCGATCACCAGGCGGTCATCGGTGAAGTCGAGCTCGTTGTCGTCATCGGCATAGCGGTCGAGAATAGAAGGCGCATCGTCGGAATCAGATGCACCGGGAGCCTCGATAGGCACCGAGGTATAGGCCGAAGACGATTCCATAGCCTCGAGGACCTCATCGACAGTCACATCTAGATACTCAGCGATCTCCTCAACCTTGGGCGAACGCTGCAGCTCGTTGGTAAGTTTGTCAGTAGCCTGGTTGACCTTGGCAGAGAGTTCCTGCAGGCGACGCGGAACGCGCACACTCCAGCCCTTGTCGCGAAAATGGCGTTTGATCTCGCCCAGGATAGTGGGTGTTGCAAACGTCGTGAACTCGAGCCCGCGCTCAGGGTCAAAGCGGTCGATAGCCTTGAGCAGGCCCAAATAGCCAACCTGCATAAGGTCATCGAGCGGCTCGCCGCGATTCTTAAATTTGTTGGCAAGAAACCTTACCAGATTCATATGGGACATGACGAGCTGCTCGCGGGCGTCCGGATCACCGGTCTCCTTGTAGCGACGAAAAAGCTCGCGGGTTTTCTCCTTGTCCCAAGCGGTCTTGCCGCTCCGGGAACGTTCGGTCATATTAAATATCCGCCTTGAGGTCGAGGGAAAGCGTCAGGGGCGCTGCGGTCTTTTCGTAGGAGTCGCAAACGCTCGCAAGGATGAGCTCGGCATACACAGCAGCCTGGTCATCCTCATCAACGGTGGCGTGGTCTCCGAAGGTAAAGGTCATGCCAACGTGGGTCTCATCGACATCGAATTTGATGATGATGTCATCGCAGTCGACCGCGGTGCAGCCAAAGATGAAGGCCTCCTCGGCAGCCATACGAATATCCTCGATGCGATCGACGGACATGGAGCACAGCGTACCGACATTAGCCGCTGTCATACGTACGAGGCGTGCCAGACGCGGATCCCCGGAAACAGTCAGCGTGATGGGACAGGTCGCTTCGCTACTCATCGCAGGACTCCTCGGAGGTCTCGGCGGGCGTGTAGGTATAATACTGAGCCGGCTTGGCTGAAGACTTCTGAGCCGCATCTGCGCCATCGGTGGCCTCGTCCTCCGCCTTGCCAATCAAGACGCGCTCGGTCGGCTGCTCGGCTTCTTCAGCGGCAGCGGAAAGCTTGCGCTCGGCTTCGGCTGCGGGGGCCTTCACCTTATTGAAGAGCTTCTGCACAGCACCTGCGGCTGAATCAGTCACGCTCGACACGGCGTTGCTGGCGTCGGCCATACTGCCCGTAACCTCGGAAATGTCGCGAACGACGGCCTCAACCTCAACGAGGTTGGACGTCAGAGCGTCAACGGCGGTCTTGCTCGACTTGAGCAGCGGCTCCACCTGGGCAAGTGCCGGCGTGAGTTCGTCAACGGCGCCATCAAGCTTTGCCACCACGGGCTGCGCCTCGGCAATCGTATTGTTGAGGTCGGTTACCGTCTTGTCGAGCGAGTCGACAACGGTGCGGGTTTTGCGCAGGGTGAGCGCAAGCTCAACGATAGCCCACACGCCGGCAATGGCGAGCAGCAGCAAGGCTATTTGAATGGGACTCATACAAGCCTCCCAAAGGAATCGAAATACAGACTTTGTTCATGGTACCCCAAAGGGGACGGAAGATTCCCAAAAGCTTACTTTGGCGCCCTGCCGCTACGGTCGCGCTCGCTTTGCTCCACACGCCATTCTTCCCAACCGCGGCCGGCAGGCTGCCAAAAGGCACCACGCTCCAGGCCTTCGGGCAAATAGCGCTGGTCGACCCAACCTTCGGGATAATCATGTGGATACTTATACACACCGTATTCATCGCTGCCCGGCCGATGGCGATCGCGCAGATAACTCGGCACCTCGCGAAGCCCACTAGAATGAATATCGGCCAACGCCGCATCGATCGAAGCCTCACACGCGTTGGATTTAGGCGCCAAGCACACATAGAGTGCAGCCTGAGCCAGGTTAATGCGGCACTCGGGATAGCCAATGACCTCGGCAGACTTAAACGCGGCATGCGCCACCAAAAGCGCCTGCGGATCGGCATTGCCAACATCCTCAGAAGCCTGAATCATAATACGGCGGGCAATAAACTTAGGATCCTCCCCTGCATCGATCATGCGCGCAAGCCAGTAGACCGTGGCATCGGGGTCGCTACCGCGCATGGACTTAATGAACGCACTGATGATGTCGTAGTGCATGTCGCCGTTTTTGTCATACGAAAATCCACGACGCGGATTGGCAATCTTTACGTCATCGACGGTGATGGGATAACGCTCCCCCGCCGCCGGCGCTGGCATCCCTTCGGTATCGGGACGCGTTACGGCAATCTCGCTCGCAAGCTCGAGCGTCGTAAGCGCTGAGCGTGCATCACCCGCTGCCAGCGTGCAGATGGTCTTAACCGTATCCTCATCGGCCGAGAACTTGCCACCCAAACCCTGCGGAGCCTCGAGCGCACGCTCAATGAGTGTGGCGATATCCTCGTCTTTAAGATGCTCAAGTTCCACCACGCGACCACGTGAGAGCAGCGCCGAGTTGACCTCGAAGTACGGATTCTCCGTCGTAGCGCCAATCATAATAACGGTACGGTTCTCAACTGCATGTAGCAGGGCATCCTGTTGAGACTTGGAGAAGCGGTGAATCTCATCGATGAATAGAATGGTACGGCGGTCGTACGTATTCAGGCGCGTCTTGGCCTCGTCGATCACGCGACGCAAGTCCTTTACGGTGCCCGTCACGGCGCTGACCTCGACAAACTCGCTCTTTGTATGGTTGGCGATAATGTGGGCCAGCGTCGTCTTACCCGTACCGGCCGGCCCGTACAGAATCACGCTCGAAAGCACATCGTGCTCGATCGCGGCACGCAACCATGAGCCCTTACCGACGGCCATTTGCTGGCCCACATACTCGTCGAGCGAATTGGGGCGCATGCGCACCGCAAGCGGAGCATTCTGAAAGGAACTCTCGCGCGTCGAAGCAGAAAAAAGGTCGTCCATAGCCATCCCGTGCATCAATCAAAATCGTTTTTGACCAACAGTATACCGAAAGGATACGAACTACCGTTCGTTAATATAGGTACGATGCGGAAACTTTAGACCCGGGAACAGCTTGCTCGTCAGTTCGCAGAAATAACCGTCCGTCATGCTCGCGATATAATCCACCACGGCTTGATCCTTGTCGTCCTGCCAGGCATAGGTGCGATCGTAGTAGGAAAGCTGCTGTTCAATGCGCGAAATATGGTGCTTAAAGATATACGAAGACTCGTCGCCTTCGTTTATATCCTGCAGGCAACGGTCGTAGAGTTTTTCGAATGCCTCGCGCAGCTCCGCCTCGGAATCGCCTTCGATACCGCCCTTGCTATAGATCTTCTCGTAGTTCTCGTGCTTGGCTCGGCGAATTTCCTCAAACAGGTCCTCGCTCATCTCGATGCGCGGCTTACCATAACTGTGCTCAACGATATCGATGGAGGCATGCGTGAGGATCCAACTGTTGTAGGCACCGCCCCGGCCATCATCAAAAGCGTCGGGCGAAAGCAGGCCCGCCGCAATGGCGTCTTGGCGATCGCGCCCAACGTAGGCAAGGATATCAGAGATGCGGACCACGCAGCCCTCGAGCGTCATGGGACGCAGATGCTTAATTGCGCTATAGCCCGTGGCAATGCAATCCTCAACCGTCTGGTCAAACTGGTCAAAGGAGCTCATGTCCGAGAGCTCAAACACACGCTGCTCGTACTCGCCGTTATGGCATAGCACGCCGTCGAGCGTCTGGAGCGACACGTTGCGGCCGTACAGCGTGTCGAGCACGCGGACCGACTGCACGTTATGGAAAAAATAACGCCCCGTAAGCTCATGATAGATATCGTTGAGGAAGCGCTCGCCGGCATGGCCGAAAGGCGTGTGTCCCAAGTCGTGGCCCAGGCCAATCGCCTCGATCAGATCGCAATTGAGCCCCAGGGCGCGACCGATATCGCGCGCAATGCGAGACACAAACTGCACGTGCAAACCGCGGCGTGACAGATCGTCATTGCTACGGAAGCTAAAGACCTGCGTTTTACCTGCATAACGGGTGTACGCCGGAAGATGAAGTATCTTTTCGGTATCACGCATAAACGCCGGACGCATAAGCGTGCCTTTGTCGGCGGCGCAATCAATACGACGAATGACCTGATCATCGTTGCAACGATACGGGTTGACATAGCCCGAAGCACGATCGGCGGCAATGCGCTCGACAAGTTCGGGCGACAACGCCGAGGGAATACGGTCCATGTGCGCCTTAATGACGGCCGTTTCTTGATTAGATGCCATGGCATGCTCCTTAAGAAGGATGCGCAATCGGTTACAAAGTGCAGCCCACGACCTCGATTATGGCAAAAATCGGCACTAAAAACGGGAGCAATGGCAGGGAGCGCATTTTTGTGAAGAGACAGGAGAGGGCCAGGGCCAGGAGTGCGACGGCAAATGCCACGATGCCACCCATAGGGTCGAGCGTGCAAAGCGCGAAGAGCGCCTTGGCATCCCCCATGCCGATGCCCGGGATTTGGCGAAGACGACGCCAGAGGGACTCAGTCAGCACGAGAGCAAGATACACAATGACGGCAAGACCCGCGTGGTCAAGCGCTGTGTTAACGCCTTTGTCGAGCCAAACGCCCACTAACGCCGTCACCGCACACGCACCGGCAAGTTCATTGGGAAAACGTCGCTGACGGGCATCAATCGCCGCGCCGGCAAAGATGCAAATCCAAAACGGGATATAAAACATCGAGTACCTCCTCGAGCTGCATCGCAAAAGCAAAAACCACCACAAAGGTGCCTGTCCCCTTTGCGGTGGTTTTGGTGGTGGTTATTTGGCGCCTTGCATGACCTCGTCGAGGGTGACGTTTACGGCATGCTGGGTAGGAACCCAGTCGACCTTCAGGAACAGCGCGGCCACCGTGATGGGGATATAGCTGAACATAAAGATCGGGAAGGTAAACAGGTTAGTCACCAGACGCCACTTTTGCGCGCAGTGAATGTGCTTGTACTCAAAGATAGTCGTGAGCAGCGCCAGGATAAAGAAGGTCTGATACATCATGGCGAAGGTCATAATGAGCGAAGCGGCGCACGCCTGCATCTCGACTTCGGTAGCCAAGAAACCATGCGAAAGGCCACCCACAATCAAGAACGTCGCATTAGCGAGCATCGAGATCAGCGATAGCAGCATACCCGGGGCGATCGTCATGAACATGTCGTAGGCGGCAAAGCGATGATAGCGGAACGTCGACTTGACCAGATGCTTGCCGTAGGTAAAGAACACCTGGTAAAAGCCCTTGGTCCAGCGCATACGCTGCTTCCAGGATGCCTTGAACGTCACGGGTTGCTCGTCAAAGAACTCCGCCGGCGCATAACCGATGCGAATGCCGTGAATCGCGCAGAACGTGGTGAACTGGATGTCCTCGGTCAGCGTATGGAACTGCCAGCCGTGCATGCCCTCAATAACGCTTGCGGAGATGAGGTAGCCCGAACCCGAGACGGCGCAAGACGTCTTGCAGATGTTACGCGCGTTGTTGAGAAAGCGCGCCTCGCGCAGATACCAGGTGGCATTAGCTGCCGAGATCCACGAGCTGCCGAAGTTCTTAGAGTTGCGGTAGCTCGTGACCACATGGAAACCCTGGTCAAAGGCATCATTCATCTTGGAGACGTAATCGCGGGAGATAACATTGTCGGCGTCGAAGATAAAGTAGCCCTCAAACGTGTCGGGATACTCGTTGAGAATGCGATCGAAACCAAAGTCCATGACCCAGCTCTTACCCTTGCGGGCCAGGTCGTTGCGCTCATAAACGATGGCACCCGCCTCGCGCGCGAGCTGCGCCGTGTTGTCGGTGCAGGCATCGGCGACCACGAAGACCTCGATAAGCTCGGACGGATAATCCTGATCCTTGATGGAGCGAACAAGGTTGGCGATCACGGCCTCCTCGTTATGCGCCGCGATAAAGAAGGCATAACGATGGAGCTTTTTGGCCTTAGGGGGCGCGACCTCACCACGAAGAGCGCCAATGACAAAGAAGACCACCTGGTACAGAAAACAGACCGTGAGCAGCGTGACGACAATCTGGTTGAAGATCACGATGGGTGTGTTGGTTTGTAAAAAGGCGAGCATGCAGGCTCCCAGCAACGCGTTACGTAAACAACCGTATATCTTACCGCAGGCTTACCGAGTTCAAGAAACCATCTAATACTGGCTAGGCTTCGAGAAGACCGAGCTGCGGAACGATTTCATCTCCAACGGCCGTGCGACCGAGCGAGCGCGGAGCCAGATCGTCGAGAACCGCAGCGAGATCCCACGGCAACTCGTCGCGGCACTCAATGCGCTCCCCCGTCACGGGATGGTCGAACGCCACGCGCCAGGAATGAAGGAACTGCCTGGTCAGGCCCTGGTCGGCGCGCGCATCGCACTTGCCGTAGAGTGGATCGCCCACGCAGGCGTGGTTGATATGACGCATATGCACGCGAATCTGGTGCGTGCGACCGGTAAACAGATGGCACTCAACGAGCGTATAACCATCGTCAAAGCGCGTGGAATCAAAGCGCTCGAGGACTTTAAAGGTCGTAATGGCCTGACGGGCAAAGGGGTCGTCCGAAACCGCCATCTTGACGCGGTCGCGCGTAGAACGGGCGATACCGGTATTGATGGTGCCCTCGTCCATGGCGATGTGCCCGTGGACAAGCGTGATATAGCGGCGGTCGAGCGTACGCGTGCGAATGAGATTTTGAAGCGCGCGCTGGGTGTCGTCGTCCTTTGCCGCAAGCATGAGACCCGAGGTATCGCGATCCAAACGATGCACGATACCGGGGCGGTCCTCGCCCTGCACGGTGCCCAGATGGTCGATACCGCAGTGGTAGACCAGAGCGTTCGCAAGGGTGCCGCTCTCGTGGCCATGGGCGGGATGGCACACCAGGCCCCGCTGCTTGGAGAGCACGATAAGGTAGTCGTCCTCGTAGCGGATATCGAGGGGAATGGCCTCGGGAATCACGTCGGTCGGGTCGTGCGGCTCGGGCAAGTCGACCGAGATGCGATCGCCGGCGCGTACGGCGTACTTTTTAGAGAGACAAGTCTCACCGTTGACGGCAACGGCGCCTCCCTCGATCAGATGCGCGCAGGCAGAGCGCGTGGGACAGCCATCGTTGGCGCCCAAATAGGCGTCAAGACGCTGACCAGCGGAATCGTCGGCAACAAGAATATGGATGTCGGCCATTAACGCTCATTCCTTTCGCGAATCTTGCGGGCACGCTCCCCACGCTGCTTGGCTTTGCGCTTAGCGCGGGCCTCATCACGGGCATTGAGCTCGGCAGTCGCATCAACCTCGCGGCCCGCGGGACTCAAGAACATGTAGCCGAAGAGGGCGAGCACAACGCCCACGGTAATGCCGATATCGGCCACATTGAAGACGGGAAAGTCGATGAAGGTGGTGGCAATAAAATCGGTCACAAAGCCAAAAACCAGACGGTCGATCGCGTTGCCAATGGCGCCGCCCGCGACCATAGCCATGCCCACCACCTCCAAGCGAGCAAGCTGGGGCGCGCGAAGCAAGTACACGGCAATAGCGATAATGACCGCCAACGCCAGCACGGCAAACGCGATGCCATGCCCCTCGCCCATGCTAAAGGCAGCACCGATATTGCGGACAAACAGGAAGTCGATCACGCCTGGGATGACGGTCACATGCAGTGCATCGCCCACGGCACGAACCGCAAGCTTGGTCAACTGGTCAACAAGCAGCACAACCAGCGCCACCCCACCAGCAACACCCAACCGCCAACGCAAAGGCGGCGTCATATCCCCAGTACGACCCAACTCAATCCCCTACCCTCAAGAACATCGAATTCCGTTTAACGCAATTAACCATCTTATATTGCCACACGCAGAGCGCACGACATATCCACCAACATAAGCGAAATAACCAGCTAAAAACGAAAGCGACATTCCGAATAACGGAATGTCGCTTAATAGCTTTCGACTAAAAGCGCAAGTCGAAAGAAAGCCTCTAGCTCCAGCAATGGAAACGCCGCGTTATCGTCACCAACAGCGAAAACGTCCCTAAGCGAGCAAGGTGACGTGAAAGAGGAGGGAAGCGTACTTTGGTACGCGACCGACGATTGAACGTCAGATTGCCGCTTAGGGGCGTTTGCAGCGTCGGTAGGTTACGGCGTTCTACGAACGCCGTAACCTACAAAGCGTCGGCGCAGCGCTTGCAAATATGCGCATGGCCGTTGTACTCGCCGACGGTGGTGCGATAGTTCCAGCAACGGTCGCAGCACTCGCCCTCGGCTGCCTCGATGGCAACGGAGAGTTCCTCGCCCTGGGTCAGCTCAACATCGGAAACGATGTAGAACTCGGCCAGGTCGACGGCCTTATCGCCGGTCAGCAGCGCGTACATCTCGGCAGGAACGACTGCCTTGACGCGGACCTGCTGGCTCTTGGTGAAGGTGCCGGCAGAACGGGCATCCTCAAGGGCCTTGGTCACGGCGCTACGGAGCTCGAGTGAAGCCTCGAGCACGCCCTCAAACTCATTGGCCTCGTCGAACGTGATGGGCGACTTGTACCAATCGAGCAGCGCGGCGTACTTCTGGTGATCGACGCAGCCGGCGGGCGCATAGGCCATGGCCTCGTCAACCGTGTAGGACAGGATCGGCTGAAGGTCGCGCATGAGCATCGAGAAGAGCTCGGCCAGCACGGTCTGGGCGCTGCGGCGCTCGAGCGAGCCGGGCTTCTCACAGTACAGACGGTCCTTCAGGGCGTCGAGATACACGTTGGAGAGCTCGGTAACCACGAAGTCGTAGAGCGCACGGTAAGCGCGCGGGAACTCGTAGCAAGAGTAAGCGTCGTCGACCTCGGCCTGGACCTGGGTCAGACGGGCAACCATGAGCTTGTCGAGCGGCAACAGGTCGGCAAAGGCGACGCCGTCGGTCTCGGGCTCAAACTGACCCTCGAGCTCGGAGAGCAAGAAGCGCAGCGTGTTGCGGAAACGACGGTAGGCATCAGACGTACGGGCGAGAATCTCGTGGTCGATGGAAACGTCGGAGCTGGTGTCGACCGAGGCGACCCACAGGCGAATGATGTCAGCGCCCATCTCGTCGCAGACCTTGTTGGGGTCGATGACGTTGCCGAGCGACTTGGACATCTTGCGGCCCTGACCGTCGAGCGTGAAGCCCTGCGAGACGACCGCCTTGTACGGAGCATGGCCGTTGGCACCCACCGAGGTGAGCAGCGAGCTCTGGAACCAACCGCGGTGCTGGTCGGAGCCCTCGAGGTACACATCCGCCGGATACTCCAGCTCGGGACGGTACTCGCAGACGGCCTTCCAGGAGACGCCGGAATCCCACCACACGTCGAGGATGTCCTTATCTGCCTTGAGATGATGGCCGCCGCACTTGGGGCAGACGCAGGCCTCGCCCAGGTAACTCTCGGGAGCGTCGGTGAACCAGGCGTCGGAGCCCTTCTCGTGGAAGAGCTTGATGACTGCGTCGAGCGTAGCGTCGTTCATGACCTTCTCGCCGCAGTCGGCGCAGGTGTAGCTGGGGATAGGCACGCCCCAGTTGCGCTGACGGCTGATGCACCAGTCGGGACGCTGCTCGACCATGGCGCCGATGCGGTTGGCGGCGTGGGCCGGATACCACTTGACGTTCTCGCGGACCTCTTTGCCAGCCTGCTCGCGCAAACCGGTCTTGTCCATCGAGACAAACCACTGGTCGGTAGCACGGAAGAGCACCGGGTGCTTGCAGCGCCAGCAGTGCGGATAGCTGTGCGTGATCTTCTTCTCGAGGACCAGGGTGCCACGCTCGCGCAGGAACTCGATGATGTGCGGGTTGGCCTCATCGGTGTCCATACCGCTGAAGGGGCCACCGGTACCAAACTCCTCGCCGGTGTAGAACTTGCCGTCGTCATCGACCGGCATGCAAATGTCGGTGATGCCCTCCTTGAGGCAGGCGAAGTAGTCGTCGACGCCGTGGCCGGGAGAGTTGTGGACGATACCGGTACCGTCATCGACACCGACATAATCGGCCAGCAACGCCACGCCCTCAACACCGTCAAAGATCGGCTGCTTGTAGTGGATGTGGTGGAAGGTCTCGGCGGGAACCACATAGGGCTTACCGTCGACCATAACCGGGGTGTACTCCCAGCCAAACTCCTCGCAGCACTTGGGAGCCAGGTCCTCGAGCATGACCTCGGCACGGCCCTCGTGCTCAACGGCGACATAGGCGGCGCCGGGCTTAAGGGAAACGGCCTGGTCGGAGGGGATGGTCCACGGCGTGGTCGTCCAAATGATAAAGTCAACCGGGCCGTCGAAGTTCTCGAGGCCGGCGGGCTTGGAGGTCATCTCGAAGCGCACGAAAATGGAGGGGCTCGTCTCGTCAGAGTACTCAATCTCAGCCTCGGCAAGTGCGGTGTGGCAGTGCTTGCACCAGTGAACCGGCTTGTGGCCGCGATAAATCATGCCCTTATCGAACATGGCCTTGAAGACCTCGATGTCGGCGGCATCGTGCTGGTGATAGAGCGTCAGATAGGGGTTGTCCCAGTCGCCGAGCACGCCCAGACGGCGGAAGCCGGCCTTCTGAAGCTCGATGTTCTCGACAGCGAACTCGTTGCAGAGCTCACGGATCTTGGCCGTGGGGGTCTGGTTGAACTTCTCGGTGCCGAGCTTCTCCTCGACCTTATGCTCGATCGGCTGACCATGGCAGTCCCAACCGGGGACATAGGGAACCTCATAGCCCTGCATCATCCAGTAGCGGTTGATCATGTCCTTGGAGATCTTGTTCATGGCATGGCCGATGTGGATCGGACCGTTGGCGTACGGAGGACCGTCGTGCAGCACGAACTTCTTGTGACCCTCGTTCTTCTTCAGAACCTGCTCGTAGACCTTGTTGTCCTGCCAGTCCTTGAGTCGCTTGGGCTCGGACTTGGAAAGACCGGCACGCATGGGAAAACCGGTCTTGGGCAGATTCATCGTCTGCTTGTACTCGTTTGCCACGGTACCCCTTTCATGTCGTGGGCGCGCACGCCCGTTGGGCACCAAAAAAGCGCCCGTCCCAACAAGCTGGGACGAAGCGCCACAAAACGGGCAGCCTGCCCGTAAAAGCTCTTCGCTTAACCACCCAGCTTAGATGCCCTCGCCCGCATATTCGCGCGCTCGCATCCGTTACTCGGCTGGCCTGTATCGACGACCATCTCGGCGATGTCTACTAAGACGTGCCTATGCGGCTCGTCCGTTGGGACCGCAGCTCCGGGGTGATTTTCATCGGTCGCATGCACGGGTTCTCAGCGCTTCCCGCTCTCTGTAGCATGCGGACGGCCGACTACTCGTCCCCATCAACGCTTATGCGGAGTATGCTAGCACGTTCCGCGCCGGCGAAAAACCCTCAACACTGGTTTTATACGTTCGAAATTTCTCGCGGCCGAGGACCTTCTCTAGGAGCAAAATACCTGAAAGCACTCTATCGAACGAAAGAAGGCACCTATGCGCACGATTGGAATGAGCGACTACACCGTTGGCGAGGATTGCTTTACCGAGTTACCCGCCGCACTGGCGGAGTACGGCGCGAAGAAGGTCGCCATCATCGGCGGCAAGCGAGCCCTAGCTGCGGCGCTGCCGGGCATCGAGGCGGCGCTTGAAGGTACCAATATCGAGATTCTGGAGACGCGCGTCTACGGCACCAACAGCACGCGTGCCAATATCGCCAAGGTCGTGAACTCCCCTGCCTGCCAGGAAGCTGACGTGCTTATCGCATGCGGCGGCGGCAAGGCGCTCGACACCGTGAAGACCGCAGCAATCGAGCTCAAGAAGATCGTCTTTACAGTGCCTACAATATGCTCCAACTGCTCGGCCGCGACCGCCATTGCCGTTGTCTACAACGACGACGGCTCGCTCGAGGGCTATTCGTACCCCAACCGCCCTGCGCACATCTTCATCAACCCCAAGATCATCGCCGAGGCGCCAGCGGAGTACTTCTGGGCCGGCGTGGGCGATGCCCTATCTAAGCAGCCCGAGGTCGAGTACGCCACGAGCGCCGGTAATTTGGAGCACACCGCCGGTCTTGGCCTGGCACTCGCCCACACCTGCTCCGAGCCGCTGTTTACCTACGGCGTGCAGGGTCTAAAGGACGTGCGCCAGGACCTGTCGAGCGAGGCCGTTAAGCAGATCGCGCTCGATATCGTGGTCAACACGGGCTATGTCTCGAACCTGACCAACCAGAACGATTACTACTACAACTCGAGCGTGGCACATGCGTTCTACAACGCCACGTGTAGCATTCCGCGTGAGGGCACCTACCTGCACGGCGAGGTCGTAAGCCTGGGTGTGCTCGTGCTGTTTGCCTATACGGGAGACACCGAGAACCTTGAGCGCTACGCCGCCTTTAACAAGCAGATGGGCCTGCCCGTGACGCTTGAGCAGGTCGGCCTTACCGAGGGAGATATCCCGGCCCTGTGCGAGTTCGCACACGCCACCAACGAGTGGAAGCAAGGCAACCCGGAGCCCTTCACCGACGAAAAGTTCGCCGCCGCCATCAAGGCCGCCAACGCCTACGGCCACACCCTCCTCGCCTAACCGACCAAAACCACCACAAAGGGGACAGGCACCTTTGTGGTGGTTTTTTATTGCTCCAGCATGCTGGGATCGAATTCACTCGCTGGGATCACACGGTACCCGTGGTGCAGGAGCAGGTCGACGAAGACACCGTTGCCCGGTGTGAGCTTGCCGCTGAATGTTCCGTCGTAGATACGGCCCACACCACACGAGGGGCTGCGGTCCTGAAGGATGCACGCGGCTATCTCTTCCGGTCCGCCCGCCTGCTCACACATATCGAGCGCGCGTTGGGCACCTAGGCGAAACTCGCGATTAACCGAGATGCCCTCGCAGGTACGAACCTCGCCGTTAATAATCTCGGACGGCTTGCGCGGGGTGGGCAGACCGCCAAAAACCTCAGGACACACCAAGAGGACCTCGGTCCCCGTACGCTCGCAGGCCTCGACCAGTTCGCGAAGGTAATTGTCGAGCCCGTTATACTTGCAGTTCTCGCCCATTAAACAGGCACTTACCACGATCTTCATATACAACACTCCCCAAGCAAATCGCCCCATTTGAGATGGACACTCAAATGGGGCGATTGACACTGCGCAACTAGAATTACTGCTGCTTCGGCATCAGCGGATTCTCGCGCGTGAGGAGATTCATGAACTCCTCGCCCGTGATCGTCTCCTTCTTGTACAGATAACGAGCCAGCTCGTGGAGCTTGAACTTGTTCTCCTTCAGGATCTGCAGGGCGCGGTCGTGCGCATCCTCGATCAGCTTGGCGACAATCGCGTCCACGCGCTCGGCCGTACCGGGGGCGCAGGTGAGCGACGTATCCTGGTTGAGGTACGCATTCTGAACGGTGCCGAGCGCCATCATGCCAAACTCATCGGACATACCAAAGCGCGTCACCATGTTACGGGCGAGCTTGGTGGCCTGCTCGATATCGTTGGCGGCGCCGGTTGTCATCTCGCCAAAGATAAGTTCCTCGGCCGCACGGCCGCCGCAGTAGACGGCAAGCTTGTCCAAGACCTCCTGGCGTGTCGTCAAGAAGCGCTCGTCCTCCTCGACCTGCATGGTATAGCCAAGAGCACCGCTCGTGCGCGGCACGATGGTGATCTTGGTAACCGGCGCGGAACCCTTTTGGCGGGCAGCGACGATGGCATGGCCGATCTCGTGGTAGGAAACGACCTGCTTCTCGTGGTCGGAAAGCACCGTGGACTTACGCTGTTGGCCGGCAATGACGACCTCCACCGACTCCTCGAAGTCGTCCTGGGTTGCACGCTTGCGACCCTCGCGAACGGCGCGCAGGGCGCCCTCGTTGATGATATTGGCCAGGTCGGCGCCCGAGGCGCCGGGCGTGGCGCGGGCAATCGCGGTCAGATCGATCGGCGGCTCGGTCTTCACACTCTTGGCGTGGAGCTCGAGGATGTTCTTACGTCCGGTCAGATCGGGCAACTCGACGGGGATGCGGCGGTCAAAACGACCAGGGCGCAGCAGCGCCGGATCGAGACTGTCGGGGCGGTTGGTGGCAGCGAGGACGACGATACCCTTGTGGTTATCGAAGCCATCCATCTCGGTCAGCAACTGATTAAGCGTCTGCTCGCGCTCGTCGTTGCCGCTAAAGCCGCCGCCATCGCGCTTCTTACCGATGGTATCGATCTCATCGATAAAGACGATACACGGGGCCTTTTCCTTGGCCTGCTTAAACAGGTCACGAACCTTAGCAGCGCCGCGACCAACAAACATCTCAACGAACTCAGAGCCCGAAATGCTAAAGAACGGAACACCGGCCTCGCCGGCAACAGCCTTGGCAAGCAGGGTCTTACCGGTACCCGGAGGGCCAACAAGAAGAGCACCGCGCGGCAGCTTGGCGCCGATCTCCTCATAGCGCTGCGGCTTCTCCAGAAAGTCGACGACCTCCTTGAGGGATTCCTTGGCCTCTTCCTGGCCAGCGACATCCTTAAAGGTCACGCCCACGTCCTTGGAGGCGATAACGCGCGCGCCGGACTTGCCCAGTCCGCCGCCGCCAAAGCCACCGCCGCCAAAGTTCATCGATGGACCGTCATCGCCCATAGCCTTCTTCATGCGGCGGTTGAGCCACCAGCCGATCAGGAAGAAAATTGCCATGGGCAGAATAAGAGTGATCAGGTAGTAGGTCATCAGACCCGAGTTCTTATCGGGAACGACTGACTCAAGCGAAGCGCCAGACTCAAGCACGCGATCGGTAAAGCCCGCATCGTTCGGCACACCGGTCGTCTTATAGGCGATGTTCTCGTCCTCGCCCTTCTTGGTGTAATAAATCGAGTAATCGTCCGTGTTGTACTCGACCTTGTCGACACTCTTCTTATCGAGCGCTTTGACAAACGTCGAGTAATCGGTCTTCGTAATCTGCTGCGTGTGACCGATGTTGGGGAACAGAACGGTCGAGAGCACGAGGTAGACGACGAAGGCGATGAGCACGTAGAGGATCATATTCCGTCTACGTTTGTTGTCATCCATCTCCATCTGCTTGAACTCCATCTACTGGGGTTGATAATGCTAACTAGAATACCCAACCCGGCCGGCGATAAACCGACGCCGGACACGAAAGGACAGAGATGGCATCACTCGAAGTCGGCAAGGTTCAGATCTATACGGGCGACGGCAAGGGCAAAACCACGGCCGCGCTGGGATTGGCGATGCGCGCCACGGGCTATGGACTTAACGTGCTCATGCTTCAGTTTGCCAAAAAGCTGCACTGCGCCGAACATGACGCAGCACCTCGATTGGGGCTACGCATCGTACAAGCCGACCGCGACACACCCGAAGCCTGTGCCGCACAGATCATGGAACTTGCGCGCGAACAGATCTCGCAGGTCGACGTGCTGATCTTGGATGAGCTGGGAGAAGCCATGCGACGGGGCTTTGTGACGCGCAAAGATGTCGAAGCGTTGATCGCGATGAAACCCGCCACCACAGAGCTCGTGCTCACCGGCCGTGGACTGCTGCCGCTGGCCGACCTTGCGGACCTAGTCACCGAAATGCGCCACGTCAAACACTACTTCGACGAAGGCCTCCTAGCCCGCCAAGGCATCGAATACTAATTGAACCGAAGGGGACGGAGGAAAACGGATCATCGACATCACGACGAAGAGCAATGATCCATTTTCCTCCGCCCCAAGGGATCATTAGGCGGTGGCGCGGCCTAGCCAATTGCCGCTGTGGTGGTAGATGGTGAACATCGTGGCCGTGATGAGCCAGGTTACGGGGTAAACCAGCAGCAGGTGCTCAAGCGACGGATCGAACGGCATAATCGCAAACACCCAGATCACCCTGAGCACGACAGTGCCAAAAATCGTGAGCAGCATGGGCTGCAAGCTCACGCCGGCACCGCGAATGGAGCCCGACGCGTTTTCGATAATCGAGAAGATCGCGTAGAACGGCGCGATGAAATGAAGAATCGTCGTGGTGTACGCCGAAATCGAAACATCGTCGACAAACAGACGCGACAACGGACCCGAGAACACCAGCAGCACGGCAGACAGGCCACCAATGAGCATAAACGACAGCACGAGCGACGTATGGTAGCCCTTGCGCATGCGCTCATAGTTGCGCGCGCCAAAGTTCTGTGCCGAGAACGTGGTGATCGACACGCCGAGCGCCTCGGTAACCATCCAGATAATGCCATCCAGGCGCCCAGATAGACCCCAAGCAGTCGTGACATCGGCGCCAAACGAATTAACCGACACCTGGATCAACACGTTCGAGATCGAATAGGCAGCCGATTGAAAACCGAGTGGCAGACCACACGAGATCATACTCTTGCAAATACCGCGATCGATGCCGAGCTTAGACAGCGAAAGACGCCATGCACCCGGAGCGCGCATCATGCGAAACACGATCATCGTTGCATTGGAGCAAATGGTCAGCGCCACTGCGATGCCGCAGCCCAGCGCCTCCATATGCAACACAGCGACAAAGATGATATCCAGCACCACGTTAACCAGGCAGCCAGAGGCAATGATCACGGCGGGCCCGCGTGTGTCGCCCACGGCACGCAGCAGTGCGGTTCCCATATTAAGCAGCAGTGCCGCAACCATCGCGGCAAAATAACAGCGAGCATAGGCCACGCCCTCGGCCAATAGTTCATGCGGCGTGTTCATAAGCACCAGCATGGGCTCAACGAACACTATGCCAAGAATCGAGAAAACGATACCGCCCACCAGCGCAAGCGTCATGGCCGTATGGACCGAACGACTCAGTCGCTCATCATCGTGCTGGCCAAAATACTGACCCGTGATAACGGCACAACCAGCGCCAACGCCAACGCAAAAGCCAATGCAGAGCTCGGTGAGGACCATCGTGGCCTGAATGCCGCCCAGCGCGAGCTTGCCGCCAAACTGACCGACAATATAGGTACCGATAAGCGTGTAGGCCTGCTGAAAAAACGAACTAAAAAAGATGGGAACGCACAGCGACAGCAGCTGTTGCCAAATGACACCCTGCGTTACATCGATAGCCGTAGATTTCTTAGCCACACGCCCTCCCCGCCAGCGTACGTCAAACAACAAAACGGCAATTTAAGACCAAAGCCAATACCAGCTTAGCACCGACTGGCGGCGACCGAAACACCCCGAATTAGAGCGCGGTGCGGAATAACTGCCTAGTGATACAAACCCGGCTGGTAGTGATACTCATTGCTCACGTGCGGGCACAGCTGCCAAAAGGCGACGGCGCTCGCCGCGGCCACGTTGAGCGAATCGACCCCGTGCGCCATCGGAATGCGCACGGCTCGGTCGCAGCCGGCAATGGTCTTGGCGCCCAAGCCGGCACCCTCGGTGCCCATAAAAATCGCCAAGCGATCAATCTTCTGCAGCACAGGATCATCAAGCGAAACAGAGTCGTCCGTCAACGCCATGGCGGCACATGAGAACCCGGCATGGTGCAGCGCCGCCAGGCCGTCGTGCGGCCATACGCGCGCCTCGCTGCCAATTCGAGTCCACGGCACCTGAAACACCGTGCCCATGCTCACGCGAGCCGAGCGACGATACAGCGGATCGCAGCACGTAGGGCTCACCAGAATGCCGTCGACATTGAGCGCGGCGGCCGAGCGGAAAATCGCGCCCACGTTCGTGTGGTCGACAATACTCTCGAGAACGCATACGCGCACTGGGCGCTCCCCCGCCGCCTCGACGACGCCGCCCAAGAACTCGGCTACCGGAATCTGGCGCGGACGACGGAACGCCGCGAGCGCACCGCGGGTCACGTTAAAACCCGTCAATTGCTCCATAAGCTCCATCGAGGCCACGAACACGGGGAAGGGACCTGCGCCCTCGCGCACCGTCAGGCGCTCAAACAGCGGCATCATCTGGTCGAGCCAGCGTTCGCCCAAAAGAAAGCTCACCGGCTCGTATCCAGCGCGCACAGCGCGCTCGATAACCTTGGCGCTCTCGGCGATAAAGATGCCCTTTTGCGGCTCCAGCACGCAGCGCAGCTCACGCTCGGTCAGCCGCACGTAGGCATCGAGCCGCTCGTCCTCGAGCGAATCTATTCGCAGAACCTCAACGGCATCAGTCATAGCAGCCAGCCCGCACCCTTCTTTACAGCACATCTATACCAAACGAGGCGACGCTAAGCGCCGCCCCATGCATTCAATCAACCCGATGATACCGTTCACGCCAGACGATTTACGCCTCGATGCGACGATACGTCACGAACTCATAATCGACGCCCTCGTCACCCTCACCGGCGGCAATCGTCGCGACCCCGCTACGCTGCGCAATCTCCCACACGGGATCGGCGTCCAAGTCGGGAAAGTACGTGTCCACGGGATGGACGCAGTGGTTATGAGTGACCTCGGCCTCCACGCAGTACGGCAAAAACTGCCGATAGACATCGCCGCCACCGATCACCCAGGCAACGAGCTCATCGGCAACCGCAGAGAGCGCTTCGCCAACGCTATGCACCACGTCGACGCCCTCGCGGGTAAAGCCCATATCGCGAGTAAGCACGATATTGCGGCGGTTCTTTAGAGGACGCCCGCCGGGAAAACTCAGCAGCGTCTTGCGTCCCATGATAACCGGGCAGCCCTTGGTGCAGGCCACAAAATGGCGCATATCGGCGCGATTGGACACCACCATGTCGCCCTCGCACCCAATGCCCCAATCGTCACACACGGCGACGATAGCAGATAGCTTACACGTCATGAGCACCACCTACACCGCAATGGGAATGTTCTTGACCTGCGGGCCGTGCTCATAGCCCTCGACGATCAGGTCATCGGTCGTAAACGCATAGAAGTCATGCACATCGGGGTTGAGCGTTACCTTGGGTGCCGCAAACTGCGGACGCTCGATAAGCTCGCGGACGATATCGACATGACGATCATAGATATGGGCGTCGGCGATCACGTGCAGCAGCTCACCGGGAATCATATCGACCGACTGCGCGACCATCATCAGCAAAATGGCGTACTGGCACACGTTCCAGTTGTTCGCGGCCAAAATGTCCTGGCTGCGCTGGTTGAGAACCATGTTGAGCGTCGGTTTGTCGTCCTGAGGACGCTGCGTCACGTTATAGGTCACGCTATAGGCGCACGGATAAAGGTGCATCTCGGACAGATCGCTAAACACGTACGTATTGGTCATAATGCGGCGACTATACGGCGTGTGCTTAAGGTCGTACAGCACACGGTCCATCTGGTCGAAGTCGCCCTCGGCGTAATGGCTCTTCTGCCCAATCTGATAGCCGTAGGCTTTACCGATGGAACCGGTCTCATCGGCCCACTCATCCCAGATATGGCTGTTGAGATCATGCACGTTATTGGACTTCTTTTGATAGATCCACAGAATCTCGTCCATGGCAGACTTAAGCGCCGTACGACGCAGGGTGAGCGCGGGGAACTCCTCGCGCAGATCATAGCGCGCCGTGACGCCAAAGTTTTTAATGGTATAGGCAGGGGTGCCGTCCTCCCACACCGGACGGACCTTTTGGCCCTCGGTGGTGGTGCCATGGTCCAAGATATCGCGGCACATGGTTACAAACTGCTGATCAGCTTTGCTCATTGACCCTCCTGTCAGTCGCCTATAAGCGAGATTTATTGTAGCCCAGGCGCACGCGGCCCCACAGCCCAAACATAAGCCCTCATTTTCTGACATATGCTAAAAATAACTTGCGCAGCACCACATACACGCTATCCTATTGTTGACATATGTCAGATAAGGAGCACGTATGGCAGGAAGACGCGAAAAATTGCGCCGCGTCGGAATCATCCCCGAATATCGCGGTTTTACCCCTGATGGCCTGGCGAGCGGCGACGCCATCAACATGACGGTCGACGAGCTCGAGGTCCTGCGCCTCTGCGACCTGGGAGGCCTCAGTCAGGAGGAAGTCGCCCAGCACATGGGCATCGCCCGTGCCACCGTGGCGGCCATCTGCAGCCGCGCGCATCGCAAGGTGGCAAACGCGCTGGTCAATGGACGGGCGATCGTCATCGAAGGCGGCAACATCGCGTACTCCCCCATCACCACGACAACGGCCGCATGGCCAGCAAAGGAGGTCGACACCATGAGAGTGGCAACGACGTACGACAACGGCAATATCTTTATGCACTTTGGCCGCAGCGAGCAGTTCAAGATCTATGACATCCAGGACGGCAAGGTGCTCAACGAGCAAGTCGTAGGCACCGGCGGCACCGGTCACGGCGCCCTAGCGGGCCTGCTCGCCAACGGTGGCGTCGACACACTCATCTGCGGCGGCATCGGCGGCGGCGCTATCAACGCGCTCACCCAGGCCGGCATCACGGTCTATGCGGGCGCCCAGGGCAGCTGCGATGCCTGCGTCGAGGCCCTCATTGCCGGCACGCTCGCGCAGACCGGCGAGGCCACCTGCGACTGCCATGGTCACGACCACGAGCATGGCGAATCCTGCGGTTGCCATGGCCATCACGACCACGAAGGCCACGAGGGCTGCGGGTGCCACTAACTGGCAAGCACCTCGGTGCCGACACGCGCCACACACACAACAAACCACGCAACAACGACGAAGGCCGCCTGGGAACACATCCCAGCCGGGAATAAGATGCAGGCGACCTTCGCCATACACGACTCAACCAGTCGTTACTTCTTATTACGCATCTGCGCTTCCATCTGACGCAGCAGTTCCATATCGGACTTGGGGCCGCCCGTTCCCAGGCCACCCATGCCGCCCAGTCCCATGGCATCCAGACCGGGAATATTGGGCATACGCATCTTTTTGCCCTTCTTACCCTTTTTGCCCTTCTTGCCGCCGGCCTGCGCCTGATTGGCCATCGTGCGCATGCGGCCCATCATCTTATTCATCTCGCCCCACTGCTTCATAAGGCTGTTGACCTCGGTGGGGGTCACACCGGCGCCCTTGGCGATGCGGGCGCGACGCTGGCCGTTGATGATGGAGGGACGCAGGCGCTCCTCCTTGGTCATCGACATGATGATGGCCTCGTTCTTATCGAAGATGCCCTCGTCCAGATTGCCGCCCATCTGGTTGAGCGCACGCTGGCCACCGGGGAGCATGCCCAGGATGCCCTTCATGCCGCCCATCTTCTTGACAGCCTTCATCTGCTCGAGCATGTCGTTCATGGTGAAGCCCTCGCGCAGCATGCGCTCGGCAGCCTCGAGCTGCTTGGCGTCAGCCGCCTCCTGGGCCTTCTCGATGATGCCGACGACGTCGCCCATGCCCAAGATGCGCTTGGCCATGCGGTCCGGGTAAAACGGCTCCAGCGAATCGGGCTTCTCGCCCATGCTCACGAACTTGATGGGCTTGCCGGTCACCTGGCGCACCGAAAGCGCACCGCCGCCACGGGCGTCACCGTCGAGCTTGGAGATGATCACGCCGTCAAAGTCTGTGCGCTCGGCAAACGTCGAGACGACGTTGACGATATCCTGGCCGGTCATGGCATCGACGACCATAAGCACCTGATCGGGCTTGACGGCCTTCTTGATGTCCACGGCCTCCTGCATCATCTGCTCGTCGATCTGCAGACGACCGGCGGTATCGACGATGACCACGTCACGCAGGTGGTCGACGGCCTCCTGGATGGCGCCCTTGGCAATGTCGACCGGGTGCGCGCCGTCACCGCGGAAGACCGGCACGCCGATCTCGCCACCGAGCGTGGCCAGCTGGTCGGCTGCGGCGGGGCGGTAGACGTCGCACGCGGCGAGCAGCGGCGAGCGACCCTGCTTCTTGAGCAGGTAGGCCAGCTTTACGGCTGCCGTGGTCTTACCGGAGCCCTGCAGGCCCACGAGCATGATGACGTTGGGGATGCGATTGCTAAAGACGAGCTTGCTCTCGGTGGAACCGAGCATCTCGGTGAGCTCGTCGAGCACGATCTTGACGACGTTTTGCGCCGGCGACAGCGACTCCATGACCTCGGCGGTCATGCAGCGCTCCTTGGTCTTGGCGACAAACTCCTTAACGACCTTGAAGTTGACGTCGGCCTCGAGCAGCGCCATGCGGATGTCGCGCATGGCCGAGGTGATATCGGCCTCGGTCAGCTTACCCTTGCCGCGCAGGCGGTCAAATGTGTCGTTGAGGCGATCGCTCAGGGAATCAAACACTAGTCACTCCTTAGTTGGACTCGCCCACCAGGGCGCGGCAGAAATCTTTGGCATTGAACTCCTGCAGGTCATCGACCTGCTCGCCCACGCCGATGCGTAGGATGGGAAGCTTGAGCTTTTCGGCCACGGCCATGGCGATACCGCCCTTTGCCGTACCGTCGAGCTTTGTCATGATAATACCGTCCAGGCCCAACGCCTCGTTAAACTCGAGCGCCTGGTTGAGGCCGTTTTGGCCTGTCGCGGCATCGATTACGAGGACGACCGAGACGGGCATGGGTCCGGCGGCCATATTGGCGGCGCGCTTACGCGTCACGTTGACCACCTTGGCAAGCTCGCGCATAAGCTCGGGACTCGTGTGCAGACGACCGGCGGTATCGATAAGCACCAAATCGCTGCCGCGTTTGTCGGCCTCGTCGAGCACGTCGTAGCACACGCTTGCCGGGTCGGAGCCGCGGTCGCGCTTGATGACGGGAACGCCGGCACGCTGGCCCCACACATCGAGCTGTTCGATAGCAGCAGCGCGGAAGGTATCGGCAGAACCGATCACGACGTTCTTGCCGCGGGCGGCCATGGCACTCGCGATCTTGCCGACCGTCGTGGTCTTGCCGGCGCCGTTGATGCCCACAAACAGAACGCAGCTCGGCGTATCGGCGAACGGATCGCGCTCGATGGGCACAAAGTGCTGCTCGAGCTGCTCGGCCAGAGCGCGGCGAAGCTGCGGAGCGGTCTTGAGGTTCTTCTTGGCCGCGGCATCGCGCAGGTCATCAGAAACCTGGATGGCGACCTCGGCACCCATGTCACCCATGACGAGAGTATCCTCAAGATCCTCCCAAAAATCTTCGTCAACCTCGCCGCCAAAGTAGAAGACCTCGTTGAGGGCCTCGCGGCTGCGTTCGAGTCCGCGCGAGAGAGCGTCAAAGAATCCCATTATGCATTCACGACCTTTCCGGTTTCGCGATCGAGTTTTTGCGAGACGACGCGACTGACGCCGTCGGCTTGCATCGAGACGCCATAGAGGACGTCAGCGTCCTCCATAGTACGGCGCTGATGCGAAATGACCAAGAGCTGCGTATCGGAACGCAACACATCGAGCGCGCCGATGAGCTTGGACAGGTTGGCGTCATCGAGTGCCGCCTCGACCTCGTCCAGCACATAGAACGGCACCGTGCGCGTGCGGTACACGGCAAAGAGCAGGGCGAGCGCCGTCAGACTCTTCTCGCCGCCCGACATGAGCATCATCTTGGTGATGCGCTTGCCGCGCGGCTGCGCCACGACCTCGATACCCGTCTCGGCAGGATGCTCGGGATCGGTCATCTCCAGATGAGCCTGGCCGCCCGGGAAGAGCATAGCGAAGATCTCGCGGAAGTTCGCGTCGACCTTATCAAACGTCACCAGGAACGCCTTGCGCATCTTGCGATCAATGGCCACCGTGATCTTGGTGAGCGCCTTGCGCGCGCTCTCCAGATCGGCCAGCTGCTCCTCGATGTAGTCGGCGCGGCGCTTGAGCTGCTCGTACTCCTCCATGGCAACTTGGTTAACGGGACCAAGGTTGTTGATCTGGCGCACAAGCTGGTTGAGTTCGCGCTCGGCGGCATCGCGATCGGTGGGCGCGGGAAGCATGAGCGCTTCCTCGAGTACCGTGGTGCCATCGGCGGTAATGGCCTTAATGGCGGCCTCTACCTGCACCTCGAGCTTGCCACGCGCGACCTTGAACTCGTTTTGCGTGGCGGAGGCGGTATCGACCCGCTCCTTGGCGCGAGAGACCTCTGCCTTGGCGTCCTCGATGGTCTTCTTGAGCGAAGCGGAATCCGCCTCCTCCAGAGAGGCCTGGTCACGCAGGCGCGCTGCCCAATCCGACGCGCGTTCCAACAGGGCAGAATAGCGTTCGTGCATGGGATCGACGCGCAGGCGCAGCAGCTCGAGCGAGCGCGAGGCTTGGCGTGTTCCGCGGATACGGCGGGGGGGGGCCCCCGCCGGGGGCGGGCTGGCAAGGGGAGCG
>UQZD01000015.1:0-43620 GCA_900545485.1 uncultured Collinsella sp. | reverse complement strand
GATGCTCGCCGGGGGGGGGGGGGTGGGGGGGAGCCGCAGCTGATGCTCGACAGGGGCACATCCGTCATTTTTGTAATGAGCCGCGTAGTACTGCGCGATGCTGGCGTTCATCTCGCTGCCATTGCGATGGCGCTCAAACTGGCGTCTGCAGGTCTCGATGATCTTTGCTACCGACTTGGGTGCCGTCGCGGGAACAAGGGCGAGATAGCCCTCAAATAGCTCGTTGATGCTCAGGAGGCACAGCAGGTCGATCAGCGTCCTTATGGCTGCTCCCTCGGCAGAAAAATGCGCGGTCATGCGGTTATATCGGTTGCGGTCGACGATGGCCGCATGGGGTCTTGGAGTTTTCTGCCCTGTGGTCCCGGGCTTTTGCCGCGCCTGTGTATTGAGCTCGACGTTGCAGCGCTTGAGGCCGTCCAACGGAAGGAACAGTGCGGTGCGCAGGGTGTTCCGCTTGCTTTCGAGTTCATGACGCTCGTCGGGTTCCCATTCGAGCTTGAGTTTCGTGTCGAGCGCCGTAAGCATATGGGCTAGGCAGCCTACGGTAAGAACGTACGAATCGTTGTCGCGTTTTGGGGCATAGGGGTCTGTCAGCTTGCGAATGTCGGGGTCGCCCATGATCTTTGTGCAGCGCTTCAGCAGTTGAGGGTGGTCGGCCAAGATCGTCGCGAGCGGTAGCGACGCGTAGTTCTTGATGGTCGCGGCGGCAAAGGCGGCGTCATATTCGTTTGCATATGCTCGCTCAATGCGGGCATCCAGAATGCTTTTCTTATCGCCGTCTTCAGCGTGGTGGTTTGTCATAGCTTCTCCAATCGGTTGATGTTCGTGCTGTTTGTTGATGTGTTGGTTGTCGTGAGTGATGTGCTTGCCGTGGGTGATGTGCTGACGTTGGGGTGCTATGCGGTTTTCAATGAGCCCGTGAGGCAGTTGCTGCAGGGGCGGGATGGAACGGCCCATGCAAGGCGGAAGGCATCGTGCTCAAAATCGAGACAGCAATGCCCTGGGTGCCTCACATGTGGCAGTTACCTCATTAAGTTGTCATTGCGTTTGGGGTTGTACTTTGCCGATCTTCTTTCTCTTACACGCTAAAAACTGAAATTTCATATGCTCGATCTACTTAAAACCGCAACGGCGGTCTTTTATCAACTTATATGTCGGAACGCGTCTTTGCAAGTACTTTTTTGCGTTTGTTTCAAATGGGGTGGTTTTGCAACCGTCACGCGCCACGCTATGCGAACGTGCCCCTTTTCTGTTGTCGGTCGGATACGATGAGTCGCGTGACGTCGTCAGAGGTCGAATTCGACCGCTAACGACGTTGTGCAGCTCATCATTTCTGGTCGCAAACAGTAAAGGGGCGTGAGGGTGTATTGAGGGGGGATGTCTTGCTGTCGGCATCCGCGTGCGGTGCCATTCGCTGTCTGTAAATATACGTTTACAGCTAATTTCATACCACTTGTCGGAATGCGGACGCTGTCCTTGTATGTCGGGCGTACATTGAACGTGGTTTTTCGCGTGAAACCACGAATCGGTTGTCAGTCCTGAACAAGGAGGCCCAGCATGACACTTGCCAAACCCATCAATAAATACATCGACTATATCGATGCCCCCGAGGACACGTTTGAGCAGTATGTCGAGAAGGCGTTAAAGTACAACTTTCGCTGCGTATTTGCGAACCTTCAGGAGTACGAGACGGGCCGCGCCATGCTCGAGGGCTCTGACATCATCCTTGCCGGCGCCATCGACTTTCCCCAGGGCACTATGACGCTTGAGGAGAAGCTTGCGAGGTTTGAGGAATACGCTGCGTGTGGCTTTACCGAGATTGACTACGTTTTGAATCAGGGGTCGATCGAGAACCGCGATTTTGATGCCATCGAGCGCGAGATGACTACCATTGCTGATTTTTGTCGCGCGCATGGCATCACTGACAAGGTAATCGTCGAGATGTGCAAGCTGGACGGCGACGACGCCGCCAAGCGCCGTGTATGCGAGATCGCGCTGGAGGCCAAGCCGGGATTCCTTAAGACATCGACCGGCAGAAGCTTTGGCGGTGCTAAGCTCGAGGACGTGCGGCTGATGCACGAGGTGCTCGGCGATGCCGTGGCAATCAAGGCGGCGGGCGGTATCCATAATTACGAAGAGGCTTGCGCATTCATCGAGGCCGGCGCCAGCGCGTTAGGCGCATCGGCGGGCATCGCGATCGTCGAGGGCGCACCGACGGATGAGCGTCGCTAGCAGACGTATTTGACCTGAGCGATAAAGCTTCACGACCACACGCCGTTCATGTTCGAGACAATATGACTTTTTGCCCGTTGTAAACGGAGTCGCGATGGGTGTTCTGTATGATGGCTCAGACAAGGTTGTTCAATGACAGGGAGGCATATATGGCAATCAAAGCCATCGCGATGGATATCGACGGTACGCTCACCAACGATCAGAAAGTGATTAGCCCGCGTACGCGCGAGAAGCTGCTCGCGGCGCAGGAGTCGGGCATTAAGCTCATCTTGGCTTCGGGCCGTCCCGCATGGGGACTGCACGCCTTGGCGCAGGAGCTCGACCTTCAAAACCATGACGGTCTGCTGGTTGCCTTTAATGGCGCGCATGTGGTCGACGCTCAGACCGATGAGGTCCTTTTTGACCAGGCTATGCCGGCTGACGAGCTGCACCGTCTGATTGATCACCTGCGTAATTTTGACGTGATCCCTATGATTTCGCTCGGTCGCGATTTGCATGTCGTGGATTCGTATCACTGCATGATCACGCTGCCTGACGGCTCGCAGAAAAACATCGTCAAATACGAGCGCGATGCGTGCGATCTTAAGATTCGCGAGGTGGAGAGCCTGCATGAGGTCGCTGATGCTTATCCCGTGGACAAGCTGCTGACGGCGGGCGATCCGGCCTACCTGCAGGCGCATTACGAGGAGATGTATGCGCCCTTTAAGCAGACGCTTTCGGGCATGTTTACGGCCGACTGGTACTTTGAGTACACGGCGCCCGGTATCGACAAGGCCCGCGCACTCGAGGGTGCCCTGCCCAAGCTCGGCATCGATGCCAGTGAGGTCGTATCGTTTGGCGACGGCCAGAACGACAAGTCCATGATTGAGTGGGCCGGCACCGGTGTTGCCATGGGTAACGCCGTCGAAGAGGTTAAGGCTGTAGCCCAGATGGTGACCGCCGATAACAACGAAGATGGCATTGCGGTGGCGCTGGATAAGCTGCTGGGTTAGAATCGCCGATTAATGCATGGCTCGGGCGCCTGCTTGCGGGCGTCCTTTTGTTAGGGAGGGTGCCGTGTCCGCATTTCCGTTCGACGCCGTTATCTTTGACATGGACGGCGTCATTGTCGATACCGAGTATTACTACTTGGGCGAGACTGCCGCGTTTGCCAAGGAGCTTGGACTTAATCTGACTCAAGAGGAGTTGAATGGGCAGGTCGGTACCTCGCATCAGTTCTTCCTGCATATGCTGGTCGATTGGTTTGAGCGCGCCGGTAAGGGACACTTCACTGGCGAGGAGGCGTTGGCCCGTTGGGACGAGTGGGCGCATAAGCGTCCGCGTGACTATCAGGCTTTGATTAACCCAGGCGCCGTGGATACGATTCGAGAGCTGCCGCGCCGTGGCGTTCGCGTGGCGCTTGCCAGCTCGTCTCCCATGGTTAGCATCGAGGAAGTGCTCAACGCATGCGGGCTGTCTGATGCCTTTGAGTATGTGGTGAGCGGCGAGCAGTTTAAGGAGAGCAAACCCGAGCCCGACATCTACCTGCATGCGCTGGACCTGCTGGGGCTGCCCGCGAATCGCTGCTGCTGCGTTGAGGATTCGGTGCCCGGCATCACCGCTGGCAAGCGAGCCGGCCTGACAGTCATTGCCAAGCGCGAGGAACGCTTTGGCTTTAGCCAGGATGCCGCGGACAAGATTATCGACCAGCTGCCGGAGCTGCTCACGCTTTCTTAGGAGCGCGGTAGTTGCGCGTTTTTCGGGTCTGATGAGTAAATAGCCAACATTTTGGTGCGACACCTAGCATACTTTAAGCTAATGCGGGCTTAAGGGCTTGTTGAATGCCCCTGAGCCCGCTTTAGACTTAATCGTGCTTGGAGAGGGTATATGCCACCGACTGAAGGGCTAACTGACGGTAAAGCAGCGATACCGCTGTACCAACAGGTTATCGATATCATTAAAAACGAAATCAACTCCGGCGCCTACAAGGCAGGCGCGCGGATACCCAACGAATTCGAATTGGCTGAGAGCTATAAAGTTGGCCGCGTTACCGTGCGACGTGCTATTGAGGAGCTCGTCCAGCAGGGCTATCTAACGAAGCGACAGGGGAAAGGCACGTTTGTCAATGCCCCCAAGCTCAAGCGCAAGATTCGCCAGAAGGATGACGTTCAGAGTTTTTCGGACGCATGCCGCGTTAACGGAATGGAACCGGGGGCGTGTGTCATTTCGAGAAAGATACTGCCGGCGGATTCCACCGAAGCACATTTCTTTGGTGTTCCCGTTGGAACTGACTTGATTTGCGTTGAGCGCGTGCGTACTGCCGATGGCGTCCCCGTCATGCTTGAGAACAACATATACGTTTACGAGGACAACGCCTATCTATCAACGGCGCCTCTATCTAACCAATCCATTTTTGAGTTCGTGCGCAACCAGACTGGCCGCATGCCCGCGTTTACCGACCCGTGCACGCTCGAGATCGCGTGCGCATCGCCCGAGGTCGCTCGGTTGCTGGCGGTTCCCGTTGGCGAACCCTTGTTTTATATGGAAGCCTTCTTTTTCGATGAGCAACGGCGGCCGTTTATCATCGGTCGTCAGCGGATCGTTGGGTCTCGCTACGTTTTTGACATCTAGGACATTGCGAATGGAAACGCCCGATGGATCATCTCACCGGGCGCTTCCATACCGTTCACGGCGCGAACGCGACCGTTCAACCGCGTTGCGGCAATCAGTTTGAAATTATCTTGATGACGGGAAAAGCTGCTGGTAATCTATAGAACGTCATAGAACGTTTGCCTTATGCAAGCGTTGAAGCGAGATGCGATGCAGTCTCGAGTTCTTTGGAGGTATCTATGTCAGATACGAAGGCGAAGAAGACAAACAGACGTTTTAAGTTCAAATTACCGCATGTCTATACGATCATGTTCTTGCTGATCGTTGTCTTTGCGGTCCTGACTTGGATCGTTCCCTCGGGTCAGTATCAGCGCAAGACGATTTCGACAGCGGCGGGCGAGCGCGAAGTCGCCGTTGCTGGAACCTATGAACAGGTCGATAAGAACTACACCGATTCCGAGACCGGCGAGACCATCAATCTGGGTCAGGATATCTTCGCGGTCCTGCAAGCGCCCACTAAGGGCATCCAGGAGGCTGCCGACGTCGTTGCGTTCGTCTTATTGATTGGCGGATCGTTCGCAATCATCACCAAGACCAACGCTTTGAATGCCGGCATGAGCCGTGTGATTAAAAAGCTCAAGAACAAGGACATCCTCATCATTCCCATTACGATGACGTTGCTGTCCATTTGCGGCACTACGTTTGGCATGTCTGAGGAAGCCCTGCCGTTCTATGCCATCTTCATTCCCATCATGATGGGTATCGGTTATGACTCGATGACGGCATTCATCATCTGCTTCCTTGGTCCTAACCTGGGATATTGTGCTTCGACCATCGACCCGTTTAATGTTTTGATCGCCCAGGGCATCATTGGCATCGAGGGCAATCCGCAGCTGTGGCTGCGCGCCGTTTCTTGGGTCATCTTTACTGCCGTCGGTATCGCATGGGCCATGCGCTACGCTATGCGCGTCAAGAAAAACCCCGAGTCGTCCATTACGTACGAGGACGACAAGCTCAAGCGTGTTGAGTTTTCCGTGACCGATGCCTCCATCGAGGAAGAGTTCACTACCCGTCAGAAGCTCGTACTTATCGATTTTGCCTGCGGTATGGGCATTATCGTCTGGGGTCTTGTTACCCAGGGCTGGTACATGAATGAGATTTCCGCCGTGTTCCTTGGCATGGGCTTGCTTGCCGGTATCCTGGGCGGTCTTGACCAGCAGACGATCGCTGAGGAGTTCGTTAAGGGTCTCGCCGATTTTGCGTACGCTGCTATCGTTATCGGTATCGCTCGCGGTATTCTGGTCATCGCCGAGGGCGGCATGATCATCGACACCATCCTCCAGGCGCTCGCTACTGCGCTCGCCGGTGCACCCGCTGCCGTCTACACCACGTTTATGTATATCGTCCTTGGCCTGCTCTCTTTGCTGGTTCCCTCGAGTTCTGGACTTGCGGCGCTCACCATGCCCGTCATGGGTCCGCTGACCGAGCTTATGGGCCTCAATCCCGAAGCTGCCGTTACCGCGCTCCAGTTTGCTAATCAGACCATCAACACCATCAGTCCCGTGGCGGGCATGACGGTCGCCGGCCTTGCCGTGGCTAAGATTTCGTTTGGCCAATGGTGGAAGACCATTTGGAAGTTCTTCATTTTCATGGTCGTCTTTGGCCTGATCGTAACGGCAATCTCTGGCATGCTTCCGGTGTAGGTGGTTGTGATGTCTGATCGTTTAACGGTCCTGACGTCTAAGAGCGTCTTTACCGGTACGGGGGACCTGCCGTTCGAAGGTTTCGTAGCGGTCCGTGGCAATCGAATTGAGGCGGTTGGCACCAAGTGTGAGGTAGCTTCGTATTTGACCCAAGCGGACGAGGTAGTTGATCTGGGCGACCGTACCGTCATGCCTGGCCTGATCGATGTGCATACCTTCTATACAGGCTGGGCGCTGCGGACGTTGGGGTCTGATCTGTCCGGCATCGCTGATGCCAAAGAGGCCGTGTCGCTCTTGCGTGCATGGAAAGAAGATCATCCGGATTGCGCGGCGGCTTTTGGCCACAGCCTACCCGAAACGTTGGCATCGGATGCCGAGAACGCAAATACGGCAGCTGTGTTTGACGATTGTTTTGGCGATATCCCTGTCGTCTGCTTTACACCGGGTGCGGAGACCTGCGTTCTCAATGCTGCCGCCAGTGCACGATACGGCTTTACACCCCAGGCGTGCTATGCCGAGAAGATCTGGCGCATGATGAGCGATTTCCTCGCGCTGCCCGAGGTACGTGCGGGGTATTCGGACTACATGAGCATGCTTAACGAGCGCGGCGTTACCGCCATCAAGGAGATGGCGTTTGATGACTACTACGGTTTTGCCGACGAAATGGCTCGCCGTGAGGAATCTGGTGAGCTGACGGTTCGCGTCTCTATGATGTCGCAGCCGGTGGGTGCCGGTGCAAATCTGGCATATGCCCGCGAGGCACGAGAGCGCTTCCGGGGACCGTTCGTTCGTTTTTCTGGCTTCAACCGTATGACCGATCGCGGCGTATGGGCGGGGCTTGCCGAGATGATTGACCCCTATGAGGACACGGCCGATGCGGGCGCTGCCGGCAAGACGGTTGTCGAGGAGCCCGAGTGGGATCTGATTGAGAACGAGCTGCGCGCAATTGATGCTGACGGCTTCCGATATTCCTTGCATTGCCAGGGCGATGGCGCCGTTCGTCGCACCGTGGCGCTCTATGCCTCGCTGCCTCGAGACGAGCATGGACGGTTGCTTCGCCGCCATGCGATTACCGATCTCGAGAACTCTGATCCGACCGATCTTGTCAAGTTTGGCAAGTTAGGTGGAATTTGCGAGGTCTATCCGCAGATTCTGACGCTGGACCGGCGCGAGGATTGCCTGTCGATGATGCGTCGACAAATTGGCAAGACGCGACTTTTGCACAGCTGGAATCGCCGCGGCATGGAAGATTCCGGATGCACGGTGTGCTGTGGTACGGATTTGCCGCTGCTGATTCCGAGCCTGGGCGAGTCAATCTACAGTGCGTGCGGCGGATACTTCGACGATGGACTGCCCGTGAATGAGGCCAACGCGCTGACGCTTGTCGAGCTCTTGCGTGCTTGGACTGCCGGGGGCGCGTACGATCTGATGCGCGAAGACGAGCTGGGTACGCTCGAGGTCGGCAAGCTTGCTGATATCTGCGTGCTCGATCGGGATGTGTTCGACCTCGATTATCGCGACGCACGCGATCTTTCGGTTGATATGACGATGTCGGACGGACAAATCGTGTTCGATCGAAATAAGGAGGCATAAGATGTCTGAATCCAAGCCGACGCTGCGCCGCGAACAGATTGCGGGCATGAATATCCACTACATCATGTGGTCGCTCGATTACTTCCTTGATGTGCAGCAGCGTTTGGGCTTTGAGTCCATTGAGCTGTGGTGTGCGGAGCCGCATGTGACACTCGACCATACGGGCTACTTTGAGGCTGAGGTCCTGGCGAAAAAAGCTGCAGACCGTGGGCTTAGGTATCGTACTCTGTGTCCCGAGAATGTTGTCTATCCTTGGCAATACTGCGCACGCAAACCGCTGCATGAACAGCGCAGCCTGGCGTACTTTAAGCACGGCATTGAGCTTGCCGAGGTACTTGGGTGCGACCGTATGTCCGTCAACTCGGGCTGGGGCGACTGGGACGAGGACCGCGAGGAAGCCTGGAAGCGCAGCCGCGAGCACATGTCCATTCTGGCGGAGTATGCCGGCGAGCACGGTCTGGTGCTTACGATGGAAAGCCTGCGTCCCGAGGAGAGCAACCTTGTGACGACGGTTTCCGATGCGAAGCGCATGATTGACGAGGTCGCGAGCCCGTACTTACAGCCCATGGTTGATACAACCGCGATGGGCGTTGCAGGCGAGACGCTCGAGGACTGGTTTGCCGCCTTTGGTGATGGGGCAATTCACGAGATGCACTTTATCGACGGTGATCCGTATGGCCATCTGGTGTGGGGCGATGGCAAGCACGATATGGACGCCTTCGTTGCCACGCTCAACGCCCATGGTTTCGACGGCATGCTGGGCCAGGAAATCACGGACGGTCGTTACTATGATGACCCGGCGGCGGCAGATGCCAAGAACATGGCCGCATTCGAGAAATATCTGATTGACTAAAACAACTATCGGCCACGCAACCAACGTCATTGATTGTGGACCAAACAAGAAAGGAACTGGATATGAACGCACACGACCTGATCAAAGAGGCAATTGCCGAGAAGGGCAAGTTCGACAGCGTCTACTGGATTGCTTGCGGTGGCTCCATGATCGATTTGATCCCGGCTCATGAGCTTCTGCAGCGCGAGGCAACCACCTTCACTTCGTATATCTATACGGCTCGCGAG
Organism: uncultured Collinsella sp.; assembly: GCA_900545485.1. Taxonomy (GTDB): domain Bacteria; phylum Actinomycetota; class Coriobacteriia; order Coriobacteriales; family Coriobacteriaceae; genus Collinsella. The sequence goes on along the minus strand of UQZD01000015.1, from coordinate 34,423 downwards.
TTTGATATCATGCGCCCGCGCCGCTTGGGTGAGAAATCCCTGGTCATTGCTTGCAGCCACAGTGGCAACACCCCCGAGGTCGTCGAGGGCTGTGAGATTGCCCTTGCTGCCGGCGCTACGGTGATCGCCCAGACCGACAACGCTGGATCCAAGATTGACTCCGGCAAGTGGACCACGTGGGTCTACCCGTGGGGCGAGGGCGTGCCGCAGGCCGAGGTCCCCGCTGGCATTTCGCTGTCGCTTGCGGCCGAGCTGCTCGATCAGCAGGAGGGCTACGCCGATCTTGCCGATATGTATGCCGGTATTGCCGAGATGGATAAGATTCTTCCCCCGGCACGCGAGAAGGTAAATGCCGAGCTGGGTGATCGCTTTGCCAAGCTTTGCCAGGAGCACGAGTTCTTCTATATTCTGGGCAGCGGTCCCAACTTTAGCCAGACCTACGGTTTCGCTATCTGCTCTCTTATGGAGATGCAGTGGCAGCACTGCAGCTACATCCACTCTGCCGAGTACTTCCATGGCCCCTTCGAGGCTACTCAGGATGGCGTTTTTTACTTCCTGCAGATGGGCTCCAGCGAGTGCCGTGCTATGGACGAGCGCGCCCTGGCGTTCCTTAAGACGCATACCGATACGCTGATGGTGCTCGATGCCAAGGAGTACGGTATGGAAGCCGTGCCGGCGAGCGTCCGTGCCTATCTGGACCCGGTGCTGTTCTACGCCATGAACTGCGAGCTGCGTGCCGCACGCGGCAAGGTGTTTGACCATGATCCCGATTTCCGTCGCTACATGGGCGTCGTCGAGTACTAGAAGGGGCAAAGGCCATGGCATTTAACGTTAACGCGCTCGGATTTGGCGACAACGTCGTCGATCGCTACGAGCATATCCACACCATGTATCCCGGCGGCAATGCGGTGAACTTCGCCGTTTATGCCAAGAAATGCGGTGCCGCACGCTCTGCATACATGGGCATTTTTGGCAATGACGCCGCTGCCGAGCATGTCATTGCAAGCCTCGAGGATGAGGGTATCGAGCTTGACAAGTGCGAGCAGATGATTGGCGAGAACGGAGCGGCTCGCGTGACCGTCGTTGACGATGACCGTGTCTTCCTTGGCTCCAACGAGGGCGGTATCCGTGGCGATGTGCGCTATGTCCTTGATCGCTTTGACCTTGCGTACATGAAGCAGTTCGATGTGGTTCATTCGGGCAACTACTGCTTTACCGAGCGCGAGCTGCCCAAGTTGAAGGCTGCGGGCGTCACGGTCTCTTTTGACTTTTCGGACGACTCCACCGACGAGTACTACGAGCAGATTGCGCCCTACGTCGATTTCGCTTTCTTTAGTGCGGCGGATGCCGCGAGCGAGGACGAGATTCGCGAGCGTCTGGCATGGGTGAAGGGTCTGGGTCCGCGTTTTGTGTCGGCTACGGCGGGCGCCGAGGGCTGCATTGCTTACGACGGCGAGCGTTATTACCGCCAGCTGGCTAAACCGGTGACGGACATGAAGGACACCATGGGGGCGGGCGACTCGTTCCTCACCTCGTTTTTGATGTGCTATCTCGATTCCGTCAAGCGTGGTGAGGATGGCGCCGAGGCCATCGAGCGCGCGCTCGACTTTGCTGCTGGGTTTGCTTCGACCGTGTGCGGCATGGAAGGTTCTTGGGGCCACGGAGCACCAATCGTCGAATAGCCGAGCGGTCCCGGGGAGGTGCGGGTGCCTCCCCGGGACTCGGTGTGCAAAAAATGCCAAATATGAGTACTGTGACTAATTTAGTCGCAGCAAAATCAACCCCTTCAGATGTGATTTGAGCGTCTGGAGGGGTTTAAGATTTGCGAAAACGCAGGATGAATGACTGTAAAAGCTTTAATTAGCGGACAATCGAGGATTATTCTGGCGGTTGGGAAGTTAAAAGTAATGTATCCATTCCGGTAGCAGTACTCATATTTGGCATTTTTTGCCCACAGGGGTTAGCGAAGGTCAAATACAGAGCGCGCATTTGCTAAAACTGCCGACTCAATGTGCTTAGCGTCACAGTTTTTGAGTGAGGCAATGCGCATCGAGGTCCTTGTGAGCGATCTGATGAGCGACTGTGCGCTTGTTTCTGTGTTTGGCTCGGCTGGCGCATCGGTCTCGAGCAGTAGACGGTCGAGTGGAATCTGTCGGGCATATTCGCGTCCACGTTTAGACGCAAGCATGCGTTCGTTGACGGAAAAACTACAGCCCGCATTACGCGCGCGGGCGAGTTCGTCCGAAGTGCCGCTAAACCAGTGGAAGATGATAGCGGGGGAGTCGGAGTTTGGGATGAGTAGTCCATGCGATTCGAGGACGTCCAGTACGGCTCCTGCCGAACGAACGGCGTGAATTGATATCACACGCCCGACAAGAGGATGCTGCACGAGCGCATCGCAGAGCCGGTCAAGCGCCTGTATTTGTAGCGGCTCGCTTCCTGCAAAGCGTGCGGAAAAGTCGAGTCCCACCTCGCCGATGTAGCGCTCTTGGGCAGCAACTTCGCAAAGCAGATCGACTTCGGCAGGACCGCAGCGGCCGTCGGCGAGCCACCAGGGGTGGAGCCCAACGCCAGCGATGATGCCTGGTAGGCGACGGACGCGCTCGTTTGCGGCCGAAAAGTCGCGTGGGTCGACCCCGCAGTCAAAGAGCCCCAGACCCAACGCCGCCGACTCACTGGCTGCAGCATCGGGGCCGAGCATCAAATCAAGATGACAATGCGTGTCAAAGAATTGCGGTTCCATCGCAGGACATTCTGCTAGTCCAGGCGCTGGCCATCGGCGCGTACGCGCTCGGTGCCGCGCCCACTGATCTGGCGGATAACCTCGCCGGCAATCATCTGGCCCATGATGGGCGGCATATAGCTGGCAGTGCCCAACTCGGTACGCTCGTGGATGTTGGAAGGGTCGCGGGGCTGGGTCTTAACCGATTCCTCGCAGCTAAATAGAACACGCAGGCTCTTGATTCCGCGCTTCTTACATTCTTTGCGCATGATGCGACTCATGGGGTCACGTACCGTATCGAAAATGTCGGCAAAGCGGAGGCACTCGGGATGGAGTTTGTTGGCCCCGCCCATGGAGCTAACCAAACGAATGTCGCGGTCCTGAGCATATTTGGCAATGGTGAGCTTGGCCGAGATGGTGTCGATGGCGTCGACGACGTAGTCGAGCTTGCCGTCCGTCTGCTCCAAAACGCTTGCGAAGAAATCATCGATGTTGTCGCTCAGCAAGTATTCAGTTCGCTTGATGACGGTGGCGGCGGGATTGATGTCGTGGATCATGGCTTCCATAACATCGACCTTGCGCTTGCCGATGGTGCTGTGAAAGGCGATGGCCTGGCGATTGATATTGCTGGGCGCGATGATGTCCTTGTCCAGAATGACGAAATGACCGATGCCGCCGCGGGCGAGTGCCTCGCAGCAGTTGGAGCCCACGCCTCCGCAGCCGAGCACCAGCACCGTAGCATCGGCGAGCTTATCGAGTGCCTCGCGGCCCATGATGATCTCGAGCTTGGTGTCGCGTGTCTCGACGAGGGCGGCAGCGGTTTCGGTCATAGACATCCTCCGATGGGGAAGCGAATCGTGTTTTAGCTATTGCCATTATAGGTGTTATCGCGATTCCATTTGAGCCCTTGGGCTTGTTGAAATGGGATCGGGGTTCGCATAAGATGAAGCAGATGGCACCCGTTGCAGCGGGTTGGCCAACTCCCAAACACGTTTGTAGCGTGAGAAGTGGCCGTCTTCGCATTACGCGGAGGCGGCTATTTTTTTGAGTACAAGATTAGATAGTTAGACAAACATCTAAATATCGAGTATAGTGTGCGCGTCATGAGAGATGATGAGAGGAGGTCTTATGCCGGGAGAGGGTTTTAAGGCGCTTGCCGATCCAACGCGACGGCGCATTTTGGAGTTGCTGCGCGAGGGCAATTGCACGGCGGGGGAGCTTGCCGAGCATTTCGATATCAGTAAGCCGTCGCTAAGCCATCACTTGGCGACGCTCAAAAACGCCGGGTTGGTGACCGACGAGCGCCATGGCCAAAACATCGTATACAGCTTAAACACCACCGTCATGCAGGATTTAATTGGCTGGTTTATGGGCTTTACAAACACGGAAGGTGATAAGGATGAATAACGAAAACAAGGGCATTCACCCCACGGGGGTATCGTCGCGCGTGTGGATTGCGCTGGTCGCTCTGTGCGTCGCCAATGTCGTAGCGCACCTCATGGTGATGCCGAGCTTGCCTGCGCAGATTCCCACGCACTGGGGAGCGAACGGCGCCGTCGACGGTTGGGGCCCAAGCTGGATGGCCTCCGCGCTCGGCGTGCTGCCTCTGGCACTTCTTGCAATGTTCTGCGTGGTGCCGCGCATCGATCCCAAAGGTGAGGCATATCGAACCTCGGGCAAGTTCTATCAGGGCTTCGTAATCGCCTTTACCTTGTTCATGTGCGCCATAAGCTGGCTGGGAGAGCTTACGGTTTGGGGCGTGGTGCCGGCGGTCGGTTCGGTTAACGTGCTGATTTCCGGTGTTGTCGGTTTGCTGTTCATCGGCGTAGGCAACTACTTGCCGCGTGTGAAGCAGAACTATACGCTCGGTATCAAGACACCTTGGGCGCTCGCCGATCCTGAGAACTGGCGCCGTACGCAGCGTTTTGGCGGCGCCTGCTTTATGGTGCTGGGTATTGGCCTGATTGTGATGGGCGTGGCGGGCAGCGTGCTTTCGAGTGAAGTCGTCGCCGCAGTGATTGCGGTTCTGGCGTTTGGTTCGGTCGGAGCCGTCTACGTCTACTCGTATCTGCTGTGGCGCAAATCGCAGCGAGCCGCTCGTTAAGGTTGCGGAAAACTAGCGTACGCAGTTCATAGTATGTTCTGGGGGACTTTTCCCAGGTAGTATTAGGGGTGTGGGCAACCATGCCCCTTTTTATTAGAACGCGCGGACTGCCTCTCCGCTTTTCCAAAACGGAGAGGGGGAGAAGATTTCCGCAGCTAGATAAGGAGAAATGACCGTGGCGGAGTTCATTTATCAGATGTATCAGGCTCGCAAGGCCCATGGCGACAAGGTGATCCTTGACGACGTGACCCTGAGCTTCTACCCCGGCGCCAAGATCGGCGTTGTGGGTCCCAACGGCATGGGTAAGTCGACCCTGCTCAAGATCATGGCCGGTATCGAGGAGGTCTCCAACGGCGATGCCAGGCTTACCCCCGGCTACACCGTGGGTATCCTGCAGCAGGAGCCGCCGCTCGACGACGACAAGACCGTCATCGAGAACGTGCGCATGGCGTTTGGCGATATGATCGCCAAGGTCGATCGCTTCAATAAGATCGGCGAGGAGATGTGCGACCCGGATTGCGACATGGACGCCCTCATGGCCGAGATGGGCAAGCTCCAGGACGAGATCGACGCCGCCGACGGCTGGGATATCGATTCCAAGCTCGGTCAGGCCATGGACGCTCTGCAGTTGCCCGATTCTGACATGCCGGTCAACGTGCTTTCCGGCGGCGAGCGCCGTCGCGTGGCCCTGTGCAAGCTGCTGCTCGAGGCTCCCGACCTGCTGCTGCTCGACGAGCCCACCAACCACCTGGACGCCGAATCGATCCTGTGGCTCGAGCACTTCCTGCACAACTACCAGGGCGCGGTGCTTGCCGTCACGCACGACCGTTACTTCCTGGATAACGTTGCTGAGTGGATCTGCGAGGTCGACCGCGGTCACCTTTATCCCTACAAGGGCAACTACTCCACGTATCTGGAGACCAAGGCCGCGCGTATCGAGGCGCAGGGCAACCGCGACGCCAAGCTCGCCAAGCGCATGGAGGCCGAGCTCGAGTGGGTGCGCAGCTCGCCCAAGGCCCGTCAGGCCAAGAACAAGGCCCGTCTGGCTCGCTACGAGGAGATGGAGGCCGAGGCCCGCGCAAGCCAGAAGCTCGACTGGACCGACATCCGCATCCCCGTGGGACCGCGTCTGGGCAACAAGGTGCTCGAGGCCCATCACCTGCACAAGGAGTTCGATGGCCGTGTGCTTATCGACGACCTTTCGTTCACCCTGCCGCGCAACGGCATCGTGGGCGTCATCGGCCCCAACGGCGTGGGCAAGACCACGCTGTTCAAGACGATTGTGGGCCTGGAGCCGCTGACTTCGGGCGAGCTCGAGGTGGGCGAGACCGTCAAGATCTCCTACGTCGACCAGAACCGTTCCGGCATCGACCCCGACAAGAACCTGTGGGAGGTCGTCTCGGATGGCCTGGACCACATGATGGTGGGCGAGACCGAGGTCCCCAGCCGCGCGTACGTGGCGAGCTTTGGCTTTAAGGGCCAGGACCAGCAGAAGCGCGCTGGCGTACTCTCCGGTGGCGAGCGCAACCGTCTGAACTTGGCGCTTACGCTCAAGCAGGGCGGCAACCTGCTGCTCCTCGACGAGCCCACGAACGACCTCGACGTCGAGACGCTGTCCTCGCTCGAGGCGGCGCTGCTCGAGTTCCCGGGCTGCTCGGTGGTCATTAGCCATGACCGTATGTTCCTGGACCGCGTTGCCACGCACATCCTGGCGTGGGAGGGCACCGACGAGAATCCGGGCAACTGGTATTGGTTCGAGGGCAACTTCGAGGCCTATCAGGCCAACCGCATCGAGCGCCTGGGCGAGGACGCAGCCCAGCCGCATCGTATTCACCGCAAGCTGACGCGCGACTAGTAGCAAGTAGAAAGGCCGCCAGCAAGGGCGGCCTTTCTTGTAGCAATTGAACTGCAGCTATGCCCTGGCTGCTGGTTTGATTCATAATCAAAGTCATCTCTTTGGGATTAAAGCCCGTTTTTGCTATGAGTGATTTTCTAATTCCGTTTAAAACGTAAAGACGTATTGGGTTACAAGGACATAAGCGAATCGAATTGAAATATAACCAGTGCTGTAACGTTACAAAAAAGGTTATAGAATAGAAGTATCTTATAAGTCGCTCCTCTAGAAAGAAGAACATATGCTTTCGCGTCGTCGTTTTCTGCAGCTTGTCGCGTCTTCAATTGTCGCCTTAGCCGCACGTCCGAAAGAGGTTTTTGCTTCGACGGGCAATATTGATGGTGAGCAGATACAATTTACTTCTGAAATTGCGCAAGAGCTTGCCGATAAATATATAAAGGGACTCCTCGGCTATTCGTATACGCCTTCTGACCCTATTCCTTTTGTAGATGTTGATGGGTCCCCGCTTGGTTACATTGTTCCGGTTGTGACATCCAATAGAGCCGCGGGCTATTTGGTTTTAGATGCTTCAGATGATGAAATACTTACGGGATATCGTTTTGGAGACGGCTTAGTCAGCCCTATGGATCGGGGAGGAGATCTTGGTGTCGAGTCTTATTCGTTCAATAACCCAGTCGTAATGATCAATCCATTCGAATTCGGCGTGCAATCTTTGGACGGTTCAATAACAACAAATTGCGGAAGAACAATCCCGGCTGTTTCCATAGAAGGACGGCCTGTCGTTTTATCGAATAAACCTTCAAGCTGGAACGATGTTGTAATTTACGCAACTCAAATGCAGGATTACACAGTATCTGGATTTCGTTCCATTTCTCAGTTTATGTCATATGATGAAAGCGAGATTAAGAGGCTTACCGCCCACTATGCTTGTATGGTGACAGCTTTTTCGAACGTTGCGGAACTGTATGGCATTGCCAATTTATATAGCGACCCTTCGCAATATATGCAGATATGGAATTACACCAATACCCATGCTCTTTCCGATGAAGAACAGACTGTTCCCGGCGTTGTTTTGGGTGGAACGCCGATATCAACCTGTGCAACGGGGTTTACAAATTACTGCGCAAGCAGAGGAAGTACTCTTATCGCCCGCACTGTCTCCTCTCCGGCTATCGCGAGCATCCAAAATGAGATTAACTCTAATAGACCGAATGTTTTACATGCGAGTTTGTACAACGGATCAGCCCATTCTGTAACAGCGGAGGCTTACGCCACACTTACTGGTAAGAAAACTGGAGAGACAAGGCAGATGATTGGCATAGCGGACGGCTGGAATTCATCTTTATCCTTCCTGAAGTATGATCAGAGCTATTATGCGTGGACTTATGGAACGACTTTTTCGAAGTAGGGCGATTCGTCTAGCTCTGTCTTTGGTGCTGATGGCTTCATTGGTGGGCTGTTCAACAAAGGAAGAGATATCGCGCGGAGGTTCCGGAGAAGTGACTGCGACAGACTCAGGTTCATTAGAAATAGCTGGCGGGCATGCCGATGTGATGTTACAAGGAAAAGGCGTGCTTAGGTCGATTGATGCTGAAGACGCTGTCTGCTCAATAGAGGATTTGAAGACAGGTGAAACTGCATCGTACCGAGTTTCAGATAATGCTGCGAATATGATTGAGTCGATACCGACTGGAGCGCAGGTTTCTTTTAGATACTTTGCTCCGCAACTTGAGGATGAGCTTGCTTCTCTGGTGTCTATATGCACCGATGACAACTAAAAGGCCTGAATTCAAACGGCCTCGGATGGTCAATTGGCTATCCGAGGCCGTTTTTTACTCGACCGGGGCTTCGACCTTGTCGATGGTCCAGGCGGCTCCGAGACCGCCGGTGGTGTTGCGGCGGATGCGCACTGTAACCTCGCGGCGCTCGCCGGCCTGCGTGTAGCACAGGGGGAAGTTTGCGCGGTTTCGCGCGGCCTCGATGGTACCGCGCTCGCGGGCGATCCAGTAGTACTCGCCGACAATGCCGAGCGTGTCGGCGCCGTAGGGGAGATAGGTCGACAACTGGTGCAGAAGCGGGCCGGGGCAGAAGACCTCGGTTGCGAAATCGACGGGGAAGTCCTCAGGGATGGCGGGCGCTGCGGGTGCGGGGGTTGGGGCCGCTGCGGGTACCGAAGCCGGTGCCGGTGCGGGAACTTGGTCGCAAGCAGAGGCGGGCACGGATTCGATGACGGGTGCGGGCTCAGGCACCGGTTCCGGCTTAACTGCGGAATCTGCGGGCTTCACGGTGACGGGCGCGTCTACAGCTGCAGTTTCAAACTCAACCTGCATCGCGCTCTCATTCTCGACGCTCGACTTTGCTTCGATGGGCGTGGATGCCATAGTGGTGATGCCGGCGTTGGCGTTCTCGGGGTCATAGACGACCGTGAGCGAGATGGCGGGCTCCGGCGTCTCGGGCTCCGGCGTCGACTCGGTAGCGCCTTGATCGTCGGACTGATCGTCCTCAGCCTCGTCGCCAAAGACATCGCTGTTTTGGAACGCAGGCGTCTCAGGTTGGTTAGCGACTTCTTCGGTTGTCGACTTGGGAGTCTCGTTGAGCTCCGCAGTGGCTTCCTGCTCGGATATGACTTTGGGATCGGTCGTGGCGGCGATTTCGGTTTCGGCTTCTGCCGTTACCTCAATAGCGACTTCGATCTCTGCCTCGGGCTCGGGCTCCGGCATAGCTTCAGCCACGGGCTCGGGCTCGGGACGCTTAACGTGCTTGGGACGCACGGCCTTGAGGTCCTTCTCGCCGCGTTTTTTCTTTTTGTAGGACTGCTTGGCTCCCTTGGCTGCCTTGGGCTTGTCCTCGCCCTTGGCAAGGGCGGCATCCCAGGCCTCGTTGGCGATGACAGTGGCATACAGGCGACCGCCCTTAAAGACGGTCAGCTTAATGCAGTCGTCGAGCTCCTCGAGCAGCTCGCGCGTGGACTCGAAGCCCAGGTCATAAGCGGCCATGTCACCAGCGGCGAGTGCCTCCTCGACCTGCGTCATAAACGTTTGCTTGCCGCATCCGATTGCATCGCGCAGCAGGCGATACAGATAGATGTGGTTGCCCAGCGAAAGCGTGGGCCTAACTATTGTCTTGCTCATGGCAAATCTCCTCTTTACACACCAAAGCATCTTACCATCGCACGGGGCTTGCCATCTCGTCGCCCAAGGCAAACGGGCGCGACCGTTGCCGGTTCGCGCCCGTTGTACAGGTTGCCTATCTGGGGATGCAGCGCCTAGTTGCCCGATGTCGTGCCTTGGCTTGAACTGTCAGATGTCGTGCCCGATGTGGTGCCACTCGAATTGCTGTTGTTGCTGTCTGCTGTGCCCGTTCCCGACGTGGTGTCGCTCGTCTGGCTGCCCGTGTTCGGCTGCGAACCGTCAGCCGTTTGGCTTGAGTCGGTCGTGCCGGACGGCGTGCCACTGTTGGCCGTAGAGGAATCGGTGCCCTGCGATTGGTTTTGGGTGTTCGAGGACGAATCGGTAGAGGTAGAACTGTCTTGCGTGCCGTCCGCTTGTGCCTGCTGATCTTGCGACTGGGTGTTGTCATTTGCATCGCTCTCGGTCGTGCGCGACGAAAGGATTGGCTCGGGGCGCTCGCCCAGACCCTCGCCGGCGGTGGTGATAAGGATGGCGCCGGCGCAGGCGATGACCGCGACGATGGCGATGGCGATCGAGAAGACGATGACCTTCTTTTGCGTCTGGCTGCGCTCTGCCGCCGCCTTGGCGCGCAGGCTGTCGGGAGCGACGCGCGCCGTGGTCGCGCGCCCCGCAATCTGGCGCATCTCCTGCGTAGTCGCGGCGCCGCCTAGGTGCTCCTCGGCATTAAACTCAACGGGCTCGTAGGCGCCGGCAGGGTAGTCGACGGCGGCGTGCGTACCTTTGATGGCTTCGGCGCTGGCAGAGATAAAGTGGCGGTAGACCTGCGATGACACAACGGTGATGACCGAGCTCACGGCGGCACCAATTACTGAACCAGCGATACCGATCTTGGAGGCAAGCGCGACGCTTGTGGCGGCAGCCGCGGCGCCGGCGATGATCTGGGGAATGGAAATGTCGTCGAACAGGCCCTTTTTGGGCGCGATGGCCATGGTCTGTCCGATGGAATGGTTCTCGTGCACGCCGTTGTTGAGCGATGCTGGTGTCATGACGCGCGTGCGCGGCGCGTCGGTGTACTTGGTTGTCATACGGGGTCCTCCCGGTGTAAATCTGCTTCGTTTCGTGTAGCCATCAGGGTACCCACCAGATGTGAATCGTACGTGACATTTAACAGATATCATCAACTCATCAATAGCTCACCAAGTTGGTGGGATGCGGTTACACCCGGCGGTTGAACTACAATAGGGCTTGCTAATTGTTGTGAATGGCGTCTACGCACGGGAGCATTCTTATGAATCTTCACCTTTCTCAGTCTGATGGCTTTTTGCGTGTGGCGGCGGCGTCGCCGCGGATTCGCGTGGCCGATGTCGAGGGCAATGCCGAGGTTGCACTGGCGGCTGTTCGCGAGGCTGCCGAGCGCGGCGTTCGCGCGCTGGTGCTGCCCGAGCTTAACTTGTGCGGCTATACCGCGGCCGACCTGTTTCATAACCGCACGCTGCTGCATGCCTGCGAGACCGCACTGGCACATATTCTCGATGAAACCCGCGAGCTGCCGATTGTCTTTACCATTGGTCTTCCCGTTGCAGTTGCCGAGAATATCTACAACTGCGCCGCCGTGTGCTGCGCGGGCGAGCTTTTGGGCCTCACGGCCAAGAAGTATCTGCCCAACTATGGCGAGTTCTACGAGCGCCGCTGGTTTGCTCCGGCGCCCGCAGATCCTGTGTGGGTCGAGTTTGCCGGTCGGGGTCCGGTTCCGCTGGGTTCGGGGCTTGTCTACCGCTGCTGTGATGAAGGTGTCGAGGATATGGTGCTGGGCGTTGAGGTCTGCGAGGACCTGTGGGTGCCGGCGCCCCCTTCGACCGAGATGGCGCTTGCCGGTGCGACGGTGATTCTCAACCCGTCGGCCTCGGACGAGATTATCGGTAAGGCAGATTACCGCCGCAGCCTTATCTCCAATCAGAGCGCGCGCCTGTACTGCGCCTATGCCTACGCGGACGCGAGTGAGGGCGAGTCCACGACCGACATGGTCTTTGCGGGCGAGAACCTCGTCTACGAAAACGGCTCTAAGCTTGCCGCGACGAAGCTCCTCACTTGCGATATGGCCGTCGCCGACGTCGATCTTGACCGGTTGGTTGCCGAGCGCCGTCGCTCGACGACATGGACGCGCTCGGACGATGCGCCGGAGGCCGTGACCGTTGAGTTTTCGTTTGAGGGCGTGCTGGCCGAAGATCCTGTCCTGCGCGATGCGCTCGACATCGACCGTGTCTTCCCCCGCGCGCCCTTCGTGCCTGCCGACCATGGTGACCTGGCTGAGCGCTGCGAGACGATCCTCAATCTGCAGACTGCTGGCCTCAAGACCCGCCTCGCCCACACAGGTACCAAGGCTGCGGTCATCGGCCTTTCGGGTGGCTTGGACTCCACGTTGGCACTGCTTGTGACCGTGCGTGCCTTCGATGCGCTGGGGCTGCCGCGCACGGGTATCACGGCGGTCTCCATGCCAGGTTTTGGCACGACGCATCGCACCAAGTCGAATGCCGAGTCGCTTGCCCGCGACCTGGGTGTGAGCTTCCGTGAGGTTTCGATTCACGCGGCCGTGGAACAGCACTTTAAGGATATCGAGCATGATCCGGCTGTGCAGGACGTGACCTACGAGAACAGCCAGGCGCGCGAGCGTACGCAGATTCTGATGGATCTGGCCAACCAGGCTGGCGGTTTTGTCATCGGCACGGGCGACCTGTCGGAGCTGGCGCTCGGCTGGGCTACCTATAACGGCGACCACATGAGCATGTACGCCGTCAACGCGAGCGTGCCCAAGACGCTTGTGCGCCATCTGGTGCGCTATGCCGCCGATGTCTTTGGCGGGCGCATTGCCGAGGTCTTGCTCGATATCCTCGATACGCCGGTGTCCCCCGAGCTTCTGCCGCCCACGGGCGACGGCGAGATTGCGCAGAAGACCGAGGATTTGGTGGGCCCGTACGAGCTGCACGACTACTTCCTCTACTACCTGCTGCGTTTTGGCTTTGAGCCGGGCAAGATCTACCGCATGGCGCTCAAGAGCTTCGAGGGCGTCTACGACGTCAAGACCGTCCACACGTGGCTGCGTACGTTCTACCGCCGCTTCTTTGCCCAGCAGTTTAAGCGAAGCTGCCTGCCCGACGGCCCCAAGGTGGGCTCGGTGACGCTCAGCCCGCGCGGCGATTGGCGTATGCCGAGTGACGCCAGCTCGCGTCTGTGGCTTGCGCAGATCGACGCGCTCAATGCAATTGACTAAGGTTGGCTAAATTGAACCAATACGGGGTTTGTAAGCGTTACACTTTTGCAATCTGATGGCCCGTATCGCGCGGCGCTCTTGTCGGAGCGCCGCGTTTTTTATATCGAAAGGTGGCACCATGCAGGCATCGCAGCGTCTCGACCGCTTTGGCGCGGAGGTCTTCGCCTCGCTCAACAACAAACTTCTCGCGCTGAAGGCTCAGGGCAAGACCATTTACAACATGAGCGTGGGCACGCCTGACTTTAAGCCGTACGACCACGTGGTCGAGGCGCTCACACAAGCCGCCCAAGATCCCGAGATGTGGAAGTATGCCCTGCGCGATCTGCCCGAACTCAAGCAAGCCGTGTGCGATTACTATGAGCGTCGCTTTGGCGTTTCGGGCATTACGCCGTCTATGGTGCAGTCGTGCAACGGCACGCAGGAGGGCGTGGGCCATTTGGGCCTGGCTCTGCTCGATCCGGGTGACACCATTTTGGTTCCCGATCCGTGCTACCCGGTCTTTGAGGCGGGTGCCAAGATCGCCGATGCCAAGCTCGAATACTATCCGCTGGTTGCCGAGCACAATTACCTGCCCTATGTGGCGGGTATCGATCCCGAGGTTGCCGATCGTGCCAAGTACATGATCGTGTCGCTGCCCGCGAACCCGGTCGGCTCGGTGGGCACGCCCGAGGTCTACGAGGAGATTATCGCCTTTGCCCGCGAGCATGATCTGTTGATCGTCCATGATAACGCGTACTCCGACATCGTGTTTGACGGCGAGCCCGGCGGCAGCTTCTTGCAGTATCCCGGCGCGCTCGAGGTGGGCGTTGAGTTCTTCTCGCTCTCCAAGTCGTTTAACGTCACCGGTGCCCGCATCGGCTTTTTGGTCGGTCGCGAGGATGTGGTCTCTGCCTTTGCCAAGCTGCGCGGCCAGATCGACTTTGGTATGTTCTTCCCGATTCAGAAGGCCGCCATCGCGTGCCTGAACGGTCCGCGCGATGAGGTCGAGGCGCAGCGTCTGAAGTACCAGGAACGCCGCGATGCCCTGTGCGACGGTCTTGAGGGCCTGGGCTGGGAGCGTCCCAACGCGCATGGCTCTATGTTTGTGTGGGCCAAGCTTCCCGGTGGTCGCACCGATTCCATGGCGTTTTGCGAGGAGCTCATGGAGAAGGCCGGCGTTGTGGTGACGCCGGGCGCGAGCTTTGGCCCTTCGGGCGAGGGGCACGTGCGCATGGCGCTGGTCCTGCCGCCCGATCAGATCGCTTTGGCTGTCGAGGCCATTCGCGAGGCGGGCCTGTATTAGAAACCTATTTCGACTCGTCAATAGCTCGAAACCGATTTCGTGCAGTTATTTTACGAATTCTGCAAACAATTTCGGTAAACGGTCGATTTTTGGCTGCGAATAGGAGCATAATCAAAGTCCCGATTGGATGTATTGGGATTACGACAAGCCGCTCGGGTCGTTCCCGGGCGGCTTGTTTGTGGAGAGAGATGGGAGTTTCTAATGGTTAACGAGAAGAAGGTCGCTATTGTCGGCTGCGGTTTCGTCGGTTCGTCTTCGGCGTTCGCACTGATGCAGAGTGGTCTGTTCTCCGAGATGGTCCTCATCGACGTGGACAAGAACCGCGCCGAGGGTGAGGCCCTGGATATCGCGCACGGCATGACGTTTGCCGAGCCGATGAAGATCTACGCCGGCGATTATTCCGATGTCGCCGACGCCGCCATGATCGTCGTCACCGCTGGCGCTGCCCAGAAGCCCGGTGAGACCCGCCTGGACCTGGTCAACAAGAACGTAAACATCTTTAAGTCCATTATCCCCGAGATTAAGAAGTCCGGCTTCGACGGCATTCTGCTAATCGTCTCCAACCCGGTTGATGTTCTGACCTATGCTGCCATCAAGATGTCCGGCCTGCCCGAGGGCCATGTCATCGGCTCCGGCACCGTGCTCGACACTGGCCGTCTGCAGCAGATGCTTGGTGCCCACGTCGAGGTTGACCCGCGCGATGTCCAGGCCTATGTCATGGGCGAGCACGGTGACTCCGAGTTTGTCGCTTGGTCCAGCGCTCAGGTTGCTGGCGTTCCGCTGAACACCTTCTGCGAGCTTCACGGCCACCTGGAGCATGAGGCTGCCGAGAAGCGCATCGCCGAGGACGTCAAGAACTCCGCCTACACCATCATCGAGAAGAAGCACGCCACCTACTACGGCGTCGCCATGGCCGTCAAGCGCATCTGCACCGCTGTCATGCGCGATGAGCAGACCGTTCTGCCCGTTTCCTCGCTCATGGTGGGCGAGTATGGCCTGTCCGATCTGGCTATCTCCATGCCGACGGTCGTTGGCCGTGACGGCGTCGTCTGCCGCGTTCCCGTGCCGTTGAACGATGACGAGCAGCATGAGCTCACCGCCTCCGCCAAGGCCCTCAAGGACATCATCGACAGCGTCGACTTCTCCTGCTAAACCAAGCTTTTTTGGGCAACAGGCTACAATGAAAGGCGTCCGGGCCACACGGTCCGGGCGCCTTTTTGGTGCGAGGGGGTCAGGTTACTTTGCACCACCCCAATGCACCATAGTTGATGGGAGGGCCATGTCGGATTCGCCTAATTTTTTAACCTATGCCCAGACGGCGTTTGATCCGTTTGAGGAACGGCCGTTCTGCGCGGTGGATAGCCTGGTCTTTGCGTGGTTGTCCTATTTGCGTTTGCCGGGTGATATGGCGGAGCTGATGAACTGGCAGGGCCTAGACGTACGCGAGCTGCTGCGCGCCGAGTGCTACCAAGACATGATTGGCGACCTGTGGGATCCGGAGGGGAGCCGTGCCCTGTTGGAGGCTGCGGCAGCAAGCCCTCGCTACCGTGGCGTTCGTGTTTGCGGCTATCGTAGCGTGAGTGATGCCGAGACAACAGAGCAGTTTGCAGCCATGGCGTTCCGGTTTCCGGCGGGGTTTAGTTATCTTTCCTTCCGGGGGACCGACAGCACGATTGTGGGCTGGAAAGAGGACTTTAACATGGCGTTCCGGTGTCCTGTGCCGGCCCAGGAATCCGCGGCGCGTTATGTGGACGAGGCGGCGGATGCGATCGACGGGCCGCTTTTGTGCGGAGGTCATTCCAAGGGTGGAAACCTTGCGGTGTACGGTGCGGCGATGTGCTCCGATGTCGCTCGTGAGCGAATTGAACGGGCATATTCCCATGATGGTCCGGGCTTCGTCGAGGAGTTTCTGAACGGAAACGCCTTTGCCGATCTTTCCGGCCGAATCGACAAGACGCTACCTCGGTCGTCGATCTTTGGCATGATGTTCGAGACACAGGAGGACTATGCCATCGTTGAGAGCACCGAGTTCAGCCTGCTTCAGCATAATCCCTTTAGCTGGGTGGTTGATGGTCGCGACTTCGTGTGCTGTGAGCGCCTGTCCGCCGGTGCTCGATACGTTGATGGCTCCATTCGCGAGATGCTGCTTGCGGTGTCGCCTAGCGAGCGCGAGCGTTTTGTAGATGCGTTGTTCTCCGTGCTTGAGGCTACGGGTGCTGAGCGGTTTGCGGATATCGCTGGGAATCTGCGCGAGAGCCTGCCCGTGATGCTCCAGGCTGCGCAAGGCTTTGACAAGGATACGCGACGCTTTGTCTCGCAGACCATCGCGGCAATCCTAAAATGCGCGCTGCTGCCCAAACGACCCCAGATCGACATGCCCGCAGCCGGTAAGAGTTTGGCAGAACAACTCGAGGCGTGGCAGTCCGAGCTCCTGCGCTAGTCATTGGTGCAAAGCAACCTGTCCCCGATGCGCCAATCTTCGATGCGCTTGGGGCGGGTTCGACCGCTATACTGATTCGTGCTCAATTCGATCTAGAACGGAATGCCGTATATGAAAATCAATCACGCGATTCTGCATATCCTGGACTTTGACTCTGCCGTCAACGTCATGAGCCAGCGCGAGCTCGATATCGAGAGCCGTACCGTGCGTAATTTCGTAACCACGCACCTGCGGCGCGCTCGTACCTCGGCTGATAACAAGCGTGCCACGTTTGCCGAGAACTCCGCATTCGGCGGCGAGCTCAAGGGCTATTTCTTTGGCGAGCGCGAGTTCGTGGACCTGTCGCAGCAGATTGCGGAGTTTATCTCCTCCGAGCTCACCAAAGCCGAGAAAGCCGAGTCTACCGATGTGCTCGTGGCTGATTTTGACGACGATGAGGATGCCCGCTGGTTTGCCGTGATGCTGCTGGGCTCCAAGCAGGCTTTTATGCACGAGGTGGGCCGCGAGGAGGGGGAGGTGCGCAACGACATCGCGCGCCACTACGCTATTCTGCCAAACCCCTCGCAAAAGGTTCCAAGCTATGCCATCGTGCGTGCGAGCACCATGGAGATCGGCTACGTGGACAAGAAGCGCAAGATTGCCGGCGAGGACCGTATGCTTATCCCCGATGGCCTGCTGCAGTGCGACACGGGCGTATCGGGCAAGGAGGTCATCGACACCGTGACGCGTGTGGTCGAGGAAGTCGCCGAGGAGCACGGTGCCAATACGGCCGTGGCGCTCGCCAAGGTTAAGGCTGCCGTTGCCGAGAAAGTCGAGGATGACGAGGAGCTGCCGCCTTGGGATATTGTCGACGAAGTCTTTGAGGACGAGCCGGTCATCAAGGAGAGCGTGCGTGCGGCACTGACTGAGGAGAAGGTGCCTGAGCGTGTGCCCGTGGAGCGCAAGCAGGTTGAACGCGCGGCGGTGCGCAACCACAAAATCCGTACCGACACGGGCATCGAGATCAGCTTCCCGGCCGAGATGGGTTCGAACTCTGAGTACATCGAGTTTGTCAACGAGCCCAACGGCCTCATCTCCATCGAGCTCAAGAATATCGGCAGCATCGAGAATCGATAAGTTGCGTTACGTCTACAGCGAGAAAGCAAAGGCCGAAGCTCCTTGGGGCTTCGGCCTTCTTGTTTGGGGATGAATTGCCCCGCAGGTTGAGCATAAGTCAGCGAAAACGCGGTTTGTCAAAACCGCGTAACTATTAAAGTTGACGTAAGCCCTCTTCCAGGCCGGTCTTGCTGTCGGTCTTCTCGTCGCGCATCTTGATGACGCGGGCGGGGACACCGGCCACGACGGCGCCGGCGGGGACGTCCTCGACGCACACGGCACCGGCAGCCACGACGGCGCCCTTGCCCACGCGCACGCCCTCCAAGACCACGGCGTTGGCGCCGATCATGACATCGTCTTCGATGATGACGGGCGTGGCGCTGGCGGGCTCCACAACGCCTGCCAGCACGGTGCCGGCGCCGATATGGCAGTTCTTGCCCACGGTGGCGCGGCCGCCCAGCACGGCGCCCATATCGATCATGGAACCCTCACCGATGACGGAGCCGATGTTGATGATGGCGCCCATCATGATGACGGCGCGATCGCCGATCTCGACGCGGTCGCGGATGATCGCGCCCGGCTCGATGCGGGCGTTGATGCCCTTAAGGTCGAGCATGGGCACGGCGGAGTTGCGACAGTCGTTCTCCACATCGTAGTAATCGATGGAATCGGCGTTGGCGTCCAGGATGGCTTTAAGCTCATCCCAGTCGCCAAAGACGGTCTTGCCACGACGACCGCCGTAGACGTGCGCATTGCCCCACTGGACCTTCATGCCCGGCTTCTCGCGCACGTACAGCTTGACGGGCGTCTTTTTTGGCGCGGTGGCGATGTAGTTGATAATCTCCTGTGCATCCATCTCGGCTGCGTTGCTCATTTGCTGTCTCTCCTTTGGGTGGATCCGGTTGATACCTGGTTAGGCAAACATGATCTGGTCGAACGTATAGAAGCCGGGTTCGCGGGTGACGAGCTTCTGCGCGGCTGCTAAGGCGCCGTTGACAAAGATCTGACGGCTTGCGGCGCGGTGGGTGAGCGTGACCTCCTCGTCCTGGCCAAAGAAACTCACCTCGTGCACGCCGGCTACGGTGCCGCCGCGCAGCGAGTGCATGCCGATCTCCTTGGGGTCGCGCGCTCCGCACATGCCCTCGCGTCCGTAGACGGGGTGGTAGCCTGCCTCGGGCTCGGCCTCGACTACGGCGTCGAGCAGCAGCTTTGCGGTGCCGCTGGGGGCGTCGACCTTTTGGTTGTGGTGAGTTTCGACAATCTCGCAGTCAAAGCCGGGCAGCTCACGCGTGGCCTGGGCCACTAGATGACGCAGGGCTGCGATGCCGATGGAGTAATTGCCGGAGTGCATGACGCGGGCGTTCTGACCCAGCTCGCGCAGGCAGTCCATCTGCTCGGGTGTGTAGCCCGTGGTGCCGGAAACGAGTGCGGCGCCCGTGCGCTCGACATAGGCGACGACGGCATCGAAGGTCACGACGTTCGAGAAGTCGATAATCACATCGGCAGCCGGTGCGTTCTCGAGCTCGCTCAAATCGAAGCCAATCTGGGCCACGATATCAAAAACGGGCTGCCCGGCGGCATCGACAATGCTTTCGGCGGTGGTGCGGATGAGCGAGCCCATGCGGCCCGTTCCCATAATGACGGTCTTAATCAAGCAGACCAGCTCCCTTCAGAGCATCGGTAAGTGCGGATCGCGTGTCGTCTGCCATGGGGCACAGCGGCATACGGTAGTTTGCCTCGATCATGCCCATCTGGGCGAGCGCTTCCTTAACGGGGATGGGGTTGACCTCGCTAAAGAGGGCGTTGATGAGCGGCTGGCCGGCAATCTGGATATCGCGGGCGCGCGCTACGTCGCCGTCCAGATAAGCGCGGCACATGTCGTGTACGAGCTGCGGCTGCACGTCTGCCCACACGCTGATGGTGCCCGAGGCGCCCAGGCTCATGAGCGGCACGGTAAGCGCGTCCTCGCCCGAGTACATGCGGAAGTCGTCTGACAGCAGGTGGGCGATCTTGGCCGCGTAGGCGACGTTGCCCGAGGCCTCCTTAATACCCATGATGTTGGGGTGCGCGGCCAGGCGCTCTACGTTGCGCTCGCTGATACCGCAGCCGCAGCGGCCGGGGATGTTGTACAGGATGCAGGGGATGTCCACGGCATCGGCGACGGTTTTAAAGTGCTGATAGATACCCTCTTCGTTGGACTTGTTGTAGTAGGGGGTGATGAGCAACAGACCGTCGGCGCCCAGGCCCTGATAGGTGAGCGACTTGGTGAGCATGGTCTGCGTGGAGTTGGAGCCCGAGCCGGCGATGACGGGGACGCGTCCTGCAACATGCTTGACCACGGCGGCGACGACGGAGTTGTCCTCGTCGTCGGTCATCGTGGCACTCTCACCGGTGGTGCCCAGGGTGAGGATGGCGTCGGTGCCATTTTGCAAGTGGAAATCGATAAGGCGCTCGAGCGCGTCAAAGTCGACGCTGCCGTCCTTTTTAAACGGCGTGACAAGGGCGACGATTGAGCCCTCGAGGTTGCGGATATCCATGTTCTTCTCCTTCGCCTCCGCGATCTGGATGCGTTTGTTCCATTGAGCTGCGACTGCCATACGCTCGTCTTGGGCGCGACGGCGGGCACTTTCGGCGCGCGACTTGGCCAGCAGCTCGCGGCCGCACGGCAGCACGTCGAGCGTGGCAAAGTAATCGCCCGGGCGCTCGGCGCGGCGGATGAGGTCGGCCGCGCCATCGGGGCGCAGCAGGACCTCGGCCGAGCGCAGCCGTCCGTTGTAGTTGTAGCCCATGGAGTAGCCATGCGCACCGGTATCGTGGATTACAAGCAGGTCACCCATGTCGATATGCGGCAGCTTGCGATCGATAGCGAACTTGTCGTTGTTCTCGCATAGGTTGCCCGTGATGTCATAGGTGTTCGTGACGGGCGCTGTGGCCTTGTCGGCGCCGCCCGGCTGACCCATCACCGTAATGTGGTGGTAGGCGCCATACATGGCAGGGCGAATCAAATCGACGGCGCTTGCATCGACACCGATATAGTCCTTGTAGATCTGCTTCTCGTGGATGGCCTTGGTGACCAGGCAGCCGTAGGGGCCCATCATAAAGCGGCCCATCTCGGTGCAGATGGCCACATCGCCCATGCCGGCGGGAACCAGGATCTCGTCGTATGCCGCGTGTACTCCCTCGCCGATGGCGCGAATGTCGTTGGCCTGCTGCTCGGGCAGGTAGGGGATGCCGACGCCGCCGGACAGATTGATGAAGGCGACGTGTGCGCCGGTCTCGCGCTCCAGGCGTACGGCAAGCTCAAAGAGGATGCGCGCGAGCTTGGGGTAGTAGTCGTTGGTGACGGTGTTGCTGGCAAGGAATGCGTGGATGCCAAAGTCCTCGGCGCCCTTGGCCTTGAGCATGCGGAAGGCCTCGAAGAGTTGCTCGGTGGTCATGCCATATTTGGAGTCGCCCGGGTTGTCCATGATGCCGTTGGAGAGCTGGAACAGACCGCCTGGATTAAAGCGGCAGCTGACCGTTTTGGGGATGGGCCCCGCAACGCGCTCAAAGAACTCGATGTGGCTGATGTCGTCAAAGTTGACGATGGCGCCCAGCTTGTCGGCGAGCTCAAAGTCGGCAGCCGGCGTGTCGTTGGACGAGAACATGATGTCGTGTCCTGTGATACCCAGCGAGCGGGCGATCATGAGCTCGGTATAGCTCGAGCAATCGCAGCCGCAGCCGTATTCGTTGAGAATGGAGATGAGCGCCGGGTTGGGGTTGGCCTTGACGGCAAAGTATTCCTTAAAGCCCGGGTTCCATGCAAAGGCGTCGCGCACTTCTTGCATGTTGCGGCGGATGCCCGCCTCGTCGTATAGATGAAACGGCGTGGGGAACTGCTCGACGATATGCTCGAGTGTCTCCTTGTCCACAAACGGCTGCTTGGCCGCATATGCCTCGTTGGGGGTCAATGCCATGTCCCGTAAACCTCGCTATCCAGACGGCGCCATCTGCGCATCGAATCCGCATAGCGTGGACCCAATGTCCGGATAGCGCTCCCGCATTGCTGCAGACAGTCCTGTGGGTGTTTCCCACAGGCCCACCAGGTTGTTCGTGCCCGAAAAACCCAGTTCGGCGGGTTTCGCCTCCCCACGGGGTCAAAGCCTGCCGGCTCGCCCGCGGCTCTTCGTGCCCGCGCCTCTATCAAGTGGTAAAGACCCTATCACGTTGCACTTTACCAAACAAGAGTATTCGTATATAACGTTTAAAAAATGCAGGGATATGCTGGAAACATGTGCGCCACAATCCTGTATCACAATAAGTTGCAACAGATGTGCCTCACGAAGGGATCCTCTATGACCGAGCTCCAAGAACTCCGTCGCTATCGCCGCGATCTCCATCGCATTCCGGAGCTCGATTTCGATCTTCCGCAAACCATTGCCTATATCGAGGGCGTGCTGGCATCGCTCGCTTGCGAGGTGACCCATCCGTGCCCCAGCTGCGTCTGTGCTTTCTTCGACGCCGGCGTTGATGCCGCGCATGCCACGGCGATTCGCGCCGATATGGATGCGCTGCCCATCGCGGAGGCGACGGGAGCGGCCTTTGCCTCGACCCATCCAGGCAAGATGCACGCTTGCGGACATGACGGACACATGGCCATGGCACTTGCCGCCGCGACGTATGTCGACCGTACGATTCGCGAGCAGCCGGGCGCCATTAGGCGCAATGTGCTCTTTGTGTTCCAGCCGGCCGAGGAAACGACCGGTGGTGCCAAGACGGTATGCGAGAGCGGCGTGTTCGAGCGCTACGGGGCGGATCTCATCTTCGGCTTCCACGTGTTGCCCGATCTGCCCGCCGGCACGTTGGCGAGCTGCCCCGGTCCGTTGCTGGCGCGTTCGAGTGAGACGCACATTCATATTCACGGGACGAGCATCCATATCGCTAAGACCTATGGCGTTCCGGTCGAGGAGTCGCACGATGCGGCGCTGGCGGCTGCCAAGTTCTTGGTTGCCGAGCGCGAACTGATGGACGAGCTGGGCACCGACGAGCCCTGTATCGGTAAGTTTGGTCTGCTGCAGGCCGGTACGGTTTGCAACGCGGTGGCGGGGGAGGCCCATGTGGCCGGAAGCCTGCGTGTGTTTACGGACGACATGTTCGACCGTGCGCGCGAGGGCGTACGCCGTGTGCTCGACGAGGCGTGCACCGCAACGGGCTGCACGTATGATCTCGACTTTGCCGAGGGCTATCCACCGGTCGATAACGACCCCGAGCTGTTTGCCAGCGTCGCGCCTGCTTTGTCCGAACTGCAACTTGTGGACGAGCCGCTGCTAATCGCCGAGGATTTCGCCTTCTATCAGCGCTATCTGCCGGGCGTGTTCTTCTTGCTGGGCACGGGCGTGCCGGAGGGTCAAGAAAACCCGAGTGATCCGGATGGCTGTCCCGCCTATGCCACGAGCGCTCTGCATACCGATACCATGCTCTTTGACGAGGAAATTCTGCTCAAAGGCCTCGATGTCTACAAACGATTGCTTCTGCTTGGTTAATTGGCGAAGGATACCTGCTCTAGAAAATACGAACAAATGTACGCTATAATAGAGATGTAAGTCTATAGAAACGTTTGACGTTATTAACGTAAGGCGATACTATGATTGCATCGTATAAAGATGAGGATACCGAACGCTTTGCCATGGGTGTGCGGGTCAGGAGGTTCGTGCCCTTTGAGCGCGTTACGCTGAGGAAGATTCGCCAACTGCAGGTTTGTGCTTCGCTTGATGATCTTCGCGTTCCGCCGGGCAACCGCCTGGAAGCTTTGAAGGGCGATCGTGCCGGTCAATATAGCATCCGTGTTAACGAGCGCTATCGGGTCTGTTTTGAGTGGAGACAGGAGATGGCTTGGAATGTCGAAATCGTCGATTATCACAAGTGATGAGACCTCGTCCGATTTGCTGTCGCCAGTGACTCCTGGTGAGCTTCTCAAAGAGGAGTTTCTTGTTCCCATGGGCATTTCTCAATATCGCCTTGCGAAAGAGACCGGGATTCCGGCTCAGCGTATCGGGCAGATTGTCTTGGGAAAACGTCGCGTGACGGCCGACACCGACCTCCGTCTTTGCCGTTATTTTGGCCTGACGGATGGTTATTGGCTGCGCGCTCAGGTGGCGTTTGACCTTGAGGCCGAGAAAAGGCGGATCGAACCGGAACTCGATAAGATCGTTCCTGTTCAGCAGGCCATTGCGCTGTAGTGCTTAAAGATGATGGGGGTGGCGTGACGATGAAGCGACGCCGACAGCCTGCCGTATATAGTCCGGGTGGATGCGGGTGCGGTTTGCTGCTGCTTCCGGTCATCGCTGTGAGCATTGGCGTGATGTTTGTGCTTGCTGGGCTGGCTGCAGCAGCGCTTGTGCTGTTGATTGCGGCCATTGGCGTGACGATTTGGCTCTGCCGCAATCGCGAGCAACGCCGTGCCGACGGTAAAACCAATGTCGGATGGGCCATCTTTTTGGTTGTCACCTACCTATTGAGTATCAGTTATCTGGCGTTCTTTATCTTGTTGCTTGTGAGCACCTTTACCGGGGAATCCGTAACGGTGGGGTAGGCTTCGACGAGCTTCTTGAGGATGAAGCGAGGGGCGGACTCTGAATGAACCGCGCCCCGCATCAACAAGTTTCATTCGTTGTGTAGCAATCCGAATGTACAAGCGTTTGGCGTGAGAGCACCGCCGCCAGCAACACGGGAAGGCAGGCTGCAATCGCCAGCCCCCATGCCAGCTCATCGCAATAGATTCCATAAGGACTCCCCAACAGGACATAGGCCAACTAACGAGCCCATCATCCGCTGCGGTCACAAATTGGCAGACAGCTGAATCATCGCTATAAAACGCGAGGTAAAATGCCCAAAGATTGATGGATGGTTCGCAGAATTTGCAAGGGTTATTGAGAAAGCAAAGCTGCGAGAAAGGAAGAGCCATGGCTAAGAAGACGGGAGAGAAAGACACGGTTGGAAGGGCCAAAGGTTTCGAGATGCCCATCGATGAGGAATCGGCTGGCAAGCTGCTCGATACCATCTACAGGAGCGCACTGAATGGCGTCCCTAAGGTGAGTCGCTCGGTCGACGAGATGGTTGAGGACTACACGGGAAAGGCGAAGTCACCCGATGATGCCGCAAGGGCACTCGCAAAGTGGCAGATCATGAAATGCGGAACCTCAGGTTTCGTCACCGGGCTCGGGGGCTTGATTACGCTTCCGGTCGCAATTCCCGCGAACATAAGCAGCGTCATGTACGTCCAGATGCGCATGATCGCCTGCATCGCGAAGATGGGTGGCTATGACGTTACGTCCGACCAAGTTCAGACGATGATCTACATGTGTCTCACGGGTACGACGGCGAGTGATCTTGTCAAAATGGGGCTCATCAAGACTGGGACGAAATCGCTTGAGGTCGCAATCAAGAAGATTCCCGGGGCGGCACTCGTGAAGATCAACCAGAAGGTCGGCTTCAGATTTATCACGAAGTTCGGCGAGAAAGGCATCATTAACCTCGGGAAAATGCTGCCCCTCGCCGGCGGCGTGATTGGCGGCGGTGTGGACGTGGCATCGACGAGCATCATTGCTAAGAACGCCATCAGGATGTTCATGGAGGGCGAGGACCCCGATGGAACCCTGCCCACTGAAGCGGAGGTCGAAAGCATCGAAGATGTTGAGGTGGAAAGCGACCTGCTTTAGTCCTTGCTACGTGCTCCACACCCCATCGCCTAGCCTATGCCGTAGGGGCTGCCCGGCCGTTATGAGGTATCCCGCCTGCTCCTCGCGGTCTATTCGGCACATCGCGCGCATCGTTTGCTTTGAGTCGCAGGCCGTGTCATTGCCGCCCACGATGGCCTTGTGGTTGTTGAATGTGGTCGGGCCCATGTGACCCTTGGGCGGTTCTCAGCCCGCATCTACCAGGATTCTATCGAGCTCGTTCGAGCATCGAGTGTGTAGGGCATGCTCGAGAGCGTCGTCGTCCGCATGGACTACGCCGCGCAGGTTTGTCATGTCGGAAATCGAGGCAAGACGCTGCAGCCGTAGAACCAGTAGTTCAAATCGATGTTGGCAAGCCTCGAGGTGTCATCGGCGATGGACACGCGCTTCATGCTCTTCTATACCGCAACCTTAGCTCTCAGCTAATGAATTCAAGTTTAATCCTTTCTACGATGTGCTGTGTGCCGGCACGGTAGCCGGATCGTAGGAAGGATGCATGATGAAAAAGCTTGAAAACGAAGTGCTGCTGAGCCGTCGCGCTGCACTGAGCGCATTCGCCACCGTCGCCTTGGGGACTGCCGGTCTTCTTGCCGGTTGTGGTAGCGATAAGGCGACCGTCACCGAGGACGCTGGCGATGGCGACAAGAAGGAAGAGGCGAAGAAGGAAGAGCAGTCTACGACTGACCTGGCGGTTGGTGCGACGGTGACCACGGCTGCCGGTCTTTCCGTCGTTGTCGATTCCGTCCAGCCCGGCCTCACAAATTATGACGGTTCGACCATGACGGGCATTCACGTCACGTACGTTAACAATGGCGATGAGGGCGCAGATTACAATATCTACGACTGGAAGGGCGAGGACGCCAACGGCGCTCAACAGAATCAGGGTTACTACAGCGAGGGCTCCGATGAGCTGCAGTCTGGTACCCTTTCCGCCGGTGGCTCCGTGGCGGGCAATATCTACTTTGATGGCGATATCAAGAAGGCACTGTATTTTGCCAACATGTTTGATAAGTCTGCCACTGCAAGCTGGGTGCTGGCCTAGCATGTCGCTACCGTTGCGCCGTATGGGAGGTGAGGTCGTATGCCCGATAAAAAGTTGACTGACGAGTTACTCAATGAACTTCTCGACGCGCCAAACATCGATGGCTATATCAAAGAACACGACTTTGCCGCCCCGTCGCTTTCGGACTACCTGATGCAGCTGCTGCAGGAAAAGGGCTTGGAGCGTTCGCGCGTGGTTCGCATGGCCGATCTCAATGAGACCTTTGGCTATCAGATCTTTACCGGCGCGCGTCATCCGAGTCGCAATAAGGTGCTGCAGATTGCCTTTGCGATGGCGCTGACGCTCAAAGAGACCAACCGTGCGCTGACGGCTGCCGGGGTAAGCGTCCTTAACTGCAAGGACCGCCGCGATGCGATTATCATCTTTTGCATCGATCGCGGGTGCAGCCTCCAAAAGGTCAACGAGGAACTGTATCGCTTTGGCGAGGAGACGGTGAGTTAGCGGCTGATATCTGAGCCGGCGGAGCTGTCGAACAGCGATGCAAACGAACGGGGTGCGGATGCCATGGGGTGTCTGCGCCCTGCGCTATGATGGAGGCTATGGATACTCAGACCCCAACATATTCCAATGACGAGCTGACCGCAGCGCTTGCCGAGCACCTGGCGTCGCTCGATCGCGACGACAGCTATCGCGTGGAGCGTGTACTTAAGCGCTCGTCCGTTGAAACAACCGAGCTCGTGTACTTTGAAGGAACCGGCGGTAGTTCGCTCGGCCCCTTTGTCCGCAAACGCATCGATGCTTCGGCTCAAATCGGCGGGGCATACGAGCGTCTGTTTGCCGCTCAGCGGGCAGGCAGGCGTTTTGAGCACCTGCCCAGAATCGTCGATTGTCGTCGTGTGGGCGACGAGCTCAACGTGGTTATGGAATACATCGAAGGGGAGACGCTCGGGGCGCTGGTGTACCGTCTGGGAGCCACCCCCGATTATGCGCGTGAATTGTATCCTGCCCTATGCGATGCCGTGGGCGAGCTCCATGCCGGTTTTGCAATAGCGGGGGAGACGTCGGCGCCGGTGATCCATCGCGACCTCAAGCCGTCGAATATCATCGTGACAGGTGCCAACTATACGCCTGATGACGGCCTGACATTTTCATCGCTGGTGATTATCGACTTGGGGATCGCCCGCGTATGGCGCGATGGTGCCGATGCCGATACCGTCAAGTTTGGCACACGACCCTATGCGCCGCCCGAGCAGTATGGGTTTGGGCAGACGAGTGTGCGCAGCGACGTCTACGCACTTGGCGCCCTGTTGTTCTTCTGCTTGACGGGAGTCGACCCTAAACCAGGGCTCGACATGCGCGAGCAATGCGAGGCGCGCGGCATTCCCGCTCCACTTGCCGATGCCGTCTGCATGTCGATGGCGCTCGACCCGGCCAAGCGTTTTGCGAGTGCGGAAGCGTTGGGACGGGCGACGCACGCAGCATACGATCTGAGTCGCCCCGTGCGGCCTTCTGCGCCTGCGCCTGTCCGTACTCCGGCCTCGGAGACGGTGTTGACGCCCCAAGGGCTCCAGAAATCCGCAGGGCTTCCTGGCCCTGCCGCCTCCGCTGCATGCGGTCTGCTCTCTCGCGTTCCGGAGTCTCTGGGGCGCATTTGGAATACGCTCGTCTACTTCTCACTGCTTGTGTTCTTTGCCGGTAGCCACTTTGCCGTCTTTCATCCCACCGGAGCAAACCAAAGCTACCCGACGTGGCTTCTCATAATCGAGTATTTTTTCTTTGTCGATGGCCTTATGGTGCTTATGCATTTTGCGCTGCTCGATAAGCGCCGTCTTCGTCGGCGATTCGCATTGCTCGACAGCTATCGCGGCAAGAAGCTCGCGAAACTCTGGCTCAAGGCATTGGGTGTGCTGCTCCTATGCATAATCGTCATAGTCGCGGTTGCCAATGCGACCGGCGTCGTCGATACCTCCGCTACCTAAAAGAAAAGGGCCCCATTGGGGCCCTTTGCAGTTGCACTTAGATGCGGTTCATCTGAGCGGCGACTTTGTTGTACCAGTCCTGCCACGTGGGCGGGCAGTACTTTTTGGCCGCTGCCGGGGTAAGGGTGGAGCCGTAGTTGGCGCCCAGATAGGCAACGTGAGCGGAGATGCCCTCGCTCCAGCTGCCAAAGCTGCGCCAACCGCCGCCACGGGCGCTCCACCCCCAGGCGTTGTAAGAATTGGCGCAATAAGCACCCTTGGTGCTCTCGATGCAGGCGATGGCGGGGGACCAGCGAGGGTCGACGCCGGTGTTCCAGGCGGCAACGGCAAAGTTATAGCCCTGACCTGCCATGGGGGAGCCGGCAAGGTAGTTGTCGATGCGGCTCGTCCACTCATTAATGAACGAGTCGTAATCGGAGTTGCCGCTGTTCGAGTTGTTCGGCGTGGTGTCGATGGTGGTGTTGGCGTTGTTGGCCTGGCTGCTGGAATTGCTGCCGCTTACGCCCTCGCCCGAGAGCTTCTCGGCGGCAGCGGCCTTATCGGCCTCAAGCTTGGCAAGCTCGGCGGCATTTTCCTGCTCGGCTTTTGCCTGCGCCTCGCTGCGGAGCTGCTGGGCCTGCGCCAGCGCATCCTCGGCGTTTTTCTGCTCTGCCTCAAGCTGAGACTTGG
This sequence comes from uncultured Collinsella sp., assembly GCA_900545485.1. Taxonomy (GTDB): domain Bacteria; phylum Actinomycetota; class Coriobacteriia; order Coriobacteriales; family Coriobacteriaceae; genus Collinsella. Next base: position 5,160 of record UQZD01000015.1, on the reverse strand, counting down.
CCTGCTGGAGCTCGGCCTTGTTCTGCTCGAGTTCGGTTTGCATGTTATTGAGCTCTTCGATCTCGTTGACGCTCGAGCTCGTGATCTGGTTGGTGTATTTGCAGGTCGTGATGAACTCACCCAGGCTCTGCGCGTTGACCAGGAAGCTCACGATGGGATTGGTGCCCTTCTGATACTTGTACAGATCGCGCATGGCGGAGCTTGCCTTGGCCTGCTGCTCGGGAAGCTTAGCCTCGATTTCCTCGATGCTTGCCTCATTGGAGTCAATCTGCTTTTGCAGGTCATCGAGTTTGGTGCGGGCATCGTTGTAGGTGCTCGTGGCGGCTTCGATCTTCTGTTGGGCTGCGGAAAGCTGGTCCTGCGTTGCCTGCGAGGCGGCATACGCCGCAACGGGGGAGAGCATCGGCGTGGCCGTCAGCGCAACGGCGAGCGCGGCGCTCGTGATGATACGAGCCGGCTTCGACGCAATGAGCGCTGCGGTGCGATGATTCGAATGCTGCATCCAGTCCCTCTGCAATCAATCGTAGGTTATGGTTCGAACGGTATTCTACTACTGCTTTCGACCTCAACTTGAACCTTAAAGGTTCCAAAGGGTCAAGTTGAACTTGAGACTTTGGCTTTGACCTGCAGTTATGATGAATTGTTGAGAAACCATAGAGTTCAACTTTAACGTTACGGCACCCTATTGCAACGGGATTCTTGGCTGTAAAAGCTACTTCAACGTGGGATTTTGCAACTACAGGGTTCCTTCGCGACGAGCCTGCTCCACCTCTTCGAGTGCGTCGGCGGGAGTGAAGGAGCAGGTGCCGTCGCCGAGCTTGACCACCTGGATGTCGTCGCCGGTATGGACCTCTCCGCCTTGTAGCACCACGCCGAAAATGCCCTCGTGGGGAAAGATGCAGTCGCCGGCGAGATAGTAGATGGCACAGCGTGTGTGGCAGACCTTGCCGATTTGGCTGATTTCGACAAGCACCTCGCTGCCAAGCTTGAGCTGCGTGCCCAAGGGGAGCGAGAGTAGGTTGATGCCCCGGGTTGTGAAGTTCTCTCCAAAGTCACCCTCGTGTACGTCGAGCCCGCGTGCCTGCGCCGTCTGGATGGACTCCGCGGCTAAAAAAGAGACCTGGCGGTGCCAATGTCCGGCGTGCGCATCGGTAGCGAGGCCAAATTGCTCGATGACGGTGTCGCGTCCATCGGCGACGGGCGACTTGCGAGTGCCTTTGTGCTCCGACGTGTTGATTGAGACGATACGGGCAGGCCCGTTGTAAGCATCGTTTGCGGTGCGTAGGGGAGCTGCCGTCTGGGCACGATCCGCAAGTTCGCGCTTGGCGGCGTCAATGATGGGGTTGTTGATCGGATGAGCCTGGGGCACGGTGCACCTTTCGACGGGGCGGGCAACATGTTGAATCCTACAACAATGGTAGGTTCATTGCCCGTTGTCATACAACGGTGAGCGCCGTCTTCGTGCTGGACGATTACGTCGATTGCCATAGATACGGTGGAGCTTTGGGCGCCGGCGGCTTGGCACGCTAGAATAAACCAGTTGCGCAAAGACCGCCCGTTGTGTGGGCAGTTCATGATAGGAAGTTTCCATGGCATTGCAGTTTACAGAGCGCGAGTTCATTCCCGTGCTGCTCGGTGGCGACATCAACGCCTATTCGGTGGCGCGCGCCTTCTACGAGGAGTACCAGGTCAAGAGTCTGGTCTTTGGCAAGTACCAGACGGGTCCCGCGTACCGCAGCCAGATTATCGACTACACACCCAACGTGGATATCGATACCATGCCCGTGATGCTCAAAACCGTCAACGGCATTGCCCAAGCGCATGCCGACAAGACGATTGTCCTTGTGGGCTGTGGCGACAACTATGTTGCCCTCGTGGCTCAGGCCAAGGATGCTCATGAGCTGGCGGATAACATCGTCGCTCCCTACGCGCCCTACAGCATGCTCGAGCAGTGCCAGAAGAAGGAGATCTTCTACGAGCTGTGCGAGAAGCATGGCGTGCCTTATCCGCATACCTTTACCTTCACCATGGCGATGCTGAACGCCCAGGGTGAGGCGCCTGCCGAAGTGCTCGACCAGATTGATTTTCCCTACCCGATGATTCTGAAGCCTTCTGACGGCATCATGTGGTGGCAGCACGAGTTCGAGGGCCAGAAGAAGGCCTATGAGATTGCCGACCGCGCCGAGCTGGAACAGGTCATTCGCGATTCGTATGCCAGCGGCTACACTGACGACCTGATCTTGCAGGATCGCGTGCCCGGCAACGACGAGTACATGCGCGTACTCACCAGCTATTCCGACCGCAACGGCAAGGTGCGCATGATGTGCCTGGGCCATGTGCTGCTCGAGGAGCATCAGCCTCACGGCGTCGGCAACCACGCCTGTATCATCACCGAGCCCAATGACGAGCTCATGGGCGGCGTGCGCAAGCTACTCGAGGACCTTCACTTTGTGGGCTATTCCAACTTTGACGTTAAGTACGACGAGCGCGACGGCTCGTTTAAGTTCTTCGATTTCAACACGCGCCAGGGCCGCAGCAACTACTATGTCACTAACAGTGGCTTTAACGTTGCCAAGTATGTGGTGGACGAGTATGTGTTCAACCGCCCGTTTGAGCCGGAGTTTGTGACGGCGCAGGACGAGGCGCTGTGGATGGTCGTCCCCATGGGCGTCGTCGACAAGTACGTCAAGGATCCCGAGCTGCGCGCTAAGGTGCATCGCCTGGACAAGGAAGGCAAGGGCGCCGACCCTTCGTTTATGAAGGGCGACTTTGTCTTTAACCGCTGGCTGCGCATGTGGCACACCAAGCTGCGCCACTTTAAGCTGTTCAAGACGTATTACAAGTAGATGAGCGCGGCGCCCGTCCGGTTTGCATCGGGCGGGCGCGGGTATGATACGCGCAATTGCGCAAGCGTCACCAAGGAGGCGGCGATGGAAAAGCTGGGAGTTATCGGTGGCATGGGCGCCGAGGCCACGTCGTATTACTACGACCAGGTGGTGCGTCATACGGCTGCTGCCTGCGATCAGGAACATATCGACATGGTGGTGCTCTCCAAGTCGACCATGCCCGACCGCACGTTGGCCATTAAGACCGGCGAGCATGCCAAGCTGCTGGCGACCATGAAAGAGTGTGCCCAGGCACTCGAGTCGCTGGGCTGTGCGCACATTGCCATTCCCTGCAACACGTCGCACTACTTCTACGACCAGATCCAGTCGTTTACGAAGGTGCCGATTATCCATATGCCGCGTGAGTCGGTGCGCTATGCTCTGGCCGGTGCGGTGATGGGGGAGTGCGAGTTCGACCCCAACCTGAGTATGCCGGCCGAGCCGGTGCACAAGATTGGCATCATGGGCACCGACGGAACCGTGGGCGCGGGCGTCTACGGCCGCGAATGTAAGGCTGCGGGTGTTGAGGTTGTCTATCCCAGCGAGAAACGTCAGAACGATGTGATGTCGCTTATCTACGATGATGTGAAGGCCGGACGTGAGCCCGATATGGATAAGTTCGACCGCGTGATGTGGGAGTTCGCCCGTAGCGGCTGCGACCGCGTCATTCTGGCCTGCACCGAGCTCTCGGTGCTGCAAAAGTACCGAGAGATGCCCGAGATCACCCTCGACGCCATGGATGTCCTGGTGCGCGAATCTATCATCCGCAGCGGCGCCCCCTACCGCCTCTAGCTTCCGACCTGTCAAAAAGGAACAGGTTAATATTGGTAGGTTTTATCTGGTGAAACAGTAAAGGCCTCGGCTCGTTTGGTGCGAGCCGAGGCCTTTTGTGCTGGGCGGTTGCTGTCGGTGGTGAACTAGAACAGGAAGCCGATGGCGATGAGGGCGATGCTGACGATGAGCACGGCGATGTCCAGGCCCTTGATGGGGTAGCGCTTGTACGAGCTGGCGCGCGTACGCAGATAGAAGCCGCGCTGTTCTGCCGCCAAGGCTGTGGCATCGGTCTTGCCCACGCTCGAGATGAGCAGTGGCACACACAGTGGCAGCATGAGCTTAAGCTTCTTGATGGGGTTCTTGGTGTCGTACTCGACGCCGCGTGCGGTCTGCGCCTCCATGATGGCGTTCATCTCCTGACCAAACACCGGCACAAAGCGCAGCGCCGTGGTAAAGGTGAAGGCATAGCGATACGGCACGTGCAGCACCTCGACGCAGGCGTTGGCAAGGTCGTTGAGCTTGGTCACCATGAGCATGAGGATGAGTGGTAACGCCACACCCAGCAGGCGCAGGCAGGCCTTCGATCCTGTGGCGAGGCCCGTGTCGGTGATAAAACCCCACACCACGTTGCCATCGCGCATAAAGGCCAGCTGGAGCACCAGCATGATAAGCGCGAGCGGAATCAGCAACTTGAGCAGCGAGAACAGACGGTCGACGACGCCGGCATAGGCGCCCAGCGCAAGGGTGAGTGCCAAAAAGCCCAGCAGCGCCACGTAGGTGTCGGACAAGAAGATGCCGACGATGATGGCGGCGGCGAGGCCCAGTTTGACGACGGGATTCAGGCTATGCAGCAGCGTATCGCCCGGCATGTAGTCGATGACGTTAACCACGGTGGACCATCTCCTTGGTAATTCGAACGACATCGGTGACCTCGCTCACCTGCGCAAAAGCGGGCGAGACGGAAGATGCCAGACGGCGCGAGAGTTCAATAACCTGGGGAGGCTCCACGTAGGCACGCCGCATGAGATCGATGTTCGAGAATAGCTCGTGCGTGCGGCCGCGGTCGAGGATGCGACCGTCGGCCATTACCACAATGCGCTCGGCAAAATCCGAGACGACTTCCATATCGTGGCAGACCATGATAACGGCGCAACCGCGCTCGGCCATGGTGCGCACCGTTTCCATGACGGTCATGCACTCGCGGTAATCAAGGCCGCTCGTGGGCTCGTCGAGCACAACGATCTTGGGCTCTACGACCACGACAGAGGCGAGTGCCACCATCTGGCGCTGACCGCGCGAGAGCGAGAAGGGCGCCTCGTCGGCTGGCAAGCCAAAGCGGTCGATGACGAGCTGGGCGCGACGCAGAGCCTCGGCACGGTCCATGCCGCCAAGCTCCAAGCCAAAGGCGACCTCGTCGAGCACGGTGTCCTTGCAGATCTGACGGTCAGGGTTTTGGAAGAGGGTCGCGACCTCGCGGGCAATGCGGCTCGTGGGAGCGGCT
>UQZD01000014.1:0-45776 GCA_900545485.1 uncultured Collinsella sp. | reverse complement strand
CAGCGAGGTGCTAGCGATGTGCTAGCGGATGCGCCGCCAGATAGACCTCGGTCAGTTGCGTTCGGTCGACATGCGTGTAGACCTGCGTGGTCGAAATATCGGCATGGCCCAAAATCTCCTGCAGCACACGCAGGTCGGCACCGCCCGCGAGCATGTGGGTGGCAAAGGAGTGGCGCAAGGTATGGGGATGGAGCCCCACCAGCCCCACCTGACGCCCATACCGCTCGCATATCGCATGCACGGCCTGGCGCGACAGGCGACGTCCGTTCTTATTTAAAAAGACCGCCGAGGTCTCGGTTCCGCGGGCATGGGCCGCCAAGCGAGAACGCCCCTCAGTTACATAGAGCGTCAGAGCTCGCGCCGCGCTTCCCACCAGCGGGGACAGGCGTTCCTTTGAGCCCTTACCGCGAACGAGCACAAAGCCATCGTCGATATGGATATCGCCCACATCGAGCCCCACCAACTCGCTCACACGCAAACCGCATCCGTAGAGCACTTCCAAGATGGCATGGTCGCGCAAGCCCATCTCGCCCTCGGGGAAATCTTGATCGAGCAGCGCCGAGACATCCTCCACTGATAGATACTCCGGCAAACGCTCAGCCTTTTTTGGAAGGCGCAACGCCGCCGTTGGATTTTGGGCCACAGCCCCATCGCGCACCAAAAAGGCATGCAGGCCCTTCACGGCCGCAAGCGCACGCTCCACCGAGGCATCGGAATAGCCCCCATCGCGACGGCCGGCGACAAAGCCCTCCACGACCTGACGAGTCACCTCTTCAAAAGACACAATACCCGCCCGCTCCAGATAGGCGCAGTACGTCGTCAGGTCACGACGATAGGCCGCAATCGTGTTGCGCGCCAAACCCCGCTCGACCGCGAGGTAATCGAGATACTCCCCCGCCGCCACGGCGAGCGACGAGGGAGTAGCTTCGGTATGTTCTTTGTTCGCCGGCACCCTTAGTCCGTAGCGAGGTTCATGGGCGTCACCTGCAGGCGATCGACACCCTCGTGCTGACCGATCGAGGCACGCACGAACTCTCGGAACAGCGGCTGCGGGTTGGTCGGGCGGCTCTTGAACTCGGGGTGAGCCTGGGTTGCCACATACCACGGATGCACGTCGCGCGGCAGCTCGACCATCTCGACCAGGCGCTCGTCGGGCGACAGACCCGAGATAACCAAACCGGCGTCCTCGAGCTGGTCGCGGAAGGCGTTGTTGAACTCAAAGCGGTGACGGTGACGCTCGTAGACGAGTTCCTCGCCATATGCCTCGCGAGCGAGGGTATCGGCGGCGAGTTTGCACGGATAGGCGCCCAGGCGCATGGTGCCGCCCTTCTCGGTCACGTCCTCCTGCGAGCTCATCAGATCGATGACGCTATACGGACCGTCCGGATCAAACTCGGAGGAGCTGGCACCGGCAAGGCCAACGACATTGCGGGCGAACTCGCACACGGCGACCTGCATACCCAGGCAAATGCCCAGATACGGAATCTTGTGCTCACGGGCAAACTCGGCCGCGAGGATCTTACCCTCCAGGGCGCGCTTGCCAAAGCCGCCGGGGACCAGGATGCCCGAGGCGTCGCCCAGAACCTCGGAGACATTCTGCTCGTCGAGGCTCTCGCCGTCGACCAGTTGGACGTCCACATGGCGATCGTAGAAGACGCCCGCATGGTGCAGGGCCTCGATAACCGACAGGTACGCATCGGGCAGCTGCGTGTACTTACCCACGACGGCGATCTTCACCTTGTCGGCGTGATGGTTGGCGTGATTCTGTTTGCGCAGGAACTCGTTCCACTCGCTCATGTCGCGCTCACGCGGATCCAGACCCAGGCGCTCGCAAATGCGCAGGTCAAAGTCCTGCTCGGCAAGCAGCTGCGGAACATCGTAAATGCTCGCGCAGTCCTCGTTGGTAAAGACGCAATCGGTGTCGACGTCGCAGAAGCTTGCGATCTTTCCGCGGATAGCGTCATCGATATGGTGATCGGAGCGCAGCACGATGATATCGGGCTGGATGCCAAAGCTGCGGAGCTCCTTGACGGAATGCTGTGTGGGCTTGGTCTTGACCTCGTGGGCGGCGGCGATATAGGGAACGAGCGACACGTGGATGTAGCAGACGTTCTCGGGGCCGGCCTCCTTGCGGTACTGGCGGATGGCCTCGACAAACGGCTGCGACTCGATGTCGCCGATCGTGCCGCCCAGCTCGGTGATGACCACATCGGAGCCGGTCTGCTCCTCGATGCGGCGGAACTTGTCCTTAATGGCATTGGTGACGTGAGGAATCACCTGCACGGTACCGCCCAAAAAGTCGCCGCGACGCTCGCGGGCGATTAGGCTTTTGTAGATGGCACCGGTCGTAAAGTTGGAATCGCGGGTCAGGTTCTCATCAATAAAGCGCTCGTAATGACCCAGGTCCAGGTCGGACTCGTAACCATCCTCGGTAACGAAGACCTCACCATGCTGGAACGGGCTCATGGTACCGGGGTCGACGTTCAGATACGGGTCGGCCTTCTGCATCGTTACTTTGTAGCCACGCGACTTGAGCAGACGGCCCAGCGAGGCCGCGGTGATACCCTTGCCCAGGGACGAAACCACGCCACCGGTTACGAACACATGCTTGGTCATATTGAGTTACCTGCGCTTCCCGTAGAAGTTGTTTATCCACATCTTACGGGTCTTCATTGTAATACTCGCGCCGCGGACCGTTCGCAATTTTTCTCGCGTGCGATTGCATTTCTCAATCTTGAAACAAAACGCCGCCCGGTTTCCCAGGCGGCGTCGCTATGACAAGGGTTACATGCTGCTATCGATCAGCAACCGCGTCCTCAAGCATTTCTTGAACGAGCATGCCGGTACGGACGCCCTCAAGATACCATTCGCCACGTTCGGTGAGGCAAATGCCATTTGCAAGCTGACCGCCGTCGTCGCTATAACGCGAGACGACATCAATCATGCCTTCGGAATCCAAGCGATCGATTGCGGCGCGGGCACGATACGGCGAAACCCCCACGCGCTCGGCAAGCGTTTTGCGCGAGAAACCATACGGCCCGCCATTGTCTTCGGTTTGCTGGTCGATCTCCATCAACACCAGCACCTCGACACGCTTCATATCGTTGACACTCGCACGACCCTTGCCCGCCATAGCAGCCTCCTCAAACCGAGCACGAGCATCTAACGCGCCGTGCGCGACCGACACACCTCACGATGGCAGGTAATATCCATCATGCGGCATCCCGCTAAGGATGAAACAGTTACGGTTATTGTATACCGCTCAAATTGTCTCTAGGCAGGTAAACGGCTATTTTTCGCCGAAATAGGCGCTTTATTGATCAAAAAGCCGTACCGGGCGCTAACCCGATACGGCCAAAATGCAATGCAATTACCGCGGTGCTTCAAACTTAGCGATGGAAGAAACCGCGGCGCTCAAACTTGGGCTCGCAGCACACGTTGATACCCAGTTTGCGCAGTACCGTCTCGTCCGTCGGCGAGATGATCACGCTAAAGAAGGCATCGCAACCGCGCAGCTGCTCCAGGCCCGAAAGGACGCGAGCGGCCGTCTCACTCGTGGCCGAGGTGATCGACAGCGCCATAAGCGTCTCGTCGGTGTGGAGGCGCGGGTTTTTGCTGCCCAGGAAATGCGTCTTGAGCTTGCTGATGGGCTCGATCGCCTCATCGCTAATGACCTCGAGCTCAAGGTCGACGCCCGAGACATGCTTGAGGGCGTTCATAATGAGCGAACTTGCGGCGCCCAGGCGCGTGGAGGTCTTACCGGTCACCACGGAGCCATCGGGCATGACCATGGCACCCACGGGACCACCCGTCAGCTGCTCCCTGGTGAGGGCCGCCGAGCGCGCCGGTGAGTAGTTCTTATCGATGCCGGCTTTCTTCATAATAATCTTGAGACGATCGACTTGCTCATCGCCCACGCCGGTACGGCGCACATTTTCGACCGCGGTAAAGTAGCGGCGGACGATCTCCATCTTGGAAGCATCGCGGCAGGCATCGTCATCGGTGATGGCAAAGCCGACCATATTGACGCCCATGTCCGTAGGGCTCTGGTAGGGGCTCTTGCCCAGGATCTTTTCCATCAGGGCACGGACTACCGGGAAGGCCTCGACGTCGCGGTTGTAGTTGACCGTGGTCTTGTTGTAGGCCTCAAGGTGGAACGAATCGATGATATTGGCGTCATCGAGGTCAGCCGTGGCGGCCTCGTAGGCAATATTGACCGGATGCGTCAGAGGAAGATTCCAGACCGGGAAGGTCTCAAACTTGGCATAGCCGGCGGCGGTACCGTGCTTATGCTCGTGATACAGCTGCGAGAGGCAAGTGGCGAGCTTGCCCGAGCCGGGGCCGGGTGCCGTCACGACAACGAGCGGACGCGTGGTCTCGACAAACTCGTTCTTGCCGTAGCCATCGTCGGACACGATCAGATCGACATCGTGCGGATACCCCTCGATGGGATAGTGCAGCTTGGCGGGAATACCGAGCGCGTTCAGGCGGTTGCGGAACACATCGGCAGCAGGCTGGCCGGCGTACTGGGTGATGACCACAGCCGCGACGGCAAAGCCGTTGCCGCGGAACAGGTCAACTAGGCGCAACACATCCTCGTCATAGGTAATGCCCAGGTCACCACGAGCCTTGTTTTTCTCGATGTGGTTCGCGTTGATCGCGATGATAACCTCGACATCGTCGGCGATGCTCTTGAGCATGCGGAACTTGCTGTCCGGTTCAAAACCCGGTAGCACGCGGCTCGCATGATAGTCATCGAACAGCTTACCGCCAAACTCCAAATAGAGCTTGCCGCCAAACTGCGAGATGCGCTCCTTAATGTGAGCAGCCTGCAGCTCGATATACTTCGCGTTGTCGAAACCCTGGCGCATGTATGGCTCCCGTCCCGTTTCCAATTAATGTTCTAGGCGATTATAACGGAGCAGACCCTCCCCAACGCCCAAGCAATCAACTGGCACCAACCAAACACGCCATCGATAAGTTGCGGTGAAATCGTTCCCGTTTAACCCCTCAAGACGGCCAAACAGGAACTATCCCACCGCAACTTCCCCTTTTTGGTTCAAACAAACCTGGCCTTTGTATCAATAATAGAAACGTCGCAGGTGGAGCATAAGTCAGCGAAAGCCCGCCAGAGCGAGCAAGGTGACGTGAAAGAGGAGGGCATAGGCCTTCTGGCCATGCCCGACGATTGAACGTCAGATTGCCGCTCTGGCGGGCTTGCAGCGTCGACCGGTTCCGCGGTTTGGTAAAACCGCGGAACAAAAAAGCGCCCCCTCCCGCGCACGGAACGGAAGGGGGCTAAAGGTAGGAGTCTACCGGTGGGTTTACCCCACCGGACAGACGATGACCAGGTGATCCTCTACAGGATCGTCAAGGTTTCCGTGGGGTACCCGTTGGGTACTTAGAGCAACACGCAGGCGACGGTCAGGATGACGGCGCAGACGACGGAGAGAGCGACGATGAGCTTAAGGGCAAACTTGAGCCAGGTCGTCCACTCGATCTTGGCCAGGGCGAGACCGCCCATGATGGCTCCGGAGGTCGGGGTGAACAGGTTCACGACACCGATGGCGGCGGAGAAGATCATGACCATGACCTCGGGCGAGAAGCCGAGCTTAACAGCCAGCGGTCCCATGATGGGCATGGAGACGGTGGCCATACCGGAGGTCGAGGGGATCAGGAAGGACAGGCCGAAGTAGACCAGGAAGCTCATGGGAGCGAAGATCACGCCGGACAGGCCAGCCAGGGCATTGGCGGCAGCGTCGAGGACGAAGACGTCGAGGCCGGTGTTAGCCATGAGGACGGAGATACCACGGGCGAGGGCGATGACGAGAACAACGGACATCATGTCGGCAGCGCCGGTGATGAAGGTGTTAACGATCTGCTTCTCGGACAGGCCACCGATGATACCGATCAGGACGGCCATGAGGAAGAACCAGGTGGAAGCCTCGTCGAAGTACCACTGGCCAATGGGCAGGCCGGTGATCAGGGCAGACCAGCCCTGGACGACGGCGTTACCGTCGGCGTCGTAGACAGCGCCAGCGTCGAAGAAGTTGGCGACGCCCTCGTTGAGGTCGGCCAGCGGAATGAAGCCGACGATCATGACGACGAAGGTGAAGGCGAAGGCGATCAGAACACCCTTCTGACGACCGGTGAGCTTGACCTCCTTGTGGACCTCGGAAGCAGCCTTGCCGTGAGCCTCTTCGGCGTCCTTGAGCTCCTGCATCGACAGGATGGTGGAACCCTTGTCAGCCTTGACCTTCTTGGCATAGTTCATCACGAAGACGATGGACATAGCGGTAGTGACAATCCACAGGACGGCACCGAGACCGATGATGATGGACTGGTTGACCTCAATGCCAACGCCGGTCAGAGCGTCGACGGCAGCGCCGACGGCGAACGGGTTAACCGTGGAGCCCAGGCAGCCGCAGCCAGCGCCGAGCAGGACGGTAGCGGCGCCGACCATGGGGTCGAAGCCAGCAGCCATCATGGTAGCGGCGAGCAGGGCGTAGAAGGGAACGGTCTCCTCGCACATACCATAGGTGGTACCACCGAGGGAGAAGATGAGCATAAGGACAGGAACGAGCATGATCTCGTTGCCCTTAAGCTTCTGCACCAGAACGGCGATGCCGTTGTCCAGAGCGCCAGTCTCGGTCATCATACCGAGGAAGCCGCCCAGGATCATAACGAAGAGGCAGACGGGCAGAGCGTCAGCGAAGCCCAGGATCGGGGCGGTGCAGAAATCGCTCAGACGGGCGGCAGTAACCGCGCCGCCGGACGTGCCGGAGACGATAACGGTAATCACTGCAACAATTGCCAGCAGAGCTAGAAGAATGGTGAACGATGAAGGCATACCGCGCTTTTTCTTAGCGGTCTCAGCCATGGTTCTCATCCCCCCTTCATAAATCATTTAACTTTCTCGCGCGAAGCGGATCTTCCGTGCCGTGCCCACCGCCCGACGCGAGATATTTACCAGACAAAGCCGCTCGGGGGGTGTAGCAAGACACCCCGAGCGAGATGCTAGATGCTCTTACTTGAGCGTGGCGTACATGACAGCCTTGATGGTGTGCATGCGGTTCTCGGCCTCGTCGAAGACCTTGGAAGCGGGGCTCTCGAAGACCTCGTCGGTGACCTCCTGCTCGGTGATGCCGAACTGCTCGCACTTCTCGGCGCCAATCGTGGTGTTGGTGTCGTGGAAGCTGGGCAGGCAGTGCAGGAAGATGGCACCCGGGTTGGCCATAGCCATGACCTCGGAGGTAACGCGATACGGGGTGAGCTGAGCGATGCGCTCGGCCCAGACCTCGTCGGGCTCGCCCATGGAGACCCACACGTCGGTGTAGATAACGTCGGCACCGGTGACGCCGTCCTTGACGTCGGTGGTCAGCTTGATGGTGCAGCCGTTGGCCTCGGCGATGGGCTTGCAGGCCTCGATGACGTCGTCAGCGGGCATGCACTCCTCGGGGCCGCAGGCCACGAAGTTCATGCCGAGCTTGGAGCAGACGACCATGAGGGAGCGAGCAACGTTGTTCTTGCAGTCGCCCATGAAGACGAGGGTCTTGCCCTTGATGTCGTAGTTGAAGTTCTCCTGGACGGTCAGGATGTCGGCGAGCATCTGGGTGGGGTGCCACTCGGTGGTCAGGCCGTTCCACACGGGCACGCCGGACTTAGCAGCGAGCTCCTCGACGTCGTCCTGGGCAAAGCCACGGAACTCGATGCCGTCATACATGCGGCCAAGAACGCGGGCGGTGTCCTCGATGGACTCCTTCTTGCCCATCTGCGACGAACCGGGATCGAGATAGGTCACGCCCATGCCCAGGTCCATGCCGCCGACCTCGAAGGCGCAGCGGGTACGAGTGGAGGTCTTCTGGAAGAGCAGAACGATGTTCTTGCCCTCGAGATAGCGGTGCGGAACGCCAGCGCGCTTCATATCCTTGAAGTTCTTGGAGAGCTTGAGCAGGTACTCGATCTCCTCGGTGGTGAGGTCGAGAAGCTTGAGGAAGCTACGGCCGGAGAGGTTAACACCCATGGTTCGATTCCTTTCGAAGAAATGAATTACGTAAATATTAGTGTTGCCCGTTTAACGGGCGAAGCCGGTGCGGTTGTAGGGGGACCGCACCGGAAACGGAAAGACTTAGAGGTCCTCGCGCCAGAAGGGCATGCTCATGCAGCGCGGGCCGCCGCGGCCGCGGGAGAGCTCGGCGGAGGGCACGACGAGAAGGTCCAGGCCCTCCTTGTACAGCACGTCGTTGGTGACGGTGTTGCGGGCGTAGACGCAGATCTTGCCGGGCTCGACGCACAGGGTGTTGGAGCCGTCGTTCCACTGCTCGCGGGAGGCCGCGATCGGGTCGCCGCCGCCGCAGGGGATCAGCTTGACCTGGTCGACGCCGGTGGCGTCCTCCAGGACGTGCTCGAGGGTGTCCTCGATCAGGCGGATGTTCACGTCGCCCGGGTTCTTGCCGGCGGTCAGCTCGTAGACGCGCAGGGTGCCCATGATGGCGGGGTGGATCGTGAACTTATCGACGTCGATCTGGGTGAAGACCGTGTCGAGGTGCATGAAGGCGCGCGAGACCGGGATGTCGAAGGCCAGGATGCGCTCGACCTTGGAGTCGGAGTTCCAGAAGATGTTCTGGGCCATGACGTCGATCGCGGCGGCCTGGGTGCGCTGGGAGATGCCGACGGCGAGGGTCCTCTCGTTGATGTTCAGCACGTCGCCGCCCTCGGTGTGGAACTGGCAGTCGCGGCGGAAGTACAGCGAGACGTCCTTGTAGTCGGGGTGGTACTTGAAGATGTACTTGCCGTACAGGGTCTCGCGGTTGCGGGTGACCGAGTACATGCGGTTGAGGTTGACGCCCTCGCCGACGACCGCGAACGGGTCGCGGGTGAAGTAGAGGTTGGGCATCGGGTCGATGATCAGGTCGGACTCGGACTCGGAGTTGACCAGGGAGTCGAGGGTCGTGGACGCCGTGAGGGGCATGTCGATCTCGGACTTGGTCATGCCGGCCATGGTCTTCTTGACGAACTCGAGGTTGTCCTCGATGGAGTCCAGCTTCTCGCGGACGATCTGCGGCATGTGCTGGCCGCGGATGCCGGCCTCGGCGATGTACTGGTCGGTGAACTCGGCGCGGGCGCCGGGGACCTGGTCGAACACCTCGGCGACGAGGTTCTCGAGATAGAGGACCTCCACGCCCTGGTCCCTCAGGATCTGGGCGAAGGTGTCGTGCTCCTGCTGCGCGACCTCCAGGAACGGGACGTCGTCGAACAGGAGTCGCTCGAGCTCGTCGGGCGGCAGGTTGAGGAGCTCGTCGCCGGGACGGTGCAGGCAGACCTTCCTGAGCTTGCCGATCTCGGAAGGCACGTGCAGACCTTTCGTCATGGCCTCCTACCTTTCTTTCGGGCCCCTGTCAGGGCCGATTCGTTAGCGCCCCTCCGTGTGAGGCGTTATTGCTGACGACATATTTATATCCAAAATCAGTCCATACTTCCACCTCGCCCCCGAACGGTTTTATATGAGGGGTGAACGGCATACACATATACTTCACGCATGGCACACTTTTATTTAATAAAGTGTATTTACGTGCTTAAACGCGTTTTCAATCCAAATAGCAAATGGAACTTAACTTTATTAAATCACCCTCAAATTGCATATTTCTAATAAAGCTATGAATAGAATTAGCGATTCATGCCGCGTCTCAACCATTTTCATTTTTATTCAGAAAAAAGTTTGTCCTATTCATTTCTGGTAAACAAATTACCGTTTACCAGACGCTTGATGCCGTTCACCGGAAGCTCAGTATAAGGCCCAACGGATACCGGCTCGCTTTACGGCCCCATTTGTAACAACTTGACTTCTCGGTATAGAAAAACGAACCCGCTTCCCCTAGGGAAACGGGTCCGTTTTCGATTATCTTCGTCCTATTTGGATAAGGCCCTCGAAGATCATCGGAATCCTAGCGATCGAACTCCGCCAGCGCCTCGCCCAAAAGCCTCAGGCCCTCGAGCAGAACGTCCTCGCTCGCGCAGTAGCCCAGGCGTGCGCCGCAGGGAAGCTCAAAACGGCTACCGGGGACCAGCAGCACTCCCCTCTCGGCCAGCAGGCGCTTGCAGAACTCCTCGTCATGCTCGGGAATGTCCAGCTGGATAAACGAGGTAGACACACCCTGTGGGGCCGTCCAGGAAACGCGATGCTGCGTGTCGATCCAAGCCTGTGCGATATCGCGGTTGCCAAACACGATCTTGCGGTTGCGCTCGAGGATCTTGTCTTTGTGCTCGAGCACATAGGTCGCTAGGGCGTCGTTGAACACGCCGCCGCAAATCATAGTGTAGTCGCGGTAGGTGCGAATGCGGTTAGATACCTCTTCGTCTGCCACAACCCAGCCCACGCGGGCCGCAGGCGTCGAATAGGTCTTGGACACCGAGTTGGTGACGATGGCTTTCTCGTACACATCGGCCATCGACATAAAGTCCTCGGTGTTCTCAAGCGGCAGGTACACCTCGTCGCACAGCACATAGGCGCCAACCGAGCGGGCGATCTCGGCAATCTGGCCGAGCGTGTCGGCATCGAGCACCGTTCCGATGGGGTTCGATGCGTTGTTGATGCAGATGAGCTTGGTATTGGGACGCACCAAGCGCTTGAGCTCCTCGATATCGGGCCTCCAGCCAAGCTCCTCGCGAAGCTCCCAGTACTCAACCTCGGCACCCAGCGTACGCGGAATCTCGTAGAGCGGCGCATAGGTAGGCCACTCGGCAATCACATGATCGCCGGGCTCAACGACAGCCATGATGGCGTTGAGGTTGGCACCCGTACAGCCGTTGGTCTGCAGGATGTGATCGGGATTGACCTCGCGATGATACAGCTTGGCGACCTCGGCCTTAAAGTCGGGCGAGCCCTCGATCCAGCCGTAGTTCATCTTCTCGCGATCCAAGCGCTCGTAGAACGTGGCACCGTCCTGCTCGTCGAGCGCGCGAAGCTCACCCATGGTCAGCGACGAGATCGTCGACTGGGCAATGTCCCAGGTTGCGCTCTTCTCCCAAACGTTGAGCCATTCCTCAACGCCGATTGTCTTGATATCCATGGCTAGGCTCCAATCGCTAGAACACGGGGATGATGCCGGCGAAGGTCATGGGAATCGAGATGATGCCCAAAAGGGCGATCACCACGGCACAGATAACCTGGCCCTTGCCCATGGACTGACCAGACTCGGTGAGTGCCTTGCGATAGAACAGGAAACCGGGAATGTAGCCCAGGCAGGCAAGCAGCAAGAAACCCCAGCCGGTAAAGAGCACGCCGACGACCTGGAACACCAGAGCGAGGATACCGATAAGAGCCTGGCCCGACTCGCCGCGCTCGCGAGAGAGCTTGACCTGATAGGCGGCAGCGTAGGCCCAGGTGACGACGATGGTCACGGTGCACATGGAGATCGCGAAGGTATAAGCGTCGGCAGCGAACGTGGCGATGATGATGAATGCCTCGGTCAGGGCACCGACGATAATCAGGGCCATCTGCGGTGCGCCCTTGGCGTTGACCTCGCCCCAAGATCTGGGAAGCAGACCGTGATCGGCCATCATCGAGGACACCTCGGCGGGAAGCATGGTAAAGGACAGCCAAGATCCGCACACCGAGATGATGATGGCCCAGGAGATGAAGGCGCCGCCCCAGCCGGGAGCAAGCTGCTCGAACACGGAAATGGTGGCAGGCTTGGGAGCCGCAACCAGATCGGCATAGTCAACAACGCCGTACGGAATGACGGAAGCGCCGATGTAGAGGGTGAGCAGCACGATCAAGCCGATGATGGTAGCGGAGCCGACTTCGCTCTTGCGCTTAGCGCGACCGGACATGACCGAAGCGCCCTCGACGCCGATGAAGACCCACATCATGATCAGGATGCACTGCGTGACCTGGTTGACAACGCTTCCGAGCTCAACGCCGTTTGCGGCGATGATCGTGGCATTGCGAGCGGCGGTACCCCAGAAGTCGGCGGTAAACACACCGGCATTAAAGGCGAAGCAGGAAAACGCGATGAACAGGAGGATGGAGGCAATCTTGATGACCATGACGATCGCGTTGAAAGCCGCAGCGCTCTCGACGCCGCGAATGACTAAGAACGTGATGCCCCACAGGACCAGCGAAACGACGACGACGCCGACGACGGCGGGGTTACCGGTCGCGGGATCCGAGAACACGCCCGGCATGATCGTGCCCAGGCAATAATCGGAGCCAAGAACCTGGGCGATCATGGTGCCAAAGCCGACGTTGCCGAGCCAGGCAGAAAGCCAGTAGCCCCAGCCGGAGATAAATCCGTGGAAGGGACCAAAGCCCTCCTCCGCGTAGGCGCAGGCACCGTCGAGATCGGGGCGCTTGGAACCCACGTTGGCAAGCGAGAGTGCCAGCATCAAAAAGCCAAGGCCGCAAACGACCCACGCGATGAGCGCAGCACCGGGAGAGGCGACGTTAGCGAGCTGACCGGTAAGGGCGAAGACGCCCGTGCCGATGCAGGAAGAAACGACCATGCCGACAAGGCCGAAAAAGCCGACACCGTTGGGGTTATCGACGTGACTGTCTTTAGACATAATGGCCACCTTATCTGATGTTAATTTAGCGTCATTAAACAAGAATGGGACGGTGCGAAAACCCGCACCGTCCCATTGGGAGACATCTAATGGCAGCTAGATGTTTGTCTTAAGACCTGTACGGGTCTTTGAAAACCTTAGAGGTCCTCGCGCCAGAAGGGCATGCTCATGCAGCGCGGGCCGCCGCGGCCGCGGGAGAGCTCGGCGGAGGGCACGACGAGAAGGTCCAGGCCCTCCTTGTACAGCACGTCGTTGGTGACGGTGTTGCGGGCGTAGACGCAGATCTTGCCGGGCTCGACGCACAGGGTGTTGGAGCCGTCGTTCCACTGCTCGCGGGAGGCCGCGATCGGGTCGCCGCCGCCGCAGGGGATCAGCTTGACCTGGTCGACGCCGGTGGCGTCCTCCAGGACGTGCTCGAGGGTGTCCTCGATCAGGCGGATGTTCACGTCGCCCGGGTTCTTGCCGGCGGTCAGCTCGTAGACGCGCAGGGTGCCCATGATGGCGGGGTGGATCGTGAACTTATCGACGTCGATCTGGGTGAAGACCGTGTCGAGGTGCATGAAGGCGCGCGAGACCGGGATGTCGAAGGCCAGGATGCGCTCGACCTTGGAGTCGGAGTTCCAGAAGATGTTCTGGGCCATGACGTCGATCGCGGCGGCCTGGGTGCGCTGGGAGATGCCGACGGCGAGGGTCCTCTCGTTGATGTTCAGCACGTCGCCGCCCTCGGTGTGGAACTGGCAGTCGCGGCGGAAGTACAGCGAGACGTCCTTGTAGTCGGGGTGGTACTTGAAGATGTACTTGCCGTACAGGGTCTCGCGGTTGCGGGTGACCGAGTACATGCGGTTGAGGTTGACGCCCTCGCCGACGACCGCGAACGGGTCGCGGGTGAAGTAGAGGTTGGGCATCGGGTCGATGATCAGGTCGGACTCGGACTCGGAGTTGACCAGGGAGTCGAGGGTCGTGGACGCCGTGAGGGGCATGTCGATCTCGGACTTGGTCATGCCGGCCATGGTCTTCTTGACGAACTCGAGGTTGTCCTCGATGGAGTCCAGCTTCTCGCGGACGATCTGCGGCATGTGCTGGCCGCGGATGCCGGCCTCGGCGATGTACTGGTCGGTGAACTCGGCGCGGGCGCCGGGGACCTGGTCGAACACCTCGGCGACGAGGTTCTCGAGATAGAGGACCTCCACGCCCTGGTCCCTCAGGATCTGGGCGAAGGTGTCGTGCTCCTGCTGCGCGACCTCCAGGAACGGGACGTCGTCGAACAGGAGTCGCTCGAGCTCGTCGGGCGGCAGGTTGAGGAGCTCGTCGCCGGGACGGTGCAGGCAGACCTTCCTGAGCTTGCCGATCTCGGAAGGCACGTGCAGACCTTTCGTCATGGCCTCCTACCTTTCTTTCGGGCCTTACTGGCCGAATGTATCAGCGCCCCTCCGTATGGGACGCTGCTTGCTGACAGCTCTAGTTATATCCAAAAACCACCTGCAATTCCACCTCGCCCCCGAACGGTCAGCAAAGTGCGATGAACGGTATATCGCATATGATTCCCCCATGATGCACTTCGGTTCTCTAAAGCAGGTTTTCAAAGGTAAATGTTCTTTTTTCTAAGGAATTAAGCTAGATTGCACAAATATTTTCATGTTTAGGAATTGCATAGCTAAAACGGTTTTCTGCATATCTATGTCGTTTGTCCATGATTCAATTTGAATTCGATTATATTCAGCTCGCAATCATTCTTATTCATACATCCTCACCAGTTGAGTATGGATATAGATTGTTTCCAAACGAGTTGGGCAGTTAGTTGCATGCCTTGGCAGCGTAAGAAGTAGGTAAAGATACCGTTCGCGCGATGCGTCCGTGCCACAGGTCGACTAAATTGAGACAATAGTGATTAGTGTTAGGCTACCGTCCCTTGTGGGGACTGAACGGACAGATGCATATGCCGAGCAAAATCGAAAAGAAGCAAGCCGCCGCAAAGCTGCGCAAACCGCCGCGCGACTTCTCGTACACGCAAAACCGAGAGCTCAGCTGGCTACGCTTTGACAACCGCGTGCTCGACGAAGCCTTCGACGAAACCGTTCCGTTATTCGAGCGACTAAAGTTCGTCTCGATTTTCGAGTCCAACCTCGACGAGTTCCTTATGGTGCGCGTGGGCGGCCTGTCCGATCTGGCGGAGCTCAAAAAACAACCTGTCGACAACAAGAGCAATATGACCGCCTCCGAACAGGTCGATGCTGTCATGGCCGAAATGCCCGGGCTCCTTACCCGTTGGGAGTCCATCTTTAAGAGCATCGAGGGCAAGCTCGACACCTTGGGCGTTCACCGCGCCCGCATCGATTCGCTTACGCCCGAGGAGCGCACCTTTGTAACCCGCTACTTCCAGGCCTACGTGTCGCCAGTCATCTCGCCGCTGGTCATCGATCCTCGCCACCCCTTCCCCAACCTGCGCAATGGCGCGCTCTATCTGGCCTGTGGTCTGGACGGCGCCACCGACGAGGAGAGCCTGCTGGGCCTTATCGAGATTCCCGCCTCGATGAACCGCGTGGTCGAGATCCCCTCGCCCACCGGCACCTACTCCTACATCTTGCTCGAGGACGTCATCCTCGCCTGCCTGGACAGCTGCTTTGGCTCCTATAAGCCGCTGGATCGTGCGCTGATCCGCGTCACCCGCAACGCCGACATCGATCCGGACGGCGAGGGCGTCGAGGAGGAAGAGGACTACCGCCAGCACATGAAGCGCATTCTCAAGAAGCGCCTGCGCCTGCAGCCGGTAGTGCTCGCGGTCTCGGGGTCGCTCGAGAAGGCGACGCTCAAGACTATCCGCAAGGCGCTCGAGCTTTCGCGTCGCTCGGTCTTTACCTGCGATATCCCGCTCAACCTGGGCTACGTCTTTGGCATTGAGGGCAAGATTCCCGAGCACCTGCGCAACGAGCTGCTCTTTACGCCGTTTAAGCCGCAGCCCAACCCCACCATCGATATGACCCGCTCCATCCGCGAACAGGTGCTGCAGGGCGACAAGCTGCTCTTTTATCCCTACGAGGCCATGAACCCCTTCCTGGATCTGGTGCACGAGGCCGCCTACGACCCCGAGTGCATCTCGCTGCGCATCACGCTCTACCGCGTGGCCAAGCAGAGCCGCCTGTGCGAGTCGCTGATCGATGCTGCCGAGAACGGCAAAGAGGTCACAGTGCTCATGGAACTTCGTGCCCGCTTTGACGAGCAGAACAACATCGAGTGGGCCGAGCGTCTGGAAGAGGCGGGCTGCACCGTCATCTATGGTTCCGAGGGCTTTAAATGCCACTCAAAGATCTGCCAGCTCACCTATCGCGAGGGCATGGCGCTCACCCGCCTCACGCTTTTGGGCACCGGCAACTTTAACGAGAAGACGGCCAAACTCTACAGCGACTTTATGCTCATGACAGCCCATCCCGGCATCGGTGAAGACGCCAACCTGTTCTTCCGCAATCTGTCGCTGGGCAACCTGCGCGGCGACTACCGCTTCCTGGGTGTGGCGCCCGTCGGACTGAAACCGCTCATCATGCGCGGGCTTGACCGCGAGATCCAGCGCGCCCTTGCCGGCGAGCCCGCCCGCGTGTTCTTTAAGCTCAACTCGCTGACCGACCGCGAGGTTATCGACAAGATCGCCGAGGCATCGTGTGCCGGCGTGCGCGTAGACATGATCATCCGCGGCATCTCGTGCCTCAAGCCCGGTGTTCCGGGCAAGACCGAGAACGTGCATGTCCGCTCCATCGTCGGACGCTTTTTGGAGCACGCGCGCGTCTATGCTTTCGGCGTGGACTCGGACATGATTTACCTGAGCTCGGCAGACATGATGACGCGCAACACCGAGCACCGCGTGGAGATCGCCTTCCCCGTGCTCGACCCCACCTGCCGCGCCCTAGTGCACGAGTACATGGGCATGCAGCTGCGGGACAACGTGAAGGCCCGCAGCCTCACGAGCGACGGCACCTGGGTCCCCGTGGAACGTGCAGAGGGTGAGAAACCCTTCAACTCGCAGGAAGCTCTACTGGAGCGTGCCTATCGCAACGCCGAGGCCGCCGCGCAGCAGCGTGCGCAGGAGAAGGAACGTGTGGCCGAGGAGGCCATTCAGGCCGAGGTTGAACACGGGGCAGCTGCCAAACCGGAAGCGGTTGCAGCTCCCCCGGTGAATGAGCCCGAGGCTGCCGCAGAGCCCGCCGTGGAGAAAGCGCCCGAGCCCGCTACCGCGACTCCGGAGCCCGCCGCCGAGGCAAAGCTCGCACCTGCACCTGAGCCGCAGCCGTCCACAACCGAGGTTCAGAAGGTCCAGGCGACCGTCATTGAGCCCGAGCCCGCACCTGCACCTCAGCCCGAGCCGCAGGTCACCAAACCCGCACCCGAAACGAGCGCCCGTCGCGATAAGCCCGCCGGCAAGACCAAAGCCATTGAGCGCCATCGCCCCGGTCGCGTGCGCATGGGCCTGGGCCTGATCGGCCTGGGTCTTAAGACGCTCATTACCGGCAAGACGAAATAGACGTTTGTAGAAGCGCCCCGTATTTGAGGAATGCCCCAGATACGGGGCGCTTTTCCCTGCTACCATGGTTGCGAACAAAACCGCGAATGGCAGGCAGGAATATGAAGCTCACCATAGAATCGATGACGTACGGCACCGACGGTCTGGCACATGCCGACAACGGCAAGGCCGTCTTTGTGCAGGGCGCCGTGGCAGGCGACACCGTCGAAGCCGAGGTCGTGCAGGACGGCAAGTCGTTTATGCGCGCCCGCACGACCGAGATTCTGGAGCCGAGCCCCGATCGCATTCAGCCCCCCTGCCCCTTCGTGGGCATCTGCGGTGGTTGTTCGTGGGGCAACCTCTCGCGCACGGCGCAGCTTGCCGCCAAGGAGCAAAACCTGCGTTCCGCACTCGAGCGTATCGGCAAGTTCAGCCCCGATCAGGTCGATGAGTTGGTACAGCCCATCTGCCACACCAAGGACGACTGGGGTTACCGCAATAAAATCGAGCTCGAACCGACCGTCGTCAACGGTCGCGTGCGCCTTGGCATGCACGGCGTCGACCCCAGCAAGATCGTGACCGTCGATACGTGCCCGCTGTTCGATAAGCGCTTCCCGAAGGCGCTCAAATCGGTCGTCGGCGCACTCAACTATCTAAGCGGCAGCCACAACCTGGGTCTGGAGCGCGTGGGCATTCGTGCCTCGCGTCGCACCAAGGCACTCGAGATCGCGCTTTGGACGCCCACAGGCTCTTTTCCGCGCTCGCAGGTCTCCCGCGTGCTGGCGGACGCCGCTCATCCCACGAGCATCGTGCGCGTGATGAGCAAGGGCGAAAAGAAGGCCCGCCGTGTCTCCAAGGTCGAAATGCTCGCCGGAGAGGGCTCATGGACCGAGAATATCGCCGAGGGTCAGATGCGCTTGTCTGCCCCGTCTTTTTTCCAGGTCAACACCAAGGGTGCCGAGATTTTGATCGATCTTGTCATGGAAGCGCTCGACCCGCAGGAAGACGAGCTTGCCGTGGACCTGTACTGCGGTGCCGGCACCTTTACCCTGCCGCTCGCCCGCCGCTGCGACTTTGTCGCTGCCGTCGAGGCCTACGGCCCCGCCGTGCGCGATCTACGCCGTAACCTGGAGATCAACAAGCTTGATAACGTCGACGTCATTGGCGGAGACGCGGTGCGCGAGTTCCCCGACCAGGATGCCGACATCTTGGTGGTCGACCCGCCGCGCGCAGGCCTCGCCCCCGAGGCGATCGACCTTATCGCCAGCACGAGTGCCCGCGATGTCGCCTATGTGAGCTGCGACCCGGCCACCCTGGCGCGCGATCTCAAACGCTTTGTCGAAGAAGGCACCTTCTCCCCCGTAAAGATCACGCCAGTCGACCTGTTCCCGCAAACCTTCCACTGCGAGACCGTCGTCCACCTTAGGCGCAACTAGACTGTTTGCCCAAGACCACGCCCGATGATTATTCTGAGACGGGGATAAAAATAAATTTGCTCCGAATGATTATTTAATCCCCGTCCCGAAATTGAACCGCCCCCTCATTTCTTGAACATTAGAAATGGGGGCTTCTTTATGGACGGGAGAGTCAGGCACGACGCCACGCTGAGGACTCTTGCAGCAGAGCTTTGCGACAGGGGGTACGGGCGCGCCGAAGGCCGGCGGGAGGCCGAAGGGTGCCAGGACCCGGCCGGGGCCGGCGGCGTGCGAGGGCAAGCTCATGCGACAGAGCTGCTGCCCGGGCGCCTGAAGGACGAGTTCTACAGGAACCGGACGTAGCGGAGCTTCGAGGAGTTCAAGCGGGACCTCGACGCCTACACCGTTCACCGGAACAAGAGGAGGCAGGTTAAGCAAAAGGGACTGACCCCGGAGGAGTTCCGGAATCAGTCCCCATGTGTGGCATAGGCCGCTAATTGACCCGTCTAAGTTTCGGGGGCAGTTCATTTCAGCACCGCCCGAGAAAGCTAAACGCCTTCTGGCAGGTTGTCCCGGACCGAGGGCGGCCACCTTGATCGCCCTCGGCCCTCACCCACCTCAACTGCTCCTCAATTACATAGAGCTGGTCGAAAAGGGCGCAAGCTAGCGGGCGCCTTCCTCGTCGTCGTTGGGTCGGTAGGTGATGAACTCGATAACAAAGGCCAGAACGGCAGAGACGAGTGAGGCGATGATCGCGTAGATCATGTGGGAGACCCCGGCGCCACCAGGGGTCCCGTCGATGAAGTTGAGCAGGTTGAAGACGCCGAGGCCGCCCGAGATGTACATGAGGGCGCCCGTCATTCCCACGATGGTGCCGCCCACGGCGGAGCTCAGGCATGCCACGACGAACGCGCGCTTGTTGGGGAGGGCAATGCCGTAGATGCCCGGCTCGGTGACGCCGAAGAAGAAGGCGGAGATCATCGCGGGAAGGGCGATGCCGCGGAAGCGCTCGTCCTTGTTTCTGAGGTACATGGCAAAGATGACCGCTCCGAGCGCGAACCCATGGCCGATGGTGGCGGCGAGCACGCTGTCGTGGCCTAGGGTGTTCAGGTTCATGATGGAGATGGGGATGAGGCTCCAGTGGAAGCCAAAGATGACGAGGCACATCCACAGTCCGCCGACCAGGGCGCTGCCCAGGACGGAACCAACCACGGGGAGCTGGAAGATGAACGAGAACGCCGCGCTCAGCAGGTTGGTGATGAGGGTGGCCACCGGGCCGATGACGAGGTAGCCCAAGACGATGGAGACCGTCATCGTGGCGAGCGGGACGAGGAACATCTTGAGTGCAGTCGGCATCCAGCTCTTGAGCCAGCGCTCAAGGATAGAGCCGAACCACACCATGAGAAGGACGGGGATCACCGAGCTCACGTAGCCGGACACGGGCATGATGATGGGGAGCCCGAGGACGGTGGCGTACCACGAGAACGTGCCGGCCACGCCGAGGTCGATGCTGCCGAGCGCCTCACCCGAGGTCAGGGCGACCATCGTCGGGTAGAGGAGCACCACGCCGATTGCCACGCCGGTGAACTCGTTCATGCGGAACTTGCGCGCGGCACTGAACGCTAGGGCGACGGGGAGGAAGTAGAAGAAGCCGTCAGCCACGGTGTAGAGCAGCGTGTAGAGGCCGTCGTTTGCAAAGGCCGGGACGAAGTAGGTGATGAGGGCAAGCAGTCCCTTCATGATGCCTGCGGCGGCAAGCGGTCCCAGGATGGGCTGGAAGATGCCAGAGATGAGGTCGATGATGACGGAGGCAACGGTCTTATCGCCCTGGGGCTCGTCGTCGGCGCTTGCGCCGCTCGAGAAGTTGCCGGCCTCCAGGACCGCGTCGTAGACGTCCTCGACGATGTTACCCACGACCACCTGGTACTGGCCGTTGGCCTGGATGACCTGGATGACGCCCTTGAGGGTCTCAATCTTGGCCGTGTTGGCGCGGGACTCGTCCTTGAGCTTGAAGCGCACGCGCGTGATGCAGTGCGCGACGCTGGCGACGTTCTCGGCGCCGCCTACGTTCTCGAGTATGGATCTGGCCAGGTCGTCGTATTTTTCAGCCATTATTTTCTCCTTAGTGATATTGCCCGGGCGGCTAGCCCAGGTCGCCTCCGTTGGTGGCGATGGCCTGTTGATACCAGTAGAAGCTCTTCTTGCGCCTGCGCTCGAGCGTGCCGTTGCCCAGGTTGTCGCGGTCCACGTAGATGAAGCCGTAGCGCTTCTCCATCTCGCCGGAGCCCGCGCTCACGAGGTCGATCGGCCCCCAGGTGGTGTAGCCGAGCATCTCGACGCCGTCCTGCTCGATGGCGTCGCGCATGGCCTCGATGTGCTCGCGCAGGTAGGCGATGCGGTAGTCATCCTCGATCGTGCCGTCGGGGAGCACCTCGTCATAGGCGCCGAGGCCGTTCTCCACCACAAAGAGCGGCTTCTGGTAGCGGTCCCAGAGGTCGTTGATCGTGATGCGGAATCCCAGCGGGTCGATGACCCAGCCCCAGTCGCTCGTGCGCACGTAGGGGTTCTCCACGCCGGCGAAGGCGTTGCCCTCGGCGACGCCGCCCACGGAGTCGGGGTCGCCCGCGATGCAGCGCGAGGAGTAGTAGCTAAACGAGATGAAGTCGACGGTGTTCTCCGCAAGGATGCGCTCGTCCTCGGCGGTCATGCCCACGTCGATGCCCTCGCGCTCGAGCATCTTGAGCGCGTAGCCGGGGTAGCGACCGCGCGCCTGCACGTCCACGAAGAAGAGGTCCTCCTGGTTTTTGACCTGTGCCGCGCGAACGTCCTCGGGACGACAGGAGTAGGGGTAGTAGCTTCCCGCGGCGAGCATGCAGCCCACCTTGTTCTCCGGATCGACCTCATGGGCGATCTTGGTGGCCCAGGCGCTCGCCACGAGCTCGTTGTGCGCGGCGCGGTACTCGGCCTCGCGGGCATTCTCCCCGGGCTCGAGGACGATGCCGGCACCCATGAAGGGACGGTGCAAGATCATGTTCATCTCGTTGAACGTGATCCACCAATGCACGAGGCCGCGGTAGCGGTTGAAGAGCACCGTCACGAGCCGCTTGTAGAGCTCAATAAGGGTGCGGTTTCGCCAGGCGCCGTACTTCTTGACGAGGTGGATGGGGCAGTCGAAGTGCGTGATGGTCACGAGGGGCTCGATCCCGTGCTCGCGGCAGCAGCGGAACACGTCCTCGTAGAAGGCGAGCCCGGCCTCGTTGGGCTCCTCCTCGTCGCCATTGGGGAAGATGCGGCTCCAGGCGATGGAGAGGCGAAAGACCTTAAAGCCCATCTCCGCGAAGAGGGCTATGTCCTCGCGGTAGTGGTGGTAGAAGTCGATGCCCGTCTGGGCCGGGTAGTAGTACCCGGGCTCAAAGTCGAGCATGCGCCTCAGGCCGCGGCTTACGTCGTTGCGTTCCGGCCCGTGTGGGATGACGTCGACGTTGGCAAGGCCGCGGCCGCCCTCGTCATAACCTCCCTCGCATTGGTTGGCGGCGGTGGCTCCTCCCCAAAGGAACCCTTTTGGAAATGGCATGGTGCCTCCTTCTCTCTGGCGCCCCCATCTCTGCGGGGGACGCTTTATAACGTCCTTGCGGCCTCGCGCGCCGGGCCCGTGGCCCTTTCCCTGATGCGCGCGGGCCGCCTGTGAAGGGGTGACTAGCTGACGGCTTGTCCTGCGGCGGCGCGACGTGCCTCCCGGCCTCCAAGCAGGGAGGGGACCTGTGCCAGGCACACGCCGGCGAGGATGATGGCGACGCCCAGCCACTCGACGACGCCGAGCGGCTCGCCGAGGACGATCATGGCGATGAGCAGGCCGGCGGGGAGTTCCGCAGCGGCCATGACAGTGGAGAGGCCCGCAGGCAGGTGCGGAGAGCCCATGCCGAAGAGCAGGACCGGGCAGAGCATGCCAAAGAAGCCGGCGATGACGGCAAAGGGCAGGATGCCCTGGGCGAGGACGCCCGAGACGACGTAGTCCGGGCACACCGTGAGCGACATGACCACGGAGCCCGCGCACACGATGACGCCACGCTGCTCGGACGAGCAGGGGGCCTCGACCTTGCCGGAGAGGGTGACAAAGAGGGAGCAGGACACGGCCGCCCCCAGCGCGCAGAGTAGGGCCACGGGGTCGTACCCGGTGATGCCGGTCTTGTAGACGCCGCTGGCGAACACCGTTCCGAAGACGATGACCAGGGCGGAGGCCACTTGGAGGAGCCTCGGCGGCCGGCGCGTCATGACGGTCTGCCACACGAGCCCCAGCCACGTGAACTGGAAGAGGAGCGTGAGCGCCACCGGGGCGGGCAGCACGCTCATGGCGTAGCAGTAGAGGATTGAGGTGAGGCAGGTGAGGGCTCCCAGGCCCATGAGCTTGAGGGCGAGCTTCCAGCCCACGCGCTGCCAGCGGTGCCCGAGTGCGTGCCCTGCGAGCGTGGCGAGGGCGAAGAAGAGGCAGCCGAACCACGCCTGGCTCGCCACCACCTGTGCCGAGGTGAAGCCCGCGGCGTAGGCGAGCTTGTAGGTCGTGGCCATCGCGCCGTAGCAGGCGCCGCCCGCAAAGACCTGGAGCGCCGCCTTGGCCTGTCCCGCGCCCGTGACTCCTGCCCCGGCGGCCTGTTGCTTGATTGTGTTTGTCCCTGCCATTAGGCTCCCTTCCGTCTGCTGCCTTGCAGATGCACGTCTCGTGCGTCTGTTCCCTGCAGTCGGAAGGTGGGCTCGTGCGGTCTTCTGGCGGTGCATGTGGTACCTGCTGCCAAGACGAAAAAAGCCACGCAACCGACTGCTCGGTTGCGTGGCAAAAAGGTGGCTAGCGCCCAGAAAAGTCCACGCGTTTTTAGACTGGGATAAAGTACTACAACAGGTGAGATTCCGTCAAGAAAAAACCGAGGAAAAAAGTGAGCCTCTGCCCGCCGTACCTGTGGCGGTCGTTCCCCGAACGGGGCGGTGCTGTTGGGGACTGTCTCGATCTGTAACAGTTGGGGCTAGTTTAGGTCGATGGATGTTACAGATTGAGATTGTTGAGGATGGGTGAGGGTAGCTAATTCGGACAGGGCTATTTTAAACATTGGGAAATCGAGCGTGGCAAGCATATGTCTTCGGGGTATAAGACGGCTAATTGTATGCCGCCTATGAAAGGAACCCCCATGCCCAGCGTTGCCGTTCTCGCCGCCGATGGCTTTGAAACTATTGAATGCTTGACCATGGTCGATGTCATGCGTCGCGGCGGCGTGCGTGCCACGCTCGTCTCGATCATGCCCACGCGTGAGGTCGTAAGCTCGCTGCAGATCCCCGTGACCTGCGATGCGCTCTTTGATGAGATCAACTTTGATGAGTACGACTGCGTCGTGCTGCCCGGCGGCCTGCCCGGTGCCACCAACTTGCGCGCCGACCAGCGCGTCTGCGATGTGGTCTGCGAGTTCGCCGCGACCAAGCACGTTGCCGCCATCTGCGCCGCCCCGTTTGTCCTGGGCGAGCTTGGCCTGCTCGAGGGACGCCGCGCCACGTGCTTCCCCGGCTTTGAGAAAAGCTTCCCCGAAGGCGCCTATACCGGCGAGAAGGTTACGCAAGACGGCAACATCATCACCGCCAGCGGCATGGCCCAGTCGCTCCCCTTTGCGCTTGAGCTGCTGCGCACGCTCGCCGGCGACAAGGCCGTCGAGAAGGTCGCCGAGGGCATTCAACTATGATTTTGGCTTCGCAATCACCGCGACGCATCGAGTTGATGCGCGAGGCGGGCTATGACATTCGCATCATTCCTGCCGATATCGACGAAACGCCGTTTGATGGCGAGGCCCCGCTCACGCTTGTCGAGCGCTTGGCACGCGCCAAGGCGGCTGCCGTTGCTGCCGAGTATGCCGAGCCCAATGAGCTGACGGTCGCGGCCGACACCATCGTCACCTTTGACGGCAAGATTCTGGGCAAGCCGGCAACCGAGGACGAGGCGCGCACCATGCTCCGTGAGCTTTCGGGCCGCACGCACCAGGTCGCAACCGGCGTCTGCATCGTTAAGGCAGGCGATACGGCCGCCCCGCATGCCGCCGAGAGCCTGTCCTTTGTCGATGTGACCGACGTGACGTTCTACGAGCTCACCGACGAGCAGATCGAGCACTACGTCGCCTCGGGTGAGCCCATGGACAAAGCCGGCGCCTACGGCATTCAGGGCACAGGAGGACGCATGCTCGTGCACGATATTTCGGGCGACTTCTATAACGTGGTGGGCCTACCCATCGCCCGCGTCGCGCGCGCGATTCAAAAACTCTCGTAATTGCATCTGGCGCTGGGTATTCCCCAGCGCCTACAATTTTGGCGTACCGTACGGATCCCGACCGGGCACAAGGCGCGGCGGAAAACCGATAGGAGTTAAACATGGATACACTGCTCGAGGCCATTGACGTCTGCGATGTCGATGGCTTTTGCTATGGCAACTATACGGACGAGGAGGCCGGCACCGGTTGCACCGTAATCGTGGCACCCGAGGGCGCCACCGGCGGCGTTGACGTTCGCGGCGGTGCTCCCGCTTCGCGCGAGACCGACCTGCTGCGACCCGAGAACACCGTCGACAAGGTCCACGCCGTCTGCCTTTCGGGCGGATCGGCCTTTGGTCTCGAGGCCGCAAGCGGCGTCGCTCGCGAGCTTGAGAGCCGCGGCATCGGCCTTCCCGTCGGCCCCACGCAGGTGCCTATCGTGTGCTCCAGCTGTATCTTCGACCTCGCCTTTGGCGACCCCACCGTTCGCCCCGACATTGAGGCCGGCATCGCCGCGGTGCGCGAAGCACTCGACAACACCCCCACCAAGCTCGAACAGGGCAACGTGGGCGCCGGCACGGGCGCTACCGTGGGTAAGCTCATGGGCCCCGCTACCTGCATGAAGGCCGGCCTTGGCGCTGCCGCCGTGGCGCTCGGCCCCGTCAAGGTGGGCGCCGTGGTCTCGGTCAACGCCTGCGGCAACGTCGTCGACCCCTTCACCGGCGAGTGGGTCGCCGGTATGCGCGCCGCAGCCGATAGCGACCAGATCGTCGACATGGAACTCGCAGCCTTTGCCGCCGCCGGATCCATGCAGATGCCGCTCGACCGCACCAACACCACCATCAGCTGCATCGTCACCAACGTGGAACTCACTAAGGCACAAGCCACCAAGGTCTCCCAGATGGCCGCAGACGCCTACGCACACGCCATCCGTCCCACACACACCACCAACGACGGCGACACTATCTACACCCTCGCCAGCGGCAAACTGGGCGCCCAGGCAAGCGCCGCCGTTCCCCTAGACCTGCTGGGCATGCTCGCAGTAAGGGCCCTACAGACCGCCATCGTAAACGGAGCAAAAAACGCCAAAACCTCCCACGGCATCCCCGGCGCCGCTAAGTAGTCCACTCGACCGTCGGTCGGAGACAAGCGGGCGTTACGTTTGCTGCTCTACAGTCCTATGCAAGACGAAGGCCAGATTAAGTGGCCTTCTTTGCATGCGGAACTCGCAACAAACGTAACGCCCGCCCGTCTCCGACCGACTACCAACTAATTTTTTTCAGCCCAGGCCCCTGTGTACCGCGCGTCGAAGATCTTCAAATTCACCTATCTGACAATCGATTTATAGCAGAGGCCCCTTGGCCTTTAGTTTGATACAAGTTCCGCACGAGCCGGAAAGCACTTAATGTGCTTTCCGTGCGAGCAGGACTGTTCGCAGTAGCAAACTAAAGGCCAAGGGGCCCAGTCAACCTATCAGCAGCGATTACTCAACAGCTAGTTGAATTTGAAGATCTTTGAGGCAAGACGGTATAGGCCGAGTGTGGTTTTGTCTCCGGCCCGTCCGCGCAGGTTGGTGAAGAACCCGACCACGCCGTAGCGGGCACGACGATACATGCGCTCGTCGTAGGCCTTCAAATCATTCCACAGCGTCTTTAGGCGCTCGTCGGCGCAATCTTCCTCGGAAAGCTTGGTGAGCACCGAGCAGATCGCCATCATCATGGTGAAATAGCCCATCATGTACGAACGCAGGCGCGACGACTCGACATCGCTGTACAGGTGGTACGACTCCATCATGATGCGCGTCACACGGAACTGCTGGTCCAGACGCTTGACCATCGTGGCCTCGTTGACACTCTGGCCCTCGCGACCGATAAAGTAGCGATAGAGGTCGATGTCGGCGTAGTACATGGTCTTACAACGCGGCAGCGGCACGTAGGCGTAGATGTTGTCCACATAGAACGTGTGCGGCGGCATGGGAAGGTTGGACTCGCGCAGCACATCCGTGCGATAGCACAGGCTGTGCATGAGTAGGTTCTGGTCCAGGCGGAAATGACCGATCTGATCCCAGGAAAAGATCTTTTTGCGCGGCAGGGCAAATTTGTAGCCAATAGCGGTATGCGTTCCCTCGTAAACCTTCTCGTACACGTAGTTCGAGATAAACAGGTCAACGCGCTGATCGCGCTCTTCAAAGCCACGCAGAATCGACAGCATAGTCGAAAGAGCCGCAGCATCGAGCCAGTCGTCCGAGTCGACGACCTTGTAGTAGGTGCCCTGCGCCTCGCGCAGACCCGAAAGGACGGCAATACCGTGACCGCCATTCTCCTGGTGCACCGCGCGGATGATTCCAGGATAACGGGCCTCCCACTCGTCGGCCTTGGCGGCCGTCTCGTCCTTGGAGCCGTCGTCCACCACGATAATCTCGATATCGGTGGCGTAATTGCTCCCCTCCAAGATGGAGGTGATGCAATGGTCCATGTCCTTGGCGGCGTTATACGAGGGAATACCGAATGTTATGACTTTATGCATGGCAGGCGATAATCTCATCCGAAAGATCGAGGGCGGAATTGGTCACAGCGTCCATATCGTAGTAACGATACTCGGCCAGACGACCCACCGGGTGGAAGTTCGTCAGGTTCTGGACGCGCTCAAGATAGCGCTCATAGAGCTCACGGTTCTCGGGCTCAAGAATGGCGTAGTACGGCGTCTCGCCCGAGCCGGGCGTATAAGCCTTGGAGTACTCCTTCATGATGGTGGTCTTGCCGGGCAGGACCTGACCGGTCATGTTCTTGAACTCGGTGATACGCGTGTAGTCCTCGCTCGTGGTGTAGTTGACGGTGCCCACGGGCTGGAACTGGTCCATATCGAGCGTCTCGAACTTCATATCGAGTGTGCGGTACGGCAACGCACCCAAGTCGAGGTTGAACAGCTCATCGAGCGGACCGGTATAGACGATCTCGCCACCATAGACCTTGCCGTCGATCTTGACGGTAGTCTCGTCGATCTCAAAGAGATCGCGGGCGTCCACGTCGCAGAACACGTCGATCAGGTCGTGGTCGAGCATGTGCTCAAAGAGCGCCGTGTAGCCCTCCTGCGGCATGCCCTGGAAGGGAGCTTGCGGGAAGTAGCGGTCATCATCGCCCACAAAGACGGGAACGCGACCGGTGATCGAGGGGTCGATCTGATCGGGCGTCTGGCCCCACTGCTTCATGGTGTAATGCAAAAAGACGTTCTCGTAGACGTAATCGGCGACCTCGGCCAAGTCGGGGTCGTTCTTCTTACGCAGCTCCATAATGGGCACCTTGACATCCTTGCCAAAGGTCTCCACGAGCTTCTGATACAGCTCCTCGCCGCGCTCGTCACCAAAGGCGAGCTTGAGACTCGCATGGTTGAAGGGCACGGGCATGAGGGTACCGTTGATGTTGGCGAGCACCTTGTGCTGATAATCCGTCCACTTGGTAAAGCGCGACAGGAAATTATGCACGCGCTCGTTAAAGGTGTGATAGATATGCGGACCGTACTCGTGGATCAGGATTCCGGCCTCGTCAGTGCAGTCATAGGCATTGCCCGCAATGTGGCTACGGCGCTCCAAAACGGCAACACGATAGCCGATGGTCTCGGCAAGACGGCGGGCGCAAACGGCACCGGCATATCCAGCACCGACGACAATCATGTCGTACGCGCCGGCGTTAAAGCCTTCAG
The DNA here is from genome assembly GCA_900545485.1 of uncultured Collinsella sp. Classification (GTDB taxonomy): domain Bacteria; phylum Actinomycetota; class Coriobacteriia; order Coriobacteriales; family Coriobacteriaceae; genus Collinsella. The sequence continues at coordinate 17,331 of UQZD01000014.1, read as the reverse complement.
GCAGGCCTGAGGTAATCTGCATCGATACTCCTTGTCAAAAGCCACGGGCTCGTTAGCTGGGCTTTTCTCGAACATTCTTCGAGACATATTTATCAGAGCGATTATAGCGCTAATGCGTCCTATAATGAGCTTGCCACACAAGGAAAGCTCAAGCACCGCGGCGAACATAATTGAAAGGTAAACCCGCTAGCAGCGGGTTTATTCGTGAACAGCCGGGCGCCTGGAGCTTAGCGAAACGCTTGTAAGGAGTAACATGAGCGATTTCCTAAACCGTATGAAGTCTGCCGCCAAGGCCGACCTTAAGACGATCGTCCTGCCCGAGGGCGAGGATCCGCGCACTATCGTCGCAGCCACCAAGATCATCGAGGAGGGCCTGGCAAAGATCGTCATCCTGGGCAACCCCGACGAGATCAACGTTCCCGGCGCTACCGTCATCGACCCGCGCAATGCCGAGAAGCACGAGGAGTATGCGCAGAAGTTTGCCGAGCTCCGCGCTAAGAAGGGCGTCACCATCGAGCAGGCTCGCGCCCAGGTGATGGACGCCACCTACTTTGGCACCATGATGGTCAAGATGGGCGACGCCGACGGCCTGGTCTCTGGCGCCTGCCACTCCACCGCCGACACCCTGCGCCCCGCACTGCAGATCCTCAAGACCGCCCCGGGCACCAAGCTGGTCTCGGCCTTCTTCGTGATGTGCACCGACACCCCGCAGTTCGGCACCGACGGCACGCTGATCTTCGCCGACTGTGGCCTCAACATCAACCCGTCCTCCGATGAGCTCTCCGAGATCGCTATCGCCTCCGCTCACTCCTGGTCCACCTTCATGGGCAACGTTGAGCCGCACGTGGCCATGCTCTCCTACTCCACCATGGGCTCCGCCGGCGGCGAGGTCGCCAAGAAGGTCCAAGAGGCCGTGAAGTTCTGCAAGGAGAAGGCTCCCGAGCTCGCCATCGATGGCGACCTGCAGCTTGACGCCGCCATCGTCCCCACCGTCGCCCAGCTCAAGGCTCCCGGCTCCTCCGTTGCCGGCAAGGCCAACGTGCTCGTGTTCCCCGACCTCGAGGCAGGCAACATCGGCTACAAGCTGGTCCAGCGCTTCGCCGGCGCTGACGCTTACGGCCCCATCTTGCAGGGCATCGCCAAGCCGGTTAACGACCTTTCGCGCGGCTGCTCTGCCGATGACATCGTGGGTGTCGTGGCCATCACCGCCGTCCAGGCTCAGATGGCTGAGTAGCGCACATATCCCCTCGGGACCCTACAGGGTAAAGCTCTGAAAACGTCCTCGGACATGCATGAAACCCCCGCTGCGCACTTCGTGCGGCGGGGGTTTCATGCGTCCTGCGGAATATTTTCAGAGCTTTACCCTGTAGGGTCCCTGCCGCCACGTAGCAATCAGGGAATCCGGGGTGGACGGCGGCTTGGCTACGAGCTGGCGCTGAAAAACTGAATGGATGAGTGCCGTTGCTGGGAGCGCAGGCGTTGCTGATGATGATCACTTTGGAGATTGAAAGGCCGGTGGGCTTCGGCGGTTGTTGTGCCGGAAACTACACCCCAGTTTGGAGGCGGATTGTGGGATGTGGCTTCCGCTTGGGGCCTGTTTGGGAAACTTTGGGACGGAATTTTGCTTTATTGTGGGTCGCACTTCCCGCAACGTGCCTCAACCGGAAAGCGTGTCCCAGTATTTGCGCTCGAAATGGGATGGAGTTTCCGCCGTCCGCCTGTCAAGCAAAAAGACCTCCAGAGCTGTTGCTCTGGAGGCCTTTCGTTTACTTGCAAATGCGCGTGTTAGTTGTTCTTGGTCAGACGCTCGACGTCGTGGGCGATCATGTATTCCTCGTCGGTGGGGATGACCATGACCGTGACGGCGGAACCGGCGGCACTGATGACCTGCGGGCCGTTGCCCACGGCCTCGCGGTTCTTGTTGTTGTCGATGCGTACGCCCAGCCACTCAAAGCAGTCGCAGAAGGCCTTGCGGATCGACCAGTCGTTCTCGCCGATGCCGGCGGTAAAGGTGATGGTGTCCACGCCCGCCATGGAAGCGATCATGGAACCGGCCTGTTGCATGGCCTTGTATGCGAACATATCGAAGGCGAGCAGGCAGCGCTCGTCGCCCTCGGAGGCGCGCGTGCGGATGTCGCGGGCGTCGTTGGAGATGCCCGAGATGGCAAGCAGACCAGACTGCTTGTTCATCATGTCGTCGACTTCCTGGTAGCTGTAGCCGCCCTCGCGCTGGAGGTAGCACACGGTGGCCGGGTCAATGGAACCACAGCGAGTGCCCATCATCAGGCCATCGAGCGGCGTGAGGCCCATCGTGGTGTCGCGGCACACGCCGTCCTCGATGGCGGCGAGCGAAGCGCCGTTGCCCAGATGGCACGAAAGCAGACGGTGGCAGCGCGAGCCCAGGATCTCCTTGGCCATCATCCACTCGTAACGATGACTCGTTCCGTGGGCGCCATATTTGCGCACATGATACTTGTCGCACACGTCCTTGGGCAGGGCGTAAGTGTAGGCAACCTCGGGCATGGTCATGTGGAACGAGGTGTCGAAGACCGCCACGTTGGGCAGCTCCGGATACTTCTCACGGCAATACTCAATCGCCGCGGCCTCGCCGTAATTGTGCAGCGGAGCGAGCGGGGCAACCTCAAGGATCTTAGCCATGACCTCATCGTCGACGACCGCGGAATCATCAAAGTGCCAGCCGCCCTGAACGATACGATGGCCAATGCCGTCAATCGTAAAGTCGGTCTTCTCAAGCTCCTCGAGCACGCGAGCGATAGCAGAGCGATGATCGGGGAAAGGGACCTCCTCGGTCTGCTTGGCGCCACCGTTCTCGGAGTGGCCAAAGATGCCCATGCCCGAACCGATACGTTCGCAGTTGCCCTTGGCGAAAACCTCGCGGGTATCGGTATCCAAAAGCTGATATTTAAGGCTTGAGCTACCGGCGTTGACAACAAGTACGTTCATGAGACTCCTTTGCAGTGCAATACGGTCGACGCAGACCCCTTAAGGCGGCCGCATGTTAATAAGAAGTTATCACAACTTGATAAATAGCTATCAGGCATATCGCCCAACGAGCGCAAAAGAGGGGCCAAACGGCATTTGGCCGTCCAGCCCCTCCCCTCTTGTAATTACTTGCCGTTGACGATGCGCTCGACGTCGGAAGCGATCATGAACTCCTCGTCCGTAGGGATGACGAAAATCTTGACCTTGGAATCCTTGGCGGACAGGCACCAAGCGCCGTCGCCACGCAGGGCGTTACGGGCATGATCCATCTTGACACCCATAAAGGCCAGACGGTCGGCCACGCCAGCGCGAACGGCCGGAGCGTGCTCGCCGATGCCGGCAGTAAAGACCAGGGTGTCCATGCCGCACATGGAGGTGGCCATCTCGGCGGCCTTGGCGGCAATCTTGTAGACAAACATGTCGAAGGCGAGCTGAGCCTCGGGGTCACCAGCGGCGGCGAGCTCCTCGACGTTGCGGCAGTCGTTGGTCTTGCCGCCGGTCACAGCCAAAAGGCCGGACTTCTTGTTCATCATCTCGTCGACCTCGTCGAAGGTGTAGCCGCCCTCGCGCTGCAGGTAGCAGACGGTGGCCGGGTCGATGGAGCCGCAGCGGGTGCCCATCATGACGCCGTCGAGCGGGGTGAGACCCATAGTGGTATCCATGCACTTGCCGTCCTCGATGGCGCACAGGGAAGCGCCGGAGCCGATATGGCATACGACGACCTTGCGGGCCTCGCCGTTGGTCATCTCTGCGACCTTCTTGGAGATGTAACGGTAGCTGGTGCCGTGGGCGCCGTACTTACGAATGTGCAGTTTGTCGCAGACGTCCTTGGGCAGGGCGTAAGTCTTGGCGACCTCGGGCATGTTGAAGTGGAAAGCGGTGTCGTAGACCGTGACGTTGGGCAGATCGGGATACTGCTCGAGGCAGTACTCGATAACGTTGGCCTCGGGGTTGTTGTGCAGCGGGGCGAGCGGAGCGACCTCGCGGATCTTGGCGAGGACGTCCTCGTCGACGAGGGAGGAATCGCCGAAGTACCAACCGCCCTGAACGATACGGTGGCCAATGCCCTCGATCTTGACGCCGTTGGCCTCGAGGTCCTTCAGAACGACCTCGATGGCGACCTTGTGGTCGGGGAACTCGATGTTCTCGGTCACCTTCTTGGAACCGTTGGCAGCGTGGGTGAAGGTACCGCCGGTAAAGCAGACGCGCTCGCAGGAGCCCTTTGCGGACACCTTGTGGGACTTGGTATCGATGACCTGATACTTAAGCGTCGAAGATCCTGCGTTGACGACCAGAACGTTCATGTGTCTCCCTACTAACAGGCGGTGTGGCGCCGCCAGGTTACATACGTTTCAATAATAAACCCAAACGCCCTCGCGCTCGGGTTTATTGCGTTGATATATAAGTTATCGGTGCCTAAATACTCATGGCCTTTGGCTTGTAAGACGAAAGAGCGCGGGGATATACACCAGAGAAGAAATCCCGAGCGCAACAAGCAATATGACTCGAATGTCCGCGATGCCGCTCAACGCAGCATTGAACAGATAGAAAAGGATGGCACCCACCGCCACCATCTGGCTTTGAACCGAAATCAGTGAACAGCGCATCGAAGAATCGGCAGCATTTTGAAAAATCGAGTATTTGATTGGGGCAAACAACGAGTACGCAACCGTCTGCAGCACATAGAACACGGGCATCAAATTAGCCGGAGTAAGGGGAATCAAAAACAAAGCTGTCAATACTAAGCGAATGATGCCGCAAATACGCGCAAAACGGCCCTTGTCGACACGAGCAATCACACTGGGCACAATAAATCCTATGGAGGCGGAGGCAAGGAGCTGGACCGCAATGGTCGCGCCCGAAGCGACAGCATTCATTCCGCGGCCTGCAAGCAACAGTGAGAAGAAGTCTTCCAGGGCGACAAAAGCAAATGCCTGAGAACAGTCCATGATGAACGCTGACCGAAGAATGCCATTACCCGCAATAGCAGCACCGATCATCTTCGGGCTCATTCCATGCCCAGGTGTCACCGCAGCGCCCTCTCTTCTCGCCTCAGGAATACAGACAACGACAACCAATGTCAGCACCATTGTGATGATATCGACCGAAAGCCCAATGAGATACGCGCCAACGGACGAAATGAAACCGCCCACGCAAGCGGAGATGGCATAAGAGGCATAGAAAACAAATCGCTCAACGACATTAAGTCTTACGAGCTGGTCCTGAGAGACGCTGTCAATGTAAATCGCTTCTATGGATCCGCTCACACATGCAACGGCAAAACCTTTGAGAGCAAACGCGCCGATTAAAAGCAGAGGAGAACGGACGAGAAGCAGGGCGACATAGTATCCAAGCATCCCCACGACGCCAACGAGACCACTTGTCTTTCGTCCAAACCTATCGGCAATATAGCCAGTGGGAACTTCAAGGATGAACTTGCTCATTTGATATGCAATCATCATGCTAGAAATCGCTACCATCGAAAGCCCGACGAACTCAAGGTAGACGGTTAGAAAATACAAGATGGTGCTAAAGTTCGACAGGAAAACGAACATCATATAAAGCAAAATCGTACGGTTTTTCATGCCCCGCCCTCCAAGAGTCAGCAATCTAAATCGGAATCTTAGAAAAGCATGAGGGCAAAACTGTCAGCTATGTGTTGCAAGGCGTCAATAATCACTTGACGTCTCGAAGCCAATTAATCTCACGAAGCGAGATGACGCAATAGGTGAAGAAATACCGTCTGGTGTCGATCGGTCCAGGCATTTTGCCGATAGCAAAAGTAGATAGGCAAGGCTACGTCATGCGAGCCTTCGATGGAGCACTCGCTTACTTCCAATCCATTTGATGCGAGAGAAGAGCCAGAAAAACTCAATATCAATCCCCCGGCTTGAAGAAACTCAGCCTGCGCCCTGTTTCCGTATTCGACATCGCGAAAGCGGAAATTAACCAGCTGAGCTTCGGGACATTGATTGATTGCATTGAGACAGGGTGACAAATTAATGGGAACAGCGAGCCTGCCGCCCAGTAACTCACGAATGGTCATAGCGTCAACAGATTGATGACCAGCTGGACATGAAAGAACCCTGAGCTCCTTTTCACCCATATATTTTGAAGAAAGGACGCTGTCCCGTGGTTCCTCAAACGAGATAGCCGCGTCCGAAATTCCAAGTATAAGTGATTCAAAGCATGTTGCCGTTGGCTGATGCCACGCATCAAGATGAATCTGAGGGTGCGAGCTTTCAAACGAGTCGTACCAGTTTTCGGAAAAAAGGCGCCCCCGCCCGTGAAGACAGGGGGCGTAAAGACGGAAATGGCCGTCGGGCGAAACGCCGCCGTTCCCCGATTGAGCGTACTTTTTGAGATCGTCGACTTGTGCCAGGATCACGCGTGCACGACGCGCAAATTCTCTGCCCGCCGGAGACAAAACAGCCTCCCCCGCCGATCGGTTGAGCAAAACGATCTGATACTCAGATTCCAACTTTTTGATTGCCGACGAAACGGCCTGCGGACTCACATGAACGGCGCGAGCTGCTTTGCGCACGCCGCCATAGTTCGCTACCGCTTGAAGGTATTCGAGTTGAGAAAGCTGCATAGATTACTCCAAAGGCAGCCAAGTCGACGGCCTACGCGCCCTCAGATGAGGTTCTCACCCAAGTTCTTGCCGCCGAGGACGTGCATGTGGAAGTGCATGACGGTCTGACCGGCGTTGACGCCCTTGTTGGAGATGACGCGGAAACCGTCCTCCAAGCCCTTGGCCTTAGCGACTTCCTGGATGGCGTGAGCCATGGCGCCCATGGTCTCGGCAGGCACATTATCGGCGATATCGCTGTAGTGCTTCTTGGGAATCACGAGAGTGTGGACCGGCGCCTGGGGGTTGAGGTCGTCGAAGGCGATGACTTGATCGTCCTCGTAAACGACGGTCGAGGGGATCTCGTGGTTGGCAATTTTGCAGAAGATGCAATCACACATGGTTGGTTCCTTTCTCGCAGACCAAGGTAATTATATTTGGTCGGGGTGGTTAGAACGAAAGGTTGTCGTCGGTGTTGGCGGCTTCGCCGTCGGCGAGCACGTCGTTGCCGTCGACGTCCTTCAGGAGCACCGAGACCTTCTGCTCGGCATCGGACAAGCGGGTACGCAGGCTCTTGAGGAGCTCGACGCCGCGGGTATAGCTCTCGAGCGACTCCTCGAGCTCCATATCGCCCGATTCCAAGCTGCGTATGATGAGCTCCAACTCCTGCGAAGCCTGCTTGTACGTAAGCTGCTCGACCGGGGTCTTCTCTGCCATATCTGTTTCCTTTCCTAAAGGTTTATCGCTATGAAACGCGGTCTACTCGACCGTATTGACCGTTGCTGCCACGTTGCCGTCTGCCATGCGCACGCGGATGGCGTCGCCGGGCTTAAAGGTCTTGGCGCTCGTAGCCACACCATCATCGCTGTATGCGATGGCATAGCCACGGGCAAGCACCTTGAGCGGCGACAGGGCATCGAGCGACGCAGCAGCTCGGCCCAGGTCGGACGCGGGTTTGCTGAGCATCGTACGTCCCTGATGCTCCAGACGGGAACTCGCAAGCGTGAGCGCATGGCGCTTGCCATCGAGTCCCGAGGTGCTTGTAGCCAGACGCTCGGGCAGGCGTTCAAAGCTGGATCGGAACGCCCCGACCGAGCGCGTTATGGCACCGGACAAACGATCGGCCGTCAAGGCAAGCTCTGACTCACGACGCTCGACCATAAATGTCGGATCGTTGAGACACGGGCGGCATGCGGCCGCATCGAGCGCGTCGCCCAAGCGAGCCGTATAGGTATCCCAGGAACGACGGCCACGCTGATCGAGCATCTCCAGGTCGACCTGGGCCGACCCAATCATCGATGCCATCGCGGCACCCAGGCGCTGATGGCGCGCCTCGAGCACATCGACCAACTCCGTCAGAGCCGGCGCCACCGATTCGGCCGCCGCCGTGGGCGTGGAGGCACGGCGGTCGCTCACCATATCGCAGATCGAGGTATCGGGCTCATGGCCAATGCCGGTCACCACGGGCACAGGACAAGCCGCCACCGCGCGGGCAAGCTCCTCGTCATTGAAGGTCATGAGGTCCTCAAAGGAGCCGCCGCCGCGCACCAGCAAAATACAGTCGGGCGCCGGCGTAATGGAAGCGGCACGGCGCAAGCCCTCAATGAGCTCGACCGGCGCACCCTCGCCTTGAACCTTGGCGCCCACGCAGACAAGCTCGACGAGCGGATTGCGACGGCGCAGCGTACGCTTGACGTCGTCGATTACGGCGCCCGAAAGCGAGGTGACGACTGCCACGCGCGAGCAGAACACCGGAATGCGACGTTTGCGCGCTTCGTCCATCAGGCCCTCGCGGCGAAGCTTTTCGGCCAACTGCGCCACTTGTTGACGCAGCAAGCCCTCCCCCGCCAGCGAGAACGAGCGGGCGACAAAGCTCATGCGGCCCGTGGCCTTATAGAGATTGAAGCTACCCTTAAAGCTCACCTGCATGCCGTCGCGCAAGTCGAAGGTGCGCTTGAGATAGGCGCCCTTCCAAATGATGCAGTCAACGGCGGCCGAATCGTCCTTGATCTGGAAATAGCAGTGACCGCTTCGGGCGTTAGGACCACGAAAACCCGTGACCTCGCCCAGGACACTCAGCTGCGGAATGGCATCGAGCGCACCGGCAGCGATTTCTACCGCCTGGCTCACGCTGAGCTCCTTGCGCTCCTGCTCGTCCGAACCGTCGAACTCGGCGGAAACGGCATTACCGGTTAGGTTCCAGCCTGCCACGCAGCCTCCTTTCGTTATCGAGCACAGAGGCTCCAGCCTCGTGCGAAATTAAGTCCAACACATAGTACAGCGCCGCGAGGACGCGAATCCCCGCGGCGCCCAGCGACCCAATTTGTTATCGGTTGGAGTTTCTGTTGTAGCGAGCCATAAGATAGAGCAGCTGAATAATCGAGGTGAGAGCTGCAGCAACATAGGTAAGTGCGGCTGCCGTCAGCACCTTCTTGGCGCCGTTGACCTGCTTGGAACTCATACCCGACTGCTCGATGTACACCACAGCACGTCGGCTGGCGTCAATCTCAACAGGCAACGTAACGAGTTGGAACAGCACGCTAAACGAGAAGAAAATCAACGCGAGGGTCGTAAGCCCCGCGATGTTCATAAACAGGCCCATGAGTAGCACGATGGTCCAGGTGTTCTGGGTAAAGCTAACGACCGGGACCAGGGCGGTGCGCACCTTCATCATGGCGTAGCCGCTTTGACGCTGGGCGGCATGGCCCGCCTCATGGCAGGCCACGGCAACGCTTGCGACCGATCCGCCCGAACGGTTGGCATCAGAGAGGTACAGGTTGTTGTCCTGCGGGTTGTAATGGTCGGTGAGCTCGCCAGCGACACCCTTGATACCCACGGCGTTACAACCGTTGGCATCGAGCATGCGGCGAGCGACCGTGGCACCCGTATCGCCGTCCGAGCGAACCTTGGACCAGGTTTTGTACGTCGAGTTGATATAATTCTGTGCGGCAAGGCCAAGCACCGTGCAGACAAGAACAACCAGCAGGTACAGCGGGTCGATGCCAAAGCCGTATCCATAGTAATAAGGCATGCGAATTCCTCCGAATCGAGTTACACGTTGGAGGCATTCTACCCACTCAAGCGGCTAGGCTTCCTTACAGGAGCTCGATTTTGCCGTCCTTCACAGTGAGTCCCATGTTGCCCGAGAGCAGATCGTCCAGGCGCGAGCCCACAAGCTCAAAGCGCCAGCCTTCGCGCAAGGGGCTCTGCTCGGGATGCTCAATATAGTCGGCCAGGTCATCGCGCGAGGCAATGACCGAGGTCGCCACTCCCGAGCGTTCGGCAACCAGGCGGATAAGCGCGTACATGAGATCCGTCACGCTCTCCAGCTCCGGAGAGATCTGGCGATGCCCGCGCACCATGAGCGGCAGGCGATCGTGCGGGCAGCTTGCGCCGCGCTTGATGGCCATGAGCGCACCGTCCACGTCGCGCTCCCCCAACTGATCGGTACCGCGAATGCTACGGAACTCCTCAACGCGCACGGGATTGCGCTTGACGAGCGCAAGCAGCGTGTCGTCGGACATGACCCACTTGCGCGGGATGTTACGGCGCTCGGCGCGGTCCTCGCGCCAGGCGGCGAGCTCGCGCGCGATGCCCAGCTGGTGGCGGCTGCACGAGTTGATGCGCTTGACCTTGCGGAATGCCTCGTGACGGTCGGCGCGATAGTGCGACTCGTCAGCCAGCGGGCGTAGCTCGTCGAGCACCCAGTCCACACGGCCCAGCTCGCGCAGGCGACTCATCATCTCGGTATAGGCGACGATCAGGTACTTGACGTCATCAATCGCGTACTCAATCTGCTTATCGGTCAGCGGGCGACGCGACCAGTCGGTCAGCGACTCGGTCTTGGGCAGCGAGACGCCGCAAAACGTCTGAACAAGCGCGCCATACGAAATCTGCTGGCGCTCGCCCAAAAAGGCAGCGGCGACCTGCGTATCGAAAATCGGTCGTGGCAGCACGCCCACGGTATGGAGCATAACCTCCATATCCTGCGAGCAGGCGTGGAAGACCTTAGTCACGCTCTCGTCTGCCATAAGCTCGGCCAGCGGCGATAGGTCGTCGATTACCAGAGGGTCGACCGCGACGCTCTCGGCAGGGGTGGCAATCTGAACCAAACACAGACGCGGATGGAACGTGCGCTCGCGCAAAAACTCGGTATCGACGGCAATCGCGTCGAACTCACGGGCGCGCTGGCAAAAGTCGAGTAAAGCCTGATGTGTGGAAATGTACATATCAACCCATCGAATAAGGTTAGGCCCGAAAAACACGGGTAGGATATCGGCATTGCCTTACAACTATACTCGGTTAGTCACAGAACGGGAACGTAAGTATGCGCTGCCTTATCATCCATAACCCTGCATCGGGCCCCAGCTCAGATGAAATCTACGCATTCACGCACGCCCTCGCGCAGGGCGGCGACGAGGTCGTGATGCGCTTTATCGGCGATGGCATGGAGCCCGAGGACGCCGTGGCAGACGTGCGCGAGTTTGATCGCGTGGTCGTTTCGGGCGGCGACGGCACCGTCTCCAACGTGCTCGACCAGATGCGCGGGTGCGGTGTCCCCACGCTCGTCTTCCCCTCCGGCACGGCCTGCCTGTTCTTTAACAACATCGGTAATGCCCCCGAGGCAGCGGCGCTTGCCAAGGCTTGCCGCGCCGGTCGCACGGTCAAAGTCGACATGGGCGAGCTCTTTTGGCTCGACGAGAACGGCAACGAGAAGCGCCACGGCTTCATCATCATCGCCGGCTCGGGCTTCGACGCCGAGATCATGATGAAAGCCGCCCCCACCAAAAACGACATCGGCGAGATCGCCTACTTCCTCTCTGCGCTCGCCACGCCCAACCCTACGGTAGCGCACTTTACCATTGAGCATGACGGCATTGTCGAGGAGCTCGACGGCATCTGCTGCATGGCCGGCAACACCTCGGTCATCCAAAACGACATCAACCTGTTCCCCGACTGCCGCATGAACGATGGCATGGTCGACATTGCGGTCATCGAACCCGTGCGCACCGTGCAGCTGCTGCCTACTGTGATCACCGCTGCGCTTGACCCCGCCGGTAAGGTACTCGGGCGCCCGCAGTTCAAGATCATCCAGACCAAGGAAGCCAAGATCACCTGCACCCCGTCGCTGGGCATGCAGTTCGATGGCGAGATCATCTCCAGCAACTCGGGCGTCTTTGGTGCCCGCGCACTTCCGCAATGCCTCGACCTCATCGTCGACGAATTCTCCCCACTCGGAAAATAGGAGGACCCCATGAACGACAATCCCCTGCTTGGCTTTATCGTCATTGTTCTGGCCATGCTCGTCGGCTATGCGATCAACGTGATCCACCGCCGGAAGAAGTAATTCCACATTGGTATGATATTCATCCAATTATCGTCTCCCCTGCTGTTTATGCATTTGCCAAACAGCAGGGGATTTTCATTTCGAGCATTCCCAGCTACTTTATTCGGCTACAGTAATTACAGGGCGTCTTTATTAAAGTAAAGCTACAAACTGAGTATAATTAACCGCTCATCGCATATTTCATTACGCTTATCGAGTAAGTTTCTTTCATAGATGAATATTGTTTCCAGTTCGTTACGCTAATGGGGTGTCTTTATTGGCTGAAGCTCTCTGGCAACGGAGGGCTTTCGCACGCTGGGAGGGAAAATGAGGAAAACTCACCCCGTCAACGCGCTCAAGAAGCTAGGCATAGGCCTCGCCTTTGGAGCTGCGACCATCATGTCCATGCCGACATCTGCGCTCGCCTGCACGCAGATGTACATGGGCAAAAACCTTACGGCCGACGGCAACACGTACTACGGCCGCGCCGAGGACTTTGGAGCGCGTTACCTCAAGCACTATGGCATCGAGCCCGCTCATGAACCCGGCTTTACGTACAGCTCGATTGAATCTGCTTTCGAATACACTTCGAATAAGCCTACCTATCGCTACAGCTATGTACGCGACCACCCCTCCAACTGGTTGGGTCGCACCGACGCCTACTCCGAAGCCGGAATCAACGAGAAGGGCGTGTCCTGCTCTGCCACGCTGAGCACCTCCTATAACGAGGATGCCGAAGCAGCAGACCCCATCGATGAGGGAGTGGGTCTGGGCGAATATAGCTATGCCAGCATCATCTTGGGCGAGAGCGCAACCGCTCGCGAGGGCGTCGAACTCATCGGCAGCTTGGTCGACGAAAAGGGCGTCTGCACCAACGACCAGATCATCATCGCCGACAACAACGAGACCTGGCTGTTCGCCACACTTTCCGCCCATCAGTGGATCGCCATGAAGCTCGCTGACGACGTCGCGTCGCTCAACCCTAATATCGGGAGCCTCAACTACGATGTCGACCTCAATGACACCGAGAATTGCCTCCACTCTGAAAAGATCCAATCCATGCCCGAAGAAAAGGGTTTCGCCAAATACTCCGCTGACGGCAAATTCGATGTCGCCCAAACGTATGGCGAAAGCCTCGCCGATTCCGGCGTAAACCAGTGGTCCCGCTATGTGCAAGGCCGCGATTATTTTGGTAGTCAGCTGACCGAAGGCACAGATTACGACATTATCACAGTAAAGAAGGAAGGAAAACCTGACCAAAAGGGAGCCATGGTCAGCGAAATCCAGCCCCTGTTCTTCAAGCCTGGCAAGTCTGGTTGGAGCACTTTCGAGTTGATTCGCGCCTTCGGCAACCGCGGCGAGAACGTCCCTGGCCTCAACGCGAACACTGATGGTGTTTATTGCATCGGCAGCGAGCGCAACACCGAGATCAACCTCTTCCAGATTCGTCGCGGGTATGACCCCGAAGTCGCTACCATCCAGTGGGAAATGCTCTCCCGCGCTGCGTATTCCGTCGCCATCCCGTTGTACTCCGCTCTGATAACTGAGGTCAGCCCGTACTTCAGCGATCAGACCGTCTCCTTCGATCACTGCAAACAGACTGACGTCGTGTACAACGAGGAGCCCGAGAACTCAATCAACTACGTCCTCATGGACATCAGCTCGCTCTGCTTTGAGAACCCTGACACCCTTGGTATCAGCGTCCGTGCCTACCTCGATGCGCTCCAGAACGAGCTCATCGAGCAGAACAAGGAAGTTGACGCCGCCATGCTGGCCGAGACGACCACCGAGGGCCGCACTGCCCTGGCCAACAAGGCCGGCAAGGCTGCTACCGAGAACACCTACGTCAAGTGCAAGGCCCTGCTCCAGGAGATGCGCGCCTATCAGAAGGCCGAAAACTTCGACCAGCCCTTCACCCCGAGCGACCTGAACACCGAGACCCATGGCCTCAAGGAGTCCATCACCTACGCCAAGGACGCTCTTGCCACCGACCCGGTAACCCCGGATCAGCCTGGCACTCCCGAGCAGCCTGGTACTCCTGAGCAGCCCGGTACCCCCGAGCAGCCCGGTAAGCCCGAGCAGCCCACCACCAAGCCCGAGAAGCCTGGCAAGTCGGACACCACGACCACGGTAACCACCAACAAGACGAACACCAAGGGCGGCCTGCCCACCACCGGTGATCGTTTTGATGGCCGCGTGGTGGCTGCATTCGCCATCGCTGGCGTTGCCGTCATCTCCGCGGGCGGTTACTTCCTCTACCGTCGCAATAAGGAGTAACGTCTTAGCTGGGCGGGCAAGGCAGCAATGGCAGCCTCGCCCGCCCAGCCCGCTCTTTTGACCGGCGGGAAACCCGCCTGAAATCTTTTCAAAAAAGATTTCCCCGCACGCACTTCGCTGTGCTATAGTGCAGCGCAACAGCAACTAGGTGCGACCGTGCCACGGTATCACGAAAGGAGCCACCAACATGAAGAACACGATGAAGTCTCTCAACAACTGGTGGTGGCGTGATGCGAATACGATCGGTCGACAGTGAGTCCCTCACGCCTGTTTTTGCGCTCTAGGTGATTGGAAGGCCTCCGGTTTCGACCGGGGGCCTTTTTCTATCTCGAGCCCGATCGCATTCGCATCACGCGCCCCCGCTTTTCTCTTGCACCCCCCTTCCGAAAGGATTTTCACCATGTCTCAGAACACCACCGCCACCCAGCCCCGCACCGTCCAGACCGCCGACCGCGGCAAACTCGACGTCCGCGCCCTCGTCCTGCTCGCCATCCTGCTCGCCGCCGGCTTCATCCTCAACTTCACCGTCGGCAAGGCCATCTCAGGCATCTCGGGCGGCATGATCAGCCCCGAGTTCATCATCTCGGCCTTCTGCCTCACCATCCTGGTCGTTCGCCCCAACATCGGCCAGGCGCTCGTCATTGGCCTCATCTCGGCTGCCGTAATCCAGATCACCACCACTTCGCCGTTCGTCGATTTTGCCGCTGAGGGCATCGCCGCCATGCTCATGGCCGGCATCGTCAACGCCGCCGGCAAGAACGGTCAGGTCAAGCCCGCGATCGCCATTGTCGCAACCTTCCTGACCACCTTTGTCTCCGGCGTCATCTTCATGGTCATCAAGATGGCCATGCTCGGCGTGGTCGGCGAGCTCGCCGCCGCCATGTTGCCCGTCGTCGCCATGACCGCCGTCTTTAACGCCATTCTGGTCGGCGCCCTCTACTTGCCCATCCAGAAGGCCCTGAAGCTCAACTAACCCGCTCGGCTTTACGAGCCACCCCATCTTGGCGTTCATTCGTCGCTCGCGTACCCAAGTACGCTTCGCTCCTCTTTCGCGCCAACCTGGGGCCCCTCGTAAAGCCGTCTCCGTGCTTCACCACCAAAGACCGTCCCAAACAACGAGCTTTTTTGGGACGGTCTTAAACAACTGGTCATTTAAGACTGTCCCCAATGACTATGAAAGGTATCCATGGAAACGATCATCAACGTCGACGATGTCTCGTTCTCCTATGGCACGCAGACCGAGCAGGCGCTCAGCCACATCTCGCTCAGTGTGAACAAGGGAGATTTCATCGGCATCATCGGGCCCTCGGGCGCCGGCAAGTCCACGCTTGCCGCCTGTCTGTCGGGTGCCGTGCCCCACCACTACACCGGCACATTCTTTGGGTCCGTCATGGTTGACGGCCACGACACCTGCGAGGTCTCGCTGACCGACGTATCGCAAATCGTCGGCAGTGTGCTGCAGGATATCGACACGCAGATGGTCGCCTCGGTCGTCGAGGACGAGATGCTCTTTGGCCTCGAGAACTTTGGCGTTCCCCACAACCAGATCGAGCAGCGCGTGAGCGAAACGCTCGAGACCGTCGGCATCAGCGACCTGCGCGACCGCGAGATCGCCACGCTCTCGGGCGGACAGAAGCAAAAGGTAGCCATCGCCGCCATCCTCGCTATGCATCCACGCGTCTTGGTTCTCGACGAGCCCACCGCGGCACTCGACCCCGCCAGCTCCACGTTGGTCTTCGAGACGTTGCGTGAGGCAAACCGCGCACTTGGAATCACCATCGTCGTCGTTGAGCAAAAGGTCGCCCTGCTCTCGGAGTACTGCAGCCGCGTGCTCGTGCTCGACCATGGCGAAATCGCGCTGCAGGGCGAGCCACACGAGGTCTTTGCGCATACCGACGAGCTCCGTGCCATCGGCGTCGACTGCCCTCGCGTCACGCGTATCTTCAATAGCCTCGAGGCCGATGGCCTGGTAAGCGGTACCCCCTGCTTGGATGTCGATGAGGCCGAGCGCCTGATTTCGGGCATCGTCGACCCCGCACACGTGGCCATCGAAGCCCAGGCGCCCGCCGGTTCCCCGCATGCACCGTCGTTGCGCCCTCATGCCAAGGACGCCGAACCCGCACTCACCTTCGACCATGTTGAGTTTGCCTATCCCAATGGCGGCGCCGCCGTACACGACCTTAGCCTGACGCTCTATCCTGGCGAGCTCGTGGGCATCGTCGGCCAGAACGGTGCCGGCAAGACCACGCTGCTCAAGGCGGCTGCCGGGCTGCTGCCCCACACCGGGCAGTGCCTTCTGGACGGCGTCCCGCTGGAGAGCCTGTCCACCCGCAGGCTGGCGCAGACCGTCAGCTATATCCCGCAGCAGAGCGGCATCTCGGTCTCGCTCTCGGCGCGGGAGGTCGTGCTTATGGGCTTCAACCCGCGGCTGGGGGTCCTGCAAAGCCCCACCGCCGCCATGCGCGCCGCTGCGGACGAGGCCCTGCGCACCGTAGGTCTGGCCGACAAGGCCGGGCAGGACTACCTGACGCTGAGCGGCGGCGAGAAGCAGCTCTGTATTCTGGCGCGCACGATTGCCGAGGATGCGCCGCTGCTTTTGCTGGACGAGCCGGACAGTGCGCTTGACCTTGCGAACCGCAGCCGGATGACCGCGCTGCTGGCGCAGCTGGTCCACACCGGCGGCAAGACCGCGCTGGTCTGCCTGCACGACCCCGCGCTGGCGCTGGACAGCTGTGATATACTGGTGGTATTGCAGGGCGGCGGGGTCGCGGCGGTGCTGCACCCCAGAACCGACCCGCCTGCCGTGCTGCAGGCAGCCCTTGCCGCCGTGTACGGCCCGCTGGAGCTGCTGCCCGTTACCGACTGCCGGGGCCGACACCGTCTGGCCCTGCTGCCGCTGTGAGGTGATACCATGAAACCTGCTTTGCGCGTGATGCTCTGCGATGACGCAGGCGAACGCTTTTTTGGCGAGGGGCCCTGCCGCCTGCTCCATCTGATCGAGGAGACCGGCTCGCTGCGCAGCGCAGCAGCGCAGATGGGGCTTTCCTACTCCAAGGCGCTGCGGCTTGTGCAGCACGCCGAAAAAGAACTGGGCTTTGCCCTGACCTGCAAGACCATCGGCGGGCGGGGCGGCGGCGGCAGCCCCCTGCCCGCC
>UQZD01000013.1:0-45856 GCA_900545485.1 uncultured Collinsella sp. | reverse complement strand
TGACGGCTGCCGGCTGCGGATCGTTGATGTGGTCCTCGGGGTGCACGGGCAGGTCTTTCTTGACCGCATCGTGGATCAGGTTGAGGTACTCGGTCACGCCGGTAGTCGACAGGTGCGTGCCGTCGCCATCGAACAGGTCGTTGCGGTTGGCGCTGTACCCGTACCAGTCTATAACGCGTACATTCTTGTAGCGCGTGGCGGCGTTGGCGATGGCCTGGTTCGTGGACCCGACCCACGGCTGCGGGCTACGCGTGTTTACAAACACGACGATACGCTGCTCGCCGGCGTCGGCCATGATCGCGTCGACCTGGGCGTCCGTTACCAAACCGTTGGTGCCCAGGGCAAAGACCACGATCTTACCGGCAAGGTTCTGCTGGATATAGCCCTCAAATGTCGCGCGGCCCGCATCAAACTGGCGACCCTTTTCGGCATCGATATGGCTGTGCGGGAACACGCCGTCAAAGGAATCAACGGCGCGCAGCGACACGGAGTCGCCGATCATCAACAGGTCGTAGGAGCCATCGGGGAAGCCGTCGTTGTCCTTGTCGGTGTCGTCGGCCGCTTGCTGGTCGGTGGGCGCGGTGTTTTTGGCTTCTTTGTTCAGAACTTCGGCGCCCTCGCCGCTCAGCGCAGACGTCTCGGGCACAAAGATCAGACCGCCCAGTGCGACGACCAACACGATAGCGCAGGCTGCGCAGACAGGGACGTGCGCGCGTGCCCAGTTGGCGGGTGTGGTGGTTCCATTGCGGAATTCGGTGACGGTGCGGCCGAAGGCGCCCTTCCTAAACGGCGTTTCGATAAAGCGATAAGAGCACTCGGCTACGGCGACTACCACAAGTACCTGCAAGATGTACTGCCACCAGGGCGTATCGTTGATGTTGGCGACCGGGTTCATGAGTAACAGCAGCGGATAGTGCCACAGGTAGATGCTGTACGAGCGCTTGCCAACCCACACGAGCGGCTCGGCGGACAGCGCGCGGGCAACCATTCCCTGGGGCTGCACGCAGGCCGCGATGACCATGAGCGTGAGGATGGAGCATAACAGCGTGCCGCCGCGATACTGGAACGCGGTGTAGCCGTTGGTGAGCGCGACCATGGCGGCAAGGCCAACCAGACCCACGACGCCCAACACATCGATGGATGCGGGCGAGGACCAAAAGCGCACGAGGGCGCTCGGCTGTGCCGGGGTGGTCTCGGCTGATTCGTCGGCCTTCTCGCCAGGCTTGCCCTCGGCGTTCTTGCCGTGCTTGGCGGCACCAGCCAGGCGATTGAGCCCCAAACGACGTGCGAGACGCACCGGCGCCAGGTCGCGATCGGGGATAAAGGCCATCCAGGCACCCAGCAGCAGCGAGAACACGCGGGTGTAGGTGCCGTAGTACACGCGGCTGGGGTCGGCGGCGGGGTTGTAAAGCACCATCATGGCGAGGGCAGATACCGCGGCAAGGCCCAGAACCACGCGGCGCGTGTTGGGCTTGCTCACATGCATGGATACCATGGCAAACAACAGCGGCGGCCATATCAGGTAGAACTGTTCCTCGATGGCAAGCGACCAAAAGTGCGTGAGCGGCGAGGGGTCGCCCAGGGCATTGAAGTACGAGACGTTTTGGGCAATCTGCCACCAGTTGTTGAAGAACAGCAGCGACGGCAAGATGTCGGGGCGCATCTTGGTGAGCATCACGTGGTTAAAGATGGTGCACAGCGCGCAGGTCACGAACACTACCGTTACCACGGCGGGGACCAGGCGACGGATGCGGCGAATCCAGAAGCTCTTAAGGTCGATGCGGCCGGTTTTGGCGACTTCGTTGAGCAGCAGGCGCGTGATCAGATAGCCCGAAAGCACAAAGAAGATCGTGACGCCGAGCAGGCCGCCCTGAGCCCACGTGAGGTTGAGGTGATAGAGCACCACCGCGACGACGGCGAGCGTGCGCAGACCGTCGAGGGCGGGGATATAACGAGATTTGGGGCGCGCAGGTGCCTGCTGGTCGGCGGCGGACGGGCGTGTGGCGCCGGTGTTGGTCTTGGCTGCATAGGCGCCCTTGTTGGTGGGCGTTCGATGCGGGACCGGGCCGCGTCGCGACTCGCCGGCGCGGCGGTCGGCGCGTGGGCGTTCGTGCGGCGCCTGGTTATCGGGCGCGCGGCGCGGTCCGCGTGGGCTCGATGGTGGGAATTGTTCCATAAAACATCATCCAATGACGAGAATAATCAGCACATATTCATTGTAGCTGCCTGCTCCTGTGAATGCTTGCTGCTGGCGCAACCTCAAGGGCGCGTTCACATCAAAGTGAACTAAAGTTATAGAGGTGCGAGAGCGCACGATCGACGGCCGACGGTGGGTATAAGGCCCGCAGATGAGGAGGTTTCCATGGCAGATCGCGGCATCGTTGCGGTGTTCGGCAGCATGAACATGGACCTTTCGGTGGCGTGCGAGCGCACGCCGCGCGCGGGCGAGACAGTCGGCGGCAGCGATTTTATCACCAACGCCGGTGGCAAGGGTGCTAACCAGGCCGTCGCCGCCGCGCGCATGGGTGCGCGCACGTGCATGATTGGCGCGGTCGGGCGCGATGCGTTTGGCGATGCGCTCGTGGCGGGGCTTCAAGATACTGGCGTGAGCTGTGACTTTGTGGCGCGTCGCGATGACGTGGAGACGGGCACGGCGACCATCATTCGCTGCGAGGGCGACAACCGCATCGTGCTGTCGCCGGGCGCCAACCATGCACTCGCGGGCGAGGACGTTGCCTGCGCGCTGAGGCACCTGGTGGCCGATGGACTCGACGGAGACGCCAGCGAGATTGCCCCGGCTGCCGGAAGCGTCTTTATCGCCCAGGGCGAATGTGACCTTGCAGCGACCGCCGAGGCACTTGTTTGCGCTCACGAGCTGGGGTTCTATACGGTCTTTAATCCAGCGCCTGCCTGTGAGTTGCCTGCGGAGGCCTGGCCTGCAGTCGACCTGGTCTGCCCCAACGAGACCGAGTGCCAGGTTCTGACGGGTATCCTGCCCAAGGACGATGAGAGCTGCGCCGCGGCGCTCAATGCCCTGCTCGCCAAGGGTGCCGGGGCTGCGGTCATCACGTTGGGCGGCGCCGGGTCGGTTACGCTCGGCGATGACGGCGAGCCGCTGCGTATGCCGGCACTTTCGAGCACGGTAGTCGATACCACAGCCGCCGGCGATACGTTTATCGGCGCGCTTGCCGCGGCTCGCCTAGAGGGCTTGTCGCTCTTAGAGTGCATGGCCGCGGGTGCTCGCGCCTCGGCAGTGACGGTGTCGCGCCTGGGCGCTCAGCAATCGATTCCCACGCGCGCCGAAGTTGAACATTGGTTTGGTTAAACGATAAAGACGGAGAAGCGGAGTAGAACAATGGCAATCAAGAAGCTGATCCTTGATCTGGATATGGGTGTGGACGATGCGATGGCGCTGGCCTATGCCATCGCGAGCCCCGAGGTGGAGCTCGTGGGCATCACCACGTGCTTTGGCAACGTGCGCGTCGAGCAATCGGCGCACAACTGCCTGGCGGTGCTCGACCTGTTGGGTCGTCCCGAGGTGCCGGTGTACCTGGGCGCCGATCGTCCCATTAAGGCGACTGAGCCCTATACACCGCCGGCGTCCACCACGCTCATCCACGGCAAAAACGGCATTGGCGGGGCGAGCGTGCCCGCGTCGCCGTATGAGCCGGTGGGGGCGACGTCGGCCGACGGTAACGCGGCGGTCGATTATCTGATCGATGCCGCGCGCACCTATGGCCCCGATCTGATCTACGTGGCGACCGGTCCGCTCTCCAACCTGGCACTTGCCTTGGAGCGCGATGCGGCGGCGATGATGTCTATCGGTCGCGTGGTTGTGATGGGCGGTGCGCTTACCGTGCCCGGAAACGTGAGTGCGGGTGCCGAGGCCAACATGGCAAGCGATCCCGAGGCGGCCGATGCCGTGCTGCGCTCGGGCCGCAAGCTCACCATGGTGGGCTTGGACGTGACGCATCGCGTGGTGCTCACGCGTCGCGACATTGCCGGCTGGACGGGCTCGGGCACCATGGCCGGTTGCGCGTTTGCGAGCATGGTGGAGCACTACATTGGCTCGTACGAGATGAACGCCCCCTACCTGGGTGGCTGCGCGCTGCACGATCCGCTTGCCGTTGCTGTGGCGATTGACCCCACGCTCGTGGGTGCGCTCGGCTGCAATCTGCGTGTTGATCTGCTGGGCGAGTATCGCGGCCGCACCATTTGCGACGAGCGCCGCCTATCCGATCCGGACAAGAGCGCGCTTGTGGCACTGACCGTGGATGCCCCGCGCTTCCTGTCCGAGTTCAAGACGCGTATGGCTCATGTCCTTGGCTAAGTTGTCTTTTTGGGACGGGGCTTTTTTGACTGGTATGATTGGTGCGACCATTCGAACCAGCTAAAAGAGCCCCGTCCCAATTTGACTATCGAGAGGATCTGCCATGGAGCGCATCGCGAGTTTTTCCGTTGACCATCTGCTGCTTGAGCCCGGCGTGTATGTGAGCCGCATCGACCGCGATCCGGCGACCGGCGCCGCCGTCACCACCTTTGACCTGCGCCTGACCACGCCCAACAAGGAGCCGGTCATGAACACCGCCGAGTGCCACACCATCGAGCACCTGGGCGCGACGTTCCTTCGCAATCATGCCGAGTGGTCGAGCCACATTGTCTACTTTGGTCCCATGGGCTGCCGCACGGGCTTTTACCTTGTCGTGTTTGGCGAGGTGACGAGCGAGGAGATTCTGCCGCTCGTGCGTGAGCTGTTCGAGTTTGTCGCCGGCTTTGAGGGCGATGTCCCCGGCGCCGCTCCCGAGGAGTGCGGTAACTACCTGGACCAGAACCTTCCCATGGCTAACTGGCTCGCGCGCCGCTACCTCGACCGTGACCTGGCCGATATCGACGAGAAGCACCTGCACTATCAGCAGGCGTAAGGCTGCTTGCAGGAATAACGTTTGTGCCAGAAGCGCTCCCGCTCTTTGCGGAGCGCTTTTTTATACCGAGTGCTCAAAACAGAATGAAATTGTTCTAGAATGTTCATACTGTCACACAAACGAACAGGAGCGAACATGCATATCTACTCTGTCTCTGATCCCGAGTTCAAATCCTATGGCAACGTTTGGGATAACGTTCCGTCCGAGCTTACGTCGCCCGTGCTCGAGGCGCTTGCCTCCACGCCCATCCCCGAGGGCAGCAAGTACGTAGCAAGCGCGCCGGAGCTCGAGGGCGTCGAGGATGCCGACAAGCTTGGCTTTCTCATGTTTGGCGGCCGCCCCTTCCAGCTGGGCTGGTGCAACGGCCACAACACGCGTCTCAACTGCCTGGAGTACCACCGCGCGAGCGAGTTCAACCTGGGTGCACGCGACTTTATCCTGCTCGTGGCACATCGCTGGGAGATCGAGGACGGCAAGCTCGATACCGCGTGCGTCAAGGCGTTCCGCGTGCCGGCCGGCACGCTTGTTGAGGTTTTCAACACCACGCTCCACTACACGCCCTGCATGGTCGACGACGGCGGCTTCCAGGTGATGGTGGCGCTGCCCGCCGGCACCAACGGTCCGCGCCCCGAGGCCGCGGCCGACATGCCTGCCGCCGGCGACAGCTACTGCTACTGGAAGGCCGACAAGTGGGTCCTCTGCCACGCCGACAGCCCCAAGGCTGCCGAGGGCGGCTACGTAGGTCTCATCGGCAAGAACCTCGACATCGCCGTGGACTAGCGCATCGCCCCAAACCACCACAAAGGTGCCTGTCCCCTTTGCGGTGGTTTGGGGCGGGCGGATATCGGGAAGTGCCGGACGGGGGAGGCTGCCGGGCGCCTTGCCGTCTGCGGATTTTGGGACATGTGGCCCGCTTTTTGGGCCCACCTGTCGGTACACTAAAAGCACTATGGGTACCCGCACGCGACATATCGGCCACGCGGCCGCCCGATCCGCCCCCGTGGCGGATCCCAGGGGCGGCACGCTCTTTGCCATGCCGCGATTCCTTGTTGGCATAACGCATCAGGCGTATCGTCACCGCGTCTTTGCTATCGCCGGCGCCATCACCGCACTGTTCCTCATGCTTTTGGCGGCCTTGCCGGCGCTGTTTGCCTTCGACCCCAAACTTTCTAACGCCGTGCCCGCCTATAGCGAGGTGTCCGAAGAGGTCGTGGATGCGCTCGTCCATTCGAGCTCTCTGCCGCTGCTTGTTGCCGCAATTGCATTTTCGATTTGGGGCGTATCGGTCTATCTGCGCTGTTTGGACTATGTGTTGCGCCGCCGCCTTGTTGCCATCGCCACCATCTGCGCCCTGTGGATGATCGAAGTCATTCTCAAGTACAAGTCGTTCACGCCGTTCTATGCCACCGTGCTGTGGTACCTGTACTACGTGCCCATGACGCTCATTCCGCTGCTCTACCAGTTGTGTGGTCTGCGCCTCGCGGGCCTGGAGCAACACCGCCTGGGTCGCCGCTACTGCGCTGCACTGTGGATTGTGGCCATCCTGCTTATCGGATTTGTGCTCACCAACGATTTTCACCAGCAGGTCTTCCGCTTTGACCGTACAAGCGACACCTGGAGCAACGATTACACGTACGGCTGGGGTTATTTCGCCGTCCTCGTGTGGACGGCCTTTAACTTCGTGGCCTTTTTTATCCTGGTTGGTCGGTCCTCGTCCTTTCGCATCCAGCGTTTCTCGGGCACGGCGGCGCTCGTACTGCTGGGTGGCGCATTCTTTGCCATCTCGTATGCGTTGCGCGTGCCCTGGGCATGGAGGCTCAACTTCTCGCTCGTCTATTGCGTCCTGTGCGTGGTGGCGATGGAAATCTGTCTCGATTGCGGTGTCATTCCGTCGTATCACGACATCGCTGGCATCTTCGACACCTTGCCGCTCGACCTCAAAGTTCTAACGCGCGACCTGCAGGAAGTCTATGCCACGCCAGTGTCAAAGCCAATGCCGGTAGGCGTGCGCGAGGAGTTGCGGACCCAGGAGCACGGCCGCGCCCATGCCTTTGCCGTGGCGTCCGATCCCGATGTAATGTACCGTGCCTTTCCGCTGCTGGGCGGATCGGCCCTGCTTGCCCAAGACGTGTCGGAGCTCAACGAGCTTAATCGTGAACTGGCACATCGTCGCATGGAGCTGCAGCGTCAAAACGAGCTGCTCGCCGCCGACTACGACCTTAAGACGCATTTGGCAGATCAAGAGGCCGAGACCTTGCTGGTCCAAGACGTGGACCAGGCGCTTGCCCGCGCGCTCGAAGGGATGTACGACCTGCTGAGCTCGCTGCCGCCGTTGACCGACGAAGCGTCTTCGCACGAGCGTTACCGCATGCTGCAGCGCGCCAAGATGCTCGTCGCCTATTGCAAGCGCAAGGGGTCGCTCACGTTGGCACAGCACGGGGAGAGCGGTTTTGATCGTGACCGCATTCAACTCATTGCCAACGAGCTCGCAAGTGACCTGCGCACCATCGATATCGATTGCGCCTCGATTATCGCCATACGGCGCCCGTTGCACGCCAGTACGGTAAGCGCCCTGTACGACTGCGTGTATGACTTTGCGTTTTTTGCCTACACCACCGACCATCCGGCGCTTATGTATCACTTGGGCGACCATGACCGATGCAGTGTCGAGCTGCGCGCCACGCTTTTTTCCAACGATGATGCAGATCTTTCGCAGACGCCCGCTGCGCATGAGCTCGAAAGCGCTTTGCAAGGGCGCAACGTGGCATATCGCCTTGAGGGCGGGCCCGGCCAGCTGCGCATGATCGTCTTAATGCCGAGGGCGGGTGAGTGACGATGCAGATTTCGCTCATCCTTCCCCAAATCGTTGCGCTCGATGTTGTCTTTGCCCTGGCTGCGTGTCTGCAGACGATCCACGTCCCGCTCATCGCATCGCGCCGCTCGTCCTATAACCGTAAGGTGATTTGCGCCTACGAGGCGAGCCTTGTGCTTCACCTGATGATTTCGGCGCTCATCTTATTCGCGTCGTCTGGCTCGTATCTGGTGGCGCCGCTTGGCGTTTGCGCCAGGGCAATGGGCGGAGCGTTGTGGCTGAATGCCGCGATCTTTGCCTATGGCGTGGTACTTATGGTGCACTATCGTCGCCCCGTCATGCTGGTCGAGCTGCTGCTTGTTGTCGCCGTTACACCACCGGTGGTTTTTGCCATGGGCTCGGCGTGGACCGTTGTCCTTATCGCAGAGGGAGCGTTCTTCCTGTTCCGCTCCATCGCGGCGCTCTTGATGGACGTCCGTAACCGCCAAGAGGATATCACCATGTTCTCGACGATCGAGACCATCAACGTGATTCCCGTGGGCATCCTGTATCTGGACCCGAGGGGCCGTCCGCTGCTCATGAACCGCTGCATGCGCAAAAACCTGGTGGAACTTCATATGCCCACCGACCTAGGCGACATGAGCAGCACATGGAACGACCTGCGCAAACTGAGCATGCAAATGCCCGAAAGCAGCAGGAACCGTGTGCGGATTAATCTGGACCGCTTTGGTGAGGCGCGTGCGGTGGTCGAGGTCTCTCCCGCTGAGATTCGCCTATTTGTGCGCGATCGCGTTATGGTTTCGGGCCGTTCGTTCGAGCGCATTATCGGTCTTGATGTGACAGAGTACGCGCATGCTCATGACCGCTTGGCGCAAGCCAACCACCTGCTTGAGCTTGCGGGCCAAGAGCTCCAAGCCCAGATCGAAGAAGTCAAAAAAGTTGCTGACAATGCGGCCTACCTACGTATGCGCGCTCGCGTGCACGACGTGATCGGGCAGCGCCTGTCCATTCTTCACCGCTATTTGGAGGAGGGGCGTCTGGACGATGAGTCGATCGAGCAGATTGATCCGTTGCTGCGCTCAATTGCTGCCGATCTGCGCGGTGGCGGTGCCAGCGAGCCTGCAGAGCAGCTGGGTGATATCGTCCATGCTTTTGGTTTGGTGAGTGTGCAGATCGATGTTGAGGGTGCGCTGCCTGAGGACGCGCGTGTCGCCACCGCATTTTTGCAGATTATCCGTGAGGCCTCGACCAATGCCACCAAGCATGCGCAGGCGCATCGGGTCCACGTGCGTCTGTGGCAGGAGGGGGCGGATGCTGGCGCCGTCGCGCGCATGACGATTTCTAACGACGGGTCCCCGGCCCCCGTATCGTATCGCGAGGGAACGGGTATCCCAGGTATGAGGCATGTCGCGCAAGATCTGGGTGGCAGCCTAGAGGTCCACGCCGCCCCGCCCTTTACGCTTGCGGTGTCCATCCCGCTTACGCCCAACGCTGCTGTTCGGAGGAGAAGCTCATGATTCGCGTCCTTATAGTCGAAGACCAGGCCATCCTGCGCGAGAGCCTGGCGCGCTCCGTTGGCGACCAGCCCGATATGACCGTCGTCGCCGCGATCGCCGACGCTTCCGAAGCCCTCGATGTCGCGCTCAGGGAGCGTCCGGACATGATACTGATGGACGTATGCACCGAGCATGATTCCAACGGCATCGTGGCGGCGGCGCGCATCAAGGAGCAGCTGCCCGAGTGCCGCATCATTATCATGACCGGCATGCCCGAGATCACCTTTGTCGATCAGGCCCGCGAGGCGGGCGTCGATAGCTTTGTTTACAAGAACGTCGGTATCGACGAGCTGTTCGCCGTGATGCGCTCCACGCTGGCAGGCTATTGCACGTTTCCCAAGCCGCCCGAGAGCATTTTTTCGGGCACGGCGGCACTCGACGATGTCGAGCTGTCGATTTTGCGCCTTGCCTGCGAGGGCAAGAGCCGCCGCGAGATCGCGGCCGAGCTGTTTATGAGCGAGGGCACCATCAAGCGCCGCATTTCGGAGATCCTGAGCAAGACCGGCTACGACAACATCATGCGTCTTGCCGTGCATGCGGTGACCGAAGGCAGCATCGTCCCCAACATGGAGCGCCCGTAGTCGGTGTGCCGCCCGTGCTCCAACGCCGAAGATAGGTCGCCCGCCGTTTTGCATCTAAAAACGGCGGGCGACTTGCTTGTATGGGCAGTGCTGTCGGCATAAAGCGGCGGAGCCGCAGGATCATTTCCTGCGGCCCCGCCTGGTGTGCGCGGATATGTCCGCCAATCCGCGGCTGTCGGTGTCTGTCGCTACGCGATGGTCGCGGTGTAGGAAGCGACGTCCTCGTAGGAATCGGTCAGGTAGGCGTCGATGCCGATGGTCGTGTTGACCAGGTCGTCAAGGCTGTCAAGCTCGCCGCTCGAGAATGTGAACTCCTCGGTGGCGTTGGTGCCAGGCATCAGGTGAGCCGAGAACCAGGGTTCCTTCATGGTGCCGTTGACGTTGGTCTTGCCGGAAGGAGCGTAGAAGGTCAGGTCCTTGTCGCTCTTGTTGGTGATGTTGACGACAAAGCCGATGTCGCCCCAGTCGTCCTTGAACTTCTCGGTGATGGTGATGGTGCACAGATCGTCATCGGCGACGGTGACGGCGGGGGAGATTTCGACGTTCTGGACATCGTCGTCTTCGACGGCCTCATCGATCTCCTCTTCCTTCTCGGCCGCCTCGCGATCCTTCTTCACCGTACCGGACAGGTCCTTGTCGGACTTGGTGAAGACAAGATTGCCGTCATCTTCTTCGAGGATGAGTTTTCCGTCCTTGAGCTTCATGTCATGCGACTCGTCTTCGGCGGTGATGGTTACGGTGGTGGCGTCCTTTGCCTCCCATTTAAGGTCGACAACCTCAAGGAACAGGTCGAGGGCGCCTGTACCGTCCTCGTCGAGAATCAGGACGCAGTGGACACCCCAATCCTCGAGCATCTTCATGTACTCATCGGTCAGCTCTTCGCCCTCCAGGGTTCCACCTGAGAGTTCCCAGCTGCCGACGAAGTTGGCCTTGGGGTCTTTGCCGCCGCCGCTGCAGCCCGTCAGGGCAAAGGCGAGCGCCAGGACGCATGTCAGAAATGCGAGTACGGACTTTTTGAACGTTGTCTTCATGGTGTCCTCCTTTATCGAACGAAACCCATAGAGGCAAATGCGGGGGTGGCGGACCCCCGTCAATTACCAGATAGAGGGGCTAAGGCCTGGGTGTTCCGCAGTTGCTGCAGAACTTGCCGCCGTTTTCGCTACCGCAGTTGGGGCAGAACCACTTGGCCGGTGCCGGGGCGGGTGCGGGGCTGCCGCATTCCGAGCAGAACTTGCCGGTGTTGGTGGCGCCGCAGCTGCAGGTCCACGTGCCGGCCGCGGGGGCAGCGGCAGGAGCCGGTGCGGGGGCGGGTGCCGGAGCCGGCTGCGGGGCGGCCTGCTGCTGTGCCTGGCCGGCGGCGAACAGCTGGCTGGCGTTCATGCCGCCCATGCCGCCTGCCATGCCCATGCCCATAAAGCCGGCCATCGCGCCGTTGGGGTTGGCGGCTGCCGCGCGCATTGCGTCGCTCTGGGCGCTGGCAATGTTGGCTGCCGCCATGGTGGGATCGCGCATGACCGCGGCTTTCTGCAGGTCCTTGATCATCTGCTCGTCCTCTTGCGAGGCGGCGATGGAGTTGACGCCAAAGCTCACGATCTCGACGCCGCGTAGGTCACGCCAGTCGGCAGAGAGGACCTCGTTGAGCGCGCGGGCGAGCTCGGTGGTGTGGCCGGGGATGGCGCTGTAGCGGATGCCCATCTCCGAGATCTTGGCAAAGGCGGGCTGCAGGGCGGTGAGCAGCTCGGACTTAAGCTGGCTGTCGATCTTGTCGCGCGTATAGCTGTCGGTCACGTTGCCGCACACATTGGTGTAGAACAGCAGCGGGTTGGTGATGCGGTACGAATACTCGCCGTTGCAGCGCACGGAGATGTCGACGTCCAGGCCAATGTTGTTATCGACCACGCGGAAGGGCACGGGCGAGGCGGTGCCGTACTTGTTGCCGATGATCTCCTTGGTGTTGATGAAGTAGACGCGCTGGTCCTTGCCCGCGTCGCCGCCAAAGGTAAAGCGGCTGCCGATATTGGCGAACGTCTCCTTGATGGAGTCGCCCAGGTTGCCGCTGAAGACGCTCGGCTCGCTGCCGGTGTCGAAGACGAACTCGCCAGGCTCCAGTGCGACCTCGATGATCTTGCCGTTTTGCACCACGAGCATGCCCTGGCCGTCGTTGACGGCGATGACGGAGCCGTTGGAGATGACGTTGTCCTCGCCGCGCGTGTTGGAGCTGCGGCCGCCGGTGCGCTTGCTGCCCTTGCAGGCCAAGACGTCAGCGGGCATCGATTCGCAATAGATAAATTCCTTCCACTGGTCGGCCATGACGCCGCCGGCAGCACCCAATCCAGCTTTCAAGAGTCCCATGGTGATCTTCCTTTCTCGTCAAAGGCCGGGTGGTATTGGTCAGAATGGTTAATCGTCCTTGTTGTCCTTCATGACAACGGTGGTCTCGGTGTGGCTGAAGGTGTCGTGTTTCTCGGTCAGGTCGAGCTCGCCACAATACTCATCGGCACAGGTTGCTTCGTTGGCCGTCTTGAGCTGGCCTACCAGTAGCACGTCTCCGATAATCACGATGATCAGCGGCGCGATGATATTGATGAGGATGCCCTCGATATCAAAGGTGAGGTAATCCGGATCGAAGGCGTATTCCCCCATAAAGAGAATCTGGGAGAGGATAAATCCGATCATAAAGAACAGCACCGAGGCGATGGCGAGCTTGGGCTTGGAGCAGGGGAGCTCGCCGACCAAGCGGCCGGTCTGGCCGTTCATGGCAAACAGGTAGCTCTTGCCGTTCCACGAGGTGGAGAGCATCCAGACGGGGAACAGGGCGTAGTCGCTGTCTTCCCAGGTGTAGTCGAGCTGCTTGCTTTCGACCGTGGCATCGTCGTATTCGTCGACGACGGTCTCGCGCAGGGCCGAGATTGTGCTTTCTTCCATACGGCGCTCGGCGCGCGCCTTGCAGGTCTCGCAGTCCTCGTCGTAACGGTTGGCGATGTAGCCGGGCATATATGCGACCGAGAACGGACGCAGTGCGTCGTAGTCAAACGGCTCGATGGCGTCCATGTGGCCGTCGGGCATCTTGGATGATCCGTCGACGGGCACGCGCTTAAACGAGATATTGCCCTTGCGATAGGCATCGTAGTGGTCGGTGGTCGTGACGGTGCGGTCGGATTCCTCGGTCACGGTCTCGTTGGTCGCGTCAAAGTACACTTCGCCGTCAACGCGGGCGCCGTAGAGCCAAAACGGCACGTAGACACCTTGGACCTCGTCGATGTGGTTGCCGGTGACAAAGCTCTTGGGCAGCAGGATTTTGCCCTTGTAGTGGTCTTTGAGCGCGGCCATGACATCGTCGCGCCCGAGCTTAAACGGGATCACCAGGTCGGGTGAGAAGTCGCCCGAGAGCTGGCCGGGTGCCACGGCGGAGTTGCCGCAGTATGGGCAGGTGGTAACGGCGACGGTGCCGTCCGAGACCAGCTCGGCACCGCACGACGAGCAGATGTAGCCGGCGTTTTGAGCCAGCTCCTGCACGGCATCGTCGGCAGCAGGTTTGGGAACCGCGGCTGCGGCATCAGCTTTGGCATCTGCCTTGTCCTGGCGCTCGCGATAGAGGGCCTCGATTTCTTCGACTTCAAAACGCGAATCGCAGTAGTCGCAGACGAGCTTTTGCTCGGCACTGGCAAAGTGAAGGGGGCCGCCACACGCGGGGCACTGATAGTTGACGCTCTCGAAGGCCATGATCGGTCCTTTCGCTGCCGGAGGCTATGCGCCGATGGCGCCG
The DNA here is from genome assembly GCA_900545485.1 of uncultured Collinsella sp. GTDB lineage: Bacteria > Actinomycetota > Coriobacteriia > Coriobacteriales > Coriobacteriaceae > Collinsella. Next base: position 32,219 of record UQZD01000013.1, on the reverse strand, counting down.
CCGCAGTATTCGCAGCGCCCACTGGCATCGGGAATGGTGGTTGCACCGCAGAAGGGGCAGGTGACCGCGGTCTTGGGGGCCTTAGCGGCCACGACGCTGTCGCGCGTCTCCTGGCGCAGCTGCACCAGCGCGTCGCGGACCTCGGTTGCCTGGCGCTTGGCCTCGCGGTATTCGATGGAACCGCGCTGATCGATGGTGGAGTCGTTCACGCGCAGGTTGATCTCGGTAAAGTACGGCGTGTTGACGTGGATGGTCAGATTAAAGTCGTAATCCAGGTCGTAGCGCGGCGGGTTGTAGCTCTCGCGCTCGCCGTCCTTGGTCTCGCGATAAATCTCGGTGCGATGCTCGTCGATATCCATATCGCAGCCGAGTACCTGCGAGAACTCGATGATGTCGGGATTGGCGTCGCGCCAGCGGCTCTGCGAGGTAATGATCAGCAGGCCCGCGTCTTCGTCGAGCATGATGTTGGTGCGCCCGGCAGAGAGCGTGCGCGTGGGGTTGAACGAGGCCAGGCGCTCGGCATTGGCCTCGCGGTAGGCGAGTTGCTCGCGGATATCGTCCGCGGTGCTGGAACGATAGCCGCCAAAGAAGGGGGAGAGCTTGCCGACGCACTCTTTGCACAGGTAGCCTTCGTTGATCTTGGTCTTCCCCAAAAGTCCCAGCTCGGTACCGCAAATCGCGCACTCTTTCTTCTCGAACATCTTGTCAAAGAAGCCCATGGCTGCCTCCCATCAACAGGTAGCGTGTGTCACTTTTGATGATGGGGGAGTGCGCGATCTTTCACGATACCCAGACGGCTCAACGAGTCTCCACAACTGAGACACATGGCCCATTTTTGACTAGTCGCCGGGGACGTTCTTAAACGACTAGTCGCTGGGGACACTCTTCGGCCACTCATTGGGGGCGTACTTAAATGAGTAGTGGCAGTTGGAGACACTCCTTGCCGAGCTAGAGGTCGCGCGTGTCCCTTCTGGTCCATGCAGTTCAAAATCGCGGCCTGATGTGGACGGTGGGGTCGAATTAGCGGCATTTCGAGCCTGGCTTCGATATTGAGACTGGTTCTCTATTAGAATAGATTTCCAGACAATTGAACGGCTGGGGGTTAACCATGAGGGGCATGGGAGACACAACCGCATATCTGCGTCGGGGCATTCGGGAGATTATATGCCTGGCGCTGTTCTTCTTCACGTTTTTGGCGTGCGAGTATCTCTTATGATGCTCGCATGGCCGAGTTCGTGTCCCCAAACGAGGTCGTTATTTATGAGAGTCTTGTCATCGGCGCGAGCGTGATTGGCTTCTTTGTGCGTCCCGTTCTGTACTATCGCCGCCCCCATGCCATCGACGCAACGAGTGACGTCACGGGTGTTTTGCTGGTGGCGTCATTGCTGCTGTTGATTATGGCGGTTCAGGTTGAGATGGTAGTTGCCGGCGGTTTGGTAGCGTGCTGCGCGCTGGGCTACTGCGGCTCGACTGCTCACGCAAACTTTGCGCGGCGCTTCGCGCGGACGCCCTGCTTGGCGCGCGTCGCTGCACTTTCCTACGCCATGGGCGTTCTGGTGCAGGTGCTCAACCACATGGTGATGCCTGTCGGCATTCCTCAGCAGGCTGTTCTGGTTGTCTGTGCGATCGCGCAGGTGGCGTCGCTCCACGGCGCCCGACGCGCCAAGCTGCGCGACGAGTCCGATCCCAGCTTTGAACCCAGTGTTGCCGGGCTTTCGGTAGATGCTTTGGAATATGGCGCCAAGTGGCAAGACGGTCCCGAGGCAAAGGCGGCATTCCGTCGTGTCGTAGTTCGCCTGACCGTGGCGACGGCGTATCTTTCCGGCGTATTCGCCGCTCTCAACGCGGGCTTCACGACCTTGCATGCTGCCGGAGTCGTCGATTTGGGCGATTGGCCGCGCCTGCTGCTTGTCGTGAGCTCGTTGGCTGCTGGCGCACTATTTGACCTGCACGGCCGTTCGTATATGAATATCGGCATGACATGCGCCGCCATGTTGTCCACGCTTTCGTTCTTTGTGCTCATCGTCGACGGCAATGGCGGCAACGAGCTCGCTGCCACGATCATCTTTTATCTGGGCTCGGGCTTCTTTGTGGTGTTCTTTACCACAAAATATGCCGCCGTCTCGCTTTATGCGCGCTGGTCATATTTTTGGCCGTGCATGGGTCGCGTCGTCAACAACGTGTGCTCGATGCTCGTGACGGCGCCGGCGGTGGCGATCATCTCGAGTCAAAACGTGCTGGCTGCGGTCGGTGCGGCGCTCGTGATGTTTGTGGGCATTGCGATTACGCTGCTGGGGCAGTTGGGGCAACGAGCCGATGATGCCGTGATGCAGGATGGCCTGCCGCTTACCACCGACGATCTTGGCGGGGATCTTGCGCCCACATGCTCCGACCCCGAGCCCGTGGAGGCAGCGGAGCTCACGTCCGATGAACGCCTCGATGCTTTCGTCGCCACCTTTGGGCTTACAGAGCGCGAGCGCGATATTCTTGAGGTCTTGGTCGTTTCGGACCAGAGCGTTCAGGACATCGCCGCAACGCTCTTCCTTTCGCGCTCAACGCTCTACCGTCACATTTCCTCGATCAACAAAAAGACCGGCACCACCTCACGTGTGGCCCTTATCAACTTCTTCTGGTCCTGGACACCAAATGACTAACTAACCACCACAAAGGGGACAGGCACCTTTGTTGTGGTTTTGGCGGCTGCGGCTCGGCAAAGCGTGTCGGCAGTGACGCGCTGGCTGCGCTAAACTGGAAGGTACGTACGCGATTACGAGAGGAGCCCGCATGGAGGCTTACAAGCAAGAGTTCATCAAGTTTATGGTCGAGTCCGACGTCCTTAAGTTCGGCAGCTTTACGCTCAAGAGCGGCCGTCAGTCCCCGTTCTTTATGAACGCCGGCGCTTACGTGACGGGCTATCAGCTCAAGAAGCTGGGCGAGTATTACGCCCAGGCCATCCACGATAACTTTGGCGACGACTTTGATGTGCTGTTTGGACCGGCCTACAAGGGTATTCCGCTGGCCGTCGTGACCGCAATTGCCTACCACGAGCTGTACGGCAAGGAGGTCAAGTACTGCTGCGACCGCAAGGAGGCCAAGGACCACGGCGCCGACAAGGGCAACCTGCTGGGCTACGAGCCCAAGGACGGCGACCGCGTGGTCATGGTCGAGGACGTCACCACCAGCGGCAAGTCCATCGACGAGACCTATCCCAAGGTTAAGGCTGCTGCCGATGTTGAGATCAAGGGCCTCATCGTGTCCCTCAACCGCATGGAGGTCGGCAAGGGTGGCGTGACCACCGCGCAGAAGGAGATCGAGGCCAAGTACGGTTTCCCCGTCGCGAGCATCGTTTCCATGGCCGAGGTCGTCGAGACCCTCTACAACCACGAGATCGACGGCAAAGTTGTCATCGATGACGAGCTCAAGACCGCCATCGACGCCTACTACGAGCAGTACGGAGCACGTTAGTTACGGCGTTTTACCAAACGCCGTAACCGGCCGACGCTGCGCGCCGCCCAGGGCGACAATTTGTCATTCAAAAGGCGAGGCATGACCAGAAGGTCAATGCCTCGCCTTTTTCATGCCAACTTGTTCGCCCTGGACGTCGCTCGCTGTCCGTCCTCTACCTGCGGCGTTGCCTTGCTCCGAATGCGGCAAGTAGTCATTGGGGATGTTTTTAAATAGCTACTTGAGCCCGGGGAGGCGGGTGTAGGGGAATGAGCGCTCTAGGAATTCGGAGCAGCGGGCGTAGTCTTTGGCGAAGTAGCTGCTGTAAAGCGAATCGAGCACGTATTGCACGGCGATGTGGCTCGCGAACTGCGTGATGCGATGCGTCATGCTCTCGTGGTCGCTCACCGTGAGATAGGCGGCAAAGCCAGGGTGAATGCGTGCGCAATAAGGCGTGCCGATGACGATGACCGGGACATGCCGACTGCTGAGGATCGGCAAGATGTTCTTGAGGTTGGGGGCAAGGCCGCTGTAGGAGATGACGATTGCCGTATGGTCGGGGCCCGAGGCGAACGCCGTTCGCACCTGGGCCTCGACACCGTCGTGGCACGTCGCGCTTTTACCGGCGGAGAGCAGGCGATCGCGGAACATTCCCGCTGGATAGAGGTTGTGCGAGCCCGTGTAGATGTCGACCTGTCGGGCGTTCGCGATAAGCTTGGCGGCATGGTCAAGTTGCGTGGGGTCGAGCAGCTCCTGCGTTTCGGCCAGCGTGGTCTGGTAGAGCCCCTCCATGCGCTCCATGATCTGCGCAGGGGTGGACGTAGCGTCGAAGGGAAAGTTGATGTCCACGTCGCGGCGGTTTCCTGCCTCGGTCGCCAGGCGGATGAGCTCGACCTTGAGATCTTTGAATCCCTCGAGGCCGAGCTTTTTGCAAAAACGGTGCACGCTCGCAACAGAAACGTTGGTGCGCGCGGCAAATTCCTTAATAGAAAGCCCGCGGATGTCCTCGCCGATGGCAAGGGCTGCAATGCCGAGTTGTTGCTCGGTGGGGGTGAGGCCCTGCGCCTCGGTGATCTTGCGTTTGATATCCATGCGAACTCCCACACTCGCCAAACCTGCCAAAAAGGGACAGGTTTATTTTGGCACGTTTCGGCTGGTATCAGGAAGTATCAGGGATGGGGCGGCGGTCCGTGGGCGCGAAAAGAAGCATCGGGTTTGGTGCGCCCGCTTCTGCCCGTCCCGTGCGCAGACGATACTCGGCTTATCGACCCGCGATGCAAAGGAGACGCTCGTCCCACGAACACTACCGGGAAGGGCTCGCGATTCGAGTCCCCACCTTAGCATTTGAACCATTTGGCACTATAATTACCGTAGGCATGCGCACAACGTTGCGCTTAATCAAGAGGAGAAAACGTATGGGTCTGTTTGACATGTTCAAGAAGAAGGCTGAGCCCGCGGCTGCCGCTGCTCCGGCCTCCATCTCTGCTTCTGCTGGCGCCGACGTGCTGTGCTCGCCCGTCAAGGGCAAGGTCATCAAGATGGCCGACGTGCCCGATCCCGTCTTTGGTGGCGAGGTTCTGGGCAAGGGCTGTGCCGTGTGGCCCGAGGATGATCTGGTCTACGCTCCCTGCGACGGTAAGGTGACCGTCACCATGGGTCACGCCGTGGGCCTGCAGTCCGATAGCGGCATCGAGGTTCTGGTGCACGTTGGTGTCGATACCGTCAACATGAACGGTGACGGCTTCGAGGGCTTCGTCAAGGCCGACGACGTTGTGAAGGCTGGCCAGCCCATACTCAAGATCGACCGCGCCAAGATCGCCGCTGCCGGTTACAAGGACTGCGTCGTGGTGGCCGTGTCCAACACCGCCGAGTTTGCCGATGTCGAGCTCGCTGTCGAGGCCGACTCCGCTGTCGCTGCCGGTGATGCCATCGTCAAGGTCGTCCGCAAGTAAGCTGCGGCATCCAAAGGATGTGCAAGGGTGGTCGGGTTATCCGGCCACCTTTTTTAATGGGCCAAGCAGGTGCGTTTATTGCAGGGGGCTTGCTTTACGGGCCATTCGTTCATCAAATTGAGCCGCCTGCGCGGTTGTGGCTTCGATTCGTTTTGAATCTAATTGTTGACCTCTCCATACGATCGAGGTTTTTTATTGGATAAAAACGCTTGCCATGCAAGTTCTACCGTTCGTATTTGTTGCTCAACAACTTGCCAATGCTTCTCTGTAATCTAGGTATGAAATTAGCGTACGCATAAGGGGAGGAATTGATGAAAGATATCTCGAGAAGGGACTTTCTAGCCGGAATTGCAACGCTGGGCCTTGCTGGATGTTCGGGCAAACCTGATAAGATGGACAGTTCCACGCTAAAACCGAAAAAGGGCACGCTTAAGAATGAAAGTAGTCCACAGAGTTCCGATATTGTAGTAACCATGGACCCTATTTACAACTATCAGGTTGGTCAAAGCGGCTGTGGCTATATTACAAAAATCAAAAACACTAGTGATCAAGTTGCTGTCGATTGGGGAGTTGATGGCATCGCAAAGAAGGCGGATGGCACACTGTGTGGCACCGTGAGTAGCACAATATCTAGCTGCTGTGCTCTTCTTCCGGGGCAAGAAATATGGTACTTCGGCGCAATCGATGGCATAGATGAACTACCGGTGTCACTTGAGCTTACGTTTAGGGTTAATTGCTTTAAGAAGGTCACCGAAAAAGACACCTATGAGTTCACAGTGTTAAATGAACGATTAGAACAAATCGCTACTAACATGTATCGTTTTGATGTCGAAATTCAAAATGATTCGCCGTATGACTATGGTATGGGCACGACGCTCATGGGCGTATTGAAAGATGATATGGGGAACGTCGTGAACGGATTTGCGGGTGGCTCTGATGTTCTTGAAGCGGGCTGCCATACGATAATCTCCGCCAATAGTGGTCTCGATTTGACTGGATCTCCCTATGCATCGTATGAGTACAGCATTTTGAAGAACGTTCTTGAACCGTGCTAAGCAGATGAAAATCAACAGCGTTTCTTAGTTTGCAGCATCCGGTTATCGTTCTCCCCCCGCAACTTCATCACAACGGAAAGAATCTCGTATGTTTCAGGATCGACGTGAACAAGCGTGTATCGAATATCACAGCATCTGAGCGCTTTTACATTATCCTAGTCAATTGGAATATCATCGCTATTTTGAACCTGTCCCAAGCCTGAGGGGTTAAGGGGCCGCCGGTTCGAATCCGGTCGTCCCGGCCAGAAGCCCGTTTTTGCGACTCAGAGGTTTGAGTCGAGCCGTTAATATGGACTTACTGTCACAACGTGCGTTGCGCATGGAACGCAGCGCCGCTTGTTTGGAGGAATGTCATGAAAAAGAAGCCGCTGCTTGCGCTCATGTTGGCTGTAGTGGTTGCATGCTTGATCTCTCTTTCCGGTTGCGGTGATCCCACAGTCGAGCAACTTATTAACGAAGATCTGATCAATCAGCTTGATGAGATTAAAAATAACGACGAGTCATTTCTGGATGGCTTGGATAAGGCTGCAGGGAAAGAGTTTAAAAGGGTCGGCATCAATACCGAGGAATACGCCAAGAGCTATCTCGAGGGCTTCGACTATAAAATCGGCGACATTGTAGTCGATGAAGATAAGGGTACCGCTACTGCCGAAGTGACCGTTTCTTGTAAGTCGATGGCTCAAATTCAAGGGGATTTTGCCACCAAATACCAAGAGAAGGTTACTGCTCTTGATGGGTCGCCTTCCGAAGATGAGTTGTACAAGCTGGCTGGACAGGTAATGCTCGATGTGACCAAGGCCGCCAAGCCCAAGGACACCAAGGTTACCTTTAAGTATTCTGCTAACGATGACAACGAATGGTCGGGGGACGACTCTAATATCTCCGAGATGATGAGCGCTCTGCAAGGGTAGCGCTTTATATTTAGGTTGCCATGCGACAAACAGTTCGTTATGCAATAAAGGGAGGATCGTTGGGGCGACCCTCCCTTTATGACAACCAAAGCCAAGTGTGTCTGCGATATTGATAAGCGTTATTCTGCCGGCAGTTGGGGACACTCCTTGTGCCGGCGTTGCATCGAGTGCTTGGGAAACCGCGACCCGGTTTTTGGCCGAATAGTGGGTCGCATTTTCCGGACGGGGTGGGTTGCGGAAAGTGCGACCCGGAATATTGCTCTGAAACGGGATGCGGTTTCCCTGATGCGCCTCAAACGGAAAGCGCATCCCATTCCGGAGCTCCAAAACGGAATGCGCTTTCCGCGCGGAAGAATTGTCGCAGTTGCGTTAAGCAGTGTCGCTCGTTACTCGCCCAGCACCAGCGCCGCGAGCTCTGCCTGGCTATCCACCACGTAGTCGGCGCCGGCGGCCTCCAGCTCTGCGCGGCCGCGGAAACCCCAGCTGACGCCCGCGCTCTTAAGGCCGGCGTTGTGGCCGGTCAGGATATCGACATTGGAATCGCCCACATAGAGCGTGGTCGACGGATCGGCGCCTAGCTCTTTCATCACATGCAGCGTAACAGGTGCCTCGGGCTTGGGAGGAAACGCATCGACGCGGCCCTGTACCAGCGCAAAGCGCTCGGAACCAAAATACTTCTCGATAAGCGGAGCGGCCGAGACATGGTCCTTGTTGGTGAGCACGGCAAGCTGCACACCCGCGGCGCGCAAGCGGTCGAGCATCTCGATCGTGCCGGCATAGGGGGCGGTGTGGTCCTCCTTGTGCTCGCCGTAGTAAGCCCTAAACTCGGCAAGCGTCTGCTCAAACATGCGGCCGTCGCCCGCATACTCGGCGGGCATAAAACGCTCAACCAGCTTGAGCATGCCGTTTCCTACCTTGTAGCGGTATTCGTCTACGGCAAACGTAGGCCAGCCGTGCGCCTCGCAGGTATGGTTGCCGGCGGCTGCCAGGTCCTCGAGCGTGTTGAGAATGGTGCCGTCCAGGTCAAAGATCACATGGGAAAAAGCTGCTGCCATGGGTGCTCCTGCTGCTTGAGTTGTAAAACGCACCCCATGATACTGGGCATGCGTGCCGGGCATGTTTGGAATCTGAATATCTTTAATAGCCCTGAGCCTTTGTCGTTAGCAAATCCTCGGCAGCTGTTCTCCCACGAGCATGTCGAGGATGCGGGTCGAGCCCCAGCCGGTGCGCACGCGCACGGCGGGACGGGCGCCCTCGGCAAGAGGCAGCACGCGACCGATGACGGCGGCATTCTCGCCGTAGCGGGCGGCGCGCATGGCGCTCAGCGCGGCATCGGCTTGCTCGGCCGGCACGACGGCAACCATCTTCCCCTCGTTTGCCACCTGCAGCACATCGTAGCCGAGCATCTCGCAGGCGGCCTGCACGTCGGGACGCACGGGCACGGCATCCTCGTCGACCTCCATGGCAACACTGCTGGCCTGGGCAAACTCGTTGAGTGTGGACGCCAGGCCACCGCGCGTGGGGTCGCGAAAGCAGCGTGTGTCGGGTGCTGCGGCAAGCACATCGGCAATCAGGTGGTTGAGCGGCGCGGCATCGCTTTCAATCGTGCTCGAAAACGCCAAACCCTCGCGTTGGCTCATGATGGCGATGCCGTGGTCGCCCAGCGTACCCGAGACCAGGATGACATCGCCGGGCTGGCAGTTTGCGCCGCTGAGCGCCACGCCCGCAGGCACCTCGCCCACGCCGGCGGTATTGATGTAGACGCCGTCGGCACCGCCGCGCTCGACCACCTTGGTATCGCCCGTGATTATGGACACGCCTGCTTCGCGTGCCGTCTCGGCCATCGTCTGCACAATCTGGCGGAGCTTATCCATGGGATAACCCTCTTCGAGGATAAAGCCGCACGATAGGTAGCGCACGTTGGCGCCCGAGGTCGCGACGTCGTTGACGGTTCCGCACACGGCGAGGCGGCCGATGTTGCCGCCGGGGAAGAACTGCGGCGAGACTACAAAGCTGTCGGTCGACATGGCGATGCGCCCGCTCGCGGGCAGCGTGGCGACGCCGGCGTCGTTGCCTTCGAGCAGCTCGGGCGACCCAAAGGCATCCAAAAAGACCTCATCGATGATGCGTTTCATCATCTGTCCGCCGGAGCCGTGGCCCAACAGGACGGTGCTATCGGTGATGCTATGGGACATATCCAAAACTCCAATCGTGGGTGGTGCCGGTGCGCGGGTGCGTCCGGGCTAGTCGCGATAACGGTAGTGTGCCGCGCAGCTGCCTTCGGAGCTCACCATACACGGTCCGACAGGATGCTCGGGCGTGCAGGTGCGGCCAAAAAGCGGGCAGCCGCTCGGTGCAATGGCCCCGCGCAGCACGTCGCCGCAGCGGCATCCGCGCGGCTCGACCGTCGGCTCAACGGGCACGTCAAAGCGAGTGCGGGCATCAAAGCGCGAGAACTCGGGGCGGATGGAAAGGCCCGAGTTGGCAATCGGCCCCAGTCCGCGCCACGTGGTGTCGCACGGCTCAAACACCTGCTCGACCAGCTGGCGCGCCACAGGGTTGCCGTCTGCGTTGACGCCACGGCGGTAGGCGTTGCCAATCGCGGACCTGTCCTCGACAACCATCTGGACCAGCATGCAGATGCCCTGCAGGATATCGACCGGTTCAAATCCCGTGACCACGCCCGGGGTATCGAACTCGTCGACCAAAAAGCTAAAAGGCGCCAAGCCCGTGATGGTGGCGACGTGCCCCGGCAGGATAAATCCGTCGATGGCGGTCTCGGGATCGTTGGCGATGGCGCGCAACGCCGGCGGCGTGGTCTTGTGGGCGCAATAGACCGAGAAGTTCTGGAGCCCGCGTGCATCGGCCTCCAAAATGGCGGCGGCGATGGTGGGCGTCGTAGTCTCAAAGCCCACGCCCATAAAAATGACCGGGTGATCGGGGTTTTGCTCGGCAATGTCGAGCGCGTCGAGCGGGGAGTACACAATGCGAATATCGCGCCCCGCCGCCTTTTGCGCAGAAAGTGAGGTGGACGATCCGGGCACGCGCATCATGTCGCCAAAGGTGGTGATGATGGCGCCGTTTATTTTGGCGAGCGCGATTGCATGGTCGATGTCGCGGTTGGCGGTGACGCAGACCGGGCAGCCCGGGCCGCTCAGCAGCTTGAGCCCGGCCGGCATAATGGAGCGAAAGCCATAGCGCCCGATGCTCACGGTATGCGTGCCGCAGACTTCCATAAGGTTGATGGCGCGGTCGCCGACAAGCTCATGAATGCGCTCGATGAGCTCGCGAGCCAGCTTGGGATTGCGGAATGCCGAGAAGTCGATACCGGAGCGAGCCGGCTGTTCGGGCGCCACTAGTAAGCCTCCGCCGGGTTGGTGGCAAGCTGGTCTTCTTCGACCAGCTCGGACATAGCATTAACAAGCTCGAGCGTTTCCTGCGCTTCCTGCTCGTCGACAATCTGGATGCCAAAGCCGGCGTGTACGAGAATATAGTCGCCAACCTGCGCCGTCGGCACGAGTCGCAGCGACACGGGGCGCTCGATGCCCATCATGTCGACGGTGGCCTTGAGGTCGGCGTCGCGTTTGACTACTTTGCCGGGAACGGCAAGGCACATATTGTTCCCCTTTTATACGCTTTGCGCTGGATGGGCGCTTAATAATCCATCAGTTGATGGTAGCGCTCGCAGGGTTCGCGGGCAAACGCGTTACGCCTGTGAGACGGCGGCTTGCGGGCTGGCCGAACAGCCTATTGCGGTGCGACCTGTGTGAGGCGAGTGCGTGCGACTGCCGCCTGACCGTAGGCGATGCAGCCGTCGTTAACGGGCACGGTTTGGGGAATCAAGACCGTAAGGCCTGCGTCTTTAAGCTTGCGGGTGAGGAGCTGAAGCAAAAGTCGGTTCATGAACACGCCGCCCGAGAGCGCGACGGTATCGATGCCTTCGCGCGCGCAGATTTCGCGTGCGATTCGTGCCGAAGAGCGCGCGATGGCGATGTGGAACCCGAGCGCGAGCCTGCCGGCGGGCGCTCCGGCTTCAATTCCCTCCAAAAGTGCCTTAAAGAGTGCTTTCTGGTCCAGAACATAGGGACCGTCCAACCACGATGGGCCAGATGCGAAATAGCCGGCGTTGTCGTCGGGAAAATGGGCGATTTCGCCGTCGAGCGCGCGCCAGGCGGCGGCCTCAAGCTCGATGGCGGGTTCGCCCTCGTAGGTTGCCTTGTCGCAGATGCTCAGAATCGCTGCCGCGGCATCAAAGAGGCGCCCCATGCTGCTGGTACGCGGGCTGTTGATGCCGCGCTCGATCATGGTGGCCGTCACGCTGCGCGTTTGCTCGTCGAGACTGTCCAAAAGCCGAGCGGCACCTGGGTGCTCGAGCAGACCGAGCTCACTGAGCAGGGCAAAGGCGTTGCGGCGGGCGTCGCGCACGGAGGCCGCCCCACCGGGGAGCGCCCAGGTGCGCAAATGCGCGGCGCGCTCAAAGCCGCCAAGGCTGGCAACAAGAAACTCGCCGCCCCAAATGGTCCCATCGATGCCGGCGCCGGTGCCGTCAAAGGCGATGCCAAGGACGCGCGCGCCGGTTGTAAGCTGGCCCGCGGCGATGGCCTCGGCCATTACGCTCGCGATATGCGCATGATGGTGCTGCACCTCGACGAGCGGCAGATTGTATTTTCGCGCCTGCCCGCGCGCCCACTGGCCCGATAGATAGCTGGGGTGTACATCGCAGGCCAAGGCGGCGGGCGCCAAGTCAAAGAGATCTTCCAAGCGCGTGCGCGCGGCGTTCCAGGCATCGAAGGTCCCGCCGTTTTCAACATCGCCGATATGCTGCGACACAAAACAGGTCGCCTCGCCGTTCGTCCCTTCACGCGTAAGCGCAATCGTGGCCTTTTGTTGTGGCCCGCAGGCGAGCACGCAGGACGGAGCGCCGTCGAGCGCCGGCAACGGCAGCGGCTGGGGTGCATATCCGCGAGCGCGGCGCACGGGCATAACGGCGCCGTCGACCACGCGCACCACGGAATCGTCATAGCGCGAGAGAATCGCTCGATCGTTGCCGAGCAGCGCGTCGGCAATGCCGGCGGCAACGAGGCGCTCCCAGGCAAGATCGTCATCGGTCTCGATGGGTTCTTCGCTCAGGTTTCCGCTGGTCATGACGAGCGCGTGCATACCGCAGGCTTCTGCCGCGGCAAGCAACAGATGTTGAAGCGGCGTATAGGGGAGCATGACGCCGAGCTCGGGCAAGTCGTGCGCGACAGATGGTGCGAGGGCGAGGGCGTCGGGGGAACCGCCGTTGCCCTCGCCAACAGTGCGCCGGCGCAGCAGCACAATGGGGCGGATACTGCCGGCGAGAAGCTTGCGCTCAGCGTCGTCGATATGGCACAGGCGCCCGACATCGGCAAGACTGCGCACCATAACGGCAAGCGGCTTGTTACTGCGGCGCTTGCGACGGCGCAGCTCGGCTACCGCCTGCTCGTTGGCAGCGTCGCAAACCAGATGGAATCCGCCCAGGCCCTTGATGGCAACAATGCCGCCGGCCGCAAGTAATTCAACACAGCGCTCAATAATGGCATCGCTGGCCTCGCGCGTGTCGCCAGTAGCCGGTGCCGCGCGCGAGCCTTCGGGCTCTATGCCGTGCGCCGACTCGCGCCACGTAATATGCGGTCCGCAATCAAAGCAGGCATCGGGCTGCGCGTGAAAACGCCGGTCGAGTGGGTCGGCATACTCCGCGGCGCACTTGGGACACATGGGAAAACGGTCCATCGAGGTAGCCGCTCGATCGTAAGGTAGCGAGCGGATGATGGTAAAGCGTGGGCCACAGTTAGTGCAGTTGATAAAGGGGTAGTGATAGCGTCGGTCGGCGGGATCGAACAACTCGCGCAGGCAATCGTCACAGGTGGCGATATCGGGCGAGACGAGCGTCGTGTGCGCGGTCTGGTCCTGCGATGCTACGATGCGAAAGCCCTGTTCATTGGCGGTATCCCAACCGTTGGCTGCCAGGTCCACAACCTCGACATACTCTACGCGAGCTGCCGCAGGCGCATGCTCAGAAAGCGCGGCAACAAAAGCATCGAGCGCATCGGTCGGAGCGTGCGCCTCGATATGCACGCCGTCGCCCGCATTGAGCACCCATCCGCAAATGCCATGCGCCATGGCCTCGCGATACACAAACGGTCGCATGCCAACGCCCTGCACAATGCCCGTCACATGAATATGCACATGCCGCATGCGACACCCCTCATCAAAACCGACCAAAAAAGGACAGGTTTATTTTGGTAGGTAAAACTTCTAAACCTGCCAAAACAAACCTGTCCCTATTTGGCAGGTGCGCTGCGGGAAATCCCGTTACAGCCCCAGGCTCTGCTTGGTGGCGGCGCACGTGAGCTCGCCGTGCTTAACGCCGCGCAGGCCCAGCAGACGGTCGGCTAGTTCGTAGACGCGCTCGCCACGACCCTTGAGCGCCAGGATCTCCAGGCAGTTGTGGTGATCAAGATGCACGTGCATCGTCGACACGATCTCGTCGGTGTAGTCGTGCTGCACCTCGTCCAGGCGGCGCGTCAGATCGCCGGTGTGATGGTCGTAGATCATGGTGAGTGACCCGATAACGTGCTCGTCGGGCGTGCGCATCTGCTCTTTGGCGATCGAGGCGCGAATCAAATCGCGCACGGCTTCGGATCGGTTGGCCACGTCGCCGCGGCGCGCGATCTGCTCGTCAAAACGGCGCAGCAGGTCGTCGGGTGCGGTAACCGAAAAACGGACCAGCTCGGAGCCGGAGCCACTACAATGGCAGCCCGCGTCACCGTCCGCCCCGTGCGGATGCTCGTGCTCGTACCCGCAGCCGTGTTCGTGTTCGGCCACCTTACACCAGCTTCACGGAGCCGACGGAGTTATGGTCGGCCTCGATGGCCTCTTCGTAGCCCTCGAGTGCGTCGTGGGCCTCGTGCAGCGCGGCCATGGCGGCCTCGAGCTTGGCGCCGATGCGCTCCATGTCAAAATTCTCGGTCGCATGCAGCAGCTGATGGCTCCACTCGTGAGCGAGCTCGATGGTATCGTCGACCTGCTTGACGCTCATGGCAAGCTGGCTCATGTTCATTCCGACGTCATGCATGGGAAATCTCCTTTTGTATGGGGCAGTTCAGTGGTTCAGATTTTACTACGCCCGCTCTGCGCGCAGCTGCATAAGAAAACGGGTACGAGTCTGTGCGACCCGCACCCGTTCACTGGGGGCTGTTTGTGACTACCATACTATCCGTGGTCGCCCGCGCCGCACCCGGCGGTCCGGCGAGCGGTGCAAAAGCGCTCATGGACGGCAGGTAAGTAACAAGCGTATTACAGATGCTTCTCCAGCAGCGCCTGCAGCCTCGCCTTGGGCAGAGCGCCAACCGAGCGGTCAATCTCCTCGCCGTTCTTAAACACAATCAGCGTGGGGATGCTCATGACGCCATACTTCATGGCCAGGTCCTGGTTGTCGTCGACGTTGCATTTGGCAACGGCAAGCTTGCCCGCCAGCTCATCGGCAACCTCGTCAACGATGGGCGAGAGGGATCGACAGGGCCCGCACCACGGTGCCCAAAAATCGACCAGCACGGGCAGGCTGTCGTTAACGATGGAATCGAAGTTCTCGGGGGTAATCTGATTAATGTCAGCCATGGTGACCTCCATAATGCGACGCGGCTCGGCCGCGTAAAACTCAGTACGACCGTGCTTATACCCAGCCGCCCGCAAAGCAACCACTCGCGGGCAGCTCTTTTATATAATGGTGGGCACGCAAACGATTGGAGAGCGCATGTCCACGTCACAAAGCCAGAAAAAAGAAGCCATCGCCCAGGCGGCCGAGCAAGAGCTCACATCGCTTGCGGTCCGTGGCGTGCGTATCGCGGGCAACGCGTGCTCGCCGATCGTGCTGGTCAAAGGCGATTTGGACGAGGCCGAGCGTTCGGGTGGCGAGCTTGCCGCCGGCCCGGATGGCGCGGCGTTGCGCAAGGCGCTTGGGGCCATCGGCTACGCGCCCGAGGATTTTTGCGTGCTGGCAAGCGTCGCCGGCGTGGGTGACGGAGCGGTCGCGGTGGGCGAGACTCTGCCGTGCGAGCTGTTCCGCGAGGCGCTTGAGGCCTTGGACCCTGAGGCGGTGCTACTGCTCGACAACAACGCGGCTGACGCCATGCGCGAGACCTACGCCGATATGCTTGTGGCGATCGATGACTTCGACACCGCCATGCTCAAGCCCGGCCTGGTCGCCCATGTGCAGGGCCGCCGCGTGCTCGCGCTCGACGGCTTTGAGGCGGCACTCACCGACAAGGCCGCTAAGCAGCGCATGTGGGCCTACATCAAGCAGCTGACTCCGGCGGCCGCTCCACTGTAGCGAGCCCGCGTCGACAAACGATCCCGAGCGGGCGAGCCGTACCCGCGGAACTCAAATCCGTCGCGCTCGCGCCCTTACATCACAGCGCGCAGCTCAAACCGATCGCCGTTAATGCGGAACTGACAGTTGCCGTTCATGCGTTCCACGGCAAGTTTGATGCTCTTGGTGCCAAAGCCGTGGCCCGCATGCCGGGTCACGGGCATGCCGTCGACCATGCGCGGCGCGCGGTCAAACGTGTTGGAAACTAACAGCAGCAGCTGGCCGTCCTCCAATCGCAGGTCAAAGTCGACGAATCGCTTTCCTTGGGGTGCGGCGCTTGCGGCGGTGATAGCGTTTTCCAAGGCATTTGAGAGCACGCTAAACAGGTCGGCGTCACCTACGTGGATGGTTTCGGGTACGGCGGCGCGCAGGTTGGCGGTAATGCCGTTTCTATTGATATCCGAGTTAAATGACGAAAGCGCGATGTTTACGGTTTCGTTGGCGCAGAAGCGGCGTACGGCGGTGCGGTCGCCTGCTTCGCAGAGTTCGTCGATGCGTTTGAGCGCCTCGTCGGTGTGGCCCTCCTCAATTAAGACGGCCAGACCGCGTAGGAAGTGGCGCATATCGTGGCGAAGAACCGACAGTTCGCGCCCAGATTGACGCCAAGCCTCGAGCTCTTTGATGGCGGCGCTGTCGCGGGTTTCGAGCATCCAGCGCTCTCGCTCGGCGGTTTCCTTCTCTTCGTATTCGCGTAGGTAAACGGCAAGAAACATAAGATAGAAGGCACAGAGCGCAAATGCCAAAAACTCAACCGTCACCACCGAGCCCGAGTGGAACAGCGTGGTGTAGACGTTGGTGGCATAGTCAAAGACGTAATAGACGAGCGGCAGGATTAAAAGGATGCCCAGCTCGGTGGTGCTTTTAATCGCCAAGCGCGGGCCGATGTCGCCAGCCCAATGCAACAAGACGGCAAAGACGGCGAGTGTGGTCGCGATGCGTGCCAGATAGTACGCGATCTGAGAATCGGTTGCGGCAAATGCGGCGATACCCATCCAATTGCTGAACTGGCAGCTCAGATAGGCACTCGTAATGCCAAGCGCGGCAAGCAGCGGACTCAGGCGGTAGCGCGCGCACAGGTAGATGACGAGCGGCAGATGCACGACGAGCGGATATACCTGGCGGGCGAAAAGCTCGCCGCCGACGGCATTGGCGAGGCCAAATGCGCATCCGGTTACGGCACCGACCAGCACCAGTTCAAGCGCATGACGCCGGTTGATCTCGACACCGCACAGCGCCGCCGAGGCAAAGACGCCAAAGAGCAGTGTCGTGGCGTGGTGGATTGCCCAAAGGACCATTTCGACCGAGGAGACCATCAGTGTCTCCCACCCTCAAAGCGCACCGCAAAGTAGGCGTCTTGGAATCCCTGCTTGCAGCTGCGCGAAAGCGGGATGCACGCGCCCGAGCGCATGACGATGTCCGTGCGATCGAAGTGGTCGATATTGCGCAGGTTGACCTGGTAGCTGCGGTGGCATTTAAAGAAGACCGCGTTTTGCTCCAAGCGGTCCTCGACGCTGCGGAACGACTCGAGTGCCTCGATATCGCGTCCGTCGCGCAGGTGGAAGACCACGTGCTTGTTGCGCGCCTCGGCATATTCGATGTCGGACAGGCGCAGGGCGTGGTAGCCAAAGGACGTTTTGATCACGAGCTCGTCGGTTGTCGCCGGGCGCATGCTCGAAAGCTCGTCGAGTAACTGCGCCAGGCGTTCGTAAGTTACGGGCTTGAGCAGATAGTCGAAGGCACGGACCTCGTAGGACTCCAGTGCGAACTCGGGCGACGAGGTGAGGAACACCAGGCGCACGGCGGTATCGGCCTGGCGCAATTCGCGCGCGGTGTCCATGCCGTTGACGAGCGGCATGATCATGTCGAGCAGAATGATGTCGGCGCGCGATGCGGCATGGCGGGCCAGCAGGTCCTCGCCGCGCGTGACGAGCGCAACATCGACCGCCGTGCCCGTCTCGGTCGACCAACGGTCGATCATCCGGTGCAGTCTATCTAGAAAAGCGACATCATCGTCGCAGGCAATAATCTTGAGCATTCGGCCCCCTTAAGTAGTTCGATTTTGCCACATCGGGTACGCGCCGCTTGCGGGGGTGCGGACCGTTTGCGCCCCACGGCGTGCAACTCGCGCCAAGCGGTATTGCGGTGGCGAAAGATGCCTCCTGCGCCATCGAGAGCTCAGCTATCCTCAGCTTGCCAGCTCGAATATGGACCTGCCACATGATTGAATCTTTATTTCAACTTTACACCTAGGTTTACAGCTGTCTTGTCAGCTGTAAACCTAGGTGTCATACTAAAGCCCCAAGATTCGCCAAAAGAGAGGGGCCTTGATGGCACAGAGCGCGAACATGGATGCGTCGGAGCTTGCACGCGATATCGCGGCCGGCCTAGCATCGGCAACGACGGCAACGGAGCGCGCGGCACTGGTGCCCGCAGAGCTCGTCGAGGCCATTCAGCAACTAAAAACCCAACGTGACGCGGTAATCCTGGCGCACTATTACGTGGCGCCCGAGGTGCAGGCCGTGGCTGATTACGTCGGCGATAGCTTCTACCTGGCCAAGCTCGCCAAGAGCCTGCCACAGCGGACCATCGTGCTGTGCGGCGTGGAGTTTATGGGCGAGAGCGCCAAGCTGCTCAATCCCACCAAGACCGTGCTGCTGCCCGAGCCGGGCGCGGACTGCCCCATGGCTCACATGGTCAAGCGCGAGACGGTCGACGCCGCCCGCGCCGAGTACGGTGACGACCTGGCTGTCGTCTGCTACGTCAACTCCACGGTCGAGATCAAGAGCTGGAGCGACGTGTGCGTCACCAGCTCCAACGCCGTTAAGATCGTGTCCGAGCTGCCGCAGCAGCATATCCTGTTCATTCCCGACCAAAACCTGGGCCGCTTCGTAGCCGAGCAGGTGCCGCAAAAGCACGTCATCCTCAACAACGGCTACTGCCCGCGCCATCACATCATCACCGTCGAGCAGATCGTCGATGCGACGGAGGCCCATCCCGACGCGCTCGTGCTGGCGCATCCTGAGTGCAAGGCCGACGTCCTGGCCGAGGCCGACTACATCGGCTCCACCGCCGGCATCATCAAGTATGCCGAGGAGTCCGACGCGAGCGAGTTCATTATCGTGACGGTCCGCGGCGTGCTCTACGAGCTCGAGCGCCGCTGCCAGGGCACCGGCAAGAAGTTCTACTTCCCCGTGGTGCAGCCCACCTGCGTCAACATGGACCTCATCACGCTCGAAAAGCTCGTGCGCTGCCTGGAGACGGGCGAGGGCGAGGTACAGATCGGCGTGTCGGATGAGGCCGCCGACCAGGCCAAGCTCACGCTCGACCGCATGCTCGAGTACGCAGCGCGCTAGAACAATGTGGCATGAGGGACGGTCCCTTATGCCACATTACAAGGGAGAGGATTCCTGTGGAAACCAAGCAATACCCCGACATGGAGTGCGACGTCGTCATCGCCGGTTGCGGCGTGGCGGGCCTGTATGCGGCCCTCAATCTGCCGACGAGCACACGCGTGATCATGCTCTCCAAGGGCGCCGTCGACGAGTGCGATTCGATGCTTGCGCAGGGCGGCATCTGCGTGCTGCCCGAAGGCTCGGACTACGATGCCTTCTTTGAGGACACCATGCACGCCGGCCATTACGAGAACCGCCGCGAGAGCGTCGACATCATGATCCGCTCGAGCCGCTCGGTCATCAACGACTTGCTGGCCATGGGCGTGGACTTTGAGCGTAAGGCCGACGGCAGCCTCGACTTTACCCGCGAGGGCGCGCACAGCCGCCCGCGCATCGCCTTCCATGCCGATATTACCGGCAAGGAGATTACGACCAAGCTGCTTCAGGCCGTTCGCAAGCTGGACAACGTACAGATTCTGGAAAACGTGGCCATGACCGACATCCTGACCGCCGAGCGCGATGGCGCCACGGTGTGCACCGGCGTCGTCGCCGTCGCCGTGGACGAGGACGATTCAGCTCGCCCCGCCGACGAGCTTGCAAATGCCGCCGAGGGCGTGCATGCCGGCGAGCCGTTTAAGATCCATGCCCGCCACACGCTGTGGGCGACGGGCGGTATCGGCGGCGTATACGACCATTCGACCAACTACCCGCAACTCACGGGCGACGCCTGCTACATCGCTCAGGAGCATGGCATTAAGATGGAGCACCTGGACTACGTGCAGATCCACCCCACGGGACTGTTCTCGCCGCAGCCGGGCCGCACCTTCCTGATCAGCGAGAGCTGCCGCGGCGAGGGCGCGATTCTGCTCAACGCCGCCGGCGAGCGCTTTACCGACGAGCTGCAGCCGCGCGACGTGGTCGCCGCCGCTATTCGCGAGCAGATGAAGCAGGACGGCACCGAGCACGAGTGGCTGAGCTTTGCCCCCGTCGAGCGCGACGTGGTGACCGGGCACTTCGCCAACATCCGCGCGCGCTGCCTTGAGGACGGTCGCGACATCCTGGATGAGCCCATCCCCGTCACGCCCACGCAGCACTACTTTATGGGCGGCGTGTGGGTCGACAAGGACGGCCGTACCTCGATGCCCGAGCTCTACGCCGCCGGCGAGACGGCCTGCAACGGCGTTCACGGCAAGAATCGCCTTGCATCAAACAGCCTGCTCGAGGCGCTGGTCTGGGGTCGTCGCGCCGCGTGGTACATGCGTACCGGCGAGTCGCTGGCCGTGGAGCAGGCGGGCGAGCCCGCGCTCGATGGCCGTCATCGCGCCCTGAGCGCCGACACCCTTGCAATCGATGATTTGGCCCGTGCCGCCGGCACGCAGGCCGTGGAGGAGTAGACCATGAATCCCATTACCATGAAGCTCGTCGTCGATGATCTGATTCTGCAGGCTCTGCGCGAGGACATTACCTTTGAGGACGTGAGCACGGCGAGCGTGTGCCCCACGGCGCGTCCCGCCACGGTGGAGCTTATCGCCAAGGCCGATGGCATCATCGCGGGCCTGGATGTGTTCGCTCGCACCTTTGAGCTGCTGGATTCGCAGAGCTCGGTGCTGTTTGATGTTGCCGACGGTGACGAGGTACACGCTGGCGACCACGTGGGTCAGGTGCGCGGCGATGCGCGCGTGCTGCTTTCGGGCGAGCGTGTGGCGCTCAACTACCTGCAGCGCATGAGTGGTATTGCTACCTATACACACCAGATGGCCGCGGTGCTCGAGGGCACCAAGACAGTGCTTGTCGACACGCGCAAGACCACGCCGGGCATGCGCGTCTTCGAGAAGGCCGCAGTCGAGATCGGCGGCGGCAGCAACCACCGTTACAACCTGTCGACGGCCGTCATGCTCAAGGACAACCACATCGATGCCGCCGGTGGCGTGACGCGTGCGATCGAGATGGCGCGCGCCCATGCATCGTTTACCACGACGGTCGAGATTGAGTGCGAGAACCTGGACATGGTGCGCGAGGCCGTGGAAGCCGGCGCCGACATCATCATGTTCGACAACATGACCCACGACGATATGGCTGCCGCGATTGAGCTTATCGCCGGCCGCGCCAAGACCGAGTGCTCGGGCAACGTGGACGCCAGCAATATCCGCGCGCTCGCCGACCTGGGCGTTGACTTTATTAGCTCGGGCGCCCTGACGCACTCCGCGCCGATCCTCGACCTCTCGCTTAAGCACCTGCGTCTGCTGGACGGTAAATAATGAACGCCCGCGAGCGTCGCCGTGCCATCATGGGCGTGCTCGAGGAAGCCAAGGAGCCCGTTTCGGGCAGCGCACTTGCCCGCGAGGTGGGTGTGAGCCGCCAGATTGTCGTGCAAGACATCGCCCTGCTGCGTGCCGATGGGCACGATATCGTGGCGACCAACCGTGGTTATGTTCTGCAGGAGGCCCCCAGCAGCCCCGCCGTGCCCACGCGCTTGGTCAAAGTTCGCCACAGCGTGGAGCAGGCAGGCGATGAGCTCACGAGTATCGTCGACGCCGGAGGCGCCGTGCTCAACGTGATCGTCAATCACCGCGTGTACGGTAAGATCACGGCCGACCTGGACATCCGCAATCGTCGCGATGTTGAGCGCTACCTGCACGATATCGAGAGCGGCAAGAGTTTCCCGCTACTAACGGTGACGAGCGGCTATCACTTCCATCGCATCGCGGCGGAGGACGAGCAGACCCTCGACGAGATCGAGGCGATGCTCAAGGAGAAAGGCTACCTAGCAGACCTGATGCCTTACGAGGACGATCTATCGTAGCCGACGCTGCAAACACCCCTAAGCGGCAATCTGCAGCGGTGCCAAATTAGTTATCCGCACAAAAAAGGAGGCCTCCGCGGCGATGCGGAGGCCTCCTTTTTGTGCACGGTGTACTTGTGAGTGTGCAGGTGGGGGAGTTGTTACTCCTCGACGATCTCGGTGATCGCGCCGGCGGGGCAAGCGTCCTGGCAAGCACCACAGGCGACGCAGGAATCCTCGTCAGCGACGGTAGCGACGTCCTGGAGCTCCAGAACGCCAGCGGGGCAGGAGTCGACGCAAACGCCACAAGCGATGCACTCGTCGGCATCAATTACGGGATGAGCCATGGTAGTTTCCTCTCTGTTGACCGACGCTACAGGCGATGCGCGTCGGTTTGATTCGGGCAAAAACATACCACGGGAGCGACCGTTTGCAATACCCTCTGGCCGGCATCTTCATACCGTTCGCCGAGTATGCCAAGGTTTACTAAAAAACGCGCAGGTGGGGCCGTTGAGCTGCGCAAATGTTAGCTGAGGGTGACTTGAAATATTGAGCTATTGAGCGCGCCTGCGGAAAGGGCATCCCGTTATTTGGCCGAAAACCGGGTCGTAGTTTCCGGTTGGGCCCGCTAGCGGAAACTGCGACCCGGTATCAGCTCTCAAAACGGGACGAGCTTTCCGCAAGGCAGCCCCAGGCACCCTCGGACCCAAACCTCAGTCAACTCTACATAGATCTCAATAGATCTGCCGAGAACTCAAACAGTGCGTCTACCTGCGTATTTGCGAACCTAAACTCTCGGCAATAAGAAATCTTATATGAATTGACTTAGATTTTGTATATTCCGGCCCATAAGGGGATACACTACATCCTGAAAGACAAGCCGAAACACCGTTCGGCAGACCGCCGAGTCGGTGCAAACGCACAAGAGAGAGGGAATTTCTAATGGGCAAGATTCTTGGTATCGACCTTGGTACTACTAACTCCGCAATGGCCGTTCTCGAGGGCGGTTCTCCGACCATTATCGTGAACGCCGAGGGCGACCGCACCACCCCGTCCGTCGTGGGCTTCCGCGCCGACGGCGACCGCGTCGTGGGTAAGGCCGCTAAGAACCAGGCTGTCACCAACCCCAAGAACACCGTGTTCTCCATCAAGCGCTTCATGGGCCGCAAGTACTCCGAGTGCACCTCCGAGATCAAGACCGTGCCGTACGAGGTCAAGGAGGGCCAGGGTGGCCGTGCCGTCGTCGACATCGAGGGCAAGGATTACACCGCCGAGCAGGTGAGCGCCATGACGCTCGCGAAGATGAAGGCCGACGCCGAGAAGTATCTGGGCGAGACCGTCACCGACGCCGTCATCACCGTCCCGGCCTACTTCAACGACGCCCAGCGTCAGGCCACCAAGGACGCCGGTAAGATCGCCGGCCTCAACGTCAAGCGTATCGTCAACGAGCCGACCGCTGCTGCTCTGGCCTATGGCCTGGACAAGCAGGGCACCGACCAGCGCATCCTGGTCTTCGACCTGGGCGGCGGCACCTTCGACGTCTCCATCCTCGACCTCGCCGACGGCGTGTTTGAGGTTCTGTCCACCTCGGGCGACAACCACCTGGGCGGCGACGACTGGGATCAGCGCGTCATCGACTGGATGGCCGATAAGTTCCAGCAGGAGAACGGTGTCGACCTGCGTCAGGACCCCATGGCCCTGCAGCGTCTGAAGGAGGCCGCCGAGAACGCCAAGAAGGAGCTCTCCGCCGCCCAGCAGACCACCATCAACCTGCCGTTCATCACCATGAACCAGTCCGGCCCGCTGCACCTCAACTACACGCTGACTCGCGCCGAGTTCGAGAAGATCACCCGTGACCTGCTCGAGCGCTGCAAGCAGCCTGTCACCAACGCCCTGCGCGACGCCAAACTTAAGCTCTCCGATCTGACCGAGGTCATCCTCGTCGGCGGCTCCACCCGTATGCCCGCCGTCCAGGAGCTCGTCAAGACCATGACCGGCAAGCAGCCCAACATGTCCGTGAACCCCGACGAGGTCGTTGCCGACGGCGCTGCCGTCCAGGGCGGCGTGCTCACCGGCGACGTCGAGGGCATCCTGCTGCTCGACGTTACCCCGCTGTCGCTGGGCGTCGAGACCATGGGCGGCATCATGACCAAGATGATCGACCGCAACACCACGATCCCGACCTCCAAGACCGAGGTTTACTCCACCGCTGCCGACAACCAGACCAGCGTCGAGATCAACGTGCTCCAGGGCGAGCGCGAGCTTGCCCGCGACAACAAGTCGCTCGGTAAGTTCCAGCTGACCGGTATCCCGGCTGCCCGCCGCGGCGTGCCGCAGATCGAGGTCACCTTCGACATCGACGCCAACGGTATCGTCAAGGTCTCTGCTAAGGACAAGGGCACCGGCAAGGAGCAGCAGATCACCATTTCCGGCTCCACCGCGCTTTCCGACGACGAAGTCGATCGCATGGTCAAGGACGCCGAGGCTCATGCCGAGGAGGACAAGAAGCAGAAGGAAGAGGTCGAGGTTCGCAACCAGACCGACAGCCTGTGCTACTCCACCGAGCAGACCCTCAACGAGCTCGGTGACAAGGTTTCCGCCGACGTGAAGTCCAAGGCCGAGGCCGCTATCGCCGACGCTAAGAAGGCGCTCGAGGGCTCTGACGTCGAGGCCATCAAGGCCGCTGGCGAGTCCCTGCAGTCCGTGGCCTACGAGCTGGCTCAGGTTGTCTACGCCGACGCTCAGCAGCAGACCGACGGCGCCGCCGGCGCCCAGCCTGCCGACGATGACGTCGTCGACGCCGACTACGAGGTTGTGGACGACGAGGACAAGTAATCATGTCCGCCCGTAAAGCTCGCACGGAGGCGGCTGCCGCTGGCGCCGCCCCCGTTGACTCTGAGGAGAAGGACGTGAAGATTCCCGTAGAGGCCGTCGACGATACCGAGGCCAACGAGGCCGCGGCCGCCGAGGCTGTCGAGAACCAGGTAGAGGATTCCAACAAGGAGGCGACGATGACCGAGGACGAGATGGTGGAAGCTGCTATCCGCGCCGGTGAGGAAGCCGCCGACAACGACTTTAAGCTCAAGTTCGAGCAGGCCCAAAAGGAGCTCGCCGACGTGCGCAGCGAGCTCGATGCTGCGGCAGAGGCCCAGAAGGCCGCCGAGGACAAGGCAAAGGACGCCACGGAGCGTACCGCCCGTCTGCAGGCCGACTGGGAGAACTTCCGTCGCCGCACCGCCAATGAGCGTATCGCCGAGCGCGAGCGCGCGACCGAGAAGCTCGTCACTGCGCTGCTGCCGGTGGTCGACGATATCGAGCGTGCGATTGACCATGCCCGCAGCCAGGAGCTTGCCGATGACTTTAAGCAGTTCGTCGACGGCGTTGACGCGGTACATGCCAAGCTGCTCGACGTGTTTGCGCACGAGGGCGTTGAGCCCATCGACCCCAAGGGCGAGGCGTTCGATCCGCTCGAGCACCAGGCTGTGGGTCGCGTCGAGGACGCATCGCAGTACGACGAGACCGTCAACGATGTGTACCAGAAGGGCTACCGCATGGCGGATCGCATCCTGCGTTCCGCGATGGTGACGGTGACCTACGGTGGCGAGAAGCGCCCCGCACCGGAGCCCGAAGCGGCGCCCGAGGATGCTGCGGCCGATACGGCCGAGAGCACCGAGGAGTAATTGAGAAGGGCCCCGGGGCAACACCCGGGGCCCTTTCTGGCCTAGTGCCATATGAAAGTATGGGCCGTCGTCTGCATGGACGGCGGACGTAACAGGAGAGGAGCTACGATGGCTGCAGGCAAAACCTTCTATGACATCCTGGGCGTATCCAAGAGCGCCTCCGACAAAGAGATCAAGAGCGCGTTTCGCAAGCTCGCGCAAAAATATCACCCCGATGCCGGCGGCGACGAGGCCAAGTTCAAGGAGATCAGCGAGGCCTACGAAACGCTTTCGGACGAGAAGAAGCGCAAAGAGTACGACCAGATGCTCATGTTCGGCGGCATGCCGGGCGCAGGCGGCGCGTATGGCGGCGGCTACGGTGCCGGCGCGGGTGCCAGCGGCTGGGGCGACATCTTCGACAGCATCTTTAGCGGCAACGGCGCCTGGGGCAGCGATTGGGGCTCGGGCTTTGCCGGGGCTGCGGGTAATGCCGGTGCCGGCGCGGGTCGCAGCCGTGCTCGCAAGGGCGGCGACCTGTCGCTGACCGTCGATGTGACGGCCGAGGACGCGTTTCGCGGCGTGACGCACAAGGTCACTTATCGCATTCCCTCGACGGGCGAGCAGCAGACCATTACGGTCTCGGTCCCCGCGGGCGCGGTCGACGGCGGCAAGCTGCGCTACAAACGTCGCGGCGAGTATGGCGTTGCCGGCGGCGAGCGCGGTGACCTGGTCGTGACCACGCACGTGGAGGAGCACCCGCTGTTTAAGCGCAAAGGCGCCGACGTGACCATGGAGGTACCGGTCTCGGTCTACGAGGCGGCGCTCGGCTGCACGGTGGACGTGCCCACGCCCGGCGGTGCGACGGTCCGTTTGAAAGTGCCCGCGGGTACCCAGACGGGCAAGAAGTTCCGCTTTAAGGAGATGGGGGCGCCCGACGTTAAGCACCGTGGCCGTACGGGCGCGCTGCTCGTCGAGATCAAGGTGCAGGTCCCCACGAACCTATCCGATGACGAGCGCGATGCCATGACCAAGCTGCGCGAGGCCGACACGCGCGATTATCGCGAGAAGGTCAACCGTTACAAGGCGACGTACTAGGGCGGTCGTGGCGCACGCCCGCGCCCGCGGGCTTATGATGGACGATAACGAGACGGAAAGGGGTCAGGTAGCATGGCCGAGGACAATAGGAACAAACCGCTGTACATGATCAGCGTGGCGGCCGAGCTGACCGGCATGCATCCGCAGACTCTGCGCGTCTACGAGTCCAAAGGCTTGGTGAATCCCCAGCGCTCGGGCGGCAACACGCGCCTGTACTCGCGTGCCGATATCGAGCGCTTGGAGCTCATCAACCAACTGACCGACGAGGGCATCAATCTTGCCGGCGTGGTGCGCATCCTCGATATGAAGGAGCGTGCCGAGGAGCGCGAGCACGAGAACGAAAAGCTCCGTGCTCGCGTGCGCCAGCTCGAGGACGAGCTGCACGAGTACAAGATGCAGAAGAAGATCACCGCCCTGGCCCCGCGCGACGGCTCAGTTAACCCCGAGCAAGTCATGCGCAAGCTGCTGGGCGCCGGCGGGGATTTGTAGTTACGCGGTTTTACCAAACCGCGTAACGGGCCGACGCTGCTCGACGTCCAGAGCGACAATTTGTCATTCAAAAGGCAAGGCATGACCAGAAGGTCTATGCCTTGCCTTTTTCATGCCAACTTGTTCGCTCTGGACGTCGCTCGCTGTCCGTCCTCTACCTGCGGCGTTGCCTTGCTCCGGATACGGCAGGGTAGTCATTGGGGACGTTCTTAAATGACTAGTCAAAGGGGACATTCTTGCGGCATTTGGCACTTGGGGACGTTCCTTTTGTGCCGGCACTTTGGGATACTCCTTGTTAGGAGAGTGATGCAAGGGGCTCGTCCTTTACTTTACCGAGATAAAGTGAACGTGCAGATTCGCAACCCACTCGCAACTGTTCTATGGCACGATATTGAATGAATGTATGCTATGCGCCCGAGCCTTTCGGGCAGAGTGGGAGACAGTATGGTCAAGCTGTACGAGGACGGCATCTACCTGCGCGGCGGCAGCGAGGTTGTGCCTGCGGCCGAGGCTGCCGAGCGCGGTATTACGCAGACGCCCGAGGATGCCAAGCGTGGCACCATCGCGTATTCGATCCTCCAGGCACACAATACGTCCGGAGATCCCGAGGCGCTCAAGATCCGCTTCGACGCCATGGCGAGCCACGACATCACCTTTGTCGGCATCATCCAAACGGCGCGTGCCTCGGGCATGGAGCAGTTCCCGCTGCCCTACGTGCTCACCAACTGCCATAACTCGCTGTGCGCCGTGGGCGGCACCATCAACGAGGACGACCACGTCTTTGGCCTTTCCGCTGCTAAGAAGTACGGCGGCATCTTCGTTCCGCCCCATATTGCGGTCATCCACTCCTTTATGCGTGAGAACTTCGCCGGCTGCGGCAAGATGATCTTGGGCTCCGACTCGCACACCCGCTACGGCGCCCTGGGCACCATGGCCGTGGGCGAGGGCGGCGGCGAGCTGGCAAAGCAGCTGCTGCGCGACACCTACGATGTCGCCTATCCCGGCGTCGTCGCCATCTACCTCACGGGCGCTCCGCGCCCCGGCGTCGGCCCGCACGATGTGGCGCTCGCCATCATCCGCGCCGTCTTTGCCAAGGGCTACGTTAAGAACAAGGTCATGGAGTTTGTGGGCCCCGGCATCGCGAGCATGACGACTGACTACCGCAACGGCGTCGATGTCATGACCACCGAGACCACCTGCCTGTCGAGCATCTGGGCTACCGACGAGGACACACATGCGTTTTTGACCATGCACGGCCGCGGCGACGACTACCGCGAGCTCAAGCCCGCCGATGTTGCCTACTACGATGGCTGCGTCGAGGTCGATCTGTCCAGCATCAAGCCCATGATCGCGCTGCCGTTCCATCCTTCCAACGGCTTTGAGATCGACGAGCTCAACGAGAACCTCGAGGACATCCTGCATGAGGTGGAGCTCGAGGCCGCCAAGATCGGCGAGGGCAAGACGCACTTTAGCCTGCTCGACAAGATTGTCGACGGCAAGCTGCACGTGCAGCAGGGCGTTATCGCCGGCTGCTCGGGCGGCAACTACGACTCCGTGGTCCAGGCTGCCCGCGTGCTCAAGGGCGCCAACACCGGCTGCGGCGAGTTCTCGCTGTCGGTCTACCCCACGAGCCAGCCCGTGGCGCTCGAACTTACGCGTCGCGGCTATATCTACGACCTTATGGAGGCCGGCGCGATTGTGCGCACGGCATTCTGCGGCCCGTGCTTCGGCGCCGGCGACACGCCCGCCAACAACGGCCTTTCGATCCGCCACACTACGCGCAACTTCCCCAACCGCGAGGGTTCCAAGCCGGGTAATGGCCAGCTGAGCGCCGTGGCCCTGATGGACGCCCGCTCCATTGCGGCGACGGCGGCCAACGGCGGCGTCCTGACGCCGGCGACCGACCTGCCCGAGGAGACTTGGGACGAGGCCTGCGAGTACAACTTTGACGACGCGCCGTACAAGAAGCGCGTGTACTGGGGCTTTGGCAAGGCGGAGCCTGCCGACGAGCTGGTTGAAGGCCCCAACATCAAGCCGTGGCCCGCGATGGAGCCGCTCGGCGACGATATCCTGCTCAAGGTGTGCTCCAAGATCATGGACCCGGTCACCACGACCGACGAGCTCATTCCCTCGGGTGAGACGAGCTCCTTCCGCTCCAATCCGCTGGGCCTGGCCGAGTTTACGCTCAGCCGCCGCGATCCGGCCTACGTGGGTCGTTCCAAGGAGGTCGACGCCGTTGAGAAGCGCCGCGTGGCTGGCGAGGCCGCGGGCGACCTGGCGGCGCTCGATGCCGAGCTTGCCGGCGTGTTTGAGGCGCTGGCCGGCGCGGGTGTCGCGGCAGACGCCAAGGCGACCGAGTACGGCTCCATGCTCTATGCCAAGAAGCCAGGTGACGGTTCTGCCCGCGAGCAGGCCGCGAGCTGCCAGCGCGTAATTGGCGGCCTGGCCAACATCGTTCACGAGTACGCCACCAAGCGCTATCGCTCCAACGTGATGAACTGGGGCATGGTGCCCTTCCAGATGGAGGCGGAGCCCAACTTTGAGGTGGGCGACTACGTCTTTGTGCCGGGTATCCGTGCCGCGCTCGATGGCGACCTGAAGGACATCGCCGCCTACGTAGTGCGCGCCGACGGTGCGGTCGAGCAGATTGAGCTCTACATTGCCGATATGACGGCAGAGGAGCGTGCCATCGTCAAGGCCGGCTGCCTGATCAACTACAACAAGTTCAAGGCCGCTGCCGAGTAACTCTGCTGTACGCCCCGGACACACCTTTCCCTCGTGCTCACGCGCTTCGCGAGGGTCGCCCGAGGGAAAGGTGTGTCCGGGGCTACCGCGACGCTCTCGTTGGGTCTTGAGGGACGCTAATAAATAGACTTGCTTGATGCCGCCTCTGCTATCGGGGCGGCTTCTTTTGTCGAAAACCACCATGAAGGGGACAGGCACCTTTGTGGTGGTCCGCGGTTTGTCTCGTTCTGTAACAGGTAGACCCTTATTTGCCGAGTAGTTGTTACAGATTTAGATAAACGGGAACTGCTGAACATTTCGTCTCGATCTGTAACATCTGAGGTCCAAAACGGCAGCTAGATGTTATAGATCGAGATGGTGAAAGCCGGGGCCGAAGATCATCACAAAGGCTCCTGTCCCCTTTGTGGTGGTGGGGGCGAGCTCGATGCTGCCGCGCTCGCTGAACGACATTCTAATGAGCGTCTCTACAGGATTTCATCCGGGCTGGCGGGTTTGGTTGTTTTGGGGATGCCGAGTTTGGATGACGCGAAATCGTCAACATTGTCCTTAATTCCGTCTTTGGTGTAGACAGTGACCATATAGGTGCTGTGTCCGAATTCGCCCTTGTCGCGTGTTGCCCAGGCATCCCAGTAGGCGGCCCCGTTTCGCCCTTTGATTTTTCCGACACGGCGGAGTTCTGTTCGCTTTAATTTCTGGTTGCTATAGATGGTTCGACCGGCCTCCTCGGTGAGCCCGCACTGTCCAAGCATCTTGTCGAGGACTTGGTTCATGTGGCGCTCATCGGTGTTTGGTGCGTAGTCGTAGGCGAGGGTGATGGAGTCGAGTGGCTGGTCGTCGATTAGATAGTTTAGCGCCTGAGGTTCAAGGCAGAAATAGGGGGAGCATCCGTCGACCTTGCCGAGCAACGGTAACTTGGACTGCCAACTTCCGGTGGGAATTGCATATTCGTAGAACACGCCACGGCAGACAAAGGAGAGCGAGGTGGCACGCGAGCCGGCGTCGATCATCCCGCAAAGATCGAAGGGCGAGGCGATACCAAAAGAAAAGGGCGTGATGACGATAAGGAAGAGCATCACGATGGGTATGGCGAGAATGGCGATGACGTTGCGACCGGTGGAATGAGACGGCTTCATATGCGCTCCTCGAGACAAAGAGCTGTTGAGGATAGGCAGAAATGGATATGTTCAGAGAACAATTCAAGTTTAATCTCATGGCGTGAGATGGTCGACCGTTAGCGTCGAAAACCACCACGAAGGGGACAGGCACCTTTGTGGTGGTGGGGTGCGAGCAGCTTCTTTTGGTAATAGTGCTGGCTGGCGATATTATTAGTACAGATGGCGAAGGCTTGCATTGTGAGGTGCTTTGCTGTGAGAAGTCCTGCCCGTATTGGGTTGATTGTTTTGGCGCTTGCGATCACCGTGGTTGGCATGGGCGCTGTCGGCATGGCGTTTCTACCTGCTGCGGTGATGGAGCCGGTGGTTAAGCCTGTGACTCAATCTGTCGAACTTCTGACCGGCGACGACAAGCCTGAGACCATTACCGTTGATTTTGATGAGCAGCCGGCTGTGCTGGGTATTAGCAATTATCCGCACATTCAGCTTGGGGCTATGCGCTATACCATGGATTCTAGGCTGATCGACAGGGCGTCTGAGCTGCTCAAGGGCAAAACCTTTAAGCGCTGGTATGGATATGCGTCCTATCGGGCAAAAGCGAACGACATGGTTGGCGGATGCCACTCTTCCATCGAGCTGGACACTGCAAACGGCGCAAAGTTATGTGATGTCTCGTACGATCCGGGCTACGAGGGCAATGAGGGTCCGGGCATCTACATCATGGACGGCGATGTCGCCTATGTCATGGAGGGCGACCAGACCGAGCTCAACGATTTTATGGGCCAGTGTATCCAAGATGTCTATAAACAGACCTGCTTGCCTGACCCGCAGACTGCACGCGATAGTGGGTCTGCCCGCACATGGCTGTTCGAGGATGAGATGCCCTGGACCGTCGAATCGGGAAGTACGGGTTCGGCGAAGGAGTAGAGACCGCGACTACCACAAAGGTACCCGTCCCCTTTGTAGTAGTTCTCGGTTTGTCTCGATCTGTAACATCTTGGCCGCTAAAAGTGGGCCTGGTGTTACAGATTTAGATTTTCGACTCAGGTGTCTTTGTTCGTCTCGATCTGTAACAGTTAGACCCTAATTTGCCGACTAGATGTTACAGGTTGAGACAAACGGGCGCCGCTGAACAATTCGTCTCGATCTGTAACATCTAGGATCAAAAATGGCTGCTAGATGTTACAGATC
>UQZD01000012.1:0-50224 GCA_900545485.1 uncultured Collinsella sp. | reverse complement strand
GACGTGCCGCCCCCGGCTGAGAAATGGGGACAGGTTATGTGAGCAGACAACCCCGCAAGCCGCTAGTCCAGACGACGGGTCTGCGCCACGTGCTTATACCAGTACGCGCTTGCCTTGGGCGTGCGCTTCTGGGTTTCAAAGTCAACGTAGAAGAAGCCATAACGCTTGTTGTAGCCATTGGTCCAGGAGAACTGATCCTGCAGGCTCCACAGGAAGTAACCGCCCACGTTGACACCCACCTCCATGGCCTTGAGCAGCCAGCGCAGGTGCTGCTCGATGTAGTCGATGCGCGGCTGGTCGTCCACAAAACCGTCCTTGTAGGGGTCCTTGTAGCCCATGCCGTTTTCGGTAATGAAGATCTGCTTGTAGTTGGGGTAGCGCTGCTTAATGTAGACGAGCAGGTCGAACAGGCCCTCGGGATAGATAATCCAGTCCCAGTCGGTGGTGGGGATGCCGGGCTTGTTCACGTGCTCGCCAATGCCCTTGACGCGCCAGCGGCCGGTGCCCTTCTCGCCCGTACCGTTGTGATGCAGGTCGTTCTCACCGTCGTAAGCCTTCAAGAAACGGCACTGGTAGTTGTTGACACCCAGGTAGTCGTTGTAGAGCACTGCCTCGCGCATAATTTCGAGGTCCTCGTCCAAGATCTCGATGGTGCCGCCCGAGACGGCAGCCAGGCGGTTGGCGCACTCGAGGGTGTCGGGAGCATAGTCGCCGCGGAAGGTGGCGTCGAGCAAGAACTGGTTCTGCAGCACGTGCTCGTTGTTGGCGGCCTTGATGTCGGCGGGGTCGTTCTCGTTGAGCGGATACTTAAACTCCAGCGACTGAATGACGCCGATCTTGCCCTTAAAACCGCCGTTGTGGAAGGCCAGTACTGCCTTGGCGTGGGCGAGCATCATGTTGTGCTCGCACTGGAAGGCCTCGGCCAGATGCGCCTTGACGCCACCGGGGAAGGTGCCCTCGATGTAGGTGTTGGAGGCATCGGCCCAAATCTCGTTAAAGGTGAACCAATAGGTCACCTGGTCGGCGTACTCCTTAAAGCAGAAGGTGGCAAAGTCCACAAAGGCGTCGATGGTCTCGCGGTTGAGGAAGTCGCCCTTCTCAAAGAGGGGAAGCGGCGTGTCAAAGTGATGCAGCGTGACAAACGGCTCAACGTGGTGCTTGTGGCACTCGGCGAAAAGGTCGTGGTAGAACTGAACGCCCTCGGGGTTGATCTCGCCGGTGCCGTTGGGGAAGATGCGGCTCCAGGCGATGGAGAGGCGGATGCCGTTGATGCCGAACTCCTCGCACAGCTCCAGATCGACGGGGTACTGGTTGTAGAAGTCCGAAGCGGGATCGGGGGAAAAGCGCCCCTGGGCCTCCAGAAAATCGTCCCAGGCAACCTTGCCCTTACCGTGAGTGCGGGTCTCGCCCTCTACCTGGTAGGCAGCAGTGGCGCCGCCAAAGACAAAGTCCTCGGGAAACTGCGCAGGCGGGTTGGTGACGCTAGCAGGATTAACGGACATGATGATCCAATCGTCTAAATCGAAGGGCCAGCCGGTCTTGGATGGTCGGCTGGCCCTGAGCGTTACTTACTTCGAGAGTTGCTCGGAGACGAAGGCGAGAGACTTGTCGCCGTTCTGGGAGAGCTCGATGTACTGCTTGCCACGGCAGGCGACGCACTTGTTGCCCACGCGCTCGCAGTCCTTCTGCAGGTCGGCCAAGTAGCTGGCGGCCTGCGGGGCCAGGACGACCAGATCGAAGTCGGGGAGCATATCGACGTGGTTGCCATAGGCCTCGGCAGCGGTCTCAAGATTGATGCCGCGCTCTTTGGCAGCCTTGGCCAGCGCGTTGGCGAGCAGGCCCGAGGTACCGCCGCCCTGACAGAGCACGAGCACGCGCTTGCCGTTGAGGTCGCTGGCGGTCGCAGACTCGGTGGCGGGAGCGGCGTCGGCCTTCACGGCCTCGGCAGCGGCGCCGGCGGCAACGCTCTTGGCGTCGGCCTTGCCCTGGAAGGCGTCGTTGAGCTTGGCGGCCTTCTCGGCGTTCTTGGCGGCGAGCTCCTCCTCGGAAATCTCGGCCTCCTCGGCGCACTTCTGGGCGTCATAGGCACGGAAGAACGGGTAGTACAGAACGAAGTCGACGACCAGGATAAGGGCGAGCATCACAAAGGCGAGCGGCTGGAAGCCCAAGCCCATGATGGTGCCGATGGGGCCGGGGACGGTCCAAGGCAGGGTGTACATAAAGCCGTTCATGCCCAAGAAGTCGATAAAGATCTTGAGGATCCAGATGTTGGCGATCGGGGCAAAGACGAACGGGACAAAGAAGACGGGGTTGAGCACGATAGGCGCGGCGAACAGCAGCGGCTCGTTGACGGCAAAGCACACGGGGACGATGGCGGCCTTACCGACGGCGCGCATCTCCTGGGACTTGGCCAGGAAGCAGAACATAAAGACCAGGACGAGCGTGGCGCCGGTGCCGCCCATGCAGACGACGAAGTACTGGGCACCCTGGGTCAAGACAGCGGAAGCGTGCTGGCCGGCCTGGAACGCAGCCAGGTTGTCGGTCATGTTGGCAACGAGAGCGGCGGCGATGGCGGGCTCGACGATCGAGGGGCCGTGGACGCCGACGAACCAGAACAGGCTCATAGCGCCGTAAATCACAGCGAGGCCGATGTAGCCGTCGGCAGCGGTGAACAGGGGCTGGAACACCTGGATGACGCCCTGGGCAAAACAGAAGCCAAAGGCAGCGCGGAAGACGATGTCGAAGACCCAAAAGACGGTGATGCAGACGGAGAAGGGGATGATGTCCTTAAAGGTCTGCGAGATGTTGGGCGGAACCTGCTCGGGCATCTTGACGGTGATGTTACGCTTGATAAAGAACTTGTAGATGATGCCGGTCACAAACGCAGCGATGAAGGCGGTCAACAGGCCCTTGGAACCAAGGTAGGTGGTGTTGAAGCCACTGGCGGCGTCCGTGGCGATCGTGTCGCTCGAAAGGAGCAAGAAGCCGATGATGGCCGCGCACATGCACGAGATAAAGTTGATCTGGTTATTCTTGGGCAGATCGCGGTTCTGGGCGTCGGCGAAGTGCTTGGCGGTGGTGGCGGCACAGGCGATGGCCAGGATGCCCATGGAGTAGTTGTAGCACTTCCACAGGGCATTGTTGATGTCATCGGGCCAGTAGAAACCCCAGATGTTGGGGACCGAGGCTACCAGGCAGAAGATGGACGAGAAGATGATGATGGGGATGACGGAGATAAAGCCGTCGCGGATCGCCTTGAGGTACTTGTTGCGGGCGATCGCGTTGAAAAAGGGCTGGCCCTTTTCGATGATGGCGATGAGTTGCTCCATGCAATGCTCCTAAGAGTCGGTGGGTTAGCAACGATGGTAGCTTTTGACTTTCGGTTGCCAAAATGTTGACGTTGCCATTTTGTGACACAAAAAAAGAAGCGAACCGGTGGTCCCTGTGCCTGTGGACCGTCGATTCCTTGCGCGTAAACGTTTGAGCCGCCCGGTGGCTCTGTGTTTGCACAATGGCAACGTTAACATTTAGTCGACAAAAGCCGTTCGGGGAAGCAAAAATGTCGGTGAACGGTAGGTTTTGGGTGGTGAGCGTATGGTGGGGAAGGCGTTGGATATACTTGAAGGCGTTAAAAATGACTGCGCAAGGTGCCACCAATGGCATCGTTGACATAGAAAGATCGACCTATGGCCGCTGTTAAAAAATCGGTATCCGTTAAGGATGTGGCGCGTCTCGCGGGCGTCTCGGAGCAGACAGTCTCGCGCACCGTCCACGATTCGCCCAGCGTACGCCCTGAGACCAAGGAGCGCGTGCGCGCCGCCATGCGCGAGCTGGGGTATCGCCCCAATTTTGCCGGTCGATCGCTGCGCCGCGGCAAGTTTAAGACCGTCGGCGTCGCCATGTTCAACATTACCGGTACCGGCAACCTCGACCGTATGGAGGGCTTTGCCGCCGCCGCCGATAAGCACGGCTACGCCATCACCCTCACTAAAGTAGATGGACATCCCTATACCCTCGAGAGCGCATCGTCGCGCATGAGCGCGCTGCCGGTAGACGGCATGGTCGTGATCATGAATCGCATGCCGGCGGACTTTGGCACCTTTGAGCCGCTGCCCGGTATGCAGACGGTGCTCGTTACCATGCTGGAGCACCCGCTGTGCTCGACGGTCGATAACGACCAGTTCGATTGCTCGCGCCAGGTGGTCGAGTACTTGCTGGGGCGGGGGCACAAGACTGTGCACTTTATCTCGTGTCCCGAGCGTTCGCTTTCGGGCATGCGGCGCGAGGAAGGCTGGCGCGAGACATTGCGCGCGCATGGTATTGAACCGCCGCGACTCGTCCGTGGGGATTGGACGGCACAGAGCGGATATGCCGCAGGCCAGGCTCTGGCGGATGATCCGACCTGCACGGCCATCTATGCCTCCAACGACGCCATGGCCTACGGCTGCATTTGCGGGCTTGAGTCGCGCGGAAAGCGTGTGCCCGAGGACGTGAGCGTGGTGGGTGTTGATGACAGTCTGGGCGATATCGTGCCCGATCGTCGCCTGGCCACCGTGCGCTTTGACAACAAGCGTGTCGGCATGTGGGCAGTCGATAAGATCGCCGGTGCCGATGGGGGTGCGTCTGGCGTGGAGCACATGCTGATTCCTGGTGTGCTCGTAGAGGGCGATACGGTGTGCGATTTGCGTTAGGGCGCGGTCCTGTTTGGGTTTACGCTAATCATGTTTGATATTGTTCAAAATGGTTTGGAAACCGTTCACGAGTGAAAATAGACCGTTCACGGCTCGAAATAACGGTTTGTATTGTTCTTTTTTGTTTGAATGTTATTGTTTCGGTCATACACAGCGCAGCGCGTATGCCCGGACGCGATGCTCTCCGTTGGTTCATATGTGAAAGGAACGCAATATGGCAACCAAAGAAGAAATCTCGATGGTTGGATTCGAGATTGTCGCATACGCAGGTGACGCCCAGACCGATCTGCTTGCAGCGCTCGATGCTGCTCGCGAGGGTGATTTTGAGAAGGCCGAACAGCTGCACAAGGATGCCAGCGATGCACTCATCGGCGCCCACGACACGCAGACCAAGCTGCTTTCGCAGGAGGCCGGCGGCGGCGAGATGGAGATGACCTTCATCATGGCTCACGCTCAGGACACTCTCATGACCACTATGATCCTGGAGAAGCAGACCCGCTTTACCATCGATGCCTACAAGCGCATCGCCGAGCTCGAGGCCAAGCTCGCCTAACGAGCCCGCACAACTTAGTCCCCTTCCAAAAGCTCTGCCGCTATCCGCAGCAGGGCTTTTTCTGCCCTCCTCCAAGTTGCGGTGAAATGGGGACTGAATAGGGGCCGGCGGGCGCAAAACAATCCCTATTCCACCGCAACTCATCCCGAGATAGTCATTGAGGACGTTCTTAAACGACTAGTCGTTGGGGGCAGTCTTGGAGCTTCTGCACGCCCTCCCGTTCGGTTTTTCGATGGGTGGGTATACTTCCATCCGCAATACAGGCCGGAATGAGGAGGTATCCAAATGCCGGACAACGGATTGATTCAAAAGAAAGATGCGCACGAGATGGCTCATGGGCGTCCTGTCCAGATAACCGAGCACACGACGGTAACCGAGCTGCAGCCCAGTCTGTCCGATGTCGTGTGCGCAAACAAAAAACTGCAGATTGGCTTTATCGTTGCGCTCGTGGTACTGGCGCTGTTGTCAGGCTTTGTAGCTCGCCCGCATTTTGCCGATACCAAGACTTGGGACTCCACCATCGAGGTCATCGATCAAAAGAAGGGCAATGTTTTGGCGCTCACGACCTCGTGCGTCGCTCTATCTGCGGGTATCACTGCGCTACCGGGCGATACAGGAACGCCGGTTGCCGAGCAGCTCGCACAGCTTTCGGGTAATTTGGGCATCGTGCTCGCCGTGCTATACCTAGAGAAATATTTGCTCACGATTTTGTGGTCGGTTGGCCTGGGCATCCTGGTTCCGTTTGCGCTGGTACTCTTTGCAGTGTCGCTCGGCATTCACGGACGCTGGAGCACCAGCGCCGTCCTGCGCCGCGTGGCAACGCGTGTGCTGGTGGTCGCCATAATTGGCATGGTGTTGGTGCCTGCAAGCGTATGGGTGTCGCAAAAGGTTGACGAAACGTAT
This sequence comes from uncultured Collinsella sp., assembly GCA_900545485.1. Classification (GTDB taxonomy): domain Bacteria; phylum Actinomycetota; class Coriobacteriia; order Coriobacteriales; family Coriobacteriaceae; genus Collinsella. The sequence continues at coordinate 44,077 of UQZD01000012.1, read as the reverse complement.
CGAGTGAGCATCGAGGCGGCCGAGCAGAAGGCGGCTGACGCTGCGGGTGCGGCAGATAGCGATAACTCCAAAACAAGCAAGAAAAAGACCGAGTCCACAGAGTCCAAGAGCGTGCTTGAGCAGCTTGCCGACGGTGCCTCGGGTCTCGTCGCGTCGGTGACCAGCGGCGCCAAGCAGATGACCGATGAAATTGTGCAGCAAGTGACCGATCTGATCGAAGGCGTCATCGTGATGATCGTGACCTCATGCGTGATCCCATTGCTGGTACTCGCGGCGTTTTTGTGGCTGGGGCACACCCTGCTGGGGATCGATATCTCCGGTCCAGCGAACTATTTGACGGGCCGCTTTCTGGGTGCTCCCTCCAAGCACGCCAAAAAGGGTGGGCAGTCCGAGTAACTAAAACAGCTGTATATACCGGGGCATACTGCCGAAGGGCGGCCGAGATGCGTTCTCGGCCGCCCTTTTGTTTGTTGAATACATGGTCGCTACGTCCGCGCCCGGCCCAAACGGTCGTCAATCATCCGCGAACGGTATTTGTTCAAAAAAGAACAAAGATAAACAAATAGTTATTGCAGTAAATGTTTGAATGTGTTCAAATAAACATGAACAGTGAAGAACCGCATATTCAGATGCCCGGACCTGAACGCGATTCAACACTTCCAAACAGAAACTACGCACCTGCGTATCTCTCAAGGAGGATGTCATGAGGGTTGTAATCGCTTCTGATGCCGACGGTATGTCGATGAAGGAGTCCATCAAGGAGATGCTCATCGCCGACGGTCACGAGGTCGTCGACTATTCCGAGACCCCTGCCGCGGACTTTGTCGATTCCGCGACCGCCGTTGCCAAGGACCTGTTGGAGCACAAGGATTCCCAGGGCTTCGCATTTGATAAGTACGGCGTCGGCTCCTATATGGCCGCCGTCAAGATCAAGGGCATGGTCGTCGCCAACATTTCCGACGAGCGTTCCGCCTACATGACCCGCGAGCACAACGGCTCGCGCATGGTCACCATGGGCCCGGGCGTTGTGGGCACCGAGGTTGCCAAGAAGATCGCCCGCGAGTTCCTGCGCGCCCAGTACGCCGGCGGCCGTCACCAGATCCGTGTCGACATGCTCAACAAGATGGCCTAACGAGAGCCACCGAGAACTCGAACTTCTACCTCAACTTGTGAATTCAGACGAAAGGACGTTCTGATGAAGAAGACCATCGCAATCGGTTGCGACCATATCGTTACGGACGAGAAGATCTATCTGGCCGACCGCCTGGAGCAGGCTGGCTACAAGCTGCTCGACTGCGGCACCTACAGCCACACCCGTACGCACTATCCCATCTATGGCAAGGCCGTGGGCGAGGCTGTTGCCAGCGGCAAGGCCGACTTTGGCGTGGCCCTGTGCGGCACCGGCATCGGCATCACCAACGCCGTCAACAAGGTTCCCGGCGCCCGCTGCGCCCTGGTCCGCGACATGACCTCTGCCCTGTATGCCCGTCGCGAGCTCAATGCCAACATCGTGGGCTTTGGCGGCAAGATCACCGGCGAGTTCCTGATGGCCGATATCATGCTTGCCTTCCTGGAGGAGCCCTACGAGAAGACCCCCGAGCACGATGCCCTGATCGCCAAGATCGATGCCTGCAATAAGGCCGACGCCGAGGCTCAGGCTGACCCGCACTTCTTTGACGAGTTCCTCGAGAAGTGGGACCGCGGCGAGTACCATGATTAGCGGGTATCCGGCGTAATTAACTAGCCCGTTGACGGCTCGCGTTTCTGTGAGGGGGCGCGGGCCGGTTTTCTATCGGCCCTATTGACTTGGCGGGCTGTCGTAAGAAAGGGAAGGCTCCTATGGAGTTTGTTCTTGATAACGGTTCTATCCGCGTAGCACTGAGCACGGCGGGCGGGTCGTTCACTTCTATTGCGGCTAACGGCCGTGAGTACCTGTGGCAGGGTGATTCTTCGGTCTGGTCGGGCCAGGCACCCATTTGCTTCCCGATCTGCGGCGGCCTTCGTGACGGTCGCGCGATGACTATGGGTGGTCGCGAGGTCAAGCTCGCCCGCCATGGTTTTGCCCGCAAGCAGGAGTGGAAGCTCGAGAAGCAGAGTGACAACATGGTTGCGCTGAGCCTAAGCTCTGCCGACCATGCCGAGTTGCTCGAGCAGTACCCGTATCCGTTTAAGATCGTTGCTCGTTACACGATCGATTCGGAAAAGGTGGCCGTGTCGTACGAGGTGACCAATGAGGGCATCGAGGATATGCCATTCTTTGTGGGTGGTCACCCCGGCTTTAAGTGCCCGCTCGACGAGGGCGAGTCCTACGACGACTATGAACTTCGTTTCGATCAGCGTGAGGCGACCGAGCTTTGCACCGCTGTTCCCTCCACAGGCCTGATCGATGTCGAGCACCGTAGCAAGAACCCGATGGTCGGCCACGATCTGCCGCTTACCCATGAGCTCTTCGACTTCGCCGAGACCATCTTTGATGTGCTCGAGAGCCACGTGGTTACGCTGACCAAGAAAACCGAGGACAAGGGCGTGCGCCTGACGTTCCCCGATATGCCGTACCTGATTGTGTGGAGCAAGCCCGAGGGCGACTTTGTGGCTGTTGAACCGTGGGGTGGTCTGTCCACCTGCTCCGACGAGGACGATATTCTGGAGCACAAGCGTGGCTGCCTGGTTGCCAAGCCGGGGGAGGCCGTCACCCGCGGCTTTGAGATCGAGATCCTTTAACGAGCTATCGTATGTTTGGGGCCGCGCGTGTCGTGCCCCGGAAACAGGAGTTCAATATGATTCTGACCGTTACCATGAACCCGTCGATTGATACGCGCTATCAGCTCGACAAGTTGATCATCGACGACGTGAACCGTGTGACGCCCGAAAAGACCGCTGGCGGCAAGGGCCTCAACGTGAGCCGTGTGCTGCTGCAGCTGGGCGACGACGTGCTCGCGACCGGTCTGCTCGGCGGCCACATGGGCGCCTATATGGCCGAGCTTATGGATGCTGATGGCGTCAAGAACGACTTTGTGCCCATTGCCGGCGAGACGCGCATCTGCCTGAATATTCTGCACGAGGGCAATCAGACCGAGCTGTTAGAGAGCGGCCCGCAGATTGCCCCGGCCGAGCTCGAGGCCTTTACGGCCAAGTTCGCCGAGCTTGCAGCGAAGGCGGACGTTGTGACGCTTTCGGGCTCGCTGCCGCGTGGCGTCGATGCCGGCTACTATGCCGAGCTCGTCAAGATCGCCGAGGAGGCGGGCGCCAAGGTGTTGCTCGACACCTCGGGTGCATCGCTGGAGGCCGCGCTGGAGTCCGACGCTAAGCCTGAGCTCGTAAAGCCCAATCTGACCGAGATTAACGGCCTGCTGGGTACGTCCTTTACGACCGATGATGTCGATGCCCTACGCGAGGCGCTTGCCGCCGATGACCGCTTTGCCGGTATTCCCTGGGTTGTCGTTTCGATGGGCGCTGCCGGTTCGGTGGGCTTCCATGAGGGTCGCGCGTTCCGCGCCAAGACGCCCGCGATTGCGGCTGTGAACGCGACGGGTTCCGGCGACTCGACCATCGCCGGCTTTGCGCATGCCATTGCTGCTGGTGCCGACGACGTCACGGTGCTCAAGACCGCCAATACCTGCGGCAAGCTCAACGCCATGGATCCCAAGACCGGCCACCTGGTCATGGACTGCTGGGACGAGGTCTACAACAGCGTTGAGGTCGTAGAGTTGTAGCGGTTGCGACTCCCAATAGAATGAGCGTGGATAATCTCCCGCTTTTGGTGCCCATACGAGCTCAAAGTGGGAGATTTTCCACGCTCAAGTCATTAGTTGTTGGGGACGTTCTTGTTTGACTAGTCGTTTAAGAGCGTCCCCAATGACTACACTCAAAAACGGCGCCCGTCGGCGATGTTGCCGGCGGGCGCCGTTGTCGTGTGGGCGGTTATGTCGTGTGGACTGCCGTTGAGCGTTCGGGTCTGTGCTCTACAGTGAGTCGATAAAGCGCTGTTGGGCGGCGCGGCCGGCTTCGTCCCACTTAAAGACGCCGGCGTTGTCGAGCACGTGGCCAAACACCACGCCGACCTCCTCGTGCAGGATATCGATGGCGTTGTCCGCCGTAAGCTCGTCGGAACGGCGGGCATAGACATCCTCGGCCCACGCGGCATGGCTGCGGCAAAGATCATCGCCCTCGAGCGCGCCGGCAAGGTCGTAGCTGGCATCCGCCTTGGCCGCCAGCAGGTGCTCGCGGACAGCGCCGAGCTCGGGAACCAGGCGCGGCGGAAGAATGGCCAGGCCCATAACCTCGATCAGGCCGATGTTCTCCTTCTTAATGTGGTGATACTCGGCATGCGGGTGGAAAACGCCCAGCGGATGCTCGTCGGTCGTGATGTTGCAGCGAAGCGCCAGGTAGGCCTCGTAGATCTCGCCGCCGGCGTTGCCGCGGGAGTCGACGCGGCGGATGACGGGCGTCACGGTGTTGTGCGCTACGCCGTCGGCCGTGTGCGCGACGACGCCAACCGACTCATCGGTCCACTCGCGCCAGGCGAGGATAATCTTCTCGGCAGCGTCGAGCAGCTGAGCGCGGTCATGCGAGCGCAGGCGCAGCACCGAGAGCGGCCACCGCAGCACGGTACCGCTGACCTGGTCAAAACCGGGCACGCTAAACTGCAAGACCTCGGCGGCATGCATCATGGGGAACTCGTGTGCGCCACCCTGGAAGTGGTCGTGCGACAGAATCGAGCCGCCCACGATGGGCAGGTCGGCGTTGGAGCCGATAAAGTAGTGCGGGAACAGGTCCACAAAGTCGAGCAAACAGGAGAGGCTCTTGCGATCCACGTGCATCGGACGATGCTCGGAGCTCATGGCAATGCAATGCTCGTTAAAGTACGCGTACGGGCTGTACTGGAAGCCCCAGCGCTCGCCGTCGAGCTGGATGGGGATAACGCGCAGATTCTGGCGGGCGGGGTGAGCGCCGCCGTCGGCTGCGGCGGAGCGTCCGGGGTAGCCCTCGTTTTCGATGCAGAGCTGACAGGCGGGATACTTCTCGCCCGTGTTTTTGGCGGCACCGGCTGCGGCAATATCGCGCGGGTCCTTTTCGGGCTTTGACAGGTTGATGGTGATCTCCAGGTCACCCCAGTTGGTGGAAGTGCTCCATTTGATGTTGCGCGCGATGGCGGCGCGGCGCACGTAACCGGCGTCACAGCACAGGCCGTAGAACCAGTCGGTCGCGGCGCGGGGCTCGTTGACGCCCATGCGGCCGTTGAATTCCTCGTTTACAACCGAAGGTCTCGGCATCAGCGCGCCCATGATGCGCATGGCGATGCGGTCGCGGCCCGATGCCGTGTCCTCGGCGGCACCGCTGGCAACGGCGACCTCGGAAAGCGCGGCAAGCGTGCCCTCCAGGTCAAAATCGGGGAGCGTATCGGGGTGCAAGAGCGAGAGCTTCTCGTTCTGCAGCGCCCAGGTCATGTTGAGCGCGGGACCCGTGGCGCCTATGCACTCCAGAATGGTGTTGTATGCCCAGATGCGATCGTCCTGGCCGATCATCGATCGGTGGATAGCGTATTCGATCAGGTTCTGCGCGGCCTCGCGCACGTCAGTCATTACAGCCATGCCGCGTAAGCCCCCTTGTCAGATATGGCGTAGTGACGGGCAGAGCCCTTGCCCAGCCAGCCGTTCATCTTGGTAATGAAGGTGTCGACCAGATCGAGCGGCACAAAGGCCTGGATGGTGCCACCAAAGCCGCCGCCGTGGATGCGGACGGCGCCGCGGCCGTCAAGCACATGCTCGGCAAGAGCAAGCGCGTACATGGAAGGTTGCTCGGCACCCAGTTTGGCAACAACGTTCTGCAGGTACATGGCAGAGCTGGCGCCGGACTCGCGCGTCAGGACCAGGAACTGGTCAATGTCACCGGCGTTCAGGGCCGCCCAGCGCTTATCGACCAGGCCGTTCTCGTACCAGTAGTGAACGGCGCGCAGGCAGGCACGGTCGCCCAGCTTGGCGCGCAGCTCGGGGAGCTTGGCGTCAAAATCGGCAACGTTTACCTCGCACAGGCGTGCCTTGCCAAACTCGGCGGCGACGTCTTGCATCTCGCGCGGAACGGCGGCGTAGTCGTCGGTGGCTGCCACGTGGTCGGCGCCGACCTTAACGAGCACGAGCGCATAGCCGTGATCCTCAAAGTTGAGCTCGAGCTTCTGGGTCTTAGGCTGAGCCTGGTCCTCAAAGTCCATGTAGGCAAGGCCGCCCAAGCAAACGGCGGCCTGGTCCATAAGACCGCAGGGCTTGCCATAGTAGTTGTTCTCGGTGCGCTGGCTCATCTGGGCGAGTGCGACGGGCTCAATTGCGGGTGAGCCCCAGAGGGTTTCCATGGCGCGGCCGTATGCCGCCTCGACAGCAGCAGAACTCGAAAGACCGCCGCCCGAAGGGACGGAGCAGGTAAAGGCAAAGTCGAAGCCCTTGGGCTCAACACCAAGCGCTGCGACCTCGTGGGCCATACCACGCACGAGGCTTGCGGACGTGCCCTTCTCGGACTCCTGAACATCCAGCGTGTCGAGCGCGATTTCAAACGTGGGATAGCCCTCGTCGGCTACGCGAACCTTGTTGGAATCGGTTGCCACGGCGATGCCGTCGACGGCGACATCGAGCGAGCCTGCGATAACGTGGCCACCCTCGTGGTCGGTGTGGTTGCCGCTGATCTCGGAACGGCCGGGCGCGTGCACGTAGAGCACCTGGCGGTCGCCGATGGGGCCAAACTCCTCCTCGAACAGCTTGGTGAGCGTGGCGAATGTCTTTTCGTCGGGGGTGGTCATGGGAGTCCTTTCCTTGGCGCGCCCGGGTGGGTTTTGCGTCGTTATGAGTACGTTAACAACTTGAAGCGGCATGAACCAAGTATTCACGATACCGCACGCTATGGGCTATGTTAACGTACTCATAACACATCGCTTGTCACTTTTTGAGAATCTGGTAATCGGTAGAAATTCAGCCGTGAACGGTACTGCCGTATGGACTTATAAAGCAGAAGAGATGCAGATAGAAAAAGTAGAGTACGTTAACATGCGTCCGACGATAGCGGGCCTCGGCGCGGGATGTATTTCTGCCCGGGCCGGCATTCACGCTATTCAAATCTCGCAAGGGTGAAGGTGATCCTGTGGCAAGGCGCCCGTCCAACGATACCAGTTCGCGTCCGGTCTCCATGGCCGACGTCGCCCGCGCTGCCGGCGTTTCGCAGCAGACGGTTTCGCGCGTCGCCAACGGCTTGCCCAACGTTAACGAGCAGACGCGCCAGCGCGTGCAGGCCGCTATGCAAGAGCTCGGCTTTCGTCCGAGTTATGCCGGTCGCTCGCTGCGCGACGGTCGCTACCATTCGGTCGGCCTGTGCGTCAACGATGTCACCAAGTTTGGCAACCTCTCAATGATCGACGGCATCGCCAGCGCTGCTCGCGAGCATAATTGCGCCATCACGTTGGTCGAGATGTCCAAGACCGAGGAGTTTTCGCTTGCCGAGGCCACGCGTCGTATGGCCGCATTGCCGGTGGACGGCATCATCATCGGCATGAGCCGCATGGCGCCCGATTTTGAGACGTTTGATCCACTGCCGGGCATTGGCACGGTCATCGTTACCATGTACGCGCACCCGCGGGTGACCACGGTCGACTCCGATCATTACGGCTGCTCGCTCTTGCTTATGGATCACCTGTTTGAGCTGGGGCACGAGCAGATTCGCTATATTGGCGGCCCGTCGTTCTCGGTCGACGAACAATTTCGCCGCGCCGGTTGGCAGGATGCGCTCGAGCGTAAACACATCGAGCCGGCAGAGCCGCTCGAGGGCGACTGGTCTGCCAACAGCGGCTACGAGGCCGGCAGATATCTGGCCGAGCACGATCACACCATGACGGCGATCTATGCGGCAAACGATCAGATGGCAAATGGCGCGATTGCCGCGCTGCGTGATAGCGGCCTGCGCGTGCCCGAGGACGTGAGCGTGGTGGGCGTCGACGATTCGCTCGATGATTTTGTGGCACACAACGAGCTCACGACCGTGCGATTCGATCTACATCAGCGCGGACGCGAGGTGTTTGAGCATGCGGTTCCCGAGGCGGGTACGGCGGGCAAAACCGTTGCCATCCGTATTCCCGGCCAGCTCATTATTCGACATAGCACGGCGATACTGCGCGCATAGTTTGTGCAGGTCAACGGCAGTATATTCCGCCTCAATTACAATCGGTAAGGATGCTGACGGATAGCCGTGGCTATGAAGGCGAGTGTTATGATAGACGGGTTCTTTTGTCTATCTAGGAGGCTTTGCCTGATGGAGATCACCAAGGATATCCGCTACATCGGTGTCGACGATCACGACATTGACCTGTTCGAGGGCCAGTACGACGTGTCCGAGAACGGTATGGCATACAACAGCTACGTTATCTTGGGCGAAAAGATCGCTGTCGCCGATTCAGTCGACGGCGGTTTTGTTGACGAGTGGCTCGGCAACCTCGAGGCCGTGCTCGATGGCCGTACGCCCGATTACCTGGTCGTCCATCACATGGAGCCCGATCACTCCGCTGGTATCGCCGCCTTTATGGAGCGCTATCCCCAGGCCCAGATTGTGGCTAGCATGGGCGCCTTCCGCATGATGGTCAACTACTTTGGCACCGACTACCCCGAGCGCAAGATGGTCGTCAAAGAGGGCGATGTGCTCGACCTGGGCGGCCACAGCCTGACCTTTATCGGCGCCCCCAACGTTCACTGGCCCGAGGTGATCTTCTCCTACGAGTCCACCGACAAGGTGCTCTTTAGTGCCGACGGCTTTGGCAAGTTTGGCGCCAACGACATCGAGGATCCGGAAGGGTGGGCTTGTGAGGCTCGCCGCTACTACTTTGGCATCGTCGGTAAGTTCGGCAAGTTCGTGCAGGCCGTCCTCAAGAAGGCCGCCGATCTGGATATCCAGATCATCTGTCCGCTCCACGGCCCCGTACTGACCGAGAACCTGGGCTATTACCTCGACACCTATAACACCTGGTCGAGCTACCAGCCCGAGGACAAGGGCATCACGATTGCCTATGCGAGCGTGTACGGCCATCTGAAGGCTGCCGTCGAGGAGCTCGCCGCAGCGCTTGAGGCTCGCGGCCAGAAGGTCTCCGTCTTTGACTTGGCTCGCGACGACATGGCCGAGGCCGTTGAGGATGCGTTCCGCTACGACCGTCTGGTGCTCGCCTCCATCACCTATCAGGGCGAGATCTTCCCGTGCATGAGCACCTTCATCCATACGCTCGCCGAGCACGCCTACCAGAACCGTACGGTGGCGCTCGTCGAGGCCGGCTCTTGGGCGCCCACCGCTGCCAAGGTTATGACCAAGGAGCTCGAGGGCATGAAGGACATCACCCTGGCGCAGAACAAGGTGACCGTGCTGGGCTCGCTCAACGACGCCTCGCGCGCTCAGATCGAGGTTCTCGCCGACGAGCTGTCCAAGTAGCGACACATTCACTTCTGATGCTCAACCACCACAAAGGAGACCTTTGTGGTGGTTTTTGTTTAAGCGCCGGCGATGAGGAGATTTGGGCGGGCGTTGTCGACGATCTCGGCGATTGAGGTGGCGACGGCATCGTCGGGATCACGGTCCATCACGATGGTGTCAACGTCGGCAAGCTCGGCAAAACGGTACATGCCGCGTCCGTTAACCTTGCTGGCGTCCATGAGGGCGACGCTTTGACGGGCGGCACCGACCATAGCCGCTTTGGTCTCGGCCATCTGCGGAAAGTCGGTCGTAAAGCCGCAGCTGGGGACAAAAGCGCCAGGGCACATGACGGCAAGATCGGCATGGACCATTTGGAGCGCTTGCATAGTGAGCGGTCCGTACAAATAACGATGGCCTTTGCGCAACGCCCCGCCCAGCATGACGACATCGACTGAGGGCATGCTCTCGTCGATGTAATCGGCAATGGTAATGTCTGCTGTGATGACGGTGATACCGTCGCGTTGATCGAGGAGCCGGACGAACTCGAGCGCCGTGGTGCCCGAGTCGACGAGCAGCGTGTCGCCGTCATTGACGAGCTCGATGGCGCTTTGCGCGATGGCCTGCTTGGCGGCGACGTTGACATTGATGCGGCGATCCTGCGTGGAGACGGTCAGGCGTTTGTGGAGCGATACGGCACCGCCATGCGTGCGGCGCAGCTTGCCTGCTTCGGCGAGCGCGTCCAGGTCGGCGCGGGCGGTGACGGAGGACACGCCAAAGGTCTGGGCGATTTCTGCTACCTGCACCGAGGCGTTATGATCGAGCATTTCCATAATGGCGGTACGGCGTTCGTCGGCAAAAGCACGGTTGGTGGCTTGGGCCATGCTTGCTCCATTCTCGGCTAAATTTGCAGGAATTGTGTTGACTCTATTTTCGTTCATTTTCTTTTTGAGTAAGAAAACACCTTTCGATTACTTATCTTTTCTATAAAAGAAAGACGCTGAACGCTCAAAATTCAATATCGAACATGTCCACTCGGCTCAAATTCCTTCCGTTTACTTTTCAAAAACGACGGTATTGACCTGCATGGGCTCAATATCTCGCACGTGCAAAGCCGCTGAATTTCATACAATGAACGCAGTAAAACGCAAGGTAAAACGCCTTGTGAACAACTACGCCCGATGTCCAGATGCGGGCGAGGGAGAGGAGCAAACGCTCATGGCACTTGTTACCACCGAAAAGATGCTCAAGGACGCTCAGGCCGGCCACTACGCCGTCGGCGCGTTCAACGTCGAGAACCTCGAGTTTGTTATGGCCGTTCTGGCCGCTGCCGAGGAGACCAAGTCCCCCGTCATCATGCAGACCACCCCGGGCACCATCAAGACCGCTGGTCTGGACTACTTCTACGGCATGGTCAAGGCTGCTGCCGAGCGCGCTTCCGTGCCCGTCGCTCTGCACCTCGATCACGGCGATGGCTATGACCGCTGCATGCAGGCTTTCCGCACGGGCTACACCTCTGTCATGATCGACGGCTCGCACGAGTCCTTCGAGGACAACATCGCCCTGACCAAGTCCGTCGCCGACGCTGGCCGCGCCATGGGCGTGCCCGTCGAGGCCGAGCTCGGTAAGGTTGGCGGCAAGGAGGACGACGGTCCCGCAGTTGAGGGCGAGAGCCCCTACACCGATCCTGCCGAGGCCAAGGAGTTCGTCGAGCGCACTGGCTGCACCTCTCTCGCTATTGGCGTTGGCACCAGCCACGGTGTGTACACGAGCGATCCGCACATCGAGCAGTCCGTGGTCAAGGCCATCCGCGACGCCGTCGACGTGCCGCTGGTTCTGCACGGCACCTCTGGTGTACCCGATGAGCAGGTTGCCGAGGCTGTGAAGAACGGCATCTGCAAGGTTAACTACGCCACCGAGCTGCGTCAGGCCTACACCAAGGGCTTCATGGCCTACATGGCCGAGAACCCCGCCTGCTTCGATCCCAAGAAGCCGGCCAAGGAGGGCATGCGTGAGATCACCGAGCTGGTTAAGATCCGCATGACCAACCTCAACTCTGTGGGCAAAGCAGAGTAACAGCAAGGGTACTCCGACTCGCTACATATCCCGGGGAGGGACGAGGACTTAGTTCCTCAATCGTCCTCGGGCATGCAAAAAGCCTCGCTGCGCACTTCGTGCGGCGAGGCTTTTTGCCCCCTGCGGAAAGATTGGGGAACTAAGCCCTCGTCCCTCCCAAGTTGACCTGCTCGAGGTCGTCGCCCTTGTGGCGTTAGGGCGGAAAGGATGGGGCGCGAGGGGCGCTTTGTTGGTGGGGGCTAGTATGCCCTTGCTTGGTTGGGGAAGGTTTTGTCTAGGGATGCTTGGAGCTTTTCGAACGATGCTCGCAAGTTGAGATTCTGATCGGTTGAGCGCTTGGTTTTTGTGGTGGGGGAGTCGAGGAGACCGTTTCTCTGTGTCGGGGGGAAGGAGAAAAGGTTTGCATGTTTTAGGGATGGCTGCTGTGCTGCGTCATTGGAAGAATGCATGCTTATGCGGCCTCCTCGATGTCCACCAAAAGGTTGCGCTCGGGGTATGCTGCTAGGCCCCGTGCGTTGGCAGTATTATGCAGCGGACCGTTCAAAGAAGCGCTAAAGAAAGGCTTAACCTGGTTTGGTGTTACGATGAAACCGCAGGTCAAGGCTATTGAGTAACACTCTTGAAAGGTTTTGAGCTTAAGGGCTTTCTAAGGTTTGTGGCGTAGACGTGGCGCGGACGTGCGGAGCGTGTGAATGCTCGCTGTTAGCGTTGCGGTGCCGCGGCACGCACCTGCTCGATGACCTTTTCCATGGTGGCGTCGATGCGGTCCTTTTTGAGTTCGCATTCCCAGATGGTTATGGGTGTCCAGCCCATTTGGGTGAGTGCTGCCACGGCAGCGCGGTCGCGCTCGACGTTGCGACGGAACTTTGCCTCCCAAAACTCAACATTGCGCTTGGGCTGGCTCGGATTGCACTTAGGGCAGCGGTGCCAAAAGCAGCCGTTGACGAAGATGGCGATCTTGCGCCCGGGAAAGGCGATGTCGGGTTTTCCGGGCACCTTCCATTCCAAGCGATAACCCGTAAGGCCCGCTGCGCGCAGGCGCTGTCGTACGAGCAGCTCGGGCTTGGTGTTGGCGCGTTTGTTGCCCTTCATGGACTTTTTGATGGCGGCGCGACGGCGCACCAGTTCGCGCTCGTCGGCGGAAAGGTCCGAAGTATCGATGCCGTCGAGCAAGCCGGGCTTGGGACGCTTTTTTCTGCGTCGCTTAGGTTTACGTTTGGGCTTGGTAGCAGATTCGTCTGCCGCGGTGGCCTCGGCGCCATTAGCCTCGAGCCGGTCTTCCTTCAGCTCAATCAGGGCATCGATGAGCCCCTTGTCTGCGGGCATCCATTCCACCGCGGCAAGCGAGGTGCGCGGAATCCAGCGGATATCAAGCTGGCGGTCATGCTTCTGAGGCTCATCGGATTCATCGGCGAGCGAGCAGTAGTAGCACTCCATGGAGAGATGAAAATCGGGGTAGTCATACTCAACGGTATAGAAATCGCGCAGGTTGGTGACTTTTACCTGCAGCTCTTCCATGAGCTCGCGGCGCACGGCGTCCTCGGGCGTCTCGCCGCGCATGAGCTTGCCACCGGGGAACTCCCAAAGTCCCTGCATGTCGCCATAGCCGCGCTGCACGGCAAGCAGCTCGTCAGATCCTTCCTTGCGAATGATCCCAGCGGCAACATGAACAGTCTTCAACAGGAGTCCTCTCTCAACATCAACACGTGGCAGGGTAGCTGCCCGTACCTTACACAACGGTAAGGCAAGCGTAAGCCATATCGATGGTAGTCGACTCGTCTTCTTGCGACTATAGATGCCGTAGACTAATTGCAAGAAAGGACTCGGTATGCAAACCACGCACATGGCGACCCCGGTACTGGAGGTCGCGCATCTCGAAAAGGTATATGGAGCGCTGGGCAACGTGACCCGCGCGCTCAACGACGTCAGCTTTACCGTCAACCGCGGCGAATTTGTTGGCATCATGGGCGCTTCGGGCTCGGGCAAGTCGACGTTGCTCAACTGCGTTTCGACCATCGATAGCGCCACGAGCGGCACGATCCGCATCAACGGGCAGGACGTAACGCGCATGAAGCAGGCCAAGCTTTCGCAGTTCCGCCGCGAGGAGCTCGGCTTTATCTTCCAGGACTCCAACCTGCTCGACACGCTCACGGCACGCGAGAACATCGCCCTGCCGCTCACCATCGCCCGCACAAACTCGGCAGAGATCTCGACCCGCGTGCAGGATGTGGCAGCGCGCCTGTCTATCAGTCAGGTGCTCGACAAGTATCCCTACCAGATGTCCGGCGGTCAGCAGCAGCGCGTTGCCGCGGCTCGCGCGCTCGTCACCGACCCCACCATGATCATGGCCGACGAGCCCACCGGCGCCCTCGATTCCAAGAGCGCTCGCCTGCTGCTCGAGAGCCTGGAGGCCCTTAATCACCGTCTGCGCGCCACGGTGCTCATGGTCACGCACGATAGCTTTGCCGCCAGCTACACGAGCCGTGTGCTGTTTATCCGCGACGGCAAGATCTTCACCGAGCTGCGCCGCGGCGACACCGATCGCCGAGAGTTCTTCGACCGCATTATGGAGGTCGTTGCCATGATGGGCGGTGAGGGCTCCGATGCTCTGTAAACTCGCTTGGGGCAACGTCCGCCGCGCCGGCCGCGACTACCTCGTCTACCTTTTGACGCTCACTCTGGGCGTCACGGTCTTCTATGCCTTTAACACCATCTCGATGCAGGTCGACATCGCCGGAATCGATGAAGAGGGCTTGGCGCAGGTTATGGGCAGCATGCTCGGCTACCTGACGTATTTTTTGGCCGGTGTCATGGCCTTTTTGATGGTGTATGCCAATAACTTCATCATGAAACGCCGCAAGAAGGAGTTTGGCCTGTACCAGGTGCTCGGCATGGGGCGCGGGCGCGTCGCCACGATCATGGCGCTCGAGACCGTGATAGTATCGGTCGTGGCCTTTGTCGCCGGCATTGTGCTGGGCGTGGGGCTCTCCCAGCTCATGACGTTCTTTACGGCCTCGCTCTTTAAGACACAGATCGCCAATTTCCACTTCTTTTTCTCGGTGCATGCGTTCAACCTGACCCTTGTCTGCATGCTCGTAATGTTTGTGCTCACGTTACTGCTGAACCTGCGCGCCGTTCGTCGTACCAAACTCATCGAGCTTATGGGTGCCGAGCGTCGCAACGAGAGCATCAAGACACGCAACCCCTGGATCGCGATTGCCATCTTTGCCGTGGGCGTGGTGCTTGTGGGCGTGGCCTATTACCGTCTGCTACGTGATGGGTTCCCGCTAACCGCGACGGACAGCAAGCTGCAAGAGGCCATGAGCCAGTTTGGCATTACGACCGCTATGGTTACCGTGGGCACCTTTGCGCTGTTCTGGGGACTCTCGGGCATGCTTATCAAGCTGCTGCAGAGCCTGCGCAGCGTGTATTGGCGCGGCCTCAATATGTTTACCGTGCGTCAGCTTTCGGCCAAGGTCAATACGGTGTGCTTTTCGATGGGCGTCATCGCGATGATTCTGTTTTTGGCCATCACCTCGGTGACGTGCGGTATGTCGATTGCCAACGTGATGAACGAAAACCTGGAGCGCTATAACCCTGTTGACGTGTCTCAGACGTATGTCTATTACACGCCCGAAACGCTCGACTACTACAAAGAGTATGTCAATCCGTCTGAGGCCGATCGCATGGTGCTGGCCGATGCAACGGTCGATTTGTACGCTGCATGGCATGGCGAGCGCAAGTCGGCGGACAACAACGACGAGACCGGCAAGAAGGTCAATATCGCCGATGTTGCCGGTGAGCATGTGCAGATCGATTCGTATCTGAGTTACCCGCTCGGCGGCTCGGATCCTTCGGTGACTCCAAGTGAAATGTGCAAGACCATGGGCGAAAAGCTTCCCAAGGCGCTCGGGGGTAGCAATGCCGATGCGATGGGTCTGTTTGTGACGCCGGCGAGCCAGTACAACAAACTGCGCCAGATGATGGGCGAGGAGCCGGTGAGCATTGGCCGCGACCAGTATCTGCTCACGTGTGATATGGGCGGCGAGCTGGTCGACCTGTACACCAAGTATATGGCTAGCGGCCATGCCCTTACCTTGGGCGGGCATACGCTCAAGCCCGCAACCGATAAGTCGGACGAAGATACGGCGGCCATCGCCAACTCGGCGATGGGCAGTAATCCGGGTACCGTCGTCGTTGCCGACGAGCTGTTGTCCCAACTTAATCTGCAGCCGTATTCCAGTAGCCTGCTCGTTAACTACAAACAGGGGATGGATACGACCGAGGCAGACGAGAGCATTAAATACACTGTGCTCGACAATCTGCTCGTTGACGGCAAGGAGCCGGGGTCGTGGGGAACCTTCATCACACGCTCCGAGATGTACACGCAGGCAGCGCAAATGAACGGTCTTATTAGCTACCTAGCCATCTACATCGGCTTTGTATTGGTCGTTGCATGCGCGGCGATTCTGTCGATCCAGCAACTCTCCAACGTGGCCGACGGCAGCCGCAGCTATCGTGTGCTGGCACAGATCGGCTGTGACGACCGCCAGATTCGCCATTCGGTGATGGCGCAGCAAGCGGTATTCTTCCTGTTCCCGCTGGCAGTGGGCTTGGCGCACTCCTTTGTGGCACTTAAGGTGATCATCGAGCTGGTGAGCACGTTCGGAGCTATGAGCATCGGCGGCACCGTGGGCCTCACCTGTGCAATCTTCCTGGCAGCATACGGTGGCTACTTCCTGGTGACCTACCTCATGAGTACCGGCATGGTGCGAGCCGCCATCGCCACCCGCTACAGCGAGTAACAAGCGGGCAAAATCGTCGCAAAATCAGAGGCGTATGACCGCCGCGAAGGGACCAGGGGCCCTTTCGCGGCGGTTTTTGCCAACCTGGTGCGTCTCAGATACAAGTGAGTAGACTTTTTTGAACCTGCCGAGCACATCGGGACAAATGCTCAATAAAACCGCAGGTCAGGGCAGTGATGTTTTGGGGCGTGCTTGGCTTCCTGAAAAAAGCCTACTCACTTGGTTTTTCTGCTAGAAAACCGCCGCGAGGGAAGGCGGCTCCCTCGCGGCGCCTGGCGTTTGCCCAGATAAAACCTACCAAAATAAACCTGTCCCCTTTTGACAGGCTAGCGCTCCCAGAAGTGGAGGATGAGCGTGGTGCCTTTTAGCGGAGGGGGTATATTGATTAATTCGGGTAACAGTTTTTTAACGCTGGGGCCGATGTTAAAATAGCCAAAATGCTATCTAGGAGCTTTGAATTTATGGCAATCGAGGCGGCTGATCTACAAAACGTAAAGCGCTCGTTCCTCTGGCATTCAATTATGTTGTTTATAGGGGCGGCTGGTCTGTATTGTATGGCGCCAAGTATTTATGCGGGCCTTTCTGGCACCGTTCTTATCGGTCTGCATCTGCTTTCGGGCTTCTGTGTGGGTCTCATCTCTCGCCCCGTGAGACCGGGTATTTCCAAACGGCTTTTTGGACTTATGCTCGTAGATATTGCACTTCTCGCGATGTTCACGGTATCTCTTAATGTGTTTCATCAATTTCATGGTGTGGTTTCGGCGCTCGCGTTCATTTTGTTGTTGCTAGCCCCCTTGCTTGTCGCTTGCTGTTCTTGGGCGCTTGGCGGTGAATTCACAAACATGCGTGCGGGATCAACGGGGAAACATGTAGCCGATGGCCCTGTTCTCCATGGGTATCCTGAGCTCGCCCTTTACAGCCCCGTTGTACTCTTGATTGCTTTGCTTGTTGGCCTTCAGTTTCTTCTCGCCTCGTTGATGGAGTCCATCGGTTCTATCCTTTCCGTTAACGCCGAGATGGGGGTTGCTGCCTCGCTCGTCGAACCTCTTGCGTTTGGTAATGCTGCCGTTGCTCTTGATTTGGATTGTTTGTTTTCGCGCAATATAAACATCGGAGCTGTGCTCCTGAGCTTTGGTGGGCGTCAAGAGATCGCACTGCTTCTGGTGACTGTCTTGGGCAGCATCCTTGTCAGGGCCATAATGCGATCGTTACCCGACTTAACGAGCGCTTTTTCTGCGGATGCCAAATTAGGAGGAAAACGCTCTGCAGTTGCCGATATCCCTGCGACTTTGGGTTTTTCTCAAAGGGAGTCCGCGGTTTTCTCTATGAGGATAGAGGGAAAAACGTACGAGGAGATTGCTTCTGCCTTGGATATTTCCCCGTCTACCGCCCGTACCTATTTGTCGCGGGCCTTGACTAAAACCGGATATAAAAGCATTTCGGAGGCGACGGCTGAACTTCTTTCGTCAAAGGATACGTGGCATTTCGACGCAACAAATGACCATGATCACCGTTCAGAATCACTGAGGCTCTCATCGTCCAATCGGAACTGCAGGATAGTCTTCGCCTGCTTCCTGTTTATGTATGCGTCTGGAATGGGCATCGAGGAAATCCTCGTATGCTTCAGCTTTGAGCATGATGTGATAATCCTATCGATAGCCACAGTGCTTTTGGCCCTGTGTTGCTATGCTGTTATACGGCGGATGACAGAAATGCATTTATGTTGCTCACCTGAACTGAGTCTTTCTTCGGTATCCGCGGGTGCCGGAATAGCGTTCTGGGCTCACGATGCAGTGAGTCGACTGTACATTTTCTTTGAGTCCGTTGGGAGCGGTGAGTCCGTTGGCGTCCTTTTGCCTGCTTTACGCGTGATCGCGTTCCTTGTCGTACTTATCCTTCTGACTTATTCGCTGCTATCCTTGCGTTTGAAAGATGCAGCTCGGGCGGGTGATCGACGCGATGCCGTGCGTGAGGCTTTCTTGAGGCTTGGCTTCACGCCGCTTTATGCCGACATCATGGCATGCGTTTTTGATGGCAATAGAACCACCGAGATTTGCGCGCATCTTAATGTTGCTCGGGGAACCGTCAAAGAGGCCAAGAGCAAGAGCTATGCCTTGCTTGGAGTTCACTCGGAGCGTGAACTTAGAGATAAAGTATTTTGTCTTATAGCTGATGTTGTAGAAAATGGCAGGTAGAAGCCTGTAGACAAACAAGATCATAAGTCCATCCCGCACGTCTACAGACAGTTCAGACGATGAAGGCGATACTTCCGGACAACGGGTCCGACGATCCGTGTGTTGCGAACCGGAGGTGCTTGCTGTGAAGGTTTGTGATTGCCTCACATATGTACGGCTTAATTTAGAAGTTCTTGCGCGCAACCGGGGAATTATGTTGTTGACGGCGCTGCTCGCGCTCGTATTCTGCATCCCGGTTTTTCTATCCGTTCCAACGGGGGCAGATTATCTATATGGCAGAGGTTCCATCGAGGAGCAGAGGGCATTGTTGGCCTCTCAAGTCTCTGGCGGCGTTTATGACACCGCCCCACAGGAGCTCAACAGCATCATTGCCGACGAAAGGGCGTGTCTTGATCGAGCGCTTGAAAACAAGGCAGATTCCAGAGGGTATTACGATGCGATTGCCGATTACGACAATCTATTGCTCAAGGAATACCGACTCGGTTATTTGAATGGTGTTGATTCGGAGCTATCTCTTGAGGCCCAAGAGCGTCTTCCCCGAGCCATAGCAATGCTGCCCCATCCGGAATCGTACGGCTCAACAACAAAAATGCCTGGGATGATTCTTCTTGCATATTATTGCGGCGCTGTTCCTGCAATAGCGTGGCTTTTAGTTCCGGTTCTCGTCCTCTATATGTCGCTTGAGGGGGATGGAAAGCGGTTCTACGATCGGGCTTTGTTGTCAAAGTTAGAGATGAATGCATGCCGCGTTCTCGTCTCTGGCATTGCATCGATGACGGTTTTGGTTCTGGCGTTGGCTCCCTGTTTTGTATTGGCAACGGTGCTTAACGGTGCCGGTCAGACGGAGTACCCAGTCGTATTCATTCAGTATGGTGACGTGGTCGAAAGAACTGTGTTAGTTCAGCTTGGGCTATTTGCTGTCTTTGAGGCTGCGTTGTCTATGATGTTTGCTTGTTTGGGCGTGTGCGTATACGCAGGAAGCAGAAACAGGGCCATTTCGTCCATGGTGGTCGCTCTTGTGGGGGGCATAAGCCAGCTTCCGTTTTATGCGAGCAAAGATGCTCCATGGCATGCGTTGCTGCCGTATATGGTGCCGAGCTATTCTGTCTCTTCGCTTGCACTCGGCGGCGCTTCTTACGCCAATGGAGCTGAGGTATCACTCGTTCCTGAAGCCAGTGCGCTGCACTGTTTCTTTGCCGTAATGGGCACGCTTGTTGTCTGTGCGTTGGGAATCATCTCGTTTTCGCGTCTAAAAAGCAAGAATCGCTGGGCCTGGAACCATATTAGTCCGGATAGTTTGGGCGAGAAAAGCTTGCTCTCTCTGTCGCTGGATGTGTTGACGGTTGAAAAAAACCAGCTGGCAAAGGGATTGCAGTTTGATATGCCCGCTGGCCAGATATGGGGTCTTGTCGCGCCAAATGGATATGGCAAGACTACGTTACTTAATGCTCTTTGGGGAGACGCTGGGCCATCAGTGCGCGTGTCAGGTTCTCTTTGTTTTCATGCAAAAGCATGTGTCGACTGTGAGGAAATGAGAAAGGAATTCTTCTTGGTTCCGAATGGGCCGTCTCTATTGATTCCATACATGACAGTCGCTTTCCATCTCGACCGATGCAGGCGAATTTGGCATTCACCTCGCACTTTGGACCAAGTGCTTGATCGCTTTGACTTGACTGGGTTGAAGAATACGCCCGTATCTAGGCTGTCTGATGGAAATAGACAATTACTCAATGTGGCGATGGCGTATATGTCCTATTGCGAAGTCGTCCTTTTGGATGAGCCCATGAATGCGCTTGATGTGGGACATGTCGCAATCGTTTCGAATGCTCTTAGAGATGAAGCAGGTAGGGGAGCGCATGTCATTATCTCTTCCCATCTTATCGGGAATCTCGAATCGCTCTGCGATGGCTCCGTCTTGCTCACACGAGATGATTCGCACTTCGTTACTCGAGAAATGGGAGGTGATTCGAAATGGATCGGTAATGTGTACGCGCAGCTATTCAAGACGAACGACAGCAAAAACTAGGAGAGGAAGATAACCATGAAACGACATATATCGAAGAACTTGGCGAAGGCATTGGCCGCATGTTTTATGCTTGCACTGTCGATGGGCGCAATTCCCAATTATGCGACGGCGCAGCCAGATACGGGTTCTGTTGCACCTTGTCGTCTTGTGACGGCGGATGTCTTGGACACCTACAAATCGTTCTCCACCGCGAGCTACCCGAGCGAGAATGTTGATTGCTTCGACCAGACATACAAGAGGTTGTCTTTCAAAACCTCTTATTCTCGTACGGGGCAAACGATCCTCTATACAGGTGCAGCGTTAAGCCCACGCGGGAACGGAATGCCTGGGTTTGAGACGAAATATAAGTGCACATATCGTACCTGGTAGATAACCCTAGGACCAGATTCTCTCCGAATTACTTTGCGGAGGATTGATCTAACGCTGCCGCTCCTGCGTTTATCTCAATCTGTAACACTTGGCTGGTAATAACGTTTCCATCTGTTTCAGATTGAGACTATTCAACTCGCACTATGTTGATCGTCTTGATCTGTAACAGCAAAACGGCGATTTTACCTCTACATGTTACAGATTGAGACGATTGAAACCGTGGTAGCAAAGGATGCCGCGAAAGACCGCGAAAGAAGTACCTCTTCTGCGGTGGTATTTTCACCTATCCGGCGCGCCCCAAATGCAAGTGAGTAGGCTTTTTGGAACCTGCCGAGCACATCGCGGTACAAGCTCAATAAAACCGCAGGCCAGAGCTGTGGCGTTTTGGGGCGTGCTTGGCCTTTCGCAAAAAGTCTACTCACTTAGTTTTCGCCAGAAGACCGCCATGAGCAAACCACCACAAAGGTGCCTGTCCCCTTTGTGGTGGTTTTGGCGTTTGCCCAGATAAAACCTGCCAGAATAAACCTGTCCCTTTTTGGTAGGTCACGAGCGAGGATTTTCGGACGCTTGCTCGACGAGAGTGGATAATCTCCCGCTTTTGGCGCGGACATAGGCCGAAAACGGGAGATTATCCACTCTCGTGGTAAGCAAGTCCTCGTGTCATCCGTTCCCTTTTTGGTTGGTCGTGCTTGCACTTTAGCGTGCGACAGCGGATAATGCCGAGCATTCGACAATTCACACTTTGACTTATTTGATTGAGGAGGCCCCGCATGGCCATGGATTTCAAACGCAGGCTGCCGATTCCCATGGAGATCCGCGAGGAAATGCCGCTTTCCGCCGAGCTTACCGCCAAAAAGCAGGCATTCGACGCCGAGGTCGCCAAGGTCTTTACCGGCGAGGACGCGCGCAAGGTGCTCATCATCGGCCCGTGCTCTGCCGACCGCGAGGACTCGGTGCTTGAGTACATGAACCGACTGGCCAAGGTCGCCGAGGAGGTCAAGGACAAGCTCATCATCATTCCGCGCGTCTACACCAACAAGCCGCGCACCAAGGGCACCGGCTACAAGGGTCTGCTGCACAACCCCGACCCCGAGGCGCCCGATGACCTGCTCGAAGGCGTTAAGGCCATCCGCCACATGCACCTGCGCGTCATCGAGGAGACTGGCTTCTTTACCGCCGACGAGATGCTCTACCCCTCTAATTACCAGTACCTCGTCGACCTGCTGAGCTACGTTGCCGTCGGCGCGCGCTCGGTCGAAAACCAGGAGCATCGCTTGGTGTCGAGCGGCATTTCGGTGCCCGTCGGCATGAAGAACCCCACCGCCGGTTCCACCACCGTCATGCTCAACTCCATCTACGCCGCCCAGGCACATCAGAGCTTCATCTTCCGTAACTGGGAGGTTGAGTGCGATGGAAACCCGCTCGCACACGCCGTCATGCGCGGCTACATTGGTCTCGATGGGCGCACCTACCCCAACTACCACTACGAGCACCTCGAGCGCCTGGCCGAGCGCTATACCGAGCATGCCGGTTACGCCAACCCGGCGGCGGTCATCGACTGCAACCACGACAACTCGGGCAAGCGTCCGCTGGAGCAGTATCGCATTTGCAAGGAGGTGCTCGACAGCTGCCGCCGCAACGAGTCCATCTCCAAGCTGGTCAAGGGCTTTATGATCGAGTCCTACCTGGAGGACGGCAACCAGCCGGTCGACGGCGGCGTCTTTGGCAAGTCGATCACCGACCCGTGCCTGGGCTGGGAAAAGACCGACTACCTCATCCACGAGATCGCGGAACGGATTTAGTTACGCGGTTTTACCAAACGCCGTAACCGGCCGACGCTGCGCGGGCCGCATTAGGACAATCTGACGTTCGACTTCAAGGGCGCGACCAAAAGGTCAGCGCCCTATCGCTTCACGTCGCCTTGCCTCAAATGCGGCCCGCTCGCTGTCGTTTCCAAGACGTCGACGTTGCCGGGGTTGCCAAGGGGTTGGTGCAAGGGGGACAGGTTACTTTGCACCAGGTTGGTGCAGATTAACCTGTCCCCCTTGCACCAGGATGTGGTTTGCTTGCCGGCATCGGTAGGTCTTCGGCGCTTTCCAAGCCCAGTGGGAAAAAATGCCAAATATGAGTACTGTTGCTATTGTAGTGCCATATTACTTTCGCAAAACAATGGACATAACAGCAAATATGTTCATTAACGTCGACGCATATTAGCCCGCTATAGAGCTGTTTGACTAATTGAGAGGCGCATGCAAGCTGCGAGGGCGGCATTTGGGGCAGTTTTGGCTGTTACTAAAAATGTAACAGTACTCATATTTGACCTTTTTTGGCCACAGGGTCCGGAAGGGGCTGTCAATCGGGCCCCAAGAGAGCCAATTCGAGTGCCGTGGACGAAAAAACGGGGGCGCAGGTTGTCCTGCGCCCCCGTTCTCGGGCGTTATTCGTTCCCTGCGGCAGAATTTACGCCGCCTCGTCGAACTGCGAGTTGTACAGGTCGGCGTAGAAGCCACCCTGGGCGAGCAACTCGTCGTGTGTGCCCTTCTCGACGATGTCGCCGTCGCGGATCACCAAGATCACGTCGGCGTTGCGAATCGTGGACAGGCGATGTGCGATAACAAAGCTGGTGCGGCCTTGCATCAGCGCATCCATGGCACGCTGAATAAGCTCCTCGGTACGAGTGTCAACGTTGGAGGTCGCCTCGTCGAGAATCAGCGCCGGGCGGTCGGCCAAAATGGCACGGGCGATGGTCACGAGCTGGCGCTGACCCTGCGACAGGTTAGTGCCCTCCTCGTTGATCATAAAGTCGTAGCCGCCGGCGAGTGTATGGATAAAGTGGTCGCAGCGTGCGGCACGTGCAGCGGCTTCGACCTCGGCATCGCTCGCATCGGGGCGTCCGTAACGGATGTTCTCGCGGATGGTACCGTTAAACAGCCAGGTGTCCTGCAGCACCATGGCAAACTCGCCGCGCAGCGCCGCGCGGTCCCAGTCGCGCACGTCGACGCCCTCGACGCGCAGCGAACCGCCGTCCACATCGTAGAAGCGCTGCAGCAGCTTAATGAGCGTGGTCTTGCCGGCGCCGGTGGGGCCGACGATGGCGATGGTCTGGCCGGGCTGCGCCTCGCAGCTAAAGTCGTGGATGATGGTCTTGTCGGGCGTATAGCCAAACTTGACGTGATCAAACTCCACATGGCCGGGGCGCTTTTCGGGAATCTGCGCGTCGGCCTTCTGCTCCTCTTCGGGCGCGGCCAGGAACTCAAAGACGCGCTCGGTGGCAGCTGCCATCGACTGCATCGTGTTGCTCACGTTGCCCAGCTGCTGCACCGGCTGCGTAAAGTTGCGCACGTACTGAATGAAGCTCTGAATATCGCCGGGCGTGGCATTGCCGGTCAGCGCGAGCTGCGCGCCCACTACGACAACGCCCACGTAACCCATGTTGCCCACCAGGCTCATAAGCGGCATCATCAGGCCCGACAGGAACTGCGAGCGCCAGCCACTAATAAACAGGCGGTCGTTTTGACGGTCGAACTCCTCGATCGAGGCTTCGGCGCGGTCGAACACCTGAATGACGTTCTGGCCGGCAAAGTCCTCCTCGATAATGCCGTTGACGGTACCCAGGACCTGCTGCTGCTCGCGGAAGTACGGCTGCGAGAAGTGAATCATCACCATCAAGATAATCGCGGCGGCCGGCAGCGTGAGCACGGTGACGCCGGTGAGCGGCAGGCTGATCGACAGCATCATGACGAGGACGCCGATAATCTGCGTGACGGACGTAATAAGCTGCGTCACGCTCTGGTTGAGCGACTGGCCGAGCGTATCGACGTCGTTGGTGATGCGGCTGAGCACGTCGCCCTTGCTGTGGCCGTTGAAGTAACTCATCGGAACGACAGCGATCTTGGCGGCGATTTCCTTGCGCATGCGATAACAAATCTTTTGCGTGACGCCGGTCATGAGCCAGCCTTGGATCAGGCTGCAGACAGAGCTCGCCAGATACAGACAGAGCAAAAAGCCGAGCGTCTTGGCGATCCAGTCAAAGTCGACATCGCCGGTGCCGTTGACCTTGGCGACCAGGCCTTCGAACAGTTTGGTGGTGACCTGGCCGAGCACCTTGGGCCCCACAATGTTAAAGATGACCGAGCACACGGCAAAGGCGACGGCGGCAAACACGGCAATCTTGTGCTGACCGATATAGCCAAGCAGCTGCCTCATGGTGCCCTTAAAGTCCTTGGCCTTTTCGCCGCGACGCATGCCGCCCATGCGGCCCATGGGACCACGCTGGCGGGTGGGCTTGGGAATCTGAGTCTTGGTCTCGTCTGCCATTAGCGCTCGCCTCCTTCCATGACGGCTGCAATTTCTTCTTGGGTAAGCCCCAGCTCCTCGGCGGAAAGCTGCGACTGTGCGATCTCCAGGTACGGCGGGCAGCTGCGCAGCAGCTCCTCGTGCGTACCGGTGCCCACCACGTGGCCGTCGTCGAGCACGATAATCTGGTCGGCGTGCATGATGGTCGCGATGCGCTGGGCCACGACCACGAGTGCGGCGTCGGTAACGTTTTTGGCCAGCTCCTCGCGCAGGCGCGCGTCGGTCTTGTAGTCGAGGGCACTAAACGAGTCATCGAACACCACAACCTCGGGCTTTTTGGCCAATGCGCGGGCGATGGCCAAGCGCTGGCGCTGACCACCCGAGACATTGGAGCCTCCCTGGCTGATGGGGGAGTCGTAGCCGCCCTCGCGCTCGGCGATAAAGTCCTCGGCCTGGGCGATGCGTGCCGCCCGGTGCATGTCATCATCGCTCACCATGTCGCCGGCAAACTTGAGGTTGCTCTCGACGGTGCCCGAGAACAGGCGACCCTGCTGCGGGATATAACCAATACGGCGACGCAGCTCGGAAAGGGTCATGTCGCGCACGTCGATACCGTCGAGCGAAATGCTGCCGCCCGTGACGTCGTACAGGCGCGGAATCAACTGCACGAGCGTGGACTTGCCCGAGCCTGTGGAGCCAATGATGCCGAGCATCTGACCGGCATGCGTGGTGAAGTTCACGCCGCTGATGACGTCGGCACGGGCATCGGGATACTGGAAGCTCACGTCGCGGAAGGTGAGCTCACCGCGCGGCGCGCTGGCAGCAGGCAGTTTGGGCGAGGCAGGGTCGTTGATGCTCGTGGGGCAGGTGATGACCTCTTCCACGCGCTCGGCTGCGACCTCGGCGCGGGGCAGGATGACCGAAACCATGGTGAGGATCATAAACGCCATGACGATTTGCATGGTGTAGGAGATGAACGCCATCATGTTGCCGACCTGCATCACGCCGTTGGACACGCCCTGCGCGCCAAACCAGACGATAAGCACGGTGATGCAGTTCATGACGAGCATCATGAGCGGCATCATAAAGCTCATGGCGCGGTTGGTGTAGAGCTGCGTGGTCATCAGGTCGAGCGAAGCCTTGTTAAAACGCTCGAGCTCATGCTCCTCGCGGTTGAACGAGCGGATAGGCATAAGGCCGTCGAGCAGCTCGCGGGCGGTAAGGTTCACGCGGTCCACAAAGCTCTGCATCTTTTTGAACTTGGGCATGGTGAGGCCCATGAGCACGCCGACAACGGCCGAAACCGCGATGATGGCCACGGCGATGGTCCACTCCAGGCCGGTGTGGTTAGCCAGGACACGCATGACAGCGACGATGCCCATGACGGGGGCCATCAGGCACATGCGGATAAACAGGGTTGCGGCCATCTGGATCTGCTGAATGTCGTTGGTGCAGCGGGTGATGAGCGAGGCCTGGCTAAACTTGCCCACCTCGGCCGGCGAGAAGTGCATAACCTTGTCGAAGGTCTCGCGGCGCAGGTCGCGGGCGATGGAGCAGGCGGTGCGCGAAGCCACGGCACCGGTCAGGATGGTGGCGACGAGCGACACCAGGCACAGGCCAAACATCGTGTTCGCCATGCGGCTCAGGTAAGCGTTCTGCACGTCGGCGGGGTCGATGCCCTGCGCTTTGTACTCTTCTTGTACGTAGGTCACGGCGCGCTGGGTCACGATGGAGCCCGACATGGAGCCCATTTTGTCTGCCATTTGGTTGGCGCCCTCGACGAGCTTGCTTTGGTCTACCAGACCGCCCTTGACACCTAGGCGCAGACTCTTCATGGTGATCTTGCCGCCGTCGGCATCAATCTGCTTTTGCATGTTCTGCGCCGCTGCGGCCTTCTGCTGCATCTCGGCGAGTTGCTCGGGCGTCATCGCCGCCATCTGCTCGGGCGTGGGTATGGCCTGGGCGCCGCTGTTGTCTTTCTCACTGGACGTGCCCATCATGTCACCCATGGAGTTGGCGTCAATACCCTGGTTGAGCGAAAGGACGACGGTCTCGGGCAGACTCATGATATCGGCGAGCTTGCTGCCGTCGGCGCGCTCATCCTCGGTTCCCTTGTACGTGCGAATCCCGTTTTTGTCTGCCTTGCCAAACGCAGCTTCTACCGTCTTGGCGTCCTTGGCGCTCATAAAGAGTTCGAGGTCGTCGAGCGATTCGGCGCGGATGGTGTCGGGTACGGGCGACGCGATGCCGCCTTGCTGCACACCCACGTCGACGATGTCGCTCATATAGGTAGGCAGCGCCAGATCGGCGTTGCAGCTGATTACGATAAGTACGATAGCTGCGAACAGTGCCAGGATATGTTTTTTAAAGAGCTTGAGAATCCTCACTCGGCATCTCTCCTTTCTTGATTGCGGTCGATAATTTCGTTGGCACGTCTAAGAAGGCGCACCATCTCTTGGGTATCTGTTTCGCCAAGCTGCTCGAGGAAGGCCGCGGTGCGGTCCTCGAATTCCCGACGTTTGATTTCGATAACCTGGAATCCTTTGTCGGTCACCGTGACGTGTACGCGACGACGGTCGGTCTTTGAGTGCTCGCGCTCGACCCAGCCCTTGGCCTCGAGGGCGCGCAGGATATTGGCGATGCGGGCGCTCGAGACCCAGGCGCGATCGGCGAGTTCGCTCGGCGTGAGCGAGCCGCCGGCGCGCATGAGGGCGCGCATGACGGCCATCTCGCCACCCAGAGCCTGGTCGGCAAAGCGCGAAATGCGCTGGTGCATGCTGCCAAACTCGGTAAAGAGCTGACGCCCAAGCTCATGGAAATCGGTATCTTCCACCGAAAACCCCTAACACTAGAAACTATTTCCGGTGGAAGATGATACCCTCATACGCGGGCCTCATACAGTAGGCAATATTAAGAGCTCATTAAGACTTAAAATCATTCAATTGCTAAAGCGTTTCAAAGAACTATCATGCCCGCGGTTAGGCGAGGGGTTGTCACCACCATGACGACTGGGACTCATATAATCGCCACGTGCGATGCTCCAACTTCCCGCAAGGAGACACCTTACATAAAGGGGGATGGAGTCATGGCATTTGACTTCACGGGCAAGACCGCGATTGTCACGGGCGGCACTCAGGGCATTGGCCTCGAGATCGCCAAGGGCATCGTCGCGGGCGGCGGACATGTCGCGCTCATCGCAAGGAACGCTGCTAAGGGCGAGGCCGCTGTGGCCGAGCTTGGCGAGGGCAACAAGTTCTATCAGCTCGATGTTGCCGATGCGCCCAAGGCGCGCGAGACCGTCGAGCAGATTTTTACGGACCTGCCGCAAACCAACATCCTGATCAACTGCGCTGGCGTCATCAGCACCAAGAAGTTCGACGAGATCGATGACACCGAGTGGCGTCGCACCATCGACATCAACCTCAACGGTACCTTCACTATGATGAACGCCGTGTACCCGCACTTTAAGGCGGCCCATGCCGGCACTATCGTCAACGTGAGTTCCGTTGCGGGCAAAATCGGTGGCGGCCTGCTCGGCACAGCCGCCTACGCCAGCTCCAAGGCCGGTGTTAACGGTCTGACCAAGGCAGTCGCCAAGGAAGGCGGCAAGTTCGGCGTCCGCTGCAACGCCGTGTGCCCGTCGCTCACGTTGACCGATATGACCTCGATTCTCTCTGACGAGAACTCTCAGCGCATCATCAACGGTATCCCTCTGGGCCGCGCCGCCCAGGCCAGCGAGCCTGCGCAGATGGTGCTGTTCTTCGCTTCCGACCTCGCCAGCTTCGTGAACGGCGAGATCGGTGACTGCGACGGCGGCATCGTCCTGGACGGGTAATACCCCACGACGATTATTCGGCGACGGCCCCTGCGACTCGGGACCGTCGCCTTCTTTCTGACATAGGCGCGTGCGGCTACGATTCGCATGCATCCAAAGGAGATATATATGAGTGAATCGACTGCGGTGGAGGCGCCGGCGGCAAAGGAACCGTTCTTTAAGATGTCCTCCATCCCGGGTGCCAATATTTTGGTGCCGCTTTTGTTGGGCTGCCTGCTCAACACGCTATTCCCTGACCTGTTTAAAACGCTCGGCAGCTTTACGCTTGGCATGACCCAGCAGGGTGCAGGCCCGCTGGTGGGCGCTTTTTTGCTCATCGTCGGTACGACGATTTCGTTTAAGAGTGCTCCTGCCGCCGCTGCCCGCGGCGCCATCATCATCGCCGTCAAGCAGATCGTGGTCGTTGCCGTGTCGCTGCTCATCCTTTATGTGTTCAACGACAACCTGTTTGGCATCTCGGCCATGGTGATGCTGGCCGCTTGCACGGGTGCCAACAACGCTATGTACGCTGGACTGATGGGCACCATGGGCAACGAGGCCGAGCGTGGCGCCGTCGCCATCACCACGCTCGTTGTCGGCCCTCCGGTCACGATGATCGTGCTCGGCGCCGCCGGTCAGGCTCCGATTGGCTGGTCGCTCGTGGGCGCCATCCTGCCGATCGTCGTCGGCATTATCCTGGGCAACCTGTTCCCCAGCTTTAAGAAGATGATGGCACCGGCACTTTCCGCCATCATCGTGCTCGTCTTCTTTGCCATGGGCTCGACCATGACCTTTGGCCAGCTCATTAATGGTGGTCTTCCCGGTATTTTGCTCGGCGTGATCTGCTCGGTGATCTTTGCAATTCCCGTCATCGCGGTCGATAAGCTCACGGGCGGTACGGGTGTCGCAGGTGCGGCCATTTCGAGCTGCGCCGGAGCCAATGTGGCCACGCCTGCTGCCATGGCAAGCGTCAACGGGGCCATGTACGGCGGCGCCGTGCTCGCGACGGCTACGGCACAGGTTGCTGCCTGCGCAATCGTGACGGCTATTTTGACCCCGCTGGTCACCAGCTGGTGCTACAAGCATTTTGAGGGCCAGGGCAACGGCAATAGCAAAGCAACGACCGACAAGGCCTCCGCAGCCGCCTAATGCCAAACGGTAATCAAAGCTAAAAACTAGCTACGCCACAGGGCGGCCACGGGGGATCCCGTGGCCGCCCTGCAGTTTCTGTAGGGTCTTTGGGACACTTTACCCTGCTAAAGCTGGCATAACAGCTAGAGCGAACGTCGTACAAAGGCAAGGAAAAATAACATACAAATCGGTGAACGGTAGTTGTTCGCGCTCGCGTTTCCTGCGGATTTGTAAAAAACGCCCTTATGATATAAAAAAAGAAACATATAACAGCCCAGATGGAGAGGGTCGCTATGTTATCCTTCTCAGACGGGTGAAATCTTGGGTTTTGGGTTGTAGTTCCAAGGTGGACAGACGTTTTCCCTGCACCAACGTGTGGTGAAGAACGGAAGAAGCCGGTAGTGCAAGCCGAAAATTCAAGAATTCAATAAGCAGCGGTGTGAGAGAGCGCCGCATAACACGTAACTAGGAGCGTGGTTACACAATGCAGGAGGCATGGGAAGGCTTCAAGGAAGGCATTTGGACGGGAGAGGTTGACGTCCGAGACTTCATCCAGAAGAACTACACCCCCTACGAGGGCGACGAGTCGTTCCTCGTCGGTCCGACCGAGCGTACCAAGGAGCTGTGGGGCGAGGTTCTCGACCTGCTGCTTAAGGAGCGCGAGCAGGGTGGTGTCCTCGATATGGACACCAAGACCGTCACGGGTATCGTGAGCCACCCCGCTGGCTACATCGATAACGCCCACCGCGAGAAGGAGACCATCGTCGGTCTCCAGACTGACAAGCCGCTCAAGCGCGCGCTGCACGTCAACGGTGGTATCCGCATCGCTTGTCAGGCTGCCAGCCAGCACGGCTATAAGGTCGACGAGAACGTTGTCGAGCGCTACACCTTCGAGCGTAAGACCCACAACGCCGGCGTCTTCGATGTCTACACCCCCGAGATGCGTGCTTGCCGCTCGGCTCACATCATCACCGGTCTGCCCGATGGCTATGGCCGCGGCCGCATCATCGGCGACTACCGTCGTGTTGCCCTGTACGGCGTCGACTACCTGATCAAGGACAAGGAGGCCCAGAAGGCTTCCACCCCGACGGTCATGACCGCCGACAACATCCGCGATCGCGAGGAGCTGCAGGAGCAGATCCGCGCCCTCGGCGAGCTCAAGATGATGGCCGAGACCTATGGTTTCGACATTTCCAACCCTGCTACCAACACGCAGGAGGCCATCCAGTGGATGTACTTCGCCTACCTCGCTGCCGTCAAGGAGCAGAACGGCGCCGCTATGTCCATCGGCCGTACCTCTACGTTCATCGACATCTACGCTGAGCGCGACCTTGCCAACGGTACCTTCACCGAGGAGCAGATCCAGGAGTTCGTGGATCACTTCATCATGAAGCTCCGCATGGTCAAGTTTGCCCGTACCCCCGAGTACCAGGCCCTGTTTACCGGCGATCCGCAGTGGGTCACCGAGTCCATCGGCGGCATGGGTGTTGACGGCCGTACGCTCGTTACCAAGATGAGCTACCGCTACCTGCACACGCTCGAGAACATGGGCACCAGCCCCGAGCCCAACATGACCGTTCTGTGGTCGACCCGTCTGCCCGAGAACTTCAAGAAGTTCTGCGCCAAGACTTCTGTCGCCAGCTCCTCGATCCAGTACGAGAACGACGACCTCATGCGCGTCTATCACGGCGACGACTACGGTATCGCCTGCTGCGTGTCCTCCATGCGCATTGGCAAGGAGATGCAGTTCTTCGGCGCTCGCGCCAACCTGGCTAAGTGCCTGCTGTATGCACTCAACGGCGGTGTTGACGAGGTCTCCAAGAAGCAGGTCGGCCCCAAGTACCGCGCCGTCGAGGGCGATACGCTCGATTACGACGACGTTGTGGCCAAGTACAACGACATGATGAAGTGGCTCGCTGGCGTGTACGTCAACTCGCTGAACATCATTCACTACATGCACGACAAGTATTGCTACGAGCGCATCCAGATGGCTCTGCACGACAAGCACGTGCACCGCTGGTTCGCTACGGGCATCGCTGGCCTTTCCGTCGTGGCTGACTCCCTGTCCGCCATCAAGTACGCCAAGGTCCACCCCGTCCGTGACGAGAACGGCATCATCGTCGACTTCGAGACCGAGGGCGATTTCCCCAAGTACGGTAACGACGACGACCGCGTCGACCAGATCGCTCACGACGTTGTGCACCAGTTCATGGAGTACATCCGCATGAACGACACCTACCGCAACTCCGTGCCCACGACCTCGGTTCTGACCATTACTTCCAACGTCGTCTACGGTAAGAAGACCGGCTCCACGCCCGACGGCCGCAAGGCTGGCCAGCCGTTCGCCCCGGGTGCAAACCCCATGCACAAGCGCGATAGCCACGGCGCCATCGCTTCGCTGTCTTCGGTTTCCAAGCTCCCGTTCCGCGATGCTCAGGACGGCATCTCCAACACCTTCTCCATCATCCCGAGTGCGCTCGGCAAGGAGGACCAGGTGTTCTTTGGCGATATCGACCTTGATCAGCTGGGCGAGTAACTATTGTTAGTGCTATACTAACAATAACGATTACTGATTAGCGCGCCGGTTTCGGCCGGCGCCTATTAATCGAAGGAGACACATTATGAAGGTTTCTGAAGTTTCTGAGACTCAGGCCGATAACCTGGTCCACATGCTCGACGCTTACGCCGAGAAGGGTGGCCACCACCTGAACATCAACGTCTTCAACCGTGAGACGCTGCTTGACGCTCAGGCTCACCCCGAGAAGTACCCGCAGCTGACCATCCGCGTTTCCGGCTATGCCGTGAACTTCCACACGCTCACCAAGGAGCAGCAGGACGAGGTCATTGCGCGTACCTTCCACAACAAGTTCTAAAGGGTTCAACTCCTGTAGGATTACTGGGGCCGGTTTTGGGTTATTTCCCAAAACGTCCTCGGACATGCAAAGAGGCTCCGCTGCGCGCGTTGCGCGGCGGAGCCTCTTTGCGTCCTGCGGGATGTTTTGGAAAATAACCCAAAACCGGCCATGTGGGGTCCTTTGGAGTCACTCTTTAGGCGGAACTCTCCTAATTATTTGGATGAGTCGTTTACTTACTTGTGCTGTTACCGTCTTCCCGCTCTTGTTGGGGTATGCTTTGTTCGTATGTAAACGTATGACATGTTGATGGGGGAGGGTGCTATGGCTCGCGAGAGTGCTCGTTCTAAGGATACGGCTAAGCCTGGCATCAAGGAAGTTGCGGCGGTGGCGGGGGTTTCGCCTACTACGGTATCTCGCGTGCTTAATAATCGCGGCTATATTAGCCAAGAGACCCGCGATAAGGTCCATGCCGCGATGAAGCGCATCAACTATACGCCCAACGATATCGCCCGTGCCATGCTCAACGGTCGCCTGAATCTTATCGGTATGATCGTCCCCTATGTCAGCAGTCCGTTTCATGCCCAAGTGGTTCAAGTCATTGAGCATACCCTGGCCGAAAACGGTTTTAAGATGCTGCTGTGCAATAGCGCCAATCGACCCGAGCTTGAGCGCTCTTATATCGACATGCTTCGACGCAATATGGTTGATGGCGTCATCGTCAACTCGCTTAATATCGGTGCCGAGGCGTATGCCGAGATGGGCTTGAGTCTGGTTGGTATCGACTGCGACCTTGGCGAGGCCTCTGTTCAGATTGCGAGCGACAGCTATAGCATCGGCGAACTTGCCACGCGTCGCCTGATCGATGACGGATGTTCACGCATCCTGTGCCTGCGCAGCAATAGCCGCATGCGCATGCCTGCCAATAAGCGTACCGATGCCTACCTCGATATTGTTGAGCAGGCCGGTTTGCCCGCGCTTGTCCGTGAGGTCGAGTTCGTTAAGCCCGACGACGAAAAGAGCGCGGTCGTTGCGAAGATCCTCGACGAGAACCCCGATATTGACGGCATCTTTGCGGGAGACGACACGATGGCGGCTATCTGTCTTAACGTGATGAAGCAGCGCGGCTTGAGCGCTCCGGGCGATATTAAGGTCGTGGGCGCGGATGGTGCCCGCCGCACTATGACGTTTATGCCTGACTTAACAACCGTACGCCAAGATATCGATCGCATCGGAGAGCTCGCGGCGCAATCCATCATTGCTCTTATTAACGGCGAAAAGCCCGAATCGAATATCAAGCTCCCCGTTGAACTCATTGAGGGTAAAACCGCGTAGTTCATCCCGTGCCAAAAGAATTCCTCAAACACCTCTGATGACCGTTCGCCGGCATATGTCAACCGTTTGCCGACGACTGGAACTGCGAAAAGACGTATTGGTGTGAAAACGTTTGACATATGAAAACGATTGACATATCTTGCAGTTGTACCGAGTTAGTATCTCGTGAGAAAGGAAGTCTCGGATGCACAAGGTGTATTACCAGCCTGAGGGAATTTGGGTAGGCGACATCATGCCGTACGGCGAGGACGGCACGTTCTATCTCTATCATCAGCGTGACACGCGAAACCCCGGACCTTTCGGAGAGCCGTTTGGCTGGGCACTCGCGACAACCAAGGACTTCGTCAATTACAAAGACTTTGGCGAGAGCCTTGAGCGTGGCGGCGACGAGGAAGTCGACCAGTATGTTTATGCCGGCACGGTGTTTAAGGTGGGCGACAAGTACCATGCGCTCTACACTGGTTGCAATCGCGATAAGGTCAAGGCACGCTTGATGAAGCAGGTTCTTCTTCACGCAACGAGTGACGACGCCGTCAAGTGGGAGAAGAACATCGCCGAGACGCTGCTTCCGCCCCAGGAGGGTTACGATGACCGCAACTGGCGCGATCCCTTTGTGCTTTGGGATGAGGAGAACGAAGAGTACATGCTCATCCTCGGCACGCGTGTGGGCGAGGACAAGCGTCTGATGACCGGTCGTCTGGTCAAGTTCACCTCCAAGGACCTGGATACCTGGGAGTTCCAGGGCGACTGGTGGAATCCGGGCCTGTACACCATGTTCGAGATGCCTGATCTCTTTAAGATGGGCGACTGGTGGTATCTGGTGTTCTCCGAGTACAGTGATGGCAACAAGACCCGTTACCGCATGTCTCGCTCTATCAACGGTCCTTGGATCACTCCTGCGGACGATTCCTTCGATGGCCGCGCGTACTATGCCGCGCGTACCGCATTTGACGGCGAGCGCCGCGTTCTCTTTGGTTGGGTTCCTACGCGTGACGAGGGCGGCGACCCCAGCTCTTACCTGTGGGGTGGCACCTTTATGCCCCTCGAGATCGTTCAGCGTGCCGACGGAACGCTCGGCACCAAGCTTCCTGATAGCATGCTTGGCGCCTTTGGCGAGGCTAAGGCAGTCGAGGCCTTTGAGCTCTCCTGCGAGTCGGGCAAGGTCGAGCAGGTGCTCGCCGCGGATGCCGGTTCCACCTATATGCTCGATGCCGACATCGAGCTCGCCGGTGACGCTGCCGGCTTCTCGGTGAAGCTTGCCGAGGACGCCGAGTCCGGTCTTGCCTATGAGTTCCGCGCCAACCTGCGTGAGGGCAAGCTCGAGTTTACGGCGGCCCCCCAGTATCCGTGGTTCCAGGTCAACAACATGGGCCTTGAGCGTCCGTTGTTCTTTAAGGGCGAGGGCACTCATCATGTGCGCCTGGTCGTTGACGACGATATCGCGACCATCTTTGTCGATGATGTTGCGCTTAACGCTCGATTCTGCAATAAGCAGGGCCAGGGTGTGGCGCTGACGGTCACCGACGGTACGCTTAAGTGCGCAAATGCAACGATCGCGTCTCTGTAATGGCATCAAAACGTCTTATGCTTTCGTAAAGGAATGGAGAGGAACATGGACTACAAAGTAGTGTCTCAGCAAGTCGTCGATAACGTCGGCGGTCTGGAGAACATCGAGGGCGCCACGCATTGCGTTACGCGTCTGCGTCTGGTGCTCAAGGATACGAGCAAGTACAACAAGGCCGAGCTCGAGAACATCGATGGCGTCAAGGGCGTGCTGTACAACAGCGGCCAGCTCATGATCATCTTCGGTACCGGTACCGTCAACAAGGTTTACGATGAGTTTATGGCTCTGACGGGCGTTAAGGAGATCAGCGCTTCCGAGGTCAAGGGCGCCGAGGCGGACAAGAAGGGCAAGTTCTTCTCGGTCCTCAAGGTATTCTCGGACATCTTTATCCCCATCATTCCCGCTTTCGTCGGCGCTGCTATCATCATCGGCCTTAAGTCGCTGATCGTTGCCAACGGCCTCTTTGGCATGGAGGGCAGCCTCGCCGATCACAGCGAGTTCCTCAAGAACCTCGCAAGCTTCTTTGCCATTATCGCCACCACCTTCGACTACCTACCTGTCCTGGTTATGTACAGCGCGGTCAAGCGTTTTGGCGGTAACCCGATCCTGGGCATCCTCGTCGGTATCGTCATGGTTCACCCGAGCCTTATGAACCGTAACACGTTCGTTATGGACCCGACGGGTGCTGAGTACTGGAACTTCGGTCCGCTCTCCATTCCCATGGTTGCTTTCCAGGGCGGCGTGTTCCCTGCAATCCTGACTGCCTGGTTTATGGCCAAGGTCGAGAAGATTGCCCAGAAGTACATCCCCGAGGTCGTTTCGTTCGTCTTTGTCCCGACCGTTACCCTGATTCTTGCTAACGTCGCCCTGTTCACCGTGTTCGGCCCGCTCGGCAACCTGATCGGCGACGTCCTCGCCGGCGTAATCGATATCCTGTACAACAGGATGGGCGTCTTCGGTGCCTTTGTCTTTGCCGCATTCCTGCAGCCGCTCGTCGTTACCGGTACGCATCAGTTCATCCAGGGTATCGAGGCAAACCTCGTTGCCACGACTGGCTTCAACTACATCCAGGCAATCTGGTCGGTTTCCATCATCGCCCAGGGCGGCGGCGCCATCGGCATGTACCTCATTCACAAGAAGCATTCCAAAGAGCGCAACATCTGCATGTCGTCCTTTATCCCGACGCTGGTCGGTATCTCCGAGCCCGCAATCTTTGCTGCAAACATGCGCTACTCGATCATCCCGTTCATCTGCGCTTGCATCGGTGCAGGCTGCGGCGGTGCCTTCGTGAAGCTCTTTGAGGTGCGCGCCATCGGTCAGGGTCTGACCGGCGTGCTTGGCCTGCTCATCGTTACGCCCGAGACGCTCGTGTGGTATGTGGCTGGCAATCTCATCGCCTTCATCGTGCCGATCGTCTTGATCTTTGCCTACAACAAGGCAAAGGGCGTGCCGACCACCGATGAAGAGGGCGCTGGCGCTGGCTTCGACGTTAGCTTCTAGTTGAGCCGTTCAGCGTAATGTGCGGATAAGTCCATTTGGGGAAGGGCGTTCGGCTCGTGTGAGTCGAGCGTCCTTTCCTATAGACGAGAAGGTCAATGGCGATGTTTAATCAAAAAAACAAGGTGATGCGTGCGGACTATGAGCAGTGGCGTGCCGGACAGGATGAGACGGCGGCTCGCATCGCGTCCGACCCCGATAGGCTTTTGTTCCATGTGGAGCCTGAGCTTGGCTGGCTCAACGACCCCAATGGTTTGGTTCAGATTGGTGATACGTATCACATCTATCATCAATACGATCCGTTCGATGCTGCGCATGGCGGTCCAGTGCTTTGGAACCATCTGACGACAAAGGATTTTGTGACGTACGAGAATCACGGTCCCGTGCTGTTCCCCGATTCCGATTTGGATTCGAGTGGAGCGTATTCTGGTTCTGCCTTTGTACGTGATGGCAAGATTCACTACTTCTATACCGGCAACGTTAAGCATTTTGACCGTGATGATTACGACTACGTGTTGACGGGCCGTGAGCAAAACCAGATTCATATGGTTGCCGAGAATCCCGACGAATTGGGCGAGAAGCGCATAGCTGTTGGGCCGGTCGATTACCCCGACGATATCGGTACGCACGTGCGCGACCCCAAGATCCTTGAACACGACGGTATCTACTACATGGTTCTGGGCGCTCGTACGAAAGACGACCGTGGCTGCGTGCTTGTCTATACCTCGCGCAATCTTGAGAACTGGAGCTATGCGACGCGCATTGAGTTGGGCGAGAAGTTTGGCTTTATGTGGGAGTGCCCCGATCTGTTTGAGCTCGATGGCGAGCTTATTCTCGTTTGCTGTCCGCAGGGTGTGCCTGCCGATGGTTGGCGTTACCGCAATCCGCATCAGTGCGTGTGGTTCCCCATCGAGGCCGATTGGGAGGCGCCGAGCTTTAAAATCGTCGGGAAGGGCATGCCCCCGATGGTCGATGCCGGTTTTGATTTCTATGCTCCGCAGTCCTTTGAGGATGCTGCAGGCCGGCGATTGATGATCGGATGGTCGGGTTGCCCCGATGCGACGGCGGAAAACCCGACGGTGGCGCGCGGGTGGCAGTGCGCGTTGACGGTGCCGCGAGAGCTGAGCATGCGCGATGGTAAGCTCTGCCAGCAGCCGGCGCACGAGATTGAGAGAATGCGCGGCAATTGCGTTCGTGCTGTAGGCGGTGAGACCGTTGAGGAGCCGGGACGCCTGTTTGATGTCGTGGTTTCCTGCGAGGGAGCCAAGATGATCGAGCTCGAAATCCGCAAGGGTGTCTTTGTACGTTATACAGACGGGATGCTTACCCTCGATATGGGCGACGAAGGCTATGGACGCGACCAGAGGTCGATCGAGCTCGGCGAACTTCGCGACCTGCGCGTGCTTTCGGACACTACGATGGTCGAGATTTTTGCCAACGGTGGCGAGGCGGCACTTACGAGCCGTACCTATTCGCCGGCGGTTCCGGCGATGGAGCTGCGCGCCGAGGGTGCGGCGTCGATGGATTTCTACCGCCTCGCTCATTAACCGTGCATGGAGCACGATTGGACTTGTTGGGCGGAATGTGTCGCAGTTGCCGCGGCCAGCTACCGCTT
This sequence comes from uncultured Collinsella sp., assembly GCA_900545485.1. GTDB lineage: Bacteria > Actinomycetota > Coriobacteriia > Coriobacteriales > Coriobacteriaceae > Collinsella. The sequence goes on along the minus strand of UQZD01000012.1, from coordinate 5,076 downwards.
ATCGCGTATAGCGACCGTTTGCGGAATAAGTAACACTCCTTAATAAACCGTGTAGAATCTCAGATAAGCACGGAGTTTTCCAGGGAGACGCTGTCCTTTGTTGTGTGCAAGGGACGGCGTCTCTTTGGCGCTTAGATGCCGTTGTGCAACAGCGCGACGCGCGTGTCATGTATTGAAAAGCCAACGTCGAGATGGGTCGTGATAAGAATGGGCAAGTATGTAATCGTGGTTGAATCTGGTTCGGATGTGACGCCAGAGCTCTGCGAACGCTACGGCATCGTGCGCGTGCCTATGCATGTCACGATTGGTGACGAGACCGTCGAGGACGGCTCGATCGATCCGCTCGAGATTTATTCGCGCTGCAACGAGTTTGGTGTGATGCCCAAGACCAGTGGCTGTTCGCCAGCGGATTTTGCGCATGTGTACGACCGCATCCATGCCGAGCAACCCGACGCGACTATTTTGCATCTTGCATATTCCGAGGCCACGACCTGTTCGCATCAATCATCGAAGATCGCCGCCAGGGGTCGCGATTACGTCTACTCCATGGACACGCGCTTTGTCTCGGTAGGCCAGTCGCTCGTTGTCGTCGAGACCGCCAAGTATATTGAGGCTCATCCCGATGCCACCGTTGACGAAATTTTCGCCTTCACCAATTCGGTCATGGACCGCGTGCTGTTGGGCTTTGTCCCAACCGATCTCGCCTTCCTTAAGGCCGGCGGTCGTTTGTCCAACGTGGCATTCCTCGGTGCCCATCTGCTCAAGATTAAGCCCTGCATTGAGGTGACGGGTGGTAAGTTCGTGGCGACCAAGAAGTTCCGCGGTTCTATGCTTAAGTGCGCCCGTGCCTTTATTGATCATATGGTAGAGAAGGGCGAGATCGACTACTCGCATATTGGCCTGGCGTATTCGGTGGGTCTTTCCGAGGAGCTGCGCGACGACATGGAAGTCTATGCGCACGACCTGGGCTTTAAGGACATTACCTGGACTCAGGTCGGCGGCGTCATCTCGAGCCATTGCGGCCCGACCGCTTTCGGTGCGGTTCTCACGCTCAAGGCGTAAGGCCTGGCGTCTATCGATATCTATTGCCTCGGCGGCGGGTGGGTTGTGACAACCTTCCCGCCGCTTTTGTGTGGGGCCATATAGAACAACCCAATTGACCACTAAACCGTTTCACCATCATGCGTATGGGCTAGAATGGCTCTGGCATTTATGTAACTAAAACCAATGAGAGGCAAGGTAGCGGGAATGGCTGAGATGACGCTCGAGGGTGTGGACGCTCGTCCCGAGGACTCCGCGTTTGCCCTGGGCCGCGTACATTCGATTGAAACGATGGGTACGGTCGACGGACCCGGCATCCGCTTTGTGGTGTTTGTTCAGGGCTGTCCCATGCGCTGCGCGTATTGCCACAATCCCGATACCTGGTCGGTCAACGGCGGCACGATGGTGACCGTCGAGCACCTCATGGATGAGTTCCAGAGTAACCACGAGTTCTATCGCAGCGGCGGAATTACGGTTTCGGGCGGCGAGCCGCTTCTGCAGCCCGAGTTTTTGGCCGACCTGTTCCGTGCAATGCACAACAACCCCGATGGTCGTGTGCATACCTGCCTGGATAGCTGTGGCTACGCCTTCGACCCTCAGCATCCCGAGAGGTTCGATGCCGTGCTCAACGAGACCGATATGGTGCTGCTCGACATTAAACACGCCGATCCCGTCGAGCATAAAAAGCTGACCGGTTGCGATCCCGCACGCATTCTGGCGTTTGGTGATGAGCTCGCGCGTCGCAAGATTAAGGTCGTTATCCGCCACGTGGTGGTGCCGGGCATTACCGACACGGTGGAGGAGTGCGAGGCACTCGGTCGCCTGATTGCCCCGTGGCATAACGTGGTCGGCCTGGAGATGCTGCCGTATCACACCATGGGTGTCGTCAAATACGAGCAGCTGGGGATTCCCTATAAGCTCGAGGGCGTTCCACAGATGGATACCGCGCGCATGCCCGAGCTGCGCAACGCCGTCATGACGGGCATGAAAAAGCGCCGCGCTGAACTCAAAAACGCCATCGGCTAGCGAGCCATTTTCGTTCCCCAAGGGCACTCATTGGGGACAGACTTAAATGAGTGCCCCTGGGCACCAAGTTGATTGCCAAAGAGCCCCGTCCCAAAAAGACTGGTCAAGGTTGCGGTGAGATGCGCAACAGAATCGTGCCATTTGGATAAATACGCTTGTGGTTTCTTTAAAGACACCTTAAACGCCGCTGAATATCTTTGGAAAGAAATGCCTGCTCGGTATCATGCTGCTCGTATATGAACGGTAGCAGTCAGGAGACCACGTGCGAAACAACGCATCGCGGGATGAGTATGTGCCGCAGCATAGCAGCAGATATGAGACGAAGGGCACGTCTTTGCGTGGCCTTGCCGACGCTCGCATTCGCGGGGCGAAGATTGCCGCCATAGGAATGTTAGCGTTAGCGGTCATTATCCTCGGAATTACCGCTAAAACCTACGCGTCGGAGCGAATGGCACACTCAGATGCGTCAACGGTACAGACGCAAAACAAAAAGGTCCCTGAATCTAAAGTCACCGCAAGTCAAACCCTGTCGACAGCGAACCTCAAGACGGGGCTTTCGAAGCCGGACTTTAACGATATTCCCTCAGGCGATACCGTGCAGACCTTCTCACTGGTTGATGACCAGATCCTCGCCCTGGAGGATGAGAACCTCGCCGCACTCCAGAATGCGCTTGACCAGGCGCAGGAGCTGGGCGATGCGGGCGTGGTGTTTTACGACCTGTCGAGCGGTAAGGGCGTGACGTATAACGCTGATGTCGAGGTGTACGGTGCGAGTAGCTACAAGGCACTCTATGCGTTGTACATTTGCGAATCTCTGGTCGAGACGGGCCAGGTTTCACTCGATGACTCCCTTGGCACCTATGGTGGCTACAACATGGGTTGGCAGACGGTACGCGACTTGATCGAGGCTGCGGTCGTTTATTCAGACAACGATTCGTTTATTGCGTTACGCGCGGCGTTTGACCGTGCCGGTTACGAGGATTGGATTGTCAGTCTTGACATCGATTACGATACTGCGCTCGATCCGATGAGTGATTTTCCGACCTACTGCCCGCGCACTTCTGCCAGGTTATGGCGCGAGATGAGCGAGTATCTGAGCACGGATACCGAGACTTCACAGTGGTTGTCAGGCCTTTTGGCATCAACATCGCGCTCGTTTATTCGCGATGGCATTGCGGACGATCAGGTCTTGGTGCGCAACAAAGCGGGTTGGATCAGCGAGGACGGTTACTATTCGACATGCGATGCAGGCATCATCGACATCGATGGCCGTACCTATGTCATGAGCGTCATGACATCGATGCCATGGAGTGACCGTTCGAGCGAGGTTACGGCCGCGATTGCAAAGGCTCTGTTTGATACGCGAGCTGCACTGGCTTAGCGTGTTCGTTTGGCGAGGTCAAACAAAATGCTGGTACCATACCTTGGTTGAGAATTTCGTATAGGTTTGGGGAATGGTATGGCTACCATCGCGATTATCGGTGCGCTCGAAAAAGAGATCATGCAGATTAAGGAAGAGCTGAGCGACGTTTGCGAGGCACGGGAGGCAGGCTTGACCGTTGTGAGCGGTGAGCTCGACGGCCTGACAGTTGTCGCCACAACGGCGGGCATGGGCACGGTGAACGCCGCCGCTGCAACACAGCACCTCATTAGCAAGTATGCTCCGCAGGCTGTTGTGTTTTCGGGCATTGCGGGCGGTTTGAACCCCAAGCTCCATATCGACGACGTGGTCATTGGCAAACGCCTATGCTATCTGGATACCGATACCGCGCTTATCGCCGAGTCCGCACCGGGGCTCGAGGAGTTTGGCTCGACGCCCGCGCTGGTCGATATTGCCGCCGACGTGCTTGCTGGGCGTGGGTTTGTTGACGCTTCGAAAAATGCAGTCGCTTCGAACGAGGGCACCAAGCAGTTCCTGGTCGGCACGATTGCCACGGGTAACCGCTTTGTGACGGGCGCCACCATGCGCAACGACGCTATCGAGGCGACGCATGCCGATTGTGTCGGCATGGAGGGCGCGGCAATTGCCCATGTCGCAACCAAAAATGGTGTCGATTGCCTGGTGTTGCGCGCTATCAGCGATAATTGTGACGAGGCGTACGATGCAATTTGCGAGCGAGAGTTCGATTTGTTCGAGTACGCGCGTGTCGCAAGTGACATTACGCTCGATATCGTCCGCCGCATTGCCGCTGCGCAATAGCGCGTCTATTTGTAAGAACCTACGACCAAGGAGTGTCCATGGCCGATTCCATTAACTACCAGCTTGCCAAGTTCGTCGCCAGCTATGGCAAGGTTTCGCAGATTCCCGAGTCCACCTGCCCCGAGGTGAGCTTTGTCGGCCGCTCCAACGTGGGCAAGTCGTCGATTATGAACAAGCTATTTGGCCGCAAGAACCTAGTCAAGGTTTCCAGTACGCCGGGCAAGACGAGCAACATCAACTTCTTTGAGGCCGATGACGTGCATTTCGTGGACCTGCCGGGTTACGGTTTCGCCCGTCGCTCCAAGGCCGAGCGCGACCGTTGGGCCGAGCTTATCGGCGACTTCTTCGACTCCGAGCGCAGCTTTAACCTGGTTGTGTCGCTGGTGGACATTCGCCACGATCCCAGTAAGCTCGACCATGACATGATCGATTATCTGCAGGGCAACGAGTTCAACTTTATCGTCTGCCTCACCAAAGCCGACAAGCTCAGCCGCATCCAGCAGGCCCGCCAGGCAGCAGCCATCAAAAAGCAGCTCAACGTTCCGGCCGAGAACGTAATCATTACAAGCTCCCAAACCGGCACCGGCATCGACGAACTCAAGCGCCGCATCGCCGAGGCCTGCCTCTAGTAAGGGCTCCAGCCTAGCAAGAGCCCCTACCAATAAAAAGCCAAACTATCAGCCCGGCGACTTTCCAGAGCGTAGGTCCCTGTAGCCGCCGCCGGCGAAGTTAACATAGGGGAGGCCAGGGGGCTTTGCCCCCAAATCTTTCCGCAGGACGGCAGGACCCCCGCCGCACGAAGTGCGCAG
>UQZD01000011.1:0-53969 GCA_900545485.1 uncultured Collinsella sp. | reverse complement strand
CAGCGGCCCGGGGCCTTTTGGCCCCGGGCGCTGCCAGCGTGCCTAGCGCTTACGGATACCCCAGACCAGGGCTCCGACGCCGGCCATGGCGATAACAAATGCCATGAGCAGTGCGACGGCCTGCTGGTCACCCGTAGTGGGCAGGAAACCCTTGACCGTCTTGACGATGTTCGTCACGGTCTTGGGCGTGCCGGGATCGGGTGCCGGCACGGGCGTCTCGGGCTTCTTGTACGTGTTGTTGAACACGATGCCCTCGACACTCTTGTCGCCCTTGGCAAAGGCGACGCTCGCCTTGAGGTTGCCCTCGCCGTCATCGACCACGTTGACGGTCGCGGTAAAGACGGACTTGTCGTAGGTCATACCGGCCTCGTCGCCCTTGACCTCGCTGATGGTGTAGGCGTACGTACCGGGCTCGTCGTACTCGAACTTGTCGAAGTTGATCTTGCCGTCGGCGTCGTTGGTGACGGCGGACTCGACGTCCTCGCCAACGAGCTTAAAGCTAAACTCGTCCTTCTTGAGTTCGCGTCCCTCGAGTACCTTGATGGCGCCGATGGAAACCTGCGTGGGCATGGCGTGATACTTGTTGGTAAAGCCAGCCGACTCGGTAGTTCCCTCGAGCTTGTGCGTCGCGGTCAGCGTGCCGTCGCCATTGTCGGAGACGGTGGTCACGACGGTGTAGGTCGTGCCGTCATAGGTGACGCCCTTGTACAGGCCGAGCGCGTTGGGGCAAGCCTCGCGCAGCGTGTACGTGTGCGTGCCGGGCGACTCGTAGCGGATCGGGCTCAGTGCAACGTTGCCGTTGGCGTCGTTGGTGCCGCTGGCGACAACCACGCCGTCCTCGAGCAGCTCAAACGTGAACTCGCCATCTGCAAGGTCGCGTCCGGTCAGACGCTTGACCGTCTTGACCTGATCGGTCACGGAAGAGTCGGTGGGCGCCACGACGTAGGTGTTGGTGAACGTGAAGTCCGCACCGTCGTCGCCTTCGCGCTTGACGCTCAGATGCCCGGCACCGTCGTCAGTCACGGTATAGGAAACCTTGCGCGTAGCGTTGGCGTCGTTGGTCACACCGGGGGCGCTACCGGACTCGGCCACCGTATAGGTAAAGGTGTGCGAGCGCGGAGCGGTGGGGGCTGCGGGATCGGACTCGTCGTTGGACTCATCGGTCTCGGCAGCATCGGCGTCAACCTCGGCCTCACCGGCGTTGGCTTCGGCGTCGCTCGATGCGTCATCAGAAGCATCGGTCGTCACGCCCAGAGCGCGGTTGAGGTCTTCGAGCGTAAAGTGGATCTTGCCAAAGTCCACGTTGCCGGCCGCGTCGTTGGTTGCGGTCGTGCGTTCGGGCATCGGGGCACCCGCCTCATCGGCGGTCACGGTGAAGGTGAACTTACCCGCGATGTCGGCCGGGGTCAGGCCCTCGGCAGCCTGGAGCTTCTTGGTGCCGGCAAGCGCGACATCGACGGCCTCGGCGCCATAGACGTTCTCGAACAAGGGCTGAATTCCGTCGTAGGCGGGCGTCGCCGCCAGGGTCCCGTCACCGTTGTCGACGACGATGACCTTAAAGCTAAAGCTCGGCGTTGCGGCCGTGATGCCCTTAGCCGCGAGCTGCGGCGTGAACTCAAAGGCGGTGTAACCGATAGTCCATGCAAGCTTGGCATCCGTGTCGGTACGGATGGCGCGCTTGGCGTTTACCAGATCGGCGAGCATCTCGGTCGTGTAATGCAGAGCGCCAAAACTCACCTGGCCGTTAACGTTGGTAACGCACGTACCCTCGATGGCTTCCTTCTCGCCCGCATAGGCGATGCCAAAGTAGAACTCACCGTCGGCCAGTGGACGACCGGTCAGGGTCTTGGTGGCAACGACCTGAGCAACGGCGCCACCAGGTGCATCGGTCGTGGCGCTATAGCTGTTGACGAACGGGACCACAGCGCTCTCGACCGTAGCGGCACCAGTCTTGTACTCGGTTACCAGCGTTCCCTTGTCGGAGTTGCCAGTAACGGTCGTGGTGGCAGTGAGCGTGCCGGCACCATCGTCGGCGATGGCAATCGTCACGGTGCGCTCGGCGTCGTCATAGGTATAACCGGGCTGGCCGTCGTTCTTCTCGGCAACGGTGTATGTAAAGGTCTTACCCGCGTCAGCCTGCGTAAACTTGACCTCATGGCCAGCCAGGATGTCGATCAGACCAACCGTTGCCTCTGCCGTTGCAGGGGACTTGTACACGTTGGCGCCCTCGTGCAGGCCGAGCGCGATGGCCGAAGCCTCGTCGGCGGGCGTCACGGTAAAGGTGAACTGACCCTCGGTCATGGGACGTCCGTAGAGGCTCTTGCTGAGCTTGAGGCCGCCGGCTGCGGCGTAATCGAGCTCAGAGCGGTACGTGTTGGTAAAGCAGCCGTTTTCCTTCTTGGTGACGTTGGCGGTCAGGACGCCCTTGCCGTTATCAGTCACGGTCACTTCGGCGGTCGCGACATGTCCGTCATACGTCATGCCTGCCGCGCTGCCCGCGTTCTCGCGGATCTCGTACTTGTAGGTTCCAGCAGCCGTGTAGTGGATCTTGCCGAACTTGATGGCGGCGATGCCATCCTTCGCGTCCTTCTTGCTCACAGTTACGGTTGCGGGGTCGGGCAGCGGGGTGCCCTCGGGAGCGGTGATGGTAAAGCTGAACTTGTCGGAGTCCGTCCAGTCGCGACCGCCGATGGCCTTGCTCAGGTCAAAGTCGAGCTCTGCGTCGAGCGGGGTCACACTGTAGGTGTTCTTGAACTCGGCGGGCTCGTCGCCCTTCAGGACGTGCTCGGCCTTGAGTGTGCCGTCGCCATTGTCCGTGATGGTGGTCTCGATGGTGTACTTGGCGTCACTGTAGGTGATGCCCTTGCTGGCGGTTCCGCCGTTGGCCTCGCGCAGCATGTAAGTGTGCTTGCCGGCCTTGTCATACTTCACGGCGCCCATCGTGATCTTGCCTTCGGCATTGTTGGTGCCGGTGGCGACGACCTTGGCGTCCTCGCCTTCGCCCTCGACGAGCTCGAAGGAGAACTCGCCGGCCTTGAGGTCGCGCCCGTCCAGGAACTTGGTCGCGGTGATCTGGTCGGTGACGCTGAACTCGCCCGGATACGGCTTATAGCTGTTGCTGAACTTCGCCTCGTCGGCGCCCTTCAGCTCATGTGCAGCGCTGAGCGTGCCGTCGCCGTTGTCGGTGACGGTCGTCTCGATGGTGTAGGTCTTGCCGTCGTAAGTGATGCCGTTGTTGGCGTCGCCCGGGACCTCGCGCAGCGTGTAGGTGTGCTTGCCGGCAGCAGCGTACTCGATGGGGCTCATCGCGATATTGCCGTCGGCGGCGTTGGTGCCGGTGGCGACGACATCGTTACCCTCGACGAGCTCGAAGGAGAACTCGCCGTCCTTGAGGTCGCGCCCGTCCAGGGACTTGGTCGCGGTGATCTGGTCGGTGACGCTGAAGCTCTCGGGGGTCAGATTGTAAGCGTTCTTGAACTCGATGCTCTTAACGTCCTCGGCGCCCTTCAGCTCATGCGTAGCCACAAGCTCGCCCTTGCCGTTGTCGGCAATGGTCGTCACGATGGTGTAGACCGCGTTGTCATAGTCAATACCACCGGCGTCGCCTGCAACCTCATGCAGCGTGTAGGTGTGCTGACCGATCTCGGTGTACTTGATGGGCTTGAACGTAACGTTGCCCTCGGCGTCATTCTCAACGGTCTCGATAAGCTCAGAGTCCCCGCCCTTAACCTCGCGCAGCTCAAAGCTGAACTCGCCGGCTGTAAGGTCGCGCCCGGTCAGGACCTTGGCTACGGCAATCTGACTGGTAACACTGGACTCAACAGGATTCGTGGTGTAGGTGTTCTCGAACTTGGCCTTGCCCGAGGTCACCTCCACGGCAGCGCTGAGCTTACCCTTCTTGTTGGGCGTTACCGTCACGGTAATCTCCGCAACGTTTCCGCTGTAGGTGATGCCGTCGACCGTGGTCCCGGCGTTCTTTTCGCTGACTTTGTAGACATACGTGCCGGGCTCGGTGTAGGTGATCTCACCGAAGCCGATCGCTGTGTTGTCCTTGGTCACGGTCGCGGTCGCGGATGTGGGCATCGGGGCGTCATTCTCGGATGTCGCGGAGAGTTCAAACTTAAACTCGTCCGCATTCGTCCAGGCGCGGCCCTCGAGCACCTTGGTCAGACCAAAACTGGCCTTGGTATCCACCGTTGCCGGCGTCATGTTGTACTTATAGCTGATCTTGCCGTTGTTGCCCAGGTAGGAATTGACATGCGTCGCGGTCGCCTTGGATGACGTGTCATTCCACCTGGGATTGAGCACGTCGGACGCGGTGCCGGTCGCGTTGGGGTTCTTGTCGGTATGAAGCTCGTCAATAAATGCCAGGCGTGCGGTTCCGGCGCTAAACGACAGGTTTCCGCTCTCGTCGGCAACCACGGCGTCCGCAAACGTTGCAGCATGCCTGCCGGCAAACTCGATGACGGTGGTGCCGTGGTCGAGCTTGCGGCTGGCGTCCGCTATCTCAAACTCATCCTGGTAGTAATAAAGGCGGTCGCTCGCCAACTGCTCCTTCGCGGGCTGCGTGCAGGCGGGATCCGTGTAAATGGGCGTCTGCTTCTGGAAGAAGTAGTACCAGTTGGTGGCGGCGGGCTTAAAGTTGGCGATCGTGTCGCCCAGGTCCGGATCACCACTCCACTTGTTGGCATAGAAGGCAACAGACTTGGAGCCCTGCTCGTCGATCGCATTCTCATCGATATACTTCTTCAGCGCTTCATCAGGGGTGAACAGGTTTTCGCGCGCGATAGCCTTGACGCTCGAAGCATACTTCACGCGGATGGGATCGACATCGTTGACCGTAAGCGTGCCCTTGGTCTCGTCAACGTCAAAGTTGCGCAGCGGGATCAACGACGCGGGGATCTTGACCTCTACAATATCGCCCTGCTGGGGGTCGCCCGCCGCGGCGCGCTGGACGGTAATGACCAGGTTCGCGGCTTCGCCGGCAAAGGCGTAGGCATCGACATTGCCCGTGGTGGACTTTACCGGATCGACAAACGTCGTGCCGTTGTATTCGACTTCGGTAAAGTTGTCGACCTGCATATAGTCGCCCAGCTCGTCGGTAAACGTGATGTAGCCGGACTTATTGGCGTAGCCGTCATGGGTTTCGGTCGGGTAGCCAACAACCTCGGTGATGCTCTCGGAGATATCCTTGAAGATATCCTCGAGCTCCTTGGCGTTTTTCGCCGACTTGTAGTAATTGGCATTTTCCGCACGCGCACCGAAGTCTATGGTCCATTCGCCCCAGTAAGAAATACTGGACGAGGCGGCAGGATAGTTGCTCGACACGGCGTGCATGAACTTATTCTCGTTAATCGTACTGGAGGCCGTAGGGTCGGCGCTGGGATTCGCGCCGCTAAAAATGCCAATGGTGTAAATGACGGTGCCGTCTTTCTTCATGCTATTCGCCTTGTTGATGGCGCCATTGGCAACCGAGGGCTCAAAGCTGCTGTAGCTCGTGGGCGAACCATCGGTAAAGAACAGGACGACCTTCTTGGCGTCTGCTCGGCCAGAAATGTCCTTGGCAAGATCCATGCCATAGTCGGCACGTGTGGCGCCGGCAGGTGAAATGGAGCTGACCGTACTCTTGAGGCTGTTTACGCCATCGCCCAAGCAAGGCGTCGGGCTCTTCATGACCTGCGAATAGTTGTAAGTGTGGCCGCCTTCACGATAAGTGTCGTTGCCGACCTCATCAGTCTTATAGCCCGAGAACTTTACAATTGCGACTCGATGCTGCTTGGACTCATCCGAGATCTTCGCATTTTCTTCGGCGATCTTTTCGATAAAGCTATTGGCCGCGGTCTTCAGCGCATCAATGCGCTTGGTGCGGTCGCTTGAGCTCATAGGATCGTTCATTGAGCCAGAAGCATCCAGCACCAGTACAATGTCGAGCGGCTTGGGGACCGTCGTCGTTGTGTTGGACGTCGAGGATATCGCCGAAAGTGTGGTGAGGAAGTCTGACCCCTCGCCAGCCTCGACTGTCTTGTCGGTCCAGATTCGGCCGACGTTTTGTGTCGTGATTTTGCCGCTGTCGTCAGAGCCGGCGGCCCAATACGTCCAGTTGTCGCTTGTATGGGGGTCGACGATCTTTCCGCTTACTGTCGGTCCGTCCATTCCGGTGCTGGACCTGGCGTTGGCCTCGGGCAGCATGGCAAATGCTGCAGCTGGCAATACTAGCGCTACGGCAAGTATCACCGCCAAGAGACCCCTCGTGTACTTACTCATCGCGTCTCCCTTCTCGCGGTCTCAGACCTTGCATCAGCCTAAAGTTACGGAATGAGACACAATTAGGGCAGGTGACACATGTTCCAGATTCGATTTTGGGCGTGAGACAAATGTCTCAACAAAGTTGAGACACGAGGGTTTTCGCAGGAAAACGGGTGCGACTCGGAGCCGACAGGCCAAAATGATCCGTTTTCCTCCGTCTCCGGGGGATAAATTGGTGGTGCTCGCTACGAAATCGGCCCATCTACTACGTTTGACTCAATATCCCCGACCATACCCGCTTTTCATGATAAATCGCAGGCGTTCTACCTGCAGTTTTGTTTTTGCGTTTTTCGCCATGGTTGAGGGTCGCGGCTTAAACGTAGTAGATGGGCCCATTTCGTGGCAGACGGGTCACGCTGCAGCCCTCGCAAGGCTAAAATGATCCGTTTCCCTCTGTCCACGGGAGATCAAGGGCTGTTACAGATATGGTGCCATTTAAAAATTATGCCGGATTACGGGGCTAAAGTCGGGACCCTCATCCATACCTTCATTTTTTGAAAAACGGCAGGCTATCTACCTGCGGTTTTGTTTTCGTGGTTTTCGATATGGTTGGGGATTCGCTATCCGGCCCCGTAAACCGGCATAGTTTTGTTCGTGGCGGCCCAACCGCGCGTTCGCGCGCGGGGTCGGTGGGGCAATTTTGCCCCACCGGCCCCTATTCCAGCTCTATTCCAGCTCTATACCAACGCTATTCCGGCTTGGTTTCTACCGTGGGAGTCTTGTTCGCCGCAACTGGAGTACGAGCGGTGTCCATAGTCAGGCAGTGTTTGGGGCAGCTTTCGATGCACTCGCCGCACACCACGCAGGCATACGGGTCGATCGACCAGGTACCGCCTTTACGATCGACCGCGAGCGCGCCCGCCGGGCAACGCCGCGCGCACATGCCGCAGCAAATGCACACGTCCATGTCATTGACGATATGCCCGCGCAGGCGCTCGGGTGCCGCGAGCTTCTCCTGCGGATAGCACACCGTGACCGGCTGCTTGACCATAGAACCCAAGGCCGTCTTGGCAAATGTCAGTAAACTCATGCCGCGCCTACCTTTCCGTGCAGCTAATGCAGGGGTCGATGGTCAGGATAATCATGGGCACGTTGGCAAGGAGCACGCCCTGCAGCGCATGCGTCAGACCCGCCAGGTTCTGCGACGTCGGCGTGCGCACGCGAAAACGGTCGAGGTTCTTGGTGCCGTTGCCGCGCACATAGTAATACGCCTCGCCGCGCGGCTGCTCAATCACAACCTCGCCGCGCGCGCCGTCGGCCGGCGTGAGCTTGGTGCGTCCGCCGATTCCGTCGTGCGGAATCTTGCCGACAAGCTCCTTGATGATGTCCATGGCCTGCGTGACCTCGGCACAACGCACCTGGCAGCGGGCATAGCAGTCGCCATCGGTAGCAACAATCGGCTCAAACGCTGCCAGGTCCGCATAGGCGCCGTCACCGAACATACGCACGTCGTAGTCCACGCCCGAGGCGCGACCGAACGGGCCGACCATCGACAGATCAAGCGCGTCCTTCTTGCTGATCACACCCACGCCATGCAGGCGCTCGCCGCAGCTGTTGTCGTCCAAAAACGTATGCACCAGGGCCTCGTAGTCGGGACGCATGGCATCGAGCGTCTGGACAATACCCGCCAGCTCGGAGTCCTCAATGTCGTGCTTAAGGCCGCCGATCTCGTTAATCGAAAGGATCACGCGGCCGCCGCAAGTGCTCTCGAAGATCTTGAGAATCTGCTCGCGCAGCGTCCACGAACGATAGAACAGTGCCTCGAAGCCAAAGGCATCGGCGAGCAGGCCCAGCCACAGCAGGTGCGAGTGAATGCGCGAAAGCTCGTGCAGAATGGTGCGGATATACTGCACGCGGCCGGGCACCTCGATGTCGAGCATGCGCTCGCAGGCGCTGGCATAGCCGCAGCTATGGCCCACGGCGCAGATGCCGCAGATACGCTCGGCGATGTAGCCAAACTGATGCATGTCGCGCTTTTCGGTGAGCTTCTCGAGTCCGCGGTGCACAAAGCCGATCTGCGGAATTGCCTCGAGAACGCGGTCGTCCTCGATCACCAGGTCCAGATGAAGCGGCTCGGGCAGCACCGGGTGCTGCGGGCCAAACGGAATAACGGAGCGATGTGCCATGGACCTTACGCCTCCTTTTTCTGCTTGTCGCGGGCGGCCTTGGCGGCAAGCGCCGCGCGGACCTTGGCCGCTTTCTCGGGATCCATGGCGGCGAGCTTTGCCTCCATCTCGGCAGCCTTGAGCGCGGCCTTGGCAGCAGCCTCATCGTGCTGAGCATCGGAGCCGGCAGCCGCAGCGGACTGAGCGACGGCAGCGCCCGCAGCATCGCCAGCGCCCTCCCCCGTAGCAGCCGCAGCCGCGGCGGCCTTCTCGGCTGCGGCCTTGCGCGCCTTGGCCTCGGCGGCGGCACGGACCTTCATGGCCTTCTCGCGCCCAGCCTTCACCTCGGGCGTGATAACGCTCATGGGCTCGGCAGTCGAGACCTGGTAGAAAAAGCCCTTAAAGTCGATCTGCATGTCGGTAATGGCAAGACCAAACAGGTCGTGCGCTTCATTCTCAAACGGAAATACCGCCGGATAGTACGAGCTGATGGACGGAATCTCCTGGTACTGGTCGATGCCATCGACTACCAGGTTCTCGATCGCATAGTTGCCGTCCCGCGCGATCTGCTCTTGCGCAGCGCGGACGTTGATAAACGTATAGACCAGGCGATACGATCCGTCATCCACACAGCGCTCGGCATGCATCTGCACAAAGCGCGCGCCGGCACCCTTGAGCGCCTGCACATGCGGCAACAGCTCATCGATCCCGACGGTGGTATAGATTGCCTTTTGCATTACTCGGCCTCCTTTGCAGCGGCGGGCGACTCAGCAGGTGCGTCGCCAGCGGCGGGCGCGTCGCCGGCCCCAGCCGCAGCCACAAACCCGTCCTCGCCCAGCTCAACGCCACCATCCCAGGTAGCGGCACCGCCTACGGTGAGCGGATCGCCACCGGCGCGCATCACGGCCTCCTTCTGGTCCAGGATGCCGCACGCCTCAACGATGGCGTCGATCACGGTCTCGGGACGAATGGCACACCCGGGCGCGTACACGTCCACGGGAATCGCGCGGTCCACGCCGCCGATCACGTTATAGGCATCGCGGAACACGCCGCCCGAACACGCGCAGATACCGCAGGCCACCACGCACTTGGGCTCGAGCATCTGGTTGTAGATTTGGCGCACGACAGGCAGGTTCTGGGCATTGACCGACCCCGTCACCAAAAAGATATCCGCATGCTTGGGGTTGCCGGTGTTGACCACGCCAAAGCGCTCCGCATCGAACAGCGGCGTGAGCGAGGCCAGCACCTCGATATCGCATCCGTTGCAGCTCGAGCCGTCGTAATGAATAACCCACGGCGAGCGCGACATTTTATGATCCATGGATGCCGCCTCCTAAATAAACACGTCGACGAGGATGGGCATAAGGTTGAGCAGGCCAAACACCAGCGCCACGCCCCAGCCGAGCTTAAAGCAGCTGCGCCAGGTGCTGCGCGCGAAGGTGTTGTCGATCAGGACCTCGACAAAGTACGTCGCGGCCATCACGGCCAGGGCGACCACCCAGCTCACCGGGTTGTCCCAAACAAAGAACATGCCCACCCACATCAAAAACAGCACGGTCTCGCACCAGTGCATAAGGGTCATCTTGGCCAGCGTGCCGCCGCTCATCTCGGTGGCGACGCCCTGGACGATCTCCTGATGCGCGTGATGCGAGTACGAAAGATCGAACGGCGACTTGCGCAGCTTGATAGTAAGCACCGCGAGTAGCGCGAGGAAAATGGGTGCGCTGTACACGATGATGGGGGCCGACTGCCCCGTCACGGCGATGGAATCGAAGCTGTCGGTAGCAAGGTACAGGCCCACGCTCATCAGCAGAACGGCGGGCTCGTAACTCATAACCTGCAGCAGCTCGCGATCGGCGCCGACCTGGGCAAACGGGCTTTGCGTCGAGGCGGACGCCAGCACCACAAAGATCGCGGCGAGGGTAACCATAAAAGCGCACAGCAGCGTGTTGGAGCCCGACACAAAGATGCCGCCGCCCACGACGGTAAAGATGAGCGCGCACGCCATGTAGGTATCGTCCATGGTGTTCACGCTGGCGGGCGCCTTGCGCAGCAGCTTGGCAACGTCGTAGAAGGGCTGCAGCAGGCGCGGGCCCACGCGGCCCTGCATGCGGGCCGAAAGCTTGCGGTCAACGCCGTCGATCAGGCCGCCCACAAGCGGCGCCAGCAAGGCAAACGCCACAGTGCCAATAAAGATGCCCACGACGCCCGAGCCTTCGAAATACTTGCCGCGCAGCACCGAGGGCGCACTCATGGCAAGCCGCTCGGGCCCAATCCACGCGCAACACAGCAGCGCAAACAAGATAATGCTGCAGCACACGACGCTACCCGCGGGGCCAATACGCTTCTCGCCAAGGGCGTCCTCCGAGTACCAATTGCGCTTTTCGGCCTTCACCTCGCGTCCCATCGAGCCGCGGAAATGGCGGTATTTGTCGGTTCCCACGCCCGAAAGGTACACGTTGACGTGCGGCTTATTGCTCACGCGGAACGACGTCAGCAGCACCACGGCGATAAACGCCACGATAACCACCATCAGATACATGGCGTCCTTGCCAATAACGTACGGCACGCGGCCAAACACCATGTCCAAGTAAGGCGACACCAGGCCGCTCGAGATGAGCGGGAACGCCACGCAGCACAGAATCAGCAGCGCGGCGATGGTGTTGAGCGCCATCCATTCGGTCTTATGGACATTGACCTCAACGTTTTGAGCCGTGGGGTCGACGCCCGAAAGCTTGGCAAGCCACTTGCCCCAGAAGTAAAACGTCGCGGCCGAGCCAAAGGCAAGCACCATGATCATGAGCACGTTGCCGGTCTGCGCAAACGCCACCAGGGCGCCCCACTTGGACACGAGCATGCCAAACGGCGCCACAAACATGCCCATGATGCCCAGCATCATCAGACGCGTCAGGTGCGGCATGCGGCTGAACATACCGTCCATGTCCTCGATATTGCGGCTGCCGATATGATGCTCGGCCGTGCCCACACACAGGAACAGCAGCGACTTGGCCACCGTGTGGAACAGGATCAGGAAGATGGCGGCCCATACGGCCTCGGGTGCGCCGACACCCAGGCAGGCACTGATGAGACCCAAGTTGGAAATGGTGGAGAACGCGAGCACGCGCTTGGCATTGCTCTGCGAGATGGCCATGAGGGCAGCGAGCAAAAACGTGATGGCACCCACACTCGTAACCATAAAGCCGGTCACGGGATAGATGGCATAGAGCGGGCTCAGCTTGACCATCAGGAACACGCCGGCTTTGACCATGGTTGACGAGTGCAGCAGGGCGCTCGTGGGCGTGGGGGCAACCATGGCGCCAAGCAGCCAAGTGTGGAACGGCATCTGTGCGGCCTTGGTGAGTGCGGCGAGCGACAACAGGATGACCGGCATCACCAGCAGTGCGGATTGCGCGGTGCCGGCGCCGGAAAGCTCGATCATGCCCGAGATGGTCAGCGGCATGCCGTTAACGTGCAGGAACATGAGTCCGGCCAAAAACGCGATGCCGCCCAGCATGTTGAGGATGATCTGGGTGAAGGCGTTCTTGATGGCCTCGGGCGTGCGCGTGTAGCCAATCATGAGGAACGAGCACACGGTGGTGATTTCCCAGCCGCAGAACAGCCACTCAAGGTTGTCGCTCGTCACGATGACGAACATGGCCGAGAGGAACAGGAACATAAGCGCCAGGAACTGCGGGCGTCGGTCGGGCGCGGTCTGCCCGCGCAGCGCGGCCTCGTGCTCGTCATGGGCCTGGAAGTCCTTCATGTAGCCCAGGGCATACACGCAGATAAGGCTGCCGACAATGCCGACGGCGAGCACCATGATCACGCTCATGTAGTCCAGGTAGAGCGGCGTCGCCGTGACGGCTTCGGCCGCGGGCAGCGTCATGGCTGCAAAGGCGAGCGAGCCCACCAGCTGGACTATGCCGAACACCGTGGTGAGCGCGTTCCTATATTTGTACGCGTTGTACAGGATGACAGCGCACAGGATGACATCGATGGCGGAGCTGATGATCGAGAGCACATGCGAGGTGCCCGGTGCCACCTCGAAGCTCTGCGGACCCGTGCCAAAAAACATGACGGCGACTACAACTGTCACCGCCATAATAATGCCGGAACCTATGAGCCCCACCGCATCGCGGGCGCGGTCACCGCGCGCGAGCAGCATGCCCAGCGCCGGTACCAGCGGAAACAGGGTAAGGAAATACAGTAGCGTCATACCATCACTCCCCCATGCAAAAACGCTGCAATTGTTTAACGTTATAGCTCAATTGAGGAGTAGCGGCGGCAGGTTTTCGGTCAACTGGGGAGTTTTAGGCGTACGGGGTAAGGAGTCTGTCCGCTTTGGAGCAGTGGCGCGGCAAGAAAAATGCGCCCCTGTGGGCGCACCCTCTTGCTACTCTGCCTGCTTAACGCGCGGCTTGCGACCGCGTGGCTTATCGATAAGCGCGTCGGCGCCGCCATCGCGATACTGACGACACCAAGCCTTGATCGAAGACTCGCTGGGAATCTTGTGCTTGATCATGGCCTCGCGAACCGTCAGGCCGTTTTCCAAGCGATCCTTTACCACGGCAAGCTTGACGTCGTATGAATACGTGCGGTGATGCGAGCCCGCGTTGAGCACGGCGTCGGCACCGCCCACGGCATATGCGCGGGCCCACTGACGAGCCGTGGCCTGGGGAATGCCAAGCTTTGCGGCGAGGGCGCGGTGACCGACCCCCTCTTGGAGGATCTCGACGGCGCGCTGCCTAACCTCGGGCGCATGCGTGCGAGTCCTTGTTGCTTCTGACATACCTGCCACTTCTACTTCTTAGCCTTAAACGTTAAATTGCTTTCTTACGTGCGAGTTAGATAGTAGCATTTTACTGTTTGTTCAAAGCAGTTAATTAAAATAGACGCGGCGTTATCTGGGCATTTGACACCAATTTACGACATTTCTTTATCGATTATTTACGCTGGTAGCTAGCTCGCAGCCAATCGTCATTCGCTTGCCAACAAAATTGGCATCTCTTTATGTCCTTTGGTATAGAGGATATAAGTATTAACCCCTCCCTCAACAATTCTGAGCGGTCCGCAAGGCAGTAGACGCCCTCGCTCCTCGTGATTAGCGCGCATAGCCATCCACCGGAGCAAAACAAAAAGGGCGGGACCTGCTGCGCTTGCAGACCCCGCCCCGGTTGACACCCGATGGGACGCAGTCGGGCGAGGCGGATCCGTGCTACCGCCCCGCCTGGCCGCGAAGTTAACTACAGCTCGTTGGCCGCGTGATATGCCGTGCGAATGGCGCTCGCAATGTCGGCGGTGCGCTCGCCCGAGCAGTCGCCCACGCAGGTCACGGGCACCGTCACGCCATCCAGGTCAAACGCGTTGGCCTTGGAGCCCACGGCCATCACCACGTAATCGCAGGCGATCTTCACCGGCTCCTCGGCGCCGTCCTCGGTGGTGCGAACGGCCTCCACGCCCTCGTCGGTAATGGCGGTCAGGCGGGTCTTCACGTGCTGCTCCACGCTGTGCTCGGCAAAGTCGCTCATAATCAGCGGCAGAATGGTCTCGGACTCGCCCGCGGCAATCTTGTCGAGCATCTCCACGATCGCCACCTCGCAGCCGTGCTGCAGCAGGTACTCGGCAGTCTCGGTGCCCACCAGGCCACCGCCAATGACGGCGACACGGCCCGTAAGCTCCACCTTGCCGGCCAGCACGTCCCAGCTCGAGACGACCTTGTCCGAATCGGCACCCGGAACGGGGATGACCACGTCGTGCGCGCCCACGGCCACAATCGCGGCGTCGGCGGCGTTGAGGTCCTCGGCAGTAGCGGCATGGTTGAGCTCGACCTTCACGCCCAGGCCAGGCAGAATCTTCTCGTAGTACTCGACCGAGCGCATGATCTCGTCCTTGCGCGGAGGCGCGGCCGCCAGCACAATCTGGCCGCCCAGATGATCGCTCGCCTCGTAGACGGTCACATCGTAGCCGCGCTTGGCCGCCACGCGTGCGGCCTCCAGGCCGGCAATACCGCCGCCCACCACGGCGATCTTCTTGTCGCCCTCGCCCGGCTTAATGGCGACGGTCGCCTCGTCGCCGTTCTCGGCGTTGAGCACGCACGAGATGTACTTGCGGTTTTGAATCGCATCGACGCAACCCTTGTTGCAGTTGAGGCACTCGCGGATGGGCTCGCCCGTGGCGGCCTTCAGCGCAATGTCGGGGTCGCACATGAGCGAGCGGCCATAGGCGATGATGTCGGCTGCGCCGTCTTCCAGAATCTTCTCGCCGGCCTCGACCGAGACAACGCGACCGACGGTGGCCACCGGCACGGAGACCAGGGCCTTGACGCGCTCGGCCACGGGCAGCGTCCAGTTGTAGGGCATGGCGCCCATGGGCGGAATGGTGTCGCCCATGTTGCCGGTGTGGTTGGCCTGCGCGACCTGGATCATGTCGATGCCCGCGCCCTCGAGCAGCTTGGCAAACTCGCAGGCCTCGTCGGGCTGCAGGCCGCCCTTGCCGCGCGGCGTGCCGTCGGGGTTCTCCATAATCACGGGGAGCTTGTACTCCACCATCAGCTGCGGCGCGGCTTCCTTAATGGCGGCGACGACCTCCAGCGCGTAGCGGACGCGGTTCTCGAACGAGCCACCGTACTCGTCGGTGCGCTGGTTGAGGATGGCCGAGCACAGCGAACCTACCAGGCGGTCGCCGTGGACCTCGATGGCGTCGATGCCGGCCTGCTGCGCGCGAGCGGCCGAGGCGGCGATGGCCTCCTTGATCTGGGTGAGCTGCTCTACGCTCGCCTCGTTCACAAAGTGCTGCATGTCGTGGTGCAGCTTGGCATATGCCTGCTTGCGGATCTCGTTGGACTCGGCCATTTTGGCGGCAAAGGTCTCCTCGTCGCCGGCGGCCTTGGCCTCCTGCGCGGCCTTGGCGGCAACCATGGAGCCCATGACCATGCGGCCAACACCGGGCACGTCGTACTCGGGGTGGAACAGCTGCAGCGCAACCTTGGCGCCGTGCTTGTGGACGGCGTCGGCCAGCGCCTTAAACGTGGGGATCTGGGCGTCGGTCGCCAGCTTGGGCGTGGGGCTCGCGGTCATAACGGGAGCGACGTCGCCGATGACGATGTAGCTCACGCCGCCACGGGCCAGGCGCTCGTAAAAAGCCAGGCTGCGCTCGCCAATGGAACCGTCGCGCTCCTCGTAACCGGTGGTCAGCGGCGGGAACATAATGCGGTTCTTGAGCTCAAGGGGGCCAACCGTAATGGGCTGGAGCAGCTTGGATGCAGGTGCGGTCATGGACATTCCTCTCTTATAGGCGCGGCGGCGATGTTGCCGCGTAGTTGTTTAAAGGATATGGCATGGAAGCACAGCGGCACAACGGAAATCGGCGGACAGCAGGTAGCGGCAGGTGGATGGGGCGGGACGGCCCGTCGGTTTGTCTCGATCTGTAACAGTTACTCAGCAAAACCGGGTCTTACTGTTACAGATCGAGACAAACCAAACCCGCCTGCTAGAAAATCTCAATCTATAACAACAACTCGGCAAAATCCGTCCCTCGTGTTACAGATTTAGACAAACACGACCCAACCCACCGGTATATCTCGATCTGTAACACCTAGCCGCCCAAATCGGGTCTAGATGTTACAGATCGAGATCTTTGATTGAGAGGCCGAGAATTGAACCGAAAACACGGTCCCGAAATAACAAAAAAGCTCGCCGGCTAGGCCGACGAGCTGCAAGTTCTTGGTCGCGGGGGCAGGATTTGAACCTACGACCTCCGGGTTATGAGCCCGGCGAGCTACCAGACTGCTCCACCCCGCAATGTCTTGGCGCCTCATGTGCGCAAGAAAGAATATTACGCGGGAGTTCGGTAAGCGGCAAGGAAAATCTCGTAGAGCATAATTCCTTCATATTTAAACCCCTCGGCCCCTATCAACGTAAACGAATCGCAGCCGAGCGCCGTCGACGGCACGTATACAATGGTGCGCGTCCTTTTATGCCAACACCGGGAGTAGACATGCTGCTCGCTATCGATATGGGAAACACGCAGACGGCCATGGGCCTGTTTGACGGAGACGAGCTGGTGCAGTCGTGGCGTATGCCCACCGACCGCTCCTATACCGCCGACGAGATCCATGTGCGCCTGATGGGTTTCTTTAAGATGTACGGCCTTTCGCTCGACGCGGTCGACGCGATCGCCTTTGCCGGCGTGGTGCCGCAGCTCTCGCGCGAGTGGCACGCCGTGGCCGACCGCATTGCCGCGGATGCCATCGTCATCGGGCCGCAGACGGCCGCCGTAACCAAGCTGCGGGCGGCGCGCCCCCAGGCCGTTGGTGCCGACCGCGTCGCCAACGCCGTCGCTGCCGAGACCTTCTACGGCGCGCCGGCAATCGTGGTGGACTTTGGCACCGCAACCAATATCGACGTCATTGACGAGGACGGCTATTACATTGGTGGAGCGATTGCGCCGGGCATCCGCATTTCGATGGACGCGCTCGCCGCCCGCGCCGCCAAGCTCGCCAGCGTTCCGCTCGAGGCGCCCGAGCACGCCATCGGCCGCGATACCGAGGAGTGCATCAAGGTCGGCGCCGTAACGGGCGCCGCCGCCATGGCCGAGGGCCTGGTCGCGCGCATGAAGCGCGAGCTGGGACGCGAGGACGCCACCGTTATCGCCACGGGCGGCCTCGCCAGCATCGTCGCCGATTCGACCGACGCCTTCGACGTGGTCGATGGACAGCTCACCATCAAGGGTATCTGCGAAATCTACCGCCGCATGCAGGAGCTGGGATAGAGCAGGGGCTTAAGTCAAGCACGCCCGATGCCACAGTCCCCGCAAATGCTCGCCAAGCCTATTCCCCAGATAGGCGAAACCCTCCCCGGCACAGGCCGAGGAGGGTCTTGTTGTCATCGTTGTCTTTGAGCGCTGGCGCCTCGCGCTACAGTCCGCGAATTCGTACAGCCTCGGGCGGAAACTCTTGCTCGCCGGCATCGGTCTTGATGGTCGCACGACCCCAGATGTCCAGGCCCGCAAACACACCGACCGCAAGCGGCAAGCCGTTGGGCGACACCGCCGCAACTTGGCGGCCCAGCAGCGGCACCATGTCGAAGTACTCGCCCAGCACGGGAGCCAGCGGACCGGCAGCGCCCTGCGGCGTGTTGGCAACAACCGCCCAGGTGTCCACACGGGTCAGCACGGCGGCGGCCAACTCCTCGACCAGCGCTTCGTCGGCCGCATCCACACCGAGCTCGCTCAACGCCGAAAGCTCAATATCCACCGTCACGGCACCGAACATGCCCGCGGCACCGGCACCGCCGTTCACGGTAACGCGCGCGAACGACGTCTCAAATGCGGGCGCGCCGCACACAATGTCGCTCGGCCACTGGATACCCACCTTACCGGCAAGGCCCAACCCCGGCGTCGATGCCGTGCCCACGAGCGCGTCCATCATGCCCATCGCGGCCACAAACGGCAGGCCGTGGAAGGCATGCATGTTCACATCGGGGCGCACAACCAGCGAAAACGTCAGCGAAGCATCGCCCGCGCTCCACGCGCACCAGCCCGCGGACACGCCCTCGCGGCCCGCGTCGCGCGCCGCGTCGAGCTCGGTGCCGGCGACAACAGCATTCATCTCGATCATCTACATACGCCCCAATTCGCCCACGATATGGCCCACGCGGTCCTCGGGCTCCTTGACCTCGACACCGTTGTAGCGGAAGAACCGCGCCGGGTCGTGCATCAGGTCCTCGAGCGGCACCAGCACAAAGTCGCGCTCGCCAATGAGAGGATGCGGCAGGCGCAGCTTTTTGCCGCCGTGGGTCTCGCCATCCATCCACAGCAGGTCCAGGTCGATGGTGCGCGGACCGTTGGCCTTGGCCTTCTTGGAGCGGTCGCGCCCCAGCTCGGCCTCGATCTTCATGAGCTCATCGAGCAGCACCAGCGGCGCCAGCTCGGTCTTGATCTCGATGACGGCGTTGGCAAACGCGTCCTGGCGCGTCTCGTAGGCCGGCTCGCTCTCGTAAATCTTGGAGGAGTTGGACACGCAGGTGAGTGGAATCTCGGCGATCATCTCGCGTGCGGCGCGGATGTTGTCGCAGCGATGCCCCAGGTTGGAGCCCACGGCCACAAACGCGCGGCGCGGCTGTGGCTTGGCAACCGCCCAGTAGCCGTTCAGGAACTGCGCAAAACCCGCGGCGTCGTGCACGCGCACGATGTTGGCACCGGCCTGGATGGCGCCCAGGCACACGCCAAACGTAGCGGCATCGCGCTCGGCGGCCTCGGTCACGCCCGAGACGGCGCCCACAAAGCGCTTGCGCGACACGGCACACATGAGCGGATAGCCCAGTGACGCCATCTTGGCAGTCTCGCGCTGGATGACGATGTCCTCGTTAGCCGACTTACCAAAGCCCGGGCCAGGATCGATGCAGATGCGGTCGCGCGACACGCCGGCATGGATGAGCGTGCGGGCCTGGTCGGACAGAAAGCCCATGACGCGGCGCATGATGGGCGCAGAATCGGGCAGGGTAAAGCGGCGGAGCTGCGAGGTGGGCACATAGGCCTCCTCGCGGCGGGCGCTGCGGCGCATCATGGCGGCCAGGCGGTCATTGGACTCCGATGCGGCCTCGGTGGCTGCGGACGCGGCCTCGGGCGCGGGCGCGACGGTCTCGGCGGCAGCTGCCTGCTCGGCGGCCGGCGTCTCCTGCCCCAGCTCGGTTACAGGCTCGGACGTGGGCTCCGGTTCGCCAAACGGCAACGAGGGCTGCACCACGCCGCCCGGAAGCTTGGCCTCCGGCTTAGGCTCGCCCAGCAACTTGCCACGACGGCGACGGGCCGGCTTCTCGGCCTCGCGCGCGGCCCCGGATGTGGCGGTTCGCGTGCCTTCTCGGCAACAAACGCCGCAGCCGAGGTATCGAGCTGCACCGTCGCGTGCGTGCGGGCGGGTGCGGCGACCTCGCCGGCATGCATCACGATGATGCCGCAGGTGCTCGTCTTAACAAACTCGACCATCTTGGGATCGGTGAAGCCGGTCACGTCGTTGACGATCGAGGCGCCGCAGCGCACGGCCGCCTTGGCAACCGCCACATGACGCGTGTCGATCGAGACGATGGCGCCCTCCTTGGCCAGCGCGCGCACCACGGGCAGCACGCGGCGAGCCTCCTCGTCGGGGTTGACCGGGGTAAAGCCGGGGCGCGTGGACTCGCCGCCCACGTCGATGATGTCGGCGCCGGCGTCGAGCATCGCCAGGCCGTACTCGATGGCGGCATCCGGATCGAAGTGCTCCCCGCCATCGCTAAACGAATCGGGCGTCACGTTGAGGACGCCCATGATGCGCGGACGGTCAAAGCTGAGCTCGTACTTTCCGCACCGCCATGTCTTGCTGTCGTTCGCCATGAACATCCTCCTAAAATGCCCACGCCGCCGAGTCTGGGGAGCTGGCGGCGGGGTCGCTTTGCACTCAGTCTTTCTATTGTATCCGCGCGCGCGGGCTAGAACGCAAACGCGGCCGCGATGTCGCAAGAAATCAGCAGGTCGGCATTTGCATCCTGATCGGTGGGAGCAAGGTTGCATATGGCCAGCGTATCGCCGGTAAAGTATCGCGTAAGGCCTGCCGCCGGATACACCACGAGCGAGGTCCCGCCCACAATGAGGGCATCGGCGGCGGCGATGGCGGCAACGGCACCGGTCAACACATGCTCGTCGAGCGGCTCTTCGTAGAGCACTACATCGGGCTTGATGCGGCCGCCGCACGCGGGGCACGCAGGCACGCCCGCGGCATCCTCGTGCTCGCGCGAGCAAATCCACTCGGCGCTATAGACCGCGCCGCACGACTGGCAAATGTTGCGATGGACCGATCCGTGCAGCTCGAACACGCGCTGTGAGCCGGCCATCTGATGCAGGCCGTCGATGTTTTGCGTCACCACGGCGTCGAGCTTGCCGGCGCGCTCCAGCTCGGCCAGCTTGGTGTGGCAGCGGTTGGGCTTAGCGTTAAGCGCGATCATCTTGGTGCGGTAAAAGTCGAAGAACTCGGCCGGATGCGCCTCGTAAAAGCTATGCGACAGCATGGTCTCGGGCGGATAGGCAAACTGCTGGTGATACAGGCCGTCCACGCTGCGAAAATCGGGAATGCCGCTTGCCGTGGAAACACCAGCGCCGCCAAAGAACACCACGCGCTCGTGGGTATTGAACAGCTCCGCCAGCGCGGCGGAGGCCTGCCTGGGATCTGTTATCGCTTGCGTCATGTTTGTCCTCCGTCCATGTTGGTCGGGGCGGCCGCGATTGCGCCGTCGCCCACGGAGCCCACCCCGCCCCCGTTGCGCTAATCTTAAGCCTGCCAACCCCGTCGAAAGGACACCATGCCTCAGACTTACACTTTCGCCTCGTGGAACGTCAACGGCCTGCGCGCCGTGCTAAAAAAGGACCCGAGCTTTATCCAGATCGCGCAAGAACTCGACGTCGATATCCTGGCGCTGCAAGAGACCAAGCTGCAAGAAGGCCAGGTCGATATTGACCTGCCCGGCTATCACCAAACCTGGAGCTACGCCGAGCGTAAAGGCTATTCGGGCACCGCGGTCTTTAGCCGCCAGGAACCGCTACGCGTGCTGCACGCCGCTGCGCTGCTGTCCTACGCCGGCGAAGGCGAGGCTGCCGAGCTCGTTGCCCAAGCCGCGACCGAGGGCCGCGTCTGCGCGCTCGAGTTCGACAAGTTTTGGTTTGTTGACGTCTATACGCCCAACGCGCAAAACGAACTCGCGCGCATCGATGTGCGCATGGCCTGGGACGATGCCTATCGCGGCTTTTTGAGCGCGCTTGAGCGCGAGAGCGGCAAGCCCGTCGTAACTTGCGGCGACTTTAACGTGGCGCACGAGGAGATCGACCTTAAGAACCCCAAGTCCAACCGCGGCAACGCGGGCTTTTCGGACGAAGAACGCGGCAAGTTTACCGAGCTGCTCAACGCCGGCTTCACCGATACCTGGCGCGCGGCAAACCCCGACGTCGAGGGCGTCTACAGCTGGTGGAGCTACCGCTTTAATGCTCGCAAGAACAACGCCGGCTGGCGCATCGATTATTTCCTGGTGAGCGACGCAATCGCCGACAACGTACGCGACACCGGCATCCGCGGCGACATCTTTGGCAGCGACCACTGCCCCGTCACCCTCACGCTAGAACTCTAGCCCCAATTGATCCCCTGGGGACGGAGGAAATGGGATCATTTTCACCTCGCGAGGGAACCCACGCGGCCCTCCCGCCACGGAACTGACCCATCTACTACGTTTAAGCCACTACCCTCAACCACAGCGAACAACGCAAAAAGAAAACCGCAGGTAGAAAGCCTGCGGTTTTTCATAAAACGCGGTCATGGTCGGGGGTATCAAGCTAAACGTAGTAGATGGGCCAGTTTCGTGGCAAGCGCCGCCAACTGATTCCCCGGGAACGTCTGGAGACGGAGGAAAACGGATCGATTTGGCTCTCTGAGGGCCACGATGCCCGTCATATCAGCCGGCCATTCCAAAACTATGCCGGTTTACGGGGCTGAATCGCGAACCCCCAACCATACGCAATTCCGAAATAATAAAACCTCAGGTAAACGGCTTGCTCTATTTTGAAAAAAGCCGGTATGGTCGGCCTACGCTAATCTAGCCCCGTAAACCGGCATAGTTTTGAAATGGTACTTCGGAAGTATTGATTCACGCCCCGGCGCAACCAGCCCTACAGCCCGTATTTCACGACAACGCGGTTGATCCGTCGACACCAAGGCTTGTAGAGGGCGGCCAAGAACACGCAGGTCGCGAGGCCGTGTGTGATATCGAACGGCACTGCCGTGGCAAGACGCGCCACGACGCCCGCCCACGTGAGCGGTTGTACAAAACCGATAATGTCGTACGCGTTGATCACCACGCCGTACAGCAGACCCGAAGCAAAGCCGTACGCCATCAGCGCCGGCATGCGCACGGTTCCATCCGCACGGTCGAACGCACCGGCATGCGCCAGCGCACCGCCAACATAGCCAACCAGGCCCCAGGCATACATCTGCCATGGCGTCCACATGCCCTGCCCAAAAAAGAAATTGCTGGTCAGTGCTGCCAACGCGCCGACCATGAAGCCGTTGCGACGCCCGAGCGTCGCCCCGGCGATGATGGCGATGGCGCTCACGGGTTTAAAGTCGGGAATGGGGCCGAACAAGATGCGGCCCGCCGCCGCCAGCGCCGCCAGCACCAGCGTGGGCATAATCTGGCGCAGGCCCGGTCGCGACGCCTCGTAGCCTGCAAAGAACAGCGCAAGCACCAGCGCCACCACGACAAGCATGGCGAGCGCCGCCTGCTCAACGCCCGCCAGCAACGCCGTTGCCATCACCGCCGGCACCGCCAACAACAGCGGAATCTCCAGTTTTGTGAGTAAACGCGAGAAACGACAGTCCGTCATCCCATCACGCCCTATAGAACACGTTGTCGGCAAAGAAGTCGGCCGGGGGCTCCACGCAGGCAATCTCGCCGTCAAACATCATGGCGACGTCGTCGGCTACCTGCTCGGCAAAGTCCAAATCGTGCGTAGCCATGATGACGGTGCCGCCAGCCTTCGCATGGTCACGCAGGGCACGGGCGATGATGCGGCGGCTGGCCAGGTCCAAACCCTTGGTGGGCTCATCGAGCAATAGCAGCTCGGGGCCAATCAACAGCAGCTTTGCCAACGCAAGCAGCTGGCACTGACCGCCCGAAAGATCGTACGGGTGACGCGCCTCCAAGCCCGCCAGACCCAGGCGCGCTGTCTGCTCCCGTGCTGCGGCCTCGTCGTATCCGCAGGTCGAGGCCCATTCCATCAGCTCATCGCGAACCGTCTCGGCAACCAGCAATGCCTTGGGATTCTGTGGCAGCAGCGCCGCCGAGGCCGCTTCGCGCACCATGCGGCCGCGCTGCAGCTTGGCGGTCTTCGCCAGCACCGAGAGCATCGTCGACTTACCGCATCCGTTGCCGCCCACGATTGCATGCACCGCGCCAGCCGAAAACGAAGCATCGAGCCCGCGCAGCACCCAGCCGGACGCTCGATCGTAGCGAAACCAGCCTTCCGACAGGGTGGTAGCCGACCCGCCGTGCATTTTTTGGAGTATTCTGCTTCCATCCGTGCGCGAGAAGGCTTCCGAGCCGTTCTCGAGCGACGTTTGCGCCACAAATTCGGACGATTTGTCCAATTCCGAACTTTTTTTCGCGCTCGATACGTCCCCGGGCGGCTCCAGAGAGCCCAAATTGTCCTCACGCCTGCTGAATACTCCTTTATTTGCACATCGGATGGCACCCCACCCCAACATGTCATCGGAAAACAGCGATTCTCGGCGTCCCAAAGAAGCCATATCCGCCACCTCGCGCACGCGACCGTCCTCAATCCGGTACGCACACGTCGCGTATTCGAGCATTGGGCGCGGCTGATGCGTCGCCACAACAACCGTGCAGCCCAGCTCGCGATTCACACGAAACAGCGCGTGCAGGAAATTCTTCTCCGCAACCGGATCAAGCTGAGACGTGGGCTCGTCGAGCAGCAGCACGCGCGGGCGCAGCGTCAGAACGGCCGCCAACGACAGCAACTGTTTGCGACCGCCCGAAAGCGTGTCAGTATCGCGGTGAAGCCAATCTTCCAGCCCAAAGAAATAGCTGGTCTCAGCTACGCGACGGCGCATCTCATCACGCGCTAGCCCCAAGTTTTCCAGGCCAAACGCCATCTCGTGCCACACGGTTTCGCACACGATCTGGTTCTCGGGATCCTGGAACACATAGCCCACGCGCTCCGCCGATGCCCGCACATCCATGTCGGCGACGTTCTCGCCCAGCACGAGCAGTTCGCCAGTGCGCTCGCCCGCCGGAGCGATCTCGGGCTTGAGTAGCGACAGCAACGTCGACTTACCCGATCCGGTACCGCCGACAAGCAGCGCAAATGCACCTTGGGGAACAGACCAGTCGAGTCCCTCGAGCACCGCAGCATCCGCATCGGGGTAGGCAAAGCTCAGGCTCCGCACCTCAATCGCCGGCATATCCGGGCCGCACGCCGCGCCCGACACCGGGCCCCTATCCAACCGAGCCATCAGCCAAACCTCTTCTCATCAATCGCGTGCAACGCGCAAGGCAGCACCATCCAGGCAGCGTACACGACATAGCCCAGCCACGGCGCCGGCACCGAGAGCTGAGGATAAAACGAATACTGCGTTGTCGCGGCCCACGCCGCCGCAACCGCAGCGGCGCCAAACAGCGTAAGCCCCACCAGCGCGGCAACGTCGCCGCGCCCCAGCCGATACCGCGCATACGTCGTACGACGCGTCGCGGCACCCCATCCGCGCGAGCGCATGGCGTCGGCGCGCTCCAGCGAATCCTCCATGCCCCAGCCCATCAGCACGCTCGAGGCCCGCAAGCGCGAGCGCACGGGGTCGGCCGGCGCGCGGCCCGGCACATCAATCGCATCCTGCACCGCCAGCACCGTACGACCGCGGCGCAAAAACTGTGGGATAAGCCGCATGCACATCGAAATCATGAGCGCGATCACCGGCGCGGCGTTGCCCAAAAGCGCAAGCACCTTGTCGTATTCGAGCATCGACGACGCCGCCTCAAACCACAGCACGCTCGCCACAAACAGCCCGCCCATGCACAGGCCGTATACCATGCTCTCCAGATACACCGCGCGCATGCCAATACGGAACAGTTCCGTCGAGCCCGAGGCGCTAAACAGCGGATTGACCAGCGCGATAATCAAAATCACCGGCAGCTGCCAGCGGAGTGCGCCCAGCGTGCGGGCAGCCCCACGCGTCGCAAATCCATACGCCAGCCCGCCCGCAAGTGACAGCGCAATCAGCACCGGCTGCATCGAGGACATGGTGAGCCCCAGCGTCAGCACTATATAGAGTGCCGGCACCGCCGGATGCGACATCGAGAATGCCGCGACGGGCTCGCCGCCAAACTCCTCACGTATGTTGTCCACGGGCACCCCCGTCTCCTCGCTCAAACGACAGCTCCGCAGCACCGCCAACGCCGCACGCAAGCAGTGCAAACGCCACGCCGGCGGCGCAAGCCTCAACCGCCGCAAACCAATCGTTACGCGCTCATCATATGCCTGCGGTATCATATTGCGCCGTGTATCGTTTCCAAACACACGTCTCTATAACGTAACAGGAGATCACATGGACGCAACCGCAATTATCCTCGCTGCCGGCGAGGGCACCCGCATGAAGTCGAACCACTGCAAGGTTTCGCACAAGATCCTGGGCAAGCCCATGGTCCAGTGGATCGTCGACGCCACCATCAAGGCCGGCTGCAGCCGCGTCGTGGTCGTCATCGGCAGCCACGCCGATGAGATGCGCGCCCTCATCGATGGCGCCTACGCCAACAGCGCCACCAAGGTTGAGTGCGTTGAGCAGACCGAGCGCCTGGGCACCGGCCACGCTGTAAAGGTCGCGCTCGAGGCCTGCGGCATCGCCGAGGGTCCGGTCGTCGTGCTCAACGGCGACCTGCCGCTCATCACCGCCGACACCGTCGCCAAGTTCGCGCAGACCGTCGCCACCGGCGAGCTCGCCTGCACCGTCATGACCATGACCCCGCCCGACCCCTTCGGCTACGGCCGCATCAAGCTAGGCGCCGACGGCCAGATCGAGCGCATCATCGAGCAGAAGGACTGCACGCCCGAGCAGGCTGCCACGCTGTTGGAGTGCAACGCCGGCTGCTACGCCTTTGACGGTGCGCAGCTCGCCGCCCACATCGACGAGATTGGTAACGACAACGCACAGTCCGAGTACTACCTGCCCGACATGCTCGAGATCCTCAAAGGCCATGGTCAGGCAGTCTCCATCTTCCACTGCGACGACTACCGCGACGGCCTGGGCGTCAACAGCCGCATCCAGCTCGCACAGCTTACCGCCATTGCACGCGACCGCATCAACGAGCACTGGATGGCCGAGGGCGTCACGTTCATCGATCCCACGCAGGCCTGGATCGGCCCCGATGCCACCATCGGCCGCGACACCGTCGTGTGGCCGCAGACGCACCTGATCGGTCACGTCACCGTGGGCGAGGAGTGCCAGCTTGGCCCCAACAGCCGCCTCACCGACACCACCGTCGGCAGCGGCTGCGTCATCGACGAGACTATCGCCATCGAGGCCGTCATCGAGAACGGCGTCGATTGCGGCCCGCGCGCCTACCTGCGCCCGGGTACCCACATGCTCGACGGCTCCAAGGCCGGCACGCACGTGGAGATCAAGAAGTCCACGATCGGCGAGGGCTCCAAGGTTCCGCACCTGTCCTACATCGGCGACACCACCATGGGCGCCGGCGTCAACGTGGGCGCGGGCTCCATCACCTGCAACTACGACGGCGTGCACAAGCACAAGACCGTCATCGGCAAGGATGCCTTCATCGGCTCCGACACCATGATGGTCGCACCCGCCCAGATCGGCGACGGTGCGCTCGTGGCCGCCGGCTCCGTCATCACCGAGCCGGTCCCGGCAGACGCACTTGGCCTGGGTCGTGCCCGTCAGGTAAACATTGAGGGCTGGGCCGCCGATTATCGCCGCCGTCTGCACGAGGACGACGAGGTATAACGTTTTACCAAGCATCTAAGGAGCTGTTCCCATGGGGAGCGGCTCCTTTTTCTATCGTGACCTGCGCAACCGGATGAGTGGTCGGTTCGTGTCCGTTGACGGTAAAGACGTTATCAAGACCCGATTAACCCCGTCGCGCGGTTACAATGCAACAAGGCATCTATATGGCATTCGATATAAAGGAGAAGGGTAATGCCGATTAATGATCCCGAGAAGTCGGAGAATATGCGCAAGTCCATCCGCGTGTATTCCGGTTCCTCCAACCGTCCCCTCGCTCAGAAGATCGCTGAGTACCTTGGGGTCGAGCTTTCGGGCCTTACGCTAAAGCAGTTCGCCAACGGTGAGATTTACGCCCGCTACGACGAGACCGTCCGCGGCGCCGACGTCTTCCTGATTCAGTCCGTGGCCGGCGGCAACGTCAACGACATGCTCATGGAGCTGCTCATCGCCACCGACGCTGCCAAGCGCGCATCCGCCCGCTCCATCACTGCCGTTATCACCCACTACGGCTATGCCCGCCAGGACCGCAAGGCCGGCCCGCGCGAGCCCATCACCGCCCGCCTCGTCGCCAACCTGCTCGAGCGCGCCGGCGTCAACCGCATCATCACCCTCGACCTGCACCAGGGCCAGATCCAGGGCTTCTTCGATATCCCGGTTAACCACCTGTCCGCACTGCCGCTGTTTGGCCAGTACTACAACGACATGCACTTCGACACCGACAACCTGGTTGTCGTCTCCCCCGACGTGGGCCGCGCCAAGGCCGCCAAGAAGCTGTCTGACATGCTCGGCTGCGACCTGGCCATCGCCCACAAGGGCCGTCCGCGCCACAACGCCGCCGAGGTCATGGGCATCATCGGTGACATCAAGGGCAAGACCTGCATCATCAACGACGACATGATCGACACCGCTGGCACCCTGTGCGCCAACGTCAAGGAGCTCAAGGCTATGGGCGCTGGCGACATCTACGTCTGCGCCACCCACGGCATCTTCTCCGGTCCGGCCATCGAGCGTCTGAACGACGCCCCGATCGTCGAGTGCCTCGTCACCGACGCCATTCCCGTCGAGGTCGGCGGCAAGATCAAGACCATCTCGGTCGCCGAGGAGTTCGCTCAGGCCATCTCCGCCGTTTACCACGAGGAGCCCGTCTCCACGCTCGTCGGCGGCGACTTCGCGCTGTAGTCCAACGCGCATCGCATCATCTTTGATGCTTTTAAAGGGTCGGAAGCTCGCTTCCGGCCCTTTTTCTATCCCTCGCCAACCTTCCCTGGACAATTGGTTCAGATACGTATTTTTTAAAGCCCCAAAGGGCCGTTCGGAGCCTTCTGAGCTCCCCGGCGGATGCCATGCCGCCCAAAGCTCATCGTTTTCGAGTACAACCGCCGCATATTTACCCTCAAATCACCCTCGAAGGCCCTTAGAAACGCCTCGAATGCCCGTCGCCTTATACGTATCTGAACTAACTGTCCAGTAGCTATCGTCAACCTTCGCGGCAGAGCTCAATTTCCTGCAATCCCCTCAACCGATTCCATCGATTTCATAACACCCAGCCGTTCATGGCGCACAGCGCCCCGCTGAGCGAAAAGAACGGTATGGCGGTCGCATTCTGCCGCCAACTTAGTACGTTATAGCTATGACGACCGTGATTTCACATTTCTCCGCCCTCCGCGCAATTCGTCGCGCACGACGGGCGTACTCTGCCCTACCCTGGGACTCCGTTGATAGTGAACAGCAAGCACAGGCCTTGGCTAGCTGCATTCCCAATAATGACGCGATAGACTTTGGCGCACTTTCGATACTCGACGCCTGGAATGAAGATGATTCCGAACTACTCGATCTTCTCGTTTCAAACGAAGACAACAGACGCCCCGACAAGCGACTTCTTCAGCATATTCTCTCCGCTCCGCTTCCTGAAGGTGCAATTATGCACGTCGAGGCCGACATCTACGCAACGTCTCCTGCCATGACAGCCATGCTTTGTTCTAAAAATGAATCGGTCGCCAAAACCTTGATGCTCCTTATGGAGCTGCTCGGAACCTACTCCCTTCCGCCCGAGGCAACCTACCCCATCGCCTATGACGACATCTGGCCCAAGGGCGATAGCTGCGCAGCGACGGGCGATCTTGATTGCCTGGGCGGCCAGTCGGCAGCCAAACAGCAGAACGAAACCCGCTACGAACAGGCGCACTACAAATGCGAGCCCGCCACGACCATCGAAGATCTCGAGGCGGTCGCGCGCTTCGCCAAAAGTAGCTCATACACCTCGTTTCGCACGGCAGTCAAGCTTGCCCGACCCGGATCTGCATCCCCAGCCGAATCCCTAATGTTAGCCGTTCTCGGAGCGCCCATGCGCTTTGGCGGATTCGGATGTTGCAGCCTGCCCATGGGAGGCCTGCTACTCAACTATCGAATCGACTTCGACACTCTTGCGGTTAACATGTCCTCCGGCATCCCTTACGCCATCTGCGACCTATATTGCCCGGCCGCCGGAGTCGACAACGAATACAACGGAATTGGGCATGAGCTTCAAAACGCTCGCATCCACGATGGCAATCGAAATAATGGCCTCAAGGCAATGGGCATCCACGTCCTGGTTATCAATCGCGACCAAATGAAAGACCTTGTTGCACTCGAAGCCTTCGCCCAAACGATGCATCGACTCGCAGGAGTCCGATTCCGATATCGCATCAAGGGCTATCGCAAGCGTCAGGCCGCTTGGCTCAACGCTCTGCGGGCCGGAATCGGCCTTGCGCCGGTCTAAACGGCGAATCACCCGTGCGCCGTCGAACAGGGCTGGACAGTTAGTTCAAATACGTATAAATAGACACATTGAATTAGGCTGTTTTGCAGCTATCTCTATACCATTCGCCCTATTTGAAAGCGGGGTAGACTTCAAAACAGCGTCATATGGACTAACTAAAGTTCCAAAACAACGTATCGGCATTGAATTGAGCAATTCGAGTCCTCAGAACTTATACGTATCTGAACTAACTGTCCACCTCGGATTTTGACGGCCGTCCAAACGCCCCCAAACAACCTCAATTGCCCTCCATTTGACAGCGGCAACAGGGTCGCTCACCATAGCAGGCGACAAATCAACGAAAGGATGAACATGGCAGCTGCACAGCCGCTTAAGATTCGCATGGTTGCCGGACTTGGCAACCCTGGCGATGAGTATGCCGAGACCCGCCACAACGCCGGTTTTAAGGCGATCGACGAGCTGGCCCGTCAGGCCGGCGTCACGTACTGGAAAAACCAAGCAGGCGCCGAGGTCGCGCTCATCAACATCAACGATGCCGAGGAAGAGAACGGCAAGCGCCAGATTGTGCTGGTCAAGCCACAGTCGTACATGAACACCTCGGGCGGCCCCATCTCCAAGCTTTGCCGCGAATACAAGATCAAGGCCGAGGAGCTGCTCGTAATCCACGACGAGCTCGACATTCCCGCCGGCGACGTACGTGTTAAGGTGGGCGGTGGCCACGCCGGTCACAACGGCCTGCGCTCCATCATCGACAAGATGGGCAGCCGCGACTTCAGCCGCATCCGCACCGGCATCGGCAACCCTCCCGGCAAGATGGCCGTCGCCGACTACGTGCTTAAGCAGCTGCGCGCCCGCGAGGCCGAGGATTTCCAGGACACCTGCGCCCGCGCCGCAGATGCCGCCGGCCTGGCGATCGTACACGGCGTAATCTATGCCCGTGACCACGTCAACGGCTCCGCCTCCGCCAACGGCAAGCACTAAAACCTACCATTTAGGGATGTTTATTTTGGCAGGTTTTATATGCGGAAACGCCGCGGCGGCCGCGTCGCAATAAACCCTGTGCCGCCATACATATGCAGCCTCCAAAGGGGGCCGGCCTCACCGATGCGCGAGACCGGCCTCCTTTGCCGTTTTGCCTGATAAAACCTGCCAAAATAAACCTGTCCCTAAATGGCCGGTCACTTTTCCCGCCTGCCAAAGATACACGTAAGCGACATGTCCATGAGGGTATAATTTGCACCGTATGTCTGCACAACGCCTGTGCGCGTACGGTTTTATTCGGGCTGCCGTCCATTTCCGTGGAGGCACGGTTCGGCGGCCCTAACAAGAGAGGGGTTCTATGTATAAGATCCTGGAGAAGACGCAGTTCTCGGAGAAGGTGTTCAAGTTCCGCATCGAGGCGCCTGCAATCGCCAAGCATGCGCACGCTGGACAGTTCCTCATGGTTCGCGCCAACGAGACGGGCGAGCGTGTCCCGTTTACCCTGGCCGGCTGGAACGGTGACGAGGGCTGGGTCGAGTTCATCTTCATGGTGATCGGCAAGACCACCGAGATGCTTTCCACCTACGAGGCCGGCGAGTCGCTGCGCGACGTCGTGGGCCCGCTGGGCGTTCCCACCGAGATGGCCGAGGGCCCCTGCGCCGTCATTGGCGGCGGCGTCGGCCTGGCAATTGCCTTCCCGGTCGCCAAGCACCTGGTCGAGACCGGCCACGAGGTGCACGCCATCATGGGCGCCCGCACCAAGGACCTCCTGCTCATGGAGGACCAGTTCCGCGAGCTCCTCGACGAGGACCACATCCACATCACCACTGACGACGGCTCCTACGGCGAGCAGGGCGTTGTCACCGCTCCGCTGGAGCGCCTGCTGCAGGACAAGGCCGTGAGCCAGGTCTTCTGCGTCGGCCCCGTTCCGATGATGAAGTTCTCGACCCTCACCGCCCAGAAGTACGACACCCCCATCACCGCGTCGCTCAACCCCATCATGGTTGACGGCACCGGTATGTGCGGCTGCTGCCGCGTCGAGGTGGGCGGCGTGACCAAGTTCGCTTGCGTCGACGGCCCCGACTTCGATGCCACCCTGGTCGACTGGGATGACCTTCGTGCCCGCCAGGCCGCTTACCGTTCCGAAGAGGGCGCGTCCCTCAAGGCCTATGAGGAAAAGAGCTGCGCATGCCACTAGTTAACGGTCGTTTCGTTGCCGATATGAAGTCGCCCCGCACCCCCGATAACGAGGAGCCGGCTGCCGAGCGCGCCTGCGACTTCCGCCCCGTCGACAAGGGCTTCACCGAGGAGATGGCGCTGGCCGAGGCCGAGCGCTGCCTCAACTGCAAGAAGCCGTTCTGTGTTGAGGGCTGCCCCGTCAACATCAACATTCCCCGCTTTATCGAGCAGATCCGCGCGAAGGACTTCGGCGGCGCCCTCGATACCATCCGCGAGGACTCCATGCTTCCCGCTATCTGCGGCCGCGTCTGCCCGCAGGAGAACCAGTGCGAGGGCAAGTGCATCCGTGGTAAGAAGTCCGAGCCCGTGGCCATCGGCCAGCTCGAGCGCTTCCTGGGTGACCGCCCCGAGCTCGCCTCCACGCCCAAGATGGCTCCCAAGAACGGCAAGAAGGTCGCCGTCGTCGGCTCCGGCCCGTCCGGCATCACCTGCGCCGGCGAGCTCGCCCGTAACGGCTTTGACGTTACCGTCTTCGAGGCCTTCTTCACCGGCGGCGGCGTGCTGGTCTACGGCATCCCCGAGTTCCGTCTGCCCAAGGCGGTCGTCAAGCGCGAGATTGACGGCCTGGAGGACATGGGCGTCAAGTTTGAGTACAACTCCGTCGTGGGCAACATGGCCACGGCCGAGGAGCTGTTCGAGCAGGGCTTCGACGCCATCTACGTGGCGACCGGCGCTGGCCTGCCCAAGTTCCTCAACGTCCCCGGCGAGAACCTGCCCAACGTCTTCTTCGCAAACGAGTACCTCACCCGCGTGAACCTGATGAAGGCCAACAAGTTCCCCGAGTACGACACCCCCACCAAGCACGGCAAGAACGTCGTTGTCTTTGGCGGCGGCAACGTGGCTATGGACGCCGTCCGTACCGCCAAGCGTCTGGGCGCCGAGCACGCCATCATCGCTTACCGCCGTACCGAGGACGAGATGCCCTGCCGTCGTGCCGAGCTGCACCACGCCAAGGCCGAGGGCGTCGAGGTTCTGCCGCTCGTTTCCCCGCTCGAGTTTGTCGCTGGCGAAGACGGCTCCGTGTGCGCCGTCAAGGTCCAGAAGATGGAGCTCGGCGAGCCCGACGAGTCCGGCCGTCGTCGCCCGGTGCCCATCGAGGGCGCCATCGAGGAGATCCCCTGCGACGTCGCGATCTCGGCTATCGGCACCAACGCCAACCCCTTCGCAAAGAAGATCGGCGGCAAGATGGAACTCAACAAGTGGGGCTACATCGTCGCCGACGAGGAGACCGGCCAGACCACCGATCCCCGCATCTGGGCCGGCGGCGACATCGTCACCGGTGCCGCTACGGTCATTCTGGCGATGGGCGCTGGCAAGAAGGCCGCCGCTTCCATCACCAAGAGCCTGCTGGGCGAGTAATCACCTACAGCGCTAGCCATCAAACGGCAAAGTCCCCGTCGAGCACACGCCCGGCGGGGACTTTTTCTATGCCGACCGTTCCACCACCACAAAGGGGACAGGCACCTTTGTGGTGGTTTGGGACTTGGTCGGTCGTTTTGTCTCAATCTGTAACAGTTAGACCCTGTTGAGCATCGTAGTTGTTACAGATCGAGACATCGCTCCAACCGCCTCCGTTTTGTCTCAATCTGTAACAGTTAGAGACCAAATATCCCGCCTGGTGTTACAGATCGAGACATTAGGTTGGCAGCCGAACAGTTCATCTCAATCTGTAACACCTGGAGCCCAAATATCTGGCTCGGTGTTACAGATTGAGATTTTACTGAAGCCGAGAATGGGCGCTGTCGCCAAAACCTAACGCTTGCGACGCTTGGTCGCGGCGATGCCGGCAGCGGCGACGGTTGCGCCGGCGATGCCCAGGGCAGCGACCGTCATCGCGACGGAGTCACCCGTGCTGGTGAGCTCCGTGCCGCCGGACTTCTTGCCGTTCTCGCCCTTACCCTTGGACTTGTCCGTCGTCACCGTGGTCGTCGTCGAAGTCGAACTGCCCGCAGGGGCCCCGGCGCCACCAGAGCCATCCGCACCGCCGCCCTGCTCGCCGTCGCCAGGCGTCGGGTCCGGCTCGGGCGTCGGCTCGGGATCGGGCGTCGGCTCAGGCGTCGGCTCATCGGTCACCGTGATCGTAATGTTCAGACGCTCGGAATACTCGCTGTACGACATGCCAGGGCGCTGTGCCGCAATGCGCACATACATGTTGCTATCGAGCGCAATAGGCTCGGTGTACTTTACGCGGCCTTCATCACGGCAGGGGCAGGTGTCGTTGGTGGTGTACCAAATCGTCGTGCCATCCTCGGCAGAAAGCTCCAACTTCGTGCCCTTGGGCACCGTAATGTAGTTCTCCTTGGGCGACCATGCACCAAACGTCGTCGCACCAATCGTCGCCACCGGTCGCGCCGGTCGCACTGCCTCGGCAGACACGCGAACGTCGACCTGCTTGGACAGCGCCGTGCCGTCCACCGCCGCCGTCAACGTCGTCAAACCGGGCAGAGCACCATGCAGCACAAACGTCGCCGCGCCGTCCTCGCCCGTCACGGCCTGGGTGGCATCGACAGAGCAGATAGCCGAGGACTCCAGTCCAACACTAACCTTGGCGCCCGCAAACGGCTTGCCCGCCTTATCGGTCACGTGCGCCACCAGCTCAAAGTCACTGCCATCAAGCATGGTCACGGCCTGCTCCACGTTGAGCTTGAGCTTGTCGGCACGAACGCCCACGACAAGCTCACCACTTGCCCAGCGCGCCATGTCCGTGCCGGCGTAGTTGCGAGCACCGTCGAGCTCAAACGCCACCGTCGAGCCCGCCTCACGCGCATCGGCATAGCGAATACGCAGCACGCGCGACAGCGGCTTGCCATTGGGATCGTCCTGTTTGTCGAGCCACGTATACGTCACGTCGCCCAAGCCCTGCGCGCACAATGCGACCGGGGTATCGTCGCTCGCGTCCATATACTGCGTAAACTCAACCTCGACGCAATCGGTATAGGCATGGGCCGAAGCCACCTCGGGCGCCGCCGTCGACACCAAGCCAATGTTCACCTCAGTCTGAATCGGCGGCACGCGCAGCCAAGCCGAACGCGCCTCCTCATACCCGTCCTTGGTCACGCGCACCTGATACCAGCCGGTCGGCGTATTCCAGTTGTACGCACCGTCCGCACCCGTTGCAAGCGGATTGTCCTGCTCATACTCCTCGGCATCCCAACGCACTGCATTGGTACCGGCCGCATCGTCGGCGCTCCACAGCTCAACCGTCGCGCCTTCAACCGCATTGGACAGCAGGCCCTCGTACACCACGCCCGCAGGATCGGGTGCAGCCTTGGCAGCCACATTGCGATAACGCGCCTCGAAGATCGACTGCATCTTCTCGTCCGAGATCAAGCCGTCCTTGTTGGCCTTGTAGACCTCGGCATCGGTCAGCTCGCCCCAGTTGACCGTAATACGATTCTGGCACGCGCCCACCACGGTGCCCGCCGAACCGGCCGTCAGCACGCCGGCGATTGTCATAACGGAGCCCACCGCCACATCGGTGCTATCGTGGCAGAGCTGGCGATACAGCAGATCCTCAAACGCACGCGCCTTCTCCATGGCGTCGCGCAGGGCGTAAATGCACCTCCAGTCGTCCTCGGTCTTCTCGGGCTTGGCAAGCAAGCGCGTATGCTGGAGCTCATAGCCCTCGCGCTCGCCCTTCACCTTCTGCATACGGACGTTCACGTTCTCCCAGTTCTTGCTGGCATCGTTCACGCCGTAAATGCCGGTAAAGATGCCGATGCCCTGGGTCGCCGCGGGAAACGCCTGGCCGGCTGCCTTCCACGCATCGGTCTTAAAGACCTGGCCGAACATCTCGCACTCGATCTTATAGCTCTTGAGCGAACGGATCGTGCGGATGAGCTTCATATGGGCGCTCACGTCGCCGTTGAGCTTCCAGGCCATGAGCCATCCGCGCACCTTGGAGTTGTTGAGGCTATGGACCACATTCCAGTTGTCGTACAGGTTGTCCAGAATGTCGCACTGCATGGCGATCGAGTTAAACAGAAGCGCCTGGTTCTTGTTGTTATTGGAGTTCTCGATAAACTCCGACTCTATATAGGCCGTCCGCTCGCCATCGGGCGCGGCGACTTTAAAGCCCTTGACGGTATCGTCGTCAGCCGCCTTGTAGCTCAGCGAGCTGCCGAGCGCCTGGCCCAA
Source organism: uncultured Collinsella sp. (assembly GCA_900545485.1). GTDB lineage: Bacteria > Actinomycetota > Coriobacteriia > Coriobacteriales > Coriobacteriaceae > Collinsella. The sequence goes on along the minus strand of UQZD01000011.1, from coordinate 17,899 downwards.
ATCGTTAAACCCGCTCGTCGACTGGCCGTTGTACTCGCTGGCCTTAATGCCCGCACACTTGTTGAGCGCCGCAGCGGTTGCGTCATTCCAGCTTCCGTATTGGTTGAGCCGGCCGATACCCATCGACTGGCCCACCAGATCCTCGGCCTGCTGGGCAATAAACTCCGCTCGCGATGCATGGTCGACGAGCTCCTTGATGGCGGCCGCATCCGCAGCGTTCGCGCCCTGGGCCGCCGCAAGTTCCTGATACCAATCCTCGCTGGTGCCGTAAGCATCCTCAAAGATCATCTTGTCCACATTGACGCCATAGCTGTCGCCCTGCTGGGTCAGCAGCGCCGCCGACCCGCCGACCGCGGCCTTGAGCTCGGCCGCAAACTGCGCGGCCTCGTCGTTGCCAGCATCATCACCCTCGCCGTCGCTGACGGCAGGGGCGCGACGAGCCTTATGGGCAGCTCCACCTTGGGCTTCGTCCTCTTTACCGTTCTCGTCCTCCTCGGCAAGCGCATCGGCGACCATCTGGTCAATCGCGTCGTTAAAGGCCTCGTCGACATCATTAAACGAGTTATCCATCATATACTCGTGCCACTGCTGCACGGCATTCGAGAACTCCTGCTGGCGCTCCTCGGCCGCGGCGGAATGCTTTTTGGCCGAAGCGTTGGCGTCAAAACTCAGCATGGTCATAAGCTGAGCATTGGAGATGCGGTAGGTCTGCGGCATAAAGATTTGCTCAAAGTTGCCGCAGTTCACATAGGCCGAGTCATTCGCCTTGTTAAACTCGTCGAGCAACTTAAGGTAACCCTCGTCCACATACTCCGCCACATAGCGAACACGGGTGCCCTCGCGCGACTTTTGAGTCAGAGGAATCGTCACCGTCTTGCCATCCACGCAGTCCACGTACAGGTCGAGCGTGTCGGCGGCCTCTTCGTTTCCCACCTCGAGCGTGATGTCAAAGGTCCAGTAGGCGTTCTTCTTTTGTGGTAGATGATGGAAGGTCCACAGGCTCTTGCCGGTGTCCTTGCCGTCCTTGACCAAGTTTTGCGTACCGCCACGATACGTCACATCAAAGTTCCAGACCGAAGCGCTCGGAACATAGCGCACATAGTTGCGAGCCGTCACCTCTGCGGCAGCGGCGGCAACATCGGTCGAGCCCACGCGCGCCTCGAGCGTCACGCGCTCGGCGGCAAGCGTATCCTGCGGCAGGTCGTATTCAATCTTGGCACGGCCGAGTTTATTGGTCTTGCCGGTGTACTTTGCAGCCGACGAGCCCGTCCCCACGGTGAGCTGCACGCTCTTGCCCGGCGCTGCATAAACGTAGGCCACATTGCCCAGCAGGCTGTGAACGTCGGTGCTGTCGACCTCGATGCGCGATCCGCTAACCTCGAGTGTGGTGCTTCCCAGCGGCAATGTCACCTCGCCCAGCGTAATGAGCGGCGAGATGGCATAGGTGCCCGCGGCCTTAGTCTTAAAGCGCACAAACACATCGGCGCCCGCACCCTTCTTCATATCGAGAACGAGGTTGTCGCCCTCCCAAGTTGTGCCAGCCCACATGGCATCGGAGCTGGCGCCGGCTTCGCGAGCGCCTGCGGACACATCCTCGACGGCATCCTTGGCCAGCGGAATCTCAATCTTGGCAGCCTGACTGTCCTTGAGCTCGTAATGAATGCGCAGCTCGGTCTCCACGCCAACGACCGCGGACGAATCAGCGATAACCGAGCCCGCCGTCAGCCCGCGCTCGGCACGATACGTCTCCACGTCAAACGTGGGGACGTCGAGCGTCACGTCGAGCTGTTTGCCGTCCTCAATCTTCACCTGCTTTTGCGCGATATGCTTACCCACGGTCAGCCCTAGGCGGCTAAACGTGGAATAGCTCGTCGCTTGGATGTCGTAGCTCGTCTTGTTAAAGGCGACGATGGTGTACGAACCGGCCTTAAGGCGCGGCGTCTCGGCCTTCATGATAGGCGTAGTGCCATCGTCTTCGTAACCCATCAGATAGGTGACACCGTCGGCAACTAGCTTGCCGTCGGACGTACGGAACACCAGCACGCGGTTGGCGCCCTGGTAGTCGCCCTTGGTCGTGACCGTCGCCGTGCCCCAGGGCTTCAAGTCGATATCGACCTTGCCGGCCGAAGGCTTCACCGTCGCCGTCGCCCCACCCAGCTTGAGGCTGTCTTTAGGCTCGAGCGTTATCTCCAGATCCTGGTCCGCGTCGGCAATGGCCTGCGACACCACGAGCGCTGTGCCCTGGATACGGTAGTCGTTTTCCTTGTCGCCCTTGGCAGGTTTGAGCGTCTTGCCGCCGCTCTTCACCGTCAGATCGATGTTATCGAGACTATCGAGCTCAATGCGTTCGGTCTTATCCTGGCCCACAATCGGTTCAAGATAGCCCACGTTGAGCTCAATCGCGCGCGAGGCCGGAATCTTGGTAAAGTCCTCCGCCTTAATCTCTCCGATATTCCATGTGCCCGTCATCTGGTCGCCCGGGCGCGCCAGCACCATGTCATAGTAACCGCTGAGCGAAATGCGCAGGGTGGCTGCTGTCTTGGAGAGAGCGTCCGCTGTAAAGCTGCCGTCATCGCCAGCCGCCAGCGGCGTGGACTGCCCCGCCTGCACGAGTGTAGCCGTCGCGCTCTGGGGAAGTTTGCCCGTCACCTGGGCCGCCTCGCCCATCCACTCAAACGTGTAGGCAGGCTTCGAGGAATCGACGGAGTCCTTGCGATCGGCCACGGCATCGGCAAGCTTTTTGACCATCGAGGGGTTGCCAGCCGAATCGGTCGCATAGGCATAGATGGTCTGGCCTTCACTAAAGGGAATCGCATACGTTACGCCATCGATTGTCACGCGCTCATTATAGTCGCCCGGATAGCCCGCCTCACCAAACTGAAGATCGGGGTTCATCACGCGCAGGGCAACGGCATTATGGTTCGTCTCGTTTCCGTATCTCGTGTTCTCAAAAGCTCCCCACTCTATCATTTCCACGCTTTTGGGTAGCACAATCTCTTTGCCGGCAATCGCAGGATCAAGAGAGGCGAACGCGTGCGCTCCGATATATTTAACGCCGTCGCCGATCGTCACCGACGACACATGCGAGCACCCGTCAAAGGCATTGCACTCAATCCGCTCCACCGTGCCCGGCACATTGATCTGCGTAAAGGTGAGCACTGTTGTGTCCGAGACATAGAACTGTGGCACGCCGCAATAGGCGAATGCAAGATAGTCGATAGTTTTGACCGAAGGCGGCAGCGTTGCCACCACCTTGTCGTCAAGTTGTTCACATTCCTTAAAGGCCTGCTCGGGAATCGTGGTAAAGGCCGCGTTGTTGGGCCAGGTTACCGTTTGGAGCGTCTTGCTTTTGTAGAATGCATAGCTCTTGAGCTCCTCGACCGAATCGGGCAGTGCGATCTCTTTGATGCTGCTGCCGCCCAAGCCTCCAACCGAGCGGACATGCGAATTAGGGGCGAAGGTGATCGATGTGAGCGCAGCGCTTCCCATACCCGTAAGGCTTACGACATTTTTGTCGTCGATGGTCGAGGGCACCTCCAACGTGGTAATGCCCGCGTCGCCATACTCGATAGAAATTTCGTTGGTGAGGCTATCAATCGAGAAGTAGTACTGCGCGGGGGTCTGCTCGCCGGCCACGTAGCCATCGTCGTATTCGTCCTTTACGCCCGTGGCGCCCTTCGAGGTCATCCAGAGCCCAAGATCCTCATTCCAGGTTGCCTCGGCACCGGAAGCCTCCTCTTGCTTCTGCTGCTCGGCGAGTTCCTTGCCCTCGACAAGATCGGTGGCGAGCGTACCCGCAGGCGTGCTCTCGGTCTGCCCAGCGCCCGTCAGGCCTGCTGCCGATGCAATCTCGGAGGCCGGGGGCGTAGGGGTGTCACCGGTATCGAGCACTGTGGGGTCGGCAGCGCCGGCATCGGGCGCGGGGTCGGCGGAAGCAGAGTCTGACGTTTGGGCGTCAGCCGAATCGGCGGGAGCGGCGTCGGCTGCTTGGCCGTTATCCGTCTGCACAAAGGTGCTATCGGTGGTGAGCACCTCAGCAAACGCGCCCACAGGCAACGAGCCCGTCACCATAGTGAGGGTCACCGCGGCAATGGTCAGGCGGCGGCAAAGCGCTCGAACAGTAGTCCACCTCATGGTCGTTCCTTTCCTGAAACCAAAAGTCATCCAGCGTTATCGTCGTCCAAAAACAAAGCGAACGGTAGGTTCATATATACGAACCTACCGTTCTACCTGCGCAAACCACCACAAAGGGGACAGGCACCTTTGTGGTGGTTCCGAACTTGGCCGGCCAGTTTGTCTCGACCTGTAACAGTTAGAGGTCAAATTCCCCGCCTGGTGTTACAGATCGAGACATTAGATTGACGGCCATTCGGTTCATCTCAATCTGTAACATCTAGAGCCGTTTTGGACAGTATGGTGTTACAGATTGAGATTTTGCTAAAGCCGAGGACGGGCGCTGTCGCCAAAACCTAGCGCTGGCGACGCTTGGTCGCAGCAACACCGGCAGCGGCAACAGTTGCGCCAGCGATGCCCAGGGCGGCGACCGTTATCGCGGTGGTGTCTCCCGTGGTAGCCAGGACAGCATCGCCCTTCTTGGCCTGCGTGGTTTTATCAACCGTCTTGGTCGTGGCGGTTGTCGTGGCCGGCTTGGCCGCGGGCTTAGCTTCAGGTTTGGCCTCGGGTTTCGCCTCAGGCTTAGCCTCCGGTTTCTGCTCGGGCTTCGTATCGGGCTTCACCCCAGGCTGCGGTGTCGGATTGGGATCCGGCGTAGGCTGCGGATCGGGAGTCGGCGTGGCTTCAGGCGTAAAGGTCAGATCGGTGTTGAGCCACAGGGTGTAGATCCAGCCGCTCTCGGGATCAACTACACTCGCTTCGCCCATCTGGTAGCCGCACTCCACGCCATTGACCACCAGCTTGGTGTTCGGCGTAAAGTAGAAACCGCGCGCCGGCTTAAAGTACAGGCCGTAGCGATAGGTCACGCCAGGCTTAAAGTCGTCGATGTGGTTCGTGATGTTCTGATCCCAGAACTCCCGAGAGTTCACTTCGCTGCCGTCGCTGCCCGTCCAGAACTCGCACTGGAGAATCGAGTCGGAACCCGCCGGAGTGCCCGCCGTAAAGACCGGCTTGTCGCCCGCCTTAAAGATAGTCGTGGCGCCATTAATCTCGATAACGTCGATGGCCCGCCATTCATCAATCGGCTGCTCGCACAGCATATTGTCAGCGTTTGGGGCGAAGACGCCGTTGACGGTCTTGACGTGGTGCGCCCAATGACCGTTGACGTTCATATTGCAGTCATCGGCCACGGTATTGTCGCCCTTGAGCCTCAGCTCAACGGAGTACATGTAGAACTTGCCCTCTTCGAAGTGCTCGATCCTCCTCGCGCCCGTCGGATACTTGGCGGGGTCGGAATACCAGAAGGCGACGGGTACCGACTCCCCGGATTCCATATCGAGCTCCATCTCTTCCCAGCACTCGTAGGCGATCTCGTACTTGTCGGCATCGGCAGCGGGGATCGTCGCGGTCGCGCGTGGCGCCTCGCCGGGCGCGTAGTCGGTCTTCACGTCGTTGACGTCCAGGTTATGGAGGGCTTCGTTTTCTGACGCAACGAGCGTAATTTCGCTATTGATGACGTAGCGGAGGTAATAATCGTACCTGGTTTCGTTGAGGATAGTCGAGCTGCCTTCATAGTCAGTTCCGGTATACTCCAGTGCCGTGCCAATATAGAGAGCCTCATTGCGCGTGAGTCGATACGAGCCGCCTGCCGCGCCACCCGTAAAGGTCAGCGTCAGCCTCATGTGATTGCCAACGGGTTCGAAGCGAGCCGTCACGTCGGACATGGACGCATCCTGAACTTCGACCAGAGTGCCCGAAGCGGCATCGGCCCTGTAGTACTTAACCTCGACAACTTCGCTCGCAAGCGTTTCTGGAATGCCACCCTCTACATCGAGAAAATCGTGGGTATACGGCTGGCCCTTTTTGAGTGTGACCTTGCTCGGAAGCGCGCAGTCCGTATAGTGGGGGACCACGGTCGTGTTGACCCTAACGTCGCTGCCGCCAACAACATCGGTCACACCGCAGGGCATGATGGCGTTGTTTGCCGACGAGCTGTCGGTGCCACCAAGAGAGCCATCTTGGTTGACAGCAACCGTATCGTTCACCGTTGCCGCCGGTGCATCCTGCTGATCTTGCTGAGCTTCTGCCGTGGATTGCGCCACCGGAGCCGTGTCAGTCATCGGCGCAGCCGGGGCCACCGGTACCGGCGCCGGAGCCGCCGTATCCTCCGCAACCGTCGGCGTCACCGGAGCCGCGGCAACCCCATCCGTCCCAGCGGCGGGATCGGCGCATTCCGTCGCCAGCGCCACGCTCGGCAGCAGCAACTGACCGACCATAAGCGCACACGCGCCGGCGCAAGCTATTTTGGCACCCACACAACGCCAGGTACCGTGAACCAACGAGCAGGTGCGTTCGCGCTGGGTCTCCATATTAAAGTGACTTCCGTTCATAACGGCCTCCTTGGTCGAAAGGCTATACCACCACAAAGGTGCCTGTCCCCTTTGTGGTGGTCCTGTACAACCAAGATGCGCCAAATGACTCCGTATGCCTAGGTTCGTAGATGCGAACCTAGGCCTTTACCTGCGGAAATACAAAGAGCCGCCGCGAGGACATTTGTGCCCACGCGGCGGCTGAAAATGGCTATGAAAGCTTGCACTAGCGGTTGCGGCGCTTGGACGCGACGAAGCCGGCGCCGATGACGGACGCACCGGCGATTCCGAGGGCCGCTGCCGCCGTCGCGGCGTTGTCACCCGTGGCGGCCAGAACACCGGAAGCGTTTTTGGTGGCAGCAGTCTTGGTCGTAACGGTCTTGGTGACCGTCGTGGTGGTCTTTGCATCCTTGTCTACGGGCTTGAGGTTAGGCTTCTGCTCGGGATTGGGCATGCGATCGGGCTCCGGAGCCGGCTCGGGGTCCGGCGTTGGGTCCGGCTCCTGCCCGTCTCCAAAATCAATCACCACATCATGGGCGACCTCGGCAGAACCGACGATATCCGAAATCGTAGACGAACCGGCAACACCGATGACCTGCCCGCTCTGGGAACTAGGCCATTGCCCCGTATCGACATCCTTTTTCACATCGCGCACGGCACCGTCCATCGGAATCGTAATCGTCGCGTTCCCTCGTAAATCGATCATCGCGGCATGGTACAGGGTCGAATTCACGACGTTGCGGTTGATCGCATAAATCCCCGCAGTCGCGCCCGAAGCCTCAATCTTCGATTTGAAAATCTGGATACGAGGCGTTTCAAACCTGGTATTTGCCTCTGCCATGATTCCAAAACTTTGATTGCGATCGGCGTCGATGCCGCTTGCGGCAGACAGGCTTCGAGACGTGAGGTTCGACTTCTCGACAAGCATCCACACCGCACCGTCTTGCGAGCGTGCGCTGATACCCGCCGAGAGCGAAGCCGCGCTACCAGCCGAAAGCGTGACATCGGCTCCGTTGACGATTTTCATGAGGGTATTCTTCTTGATACCAAACGTATTGATGCACATGGAAGCCCACGAGGCATCGCCAGTCTTAATCGACAGACTGGCGCCATCGACGGTGACATCGCCGCCGTGCTCATAAGCGGAATCCGGCTCTTCCTGCTCGCCTTCCTGGGCAGCGTGTCTGTTTGGAATGTTATCAGCATGGATACCGCAGATGATCTCCATTGGACGCCAAGATCCTTCAGCCGATTTCGCCTCGATTTTGACATCAGCGCCCTTATCGATTGTCACGCTGCCGGCCGTCGCGCGAATGCCCGCCACGTTTTCCGCTGCACCCGAAGCCGTCGCGTTGACGCTGACGCCGCTGATGGTCACATCGCCGCCGGCATTGCCGTCTCCCGACGCTGCAATCACATCGTTCTGGGCCGTCGCATTCAGGGTGCCGTCGCCGGCAATGGCAAGGTTACCGTTCTTAACAGCAATGGCGCTCTGCCCGGCGTCGGCCGTGACGGTGTTGATGCCCGTCACGCCGATGGTGAGGTTGCCCTTGGCGCCGATGGAGCCGCCGTCGTAGCCGTTGAGCTTCATGTCGTTAGCGCCATCCCAGGACCAGGTTCCCGCCTCGTCGCCGGCAGCGGTGCCCGCGTCGTACTGCGTGCCGCCCACGTTGACCCACTCGGCGGCGAGCGCCACGCTCGGCAGCAGCAGCTGGCCGACCATGAGCACGCAGGCCCCCGCGCAGGCGAGTTTTGCGCCCACGCGGCGCCACGTTCCATGAGAGAGCGAGCGCGCGCGACCGTGGTCGATTGGGTTGTCATGGATTTGCTTTCGCATGTGAGCCTCCTTGTCGTAAGGGGTGCCTCTGTAACACCATGTTACGGGAAGATATCCGGATCCCGGGGCACAAATTCTCATGTGGCGCACCTGCCAGCGCAAAAGGCAACGAGCATGCGATTGCCAAGCGCGCCCCCCGAAAGGCCCACCCCCTACCGTCATGGTCTACAATCGAGGGCACGATTGTTCCGTCCACCCAAAGGACCGTTCTTGAACCTGAGCAAGCCTAAAATCAACGCGCTTCTAGCGCTCGCGCTCTTCACCTTCGCCTTCCTTGCCGCCGAGTTTCGCTTCGATATCAATATCGGGCTACTCGCCGGCGCCGAGCGCGTTGTGCTCGCACAGGGCTTTATTCTGGGCGCGAGCGTGCTCGGCTTTATCGGGTACGCTCCGTTGCTTGAGCACGCGCAGCACAAAGGCCAGCCTCAGGCAGTTGTCAGTGCCGCCGTCCCCATCGCCATCTTGGGGTTGACTCAGATTCAGTCCCCCACGAGCCCGCTTGCACTCGAGATTCTGGGATGCCTCGCATTCCTCGGGCTCGGCCTGCTGGGCGCCGCCACTCACCACGCCTTTTCGTTGACATTCCAGGATGACCCCAACCTTGCCACCGGTGCGGGGGCAGCCTATGCCGCGGGCATCCTGATGCAGTTCGCCATCAACCTGCTCAATTGCGACGGTATCGCAGAGCTCATCGTCCTTGGCGCAGCGACTATCGCCATCTCCGCCCTCAGCGCCACTACCCAAGCGGCAAACGAGGGCCCCAGTCCCACCATCAATCCCTTTGCCGAGCCCTCGCACGCCCTCGCCAAGCAGGCGTGCTGGAGTATCGCGCTCGTCATGATTCTCGCCTGCCTGTTCTCGACGCTCGATAACGTCGTCACGTTCTCCAACGCCCACGGCACCATCGCCGTACAGACCTGGCCGCGCCTCTTTTTGGCGGCGAGCGGTCTCGTCGCCGGTATCGTCTTTGATCTTGCCGAGCGTCGATACATGGGCCTCATCATGTTCGGCGTCACGGTACTTTCCACCATCTCGATCTTGGCTGTGGAAGCCGGCGCCGATCCCAACCTGGGCCTTGTCGTCTTTTATCTGAGTTCGGGCTTTTTTGTCACGTTCTTTACCGCCACGTTTACGCAGCTGGCGCCGCGCATGCATACGCCCGCACTGTGGGCTGGCATGGGCCGCGCAGCCAACAACGTGTGCGCGTTCACTACGTCGGGCATCTCGCTGGCACTTGTGACCTCGGGCAATGTCGCCATCATCATGATCGGCGCGCTCATGCTGCTTGTGACGGCAAGTGTGGCGTTTGTAGCTGCGGGCCTGTTCCGCCTGCCCCAAACCGAGCAGGAGCGCGAGCGCGAGCAGCTGGCAGAAGAAGCACTCGCCGCCCCCACCATCGAGGAGCAGCGCCAGGCCTTCATCGCCAACCACGCTCTCACCCCGCGCGAAGTTGACGTGCTCATAGCCGTGACACAGGACGAACGCCCGCTCAAGCAAATCGCCGAGGAACTCGGCATCTCGATGCGCATGGTACAGCGCCACCTGAGCTCTATCTACCAAAAGACCGACACGCAGACGCGCGCCGGTCTCACCAAGGCCTTCCCCTCCGCCTAAAACAAAAACCACCACAAAGGTGCCTGTCCCCTTTGTGGTGGTTTTTGGTCGGCTAACCTTCGAGCTGCGCCACTTTGTAGCGGTAGGCAGCAGCGATAACGTCTTTACAACCCTCGCGGCCCAGCTTGGCGCGGTTGACGACGATGTCCTTGCCACTCGTCATCTTCCACTTTCCGGCACTGTAGCGCTTATAGAACGCCTCGCGCGCCTTCTGCTGCTGCTTGACCAGCTTGGCGCCCTTCTTTTTGTTGAGGCCGCGCTTCTTGCGCACGATCTCGACGCGGTCCTCAAATGGCGCAGTCACCAGCACGGCGATGTGGTTGGGGTTGTTGCGCAGCAGATAATCGGACAGACGGCCTTCGATAATGCAGCTCTCGGTCTCGCCCAGATCCAAAATCACCTGGCTCATCTTTTGGAACAACTTGTCCGAGTACGAACGCGCATCGTAGCGGTCGGGCAGAAACGCCATATTCTCCACGGCCAGGCGCTCGTCGTAGGCAGCCATCTTGTCGAGCGACTCGCCCGCGCGCAGCGACGCACGCACCAGCAGCTCGTTATCGTACAGCGGAATCCCCAGCTCATCGGCAAGGATACGGCCAATCTCGTGGCCCTCGGCACCAAAGTCGCGCGCGATAGTAATGACCACAGGACTCTTCTTGTTCTCCAGATCGCTCATCGCGATTCCTTTCTCTATGTGACAAAGGGACTGTCCCTTTGTCACATTCTACGCTGCCACCATTCGCCTCTGATATGCCCTCACCAGCAGCGAGATACCAAAGTTGAGCACAAAGTACATCGCAAACACCAAGCCGTAGAGCATAAGAACCTGCGACAGGTCGATCGCGTGGGCCATCACGACGTTTGCCGTGTACATGAGCTCGGCCACGTTAATACCCGAAAGATACGAGCTGTCCTTGATGACGGTCGTGCACTGGCTAAACAGCGCCGGAATGATCGTTTTAAACGTCTGCGGCAGAATGATGTAGCGCATGGTGGCAAAGAAGCCGAAGCCCTGGCTCTGCGCCGCCTCAAACTGGCCGCGCGGAATCGAGTTGAGGCCGCCACGGACAATCTCGGCCATAACAGCGCTGGTAAACAGCGTAAAGGCGATGGTCGAAATCACAATGTCCAAACCCTGCACCGTAAAGTAGATAAACAGGATCCACAGCAGGTTCGGCGTACAACGGAACAGCTCGATATAGGCGCTCACCAAAATACGGAACGGACGGGGCGCATAGCTTTTAACGAGCGCCAGCACCGTGCCAAAGATGAGCGAGAAAAAGATCGACAGCGCCGAGATCTCGATCGTCTTAACAAAGCCGCCCCAAATGTAGAGCAGGTTGGTCGCGTTGAAGATTTCCATGCGCTAGGCCTCCTCTACGTTGTCGAGCCCCAGCTCGGCCAGGCTCACACCGCGCGGACGCTCCTTTGAGCGGCGCTCGAGCCACTGCACCAGCATGGCGAGCGGAAAGCAGATGATGAAGTACATAAGGCAGCAGACGATATATCCCTGCAGGTAACCGTACAGACTCACAAAGTTGTCGGAACGGTACATAAGGTCGCCGCCGGCCACAAGCGCCAGCACCGACGTGTTCTTGACCAGGTTGAGCGCCTGGTTACACAGCGGCGGCAGAATGATCTTGAACGTCTGGGGCAGCACGATGTACCAGTACGCCTGCGCACGGGTGAAGCCCTGGCTCTGGGCCGCCTCCATCTGACCGCGCGGAACCGCCTCGATACCAGTGCGGATGACCTCCGAAATGTAGGCCGCGTGATACAGACCCACGCCCAAGAAGCCCAGCACGAACGGGTCGATGCGCACCGGCTGGTCGGCACCGGTTATGGCCTGCAAAAACTGCGGACCGGCCATGTACATAAAGAGCACCTGTACGGGCAACGGGGTGTTCTGGTAAAACTCCACGTACACGCGGCTTATAGCACGCAGCACACGCGAACGGGTGGTAGAGAACACGCCCAGCAGCGTGCCCAGCACCAGCGACAGAAGCAGACCGGCAACGACTACCTGCAGCGTCACGCCAAAGCCCTCCCAGAAGGGCCCCATGTTTTGAAATGTCGTCGACCAACGGTCGGCGTCAAATAATCCTTCGAGCATTTGATTCCTTCCTTGGACGATGCGCCTATACAAGACCCCAGGTCTTGACCTCTTGGTCGAGCCAGCCGTCGGCCAGGCGATCGCAAATCACCTGATCGACCACGGCCGAAAGGTCGCAACCCTTCTTGGTCGCCACGCCGTAGCCCTGCTCGCCAAACTTGACCTCGGGCTGCAGCAGCTCGACGGTCTCGTTCATGTAACCGGCCAGCGTGGAGCGGTCCATGGCAAAGACGTCGATATTGCCGGCGTCGAGCGAACTCTTGATGATGGGATAACCGCTAAAGGCCCTAAACTCGGGCTTACAGCTAAAGCCGTTGTCCTTGATCATCTGCTCGATCAAGCTCTGCGTGGTAGCACCCTGGCTCACGCCGATGACCTTGCCGTCCAGGTCCTCAATCGAGGTAAAGCCCGAACGCTTCTTGACCATGAGTCCCACGTAGTCGGTGCGGTACGGCGTCGAGAAATCCCAGCTCTTCTTGCGCTCGTCGGTGATGGTGTAGGTCGCCGCAACCACGTCGAGTTGGCCGTTATCGATCAGCGGGCCGCGCGTCTTGGGCGTTACATCGGTAAACTCGACTAGCTCCTGGGCGCGAGCATCCTTGTAGCTCACACCAAAGACGGCAGCGGCAATCTGGTAGCACAAATCGACTTCCATGCCCTCAAAGCGGCCCTTGGCGGTATCGTAATAGCCATAGCCGGGAACGTCCTTCTTAACGCCGGCATTCAGATGGCCACGCGACTTGATGGCCGCAAGCTTGGACCCCTTGTCGGAGCCCTCGCCGCTGGTGGAGTTGCCGCAACCGGCAAGCGCGGTCCCCGTCAGCGCGAGCATGCCGGCGCCAGCCAGCTGCAAAAAGTGACGGCGCGACACGGCCGCCCTCGTCATATCCGTCATGTCCATCACCGCGCCTAGTGCAGAATCTTGGACAGAAACTCGCGGCAGCGCGGGTTCTCGGGGTTATCGAAGAAGTGCTCGGGCGTGCCCTCCTCCAGGATGCGGCCGTCCTCCATAAAGATGACGCGGTCGGCCACCTGGCGTGCAAAGCCCATCTCGTGCGTCACGCAGATCATGGTGATGTCCTCCTGCGCGAGCTCAATCATAACGTCCAGAACCTCCTGGACCATCTCGGGGTCGAGAGCCGAGGTCGGCTCGTCAAACAGGATGATGGGCTGCTTGGTGCATAGGGCACGGGCGATGGCGATGCGCTGCTGCTGACCACCCGAGAGATTCTGCGGATACTCGCCGGCCTTATGCGCCATGCCGACGCGCTTGAGCGCGGCGATGGCGATCTCGGTCGCCTCCTCCTTGCTCTTCTTTTGCAGCTTGATGGGCGCGAGCGTCAGGTTGCCGAGCACCGTCATGTTGGGATACAGGTTGAACTGCTGAAACACCATGGAGCTGTACTTGCGAGCCATCTCCAGGTGATTCTTTTTGGTGAGCGGCGTACCGTCGATGACGACCTCGCCCGACGTGGGCTCCTCCAGATAATCGACGCAACGGATGAGCGTCGACTTACCCGAGCCGGAAGGCCCGATCATTACGAGCTTCTCGCCGCGCTTGACGGTGAGATTGATATCTTTGAGCACATGCAGGTCGCCAAAGTACTTGTTGAGATGCTTGATCTCGATCATGTCTGCCATGAATGTCCCTTCCCTGCGTTTACACGAGTTGAACTATTGTACGGAAAGAACCGCGTTTCCGCAGCCCACACTACATTCCCGTAAAGAACCCGCAACCTTTAACCCACTCATTGGGGACAGACTTAAATGAGTGCCTGCTCATTGGGCACTCATTTAAGTCTGTCCCCAATGAGCACCCAATGACCAGCCAGGGGAGGCGCCCTTCATCGGCCAACAAAAAAGGGCGCGACCGCAATGGTCACGCCCCTCAGCATCGGCTATGTGTCGGCCAGCCCTTAAGCCAGCTTTGCTCCGACGATCTTTGCCGCGGCCGGCTTATCGAAGTTGCCGCCGGTGGCCTTGCCCAGGGCACCCATAACCTGGCCCATCTGCTTCTTGGACGTGGCGCCCAGCTCGGCGATAACCTGCTCGATCAGGGCCTCGAGCTCCTCGCCCGAAACCTGCGCGGGCAGCAGGCTCTCCAGGATCTTGACCTGCTCGGTCAGGTTGTCGGTACGCTCCTGGTCGGTGCCGGCCTTGATGGACATCTCCAGCGTCTCGCTCGTCTGCTTAATCAGACGCTTGATCATGCTGTTGACGTCTTCCTCGGTCACATCGCGGCGCTCGTTAACCTCGATATTCTTCACCTCGGCCTTAACCTGGCGAATGATGGACAGGCGAACCTTGTCCTTGGCCTTCATGGCCGCGATCATTTCTTTCTGCAGCTCTTCGTTGGTCATCTGCAAATCCTCTCTAATAGCGTGGGCGGCACTCGCGCGAGCACCGCCCCATGATTACTCAGTCGTCGACGAATCGTCGGTCGAGCTCTTGGTGACGCCCTTCAGGCTGACGTTGTATGGCACGTCTTTGGGCATGGGATTAACGGTGATGTCGGCATCCTTCTTGTACTGCTCTAGCCACTCGCTGTACGCGGTGCTGGCCGCCTGCGTCTTCACCACGTTGGAGACATACTTCTTGATGGCCTTGGGCACCTGGTTGATGTCATCAACCTGATTATCGACATGGAAGTAGTCGGTGCACTTGATGATGTGGTAACCATAGGTCGACTCGACGACTTCGCTCACGTCGCCCTTGTTGAGTCCCTCGAGCGCCGTCTGGTAGCTGTCGACGAAGGTGGTGAGCTTATCCCAGCCCACATCGCCCTTCTTCTCCTTGGAACCGGTGTCCTCGGAGTACTGCTCAACGGCGTCCTCAAAGCTCAGCTCACCGGAGTTGATCTTGTCCAGGCACTCCTGCGCCTTTGCCTTGGCGGCGGCCTTGTCCTCATCAGATGCGTCGGAATCAACCTTGATCAGGATGTTCGACGAGCGGCGGGCGTCGTTGTAGCTGGACAGGTTTTCGTTGATGTAGTCGACAATCTCGCTGTCCTTGGGCTTGCTCGTGGGCGCGACGGCATCCTTGAGTTTCTGCTGCGCCAGGCTCTCCTTGAGCGAGTCCTTGTAGGTGTCCTCGGTATAGCCGTAGGTCTTGAGGGTCTTCTTAAAGGCCTTGGCACCGCCCGCGCTCTTGCACGCGTCCTTCCAAGCCTTCTCGACCTCCTCATCCGACACCGTCACGCCGTTCTCCTTCTGTGCCTGTTGAAGCAGAATCTGCTGCGTGTAGGAGTCGATGAGTTGCTTGCGGTACTTCTTGGGCGTGAGGTCGTTGTCAACCAGATACTGCGCCCAATCCTCATCCTTGGTGTAGCCGTAGGACGTGCGCATGCTCATGATCTGCTTGGTCACGGTGTCCTCGGTGAGGTTGGTGCCGTTGATAGTAGCAGCAACACCGCCGGTCAGCTTGTAGCCCGAGGTGTCCTCGGCCTGCGACATAAGGCCGGAGCATGCCATCGCCGAGACGGAAAGCAGCATTGCCAGCACGCCGATGACCACCAGGACGATCTTGACGGTCTTAGACACGTACGTCTTGCGCTGCTTCTTGCGAGAGCTGGAGGCAGCGCGAGCCTGCTGCTCGGGCGTCGGCGCGGCCTCGGAGTTCTTTTTCTTGTTTGCCATAGTTGGCCTTTCGCATCACGAATCGAACAAACGCCATTGTGTCACAACGCGGCCCCCGCGACACACCTGGTGCATTGGGGACAGGTTAATCTGCACCATTTTGGTGCAAAGGGGACAGATGTGACAGCCGGCAGTTAGGGACAGTCCCCAAGCGCCGACTCAGCCCCACCTTAGAAGTGGCGACGGATGGCGTCGACCATGCCCTGGGGCGTGGTCTGGCCGAGCACGTCGGCTGCGGCATCGGCGTCCATAAAGATGTTCATGAGCGCCTGCAGGGCCTCGACCTGGCCGCCCGGCTCGGCGATGCCCAGATTGATGACGATCTGCGCCGGCACCGGAGCGCCCATGCCAGCCATAGCGTTAAATGTCACGGGCGCGGCGGGCTTCACCACCGCGATATAGGGCTTGGCCACAAACCCCGGATCGGCATGCGGAATGGCAATGTTTGCCGCCGGCATGGCGAGACCCGTGGGATAGGCATCCTCGCGCGTGCGAACGGCGTCGAGCCAACCGGACGCAATGTAGCCACGTGGTGCAAGCTCGCCCTCGAGCCCCGCAAACACCTCATCCGGCGTTGCACACTCCCAATCAAAAAACACCAGCTCAGGCGTAAACAGCGCTTCGTTATCCGCCATGCGCTCACCTCTCTCATCTAGTCACCTGCGACGTTCTTGAATGACCAGTCGTTAAAGACCGTTCCCGATGACTACCCAAAACAAAAGGTGGCCACGCGCGCCTTGGCGCCAATGACCACCCTGACTACTCGGCTAAATTGTACTGTGCGCCGCTAGCCGCGAGGCGCGTCAATTGCGACCTTGCCGCTCTCCAGCACGTGGACGCGGCCGTCGGCGAGCATTTGCACGACCTCGGGATACAGCACGTGCTCAATCGCGTGGATGTGCTCCTCGAGCGTGTCGACATCCCAACCTTCCTCGACAGCCAGCGCACGCTGGGCGATGATGGGACCGTTGTCGTAGATCTCGTTGGCAAAATGCACGGTCACGCCAGTTACCTTGACGCCGCGCGCAAAGGCATCGTCAATCGCATGCGCACCGGTAAAGCTCGGCAGCAGCGCCGGATGCAAATTAACCACGCGGTTGGGAAACGCCGCCAGCAGAGGCGTGTGCACCATGCGCATGTAGCCGGCCATGACCACATACTCGCAGCCGCGCTCGAGAAGCTCGTGCGCGATGATCTCGTCGGCGGCGATGGGGTCGGCGTAGACATCCTTGGACAGCGTAAGCGTCTGGATACCTGCACGCTCAGCGCGCTGCAAACCCTTAGCCGAGGGACGGCTCGACACCACAAGCTCAATCGAAGCGTTGAGCTTGCCGGCGGCGATCAGATCGATCAGCGCTTGCAGGTTGGTACCCGAACCGCTGATGAGCACACCGATCTTAAGCGGCTCGGCCGTATCGGTGCCGCTCGGACGGGTATAGGGCACAAAGTCCAGGCCCTCGGCGGCAGCCATCTGCTCGTTAGCGCTCATCGGAGTACACGACCTTACCGGAACCCTCGACGCACTCGCCCACGCGGAACGGCTTCTCGCCCAGCGCGACCAGGGCCTCGGTAACCGCGGCCTCGTCCTCGGGGGCGACGATCAGGCACAGGCCAACGCCCATGTTGAAGGTCTTGCATGCCTCGTTGGGCGCGAGCTCGGCCTGGCGCGCCACGTAGGTGATGACGGGCGGAACGTCCCAGCCCATCTCGGCACCGTTGCGGGTGACCACGGCGTCGACGTCGTCGGCGAGCGCGCGGTTGAGGTTCTCGGTAATACCGCCGCCAGTGATGTGGGCGATAGCGTGCACGTTGGCGCCGCCGCGGAGCAACTCAAGAATCGGCTTGACATAGATGCGCGTGGGGGCCAACAGGGCGTCTGCCAGCGATGCGCCGCCGAGCTCCTCGAGCGGACGGCTCAGCTCCTCGGCCTTAGCGGCGGCCTCGGGCGTGCCCGGCTTAATGCCGTCGACGCCAATGACCTTGCGCACGAGCGAGTAACCGTTGGAGTGCACGCCGGTGGAAGGCAGGCCCAGAATCACGTCGCCGGGGCGGACGTTTGCGGGATCGAGCATCTTGGGACGGTCGACGACGCCCACGGTAAAGCCGGCAAGGTCGTAGTCGGCCGGAGCCATGACGCCGGGGTGCTCGGCCATCTCGCCGCCCACGAGCGCGCAGCCCGCGAGCTTGCAGCCATCGGCCACGCCCTTGATGATCTTTG
>UQZD01000010.1:0-54289 GCA_900545485.1 uncultured Collinsella sp. | reverse complement strand
TACGGCGGTCGATGCCCTCCAGACGATGCTCCAGATCGGGCACACGGCCCTTCAGAGAACGAAGACGCTCGCTCGTCTGGGCCAGACGCACCTTGGCATCGGCGAGCTTGCCGGCAGCCTCGGAGTCGTCGCGACGCACGCGGTCGAGCTCGTCGTTGGCTTCGGCAATCTGCAAGCCCAGATCGCTTGCCTGCGCACGGGCCTCGTCACGCGAACGGGTGAGCTCGTCCACGCGCGGGCGCGCGGCGCGAACGGTTTCTGAGGCCTGCTCGCGGCGCTTGGAAATACGCACGCGCTCGACCTCGGCGTTGTTGGCGCTCTGCTCTAGGCGGCCGATCTCGGACAGCAGGGAGCGGCGCTCACCCTCAAGGCGGGCAATCTCTCCGGCGGCATCGCCCTCGGCGGCACGAGCCTCCTCGACGGCCGCATTGGCCTCCACGACCTGATCCGACACATGCTCAAACACGGCAGCCAGATCGGGCTCCAGGCCCTCCAGCTCGCGAATGCGGCGCTTGCGCTCCAGAGCACCCGACGCCTCGCCGGCATCGAGGCCCACACGCACCAGGCCGCCACAGCTTACGCGGGCGCCATCGGGAGTCACGTAGGTCACACCGTCAACGACAGGCGCAGCCAGCGCGCCAGCCAAGTCATCGACCACGTAATAGCCGCCGAGCAGCGCCTCGACGACGGGTCCGTAGCCTGCGCGCACGGACAGACGATCAACCAGGCGGGTACCGGCAGCGCCCTCAGCGGCGGTAGAGCCGCTCACGCCGCGCGCCACCAGCAGCGCCTCGCCTGAGGCCTTCTTCTGGCCCAGAGCCGCACGACCGGCACGCTCAAGCGTGGCGGCGTCATCAAACAGCAGCGCATCGATATCGCCGGCGAGCAATTGCTCAACCAGGCCCTCAAGCTCGCGCGGGGCCTCGAGCACGTCGCCCAGACGACCCAAGACATCGTCGCCGAGCGCGCCCACCAGACGGCTCACGAGCGGCGAGCTGTCGGCCATGCGGGCATCGAGTTTCTTTTGGCTGGCAAGCTCCGAGCGCACCTCGGAGAGCTCGTTGCGCGCTTCACTCTCGCGGGCACGCAGGTCCTTCAGGGTCGCGCGTGCCGCCTCGGTGGCCTCACGCGCATCGACCTGAGCCTGGCGCGCTTCCTCAAGAGCGCCCTCGAGCTCCTCGGCGCGGTCGCGACGGCTCTCGAGCGAGGCCGTGACCTCCTCGAGCTGCTCGTCAATCTGCTCCAGGCGCGAGGCATACATGTTGTCCTCGACCTCGGCATTGCTCAAGGAATCCTTCACCTTGGCGAGCTCGAGCGCGGCGTTATCGGCCACGCGCTGCACATCGCGTTGCTCACGCGTAAGCTGCGAAATCTGATTGTCGAGCGCCACGCGCCGCTCGTGGAGTTCAGCGGCAGCAGGACCAGCGGCGTCAACGTCCTCCTGGGCCTGCATGTGCGCGCCGGTCACTTCCTCAAGCTGCACACGCGCGTCCTCGAGCTCCTCGACCACGCGACGACGCTGATGCTCGGAGCTCGAAATCTGCCCGCGCATGTCGGACAGGCGCGACACCATGTTGTGACCCTTTTCCTCGAGCAGGCGCAAATCGGAGTTAATGCGGCCGACCACGTCTTGCATATGGCGGCGCTGCTCGCCCAGATCGCCCACAAAAAGGCCCTTTTCCTCGAGCATGACCTGGAGCTTCTCGAGCTCGCGCTCCTTTTCGCCCAAGCGGTACTGCGCAAGCTCAAGCTCGGCAGCGCCCTCCTTGGAGCGGCTCTCCAGGTCGTTCCACTGCGACTGCAGCGAACGCAGCTCATCGACGGCCAGCATCTGCGTAAGCTCGTTCGCGCGCGAGGACAACTCTTTGTACTTGCGCGCGCGATCGACCTGACGCTCCAGCGGTCGCAGCTGACGGGCGATTTCCTTATTGATGTCGCGGGCACGCGTCAGGTGCTCGTCCATCGACTTAATCTTTTTGAGCGCACGCTCCTTGCGGCGCTTGTGCTTGGAGATGCCAGCGGCCTCCTCGATAAGGGCGCGGCGCTCCTCGGGGCGGCTCTGTAAGATGGCGTCGAGTTTGCCCTGGCTGATGATGGAATGTGTATCCTTGCCCAGGCCCGAATCGTGCAGGATGTCCTGAATGTCCATCAGGCGGCACGGACTCGAGTTGATGAGGTACTCGCTTTCGCCCGAGCGATACATGCGTCGGGTGATGGCGACTTCATCAAAGTCGACGGGCAGCATATGGTCCGAGTTATCGAGCACCAGCGTGACCTCGGCCACACCCACCGGCTTGCGAGCCGACGAGCCCGAGAAGATGACGTCCTCCATGGCCTGGCCGCGCAGCTGCTTGGCGCTCTGCTCGCCCAGAACCCACAGAATCGAGTCGGAGATGTTCGATTTTCCCGAGCCGTTGGGACCGACGATGACGGTCAGGCCCGGCTCAAATGACATATGGGCGCGGTCGGCAAACGACTTGAACCCTTTGAGCGTGAGGGACTTGAGATACACGGTTCCTCGCTTAAACAGGCTTCTTGTTGAGAATCACGCCGTTGGTGGTGTAACCCATGCGGTCGAGCGCTTCGAGCGCGGCGGCTCCCTCGGCTTCCTTCTTTGAGGAGCCGGAGCCGCGACCCTGACGAATACCATCGATCAACACCACGGCGGTAAAGGTGGGCGCATGCGCCGGGCCCTCGGAGCCAACGAGCTTATACGCCGGGGGCTCGTGACCGTCGGCTTGCACACACTCCTGCAAAAACGACTTGGGGTTCGCAGGATGCTCGGCACGCTCGGAAGCCAAATGCGGCTTAAGCGTACGGTGAATGAACTCAGCCGCGGCATCCCAGCCGGCATCTAGGTACAACGCGCCCACGAGCGACTCATAGACGTTCTCGAGCGCCGAGTGCAGGCCGCGCGCACCGGTACCGGTCTCGGAGGCACCAAAGATGATGATGTCGTCGATGCCCAGCTCGTGAGAAACCTCGGACAGCGTAGCGCCCGAGACAAGCGACACCTTCAGGCGCGTGAGCTTGCCCTCGTCAAACTCCGGATAGGACTCAAACAGGGAGCGTGCGACCACAGCGCCCAAAATGGAATCGCCCAAGAACTCAAGGCGCTCATAGCTGGCAGAGACCGGCTGGCCCTCGACGGCCGAGGGATGCGTGAGCGCCGCGCGCAGCAGCACCTTATTATTGAACTCATGGCCCAGAATCTCCTGGGCGCGCGTAAGTCGTTCAGACAAAGCCAAGACCTAGGCCTCCCTGGCGTTTTCGATCGCGTCGACGGCGTCGGCGACAGAGTTGAGCGAGAGCAGGGTCTCGTCATCGATCTCGAGGTTGAACTCGTCCTCGATGGCCGTAACCAGCTGCAGGCGCTCGAGCGAGTTGGCATCGAGGTCGTCAAAGGTGGTCTCATCGCTAATTTCGGCAACATCGACGCCCAGAACGTCAGCAGCGACCTCGGCGATCTTGTCGAAGATTTCGGAGCGATCCATAGCGCTTCCTCTCATAGTGCATGAATACCAAAAGAATGGTACCGCCCGGGCGGTACCAAGACATGGTTCTGATTCTACCCCACGACGCACGCCCCGAGACGCATAACGCCGCTGTTATAAAACGATGCCGTCCATGGAGTTGGCGACATTCTCGACCAGCCCGGCGCGCACGGCTTCGGCCGCCGCGAGCGTACCGTTTTTAACAGCCTCGACCGATGTGGCGCCATGGCCGATCAGGACCACGCCGCGCAGGCCCAAAAGAATCGCGCCACCCTTGGCGTCGCCCGAAAGCTTGGCCTTTATCTCGCGCATCTGCTTTTTAATGAGCAGCGCGGCGATCTTGGTGCCAAGCGAAGACATAAAGGCACCCTTGAGTTCCTGCAGCAAAAACTTGGCAGCGCCCTCGGTGGCCTTGAGCGCAATATTGCCCGACATGCCATCGGCAACGACGACGTCGAAGTTACCTGAGGTGATGTCCGTTCCCTCGCAGTTACCAACAAAGCCGGGAACGGCGGCTTTCATGGCCGGGAAGCAGGCCTTGGTAAAGTTGGAGCCCTTCTCGTCCTCGGTGCCGTTGGCAAGCAGGCCCACGCGGGGATGCTCGATGCCCAGGACGACGCGGGCATAAGCACTACCCATCTGGGCAAAACGTACCATGTCATCGACCTCGACATCGGGGTTGGCGCCCATATCGCACAGCACCGTCAGACCGCCGGCGCGATTGGGTAGCGCATTGGTGAGGCACGGACGCACCGGCTGCTTCTTGCCCTCGGCCTGATACCTAAATGGCGTCACGTAAGCGGTAGCCGCGGCGGTCATAGCACCAGTAGAACCAGCAGAGAAGAACGCGTCCGCGTTGCCCTTCTTAATGGCGCGGCAGGAAAGCACAATCGAAGACTTGCGCTTGGTCATCACGGCGCGAATGGGATCGTCATCCATGGCGATAACGTCGGGTGCCTCAAGGGCCTCAACACGTGCATGGGAAGCGGCAAAGGGATTGACGATTTCGGCGGGACCAGCTGCCAAGACCTCGATATCGGGATCGGCGGCAAGTGCAGCCTCGATACCATCGAGAACAACCTGGGGCTTCTCGTCTCCGCCCACAACGTCTACACAAACGCGAACGTTACTCATATACATGCTCCTTATACAAAAATGGCCGACTCATTGAGCCGGCCATTGTGGTTCCATTTGGAACGGCATCGCATCCAGAGTATAGCGTTACTCGGTAACGATAACCTCGCGGTCCTTGTAGAAACCGCAGCTGGGGCACACGTGGTGCGGGAGCTTGACAGCGCCGCAACGGGGGCACGTGGACTGAGCCGCAGCCGAGATCTTCATGTTGGCGGAACGACGGGTGTGAGTGCGGATACGACCCTGCTTTTGTTTAGGTACGGGCATAGTGACCTTCCTTATGAACTATCCAGTGTGGCGATTACGCGCAAGTAGCGATACTACCACAGTTTTACTCATCGAGCTTGAGATTCTTCAATGCTGCAAATGGATTTTCCGTGGCAGCGGCCCATTCTGCCTCTGCCTGGGCGGCGCAATCGCATTGCTCGACGTTGAGATTGCAACCGCAAGTGGGACACAGACCGCGACAATCGGGCTTGCAGAGCACCACAAACGGCGTGTCCATAACGACCGCGTCGTTGATGGGCTCACCCAGATCGACGATGCGGTCCTCACCCAGGAGCTCGTAGCCGTCCTCGTAAGCCTCGGGATCCTCGGGCTCCTCAAAGAGGTAGAACTCCTCGATCTCGCCGGCGATATCAAACGAGGCGGGCTCCAGGCAACGGTCGCACTCGCCGGTGGCGTGCGCGCGGACCATGCCCGTAAGCAAGACACCGGTACCGGCATTGGTAAAGACAACGTCGTAGTCGATGCCGTCCTGTAGCTGGTACTCCTTCTCGCCCACCGTGTAGGTGGCGACATCGACCTTACCGGTCAGCGGATACGAATCTCCAGGAAACTCGAGCTGCTCGGAAAGATCGACGGTAACGCTCGGGAACTCAGCCATTACCACTGACCATTCTGTTGGGCAGCACCCTCGTTGAGCTGCTGACGGCAACGGGTAACGGTGCCGGTCAGACTCTTGAGGTTTTCCTCCAGGTGCGTAAAGACCTGCTCTGCGTAGTCCTCGGCAGCATAACGCGTCTCGCGCTCGTACTGCTGGGCACGATCGCGGATGTCGTCGGCCTGCTGCTGCGCAAGGCGGACGATCTCCTGCTCACCGGCAATGGTGAGGGCCTGCTGCTGAGCGTCAGCGATGATGGAATCGGCCTGAGCGGCGGGGGAAGCCATAAGCTCCTCGCGCTCCTTAAGGATACGGCGGGACTTCTGCCACTCCTCGGGATAGCTCATGCGGATCTCGTCGAGGATGTTGAAGAACACGTCGGCGTCGATGACCTTGAACTGAGCGTTCTTGCCGAAAGGCGGCTTGGCTTCCTCGATCAGCCCTTCGAGCTCATCGACCAAGCTGACGATCCTATCGCCAGGAAAATTCTCGCCCGGCATCCGGTCTCCTTTCATAGGTAACATATCATCGTGCTAGTTTACCACATGCCACCAGGCAATAAAAAACGTCACGAAAAGCGATGTCTGAGCGCTTCGACCACGTTGGACGGGACAAACGTCGATACATCGCTGCCGAGCGAGGCAATCTGGCGAACGACCGAGCTCGAGATATAGCCGTACTGCGGCGCACTCATGACAAAAATGGACTCCAGCTCGTTATCCAAGCGATAGTTGAGGTCGGCCTGCTGCAGCTCGTACTCAAAGTCGGTCATGGCGCGCAGGCCCTTGACCACGGCCCCCGCCCCCTGCTCGCGAGCGAAGTCGACCAAGAGGCCGGTAAAGGGCAGGACCTCAACGCCGTCGATATCACCGAGCGCCTCGCGGGCCAGCGCCACGCGCTCATCGAGCGTAAACGTGGTGCCCACACCGTTTTTACCCTGCGACTCGGCAACAGCGACGATCACGCTGGGAAAGATGCGGCGGGCGCGGCGGATCACATCGATATGGCCAAACGTGATGGGATCGAAGGTGCCCGGGACGATCACGCGATTGATGGTGTCACTCATGAGCATCCTCCTGAAACGACGTGGCATCGTTGTTGTCAGCATCGGTGCCGGCGCTATCGCCCTCACCATCGTCATCGCCGACCCAACGAAGCAGGTCGACCGAGGTAATGCCGTAGCGCTTCTCACGTACAGTCTCAAAGTCTGCCGGATGCGCGCCCGCATCGGCGGCGGCATGCTCAAACAGGGCATAAGCGCCAGGTGCAAGTAAACCCTGCTGAGCCAGGTTCTGCAGCAGTTCCTCGACCGGCTCGGCACCAAAAGCATAGGGCGGGTCGAGCAGGACCAGATCAAAGGGGCCGCCCGGCACCCGGCCGCGCGAGGCGCTCGCCAGCACGTCACCCGTCACCACGCGCCAGCGCGCACGGTCACGGCAGAGCGACTCGATATTCTTGGTAATGAGCCGCGCGGCGTTGCGATCGATCTCAAACGTCGTGAGCGAGCGGGCCCCACGAGAGAGCATCTCTAACCCTAAGGCACCGGAGCCGCCAAAGGCGTCCAGCACACGAACCTCGTCCAGATCGAAGTCGAATGCCGACATGACCATAGATGCGCACGACTCGCGCACGCGATCAGTCGTGGGGCGGGTGACATCGCGACCACGGGGCTCCTCGATCTTACGACCGCGCCATTCGCCGCCGATGATTCTCATCCTCCGCTGACCTCCTTAAAAATGTGTCGATATCGCATGGCGACCGCATCGCGCAGGGGGCGCGTCGCCACGGAGTCAAGGGTGCAAGCATACCGCAAGAGCTCGACCGCGTCCAAATGGGCCCACTCGATCAGCTCCTCGTCGGCATCCAGGTCGACGAAGCGCAGGGTCACACCGCCATGCTGGCGGTACCCTAGGATTTCGCCCTCGTGACGCAGACGCAGGTCCATCTGGGCAAGCGTAAAACCATCCGAAGTTTTTTCGAGCGACTGGAGACGGTCTTGCGCCGCCGACGCGCCGCCGTTGCCCTTGGAGTGCGTCATGACCAGGCACGTGCCCGACACACTGCCGCGGCCCACGCGACCGCGCAGCTGGTGCAGGGCAGCCAAACCAAAGCGCTCGCCGTTCTCGATGACCATGACGGTGGCGTTAGGCACGTCGACGCCCACCTCGACCACCGTAGTCGAGACGAGCACATCGATCTCGCCACGTTTAAAGGCGTCGATCACGCGATCCTTCTCCCCCGCCGGCATGCGGCCGTGAAGGCGCTCGATGGCAAGACCCGGCAACGCCAGACGCAGGCGATCGAGCTCGGTCGCCGTATCGTGCAGCGGCACAGGGACCGTCACGCGGCCCTCGTCGTCGCGGGCGATACCGGGCACGTCTTCCAGCTCATCGGCCGAGTCACTCGGCTCCACGAGCGGGCAAATCACGTAGGCCTGCTGACCCTTTTCATGCGCCTCGCGGATGGCTCCATAGGCGAGGTCACGGCTCGACTCGGTGAGTACGCGTGTCGTCACGCCAGCGCCAGGGACGGGCCGATGGCGGATGATGCTCGTGTCCAGATCGCCGTAGACCGAAAGCGCCAGCGTACGCGGGATGGGCGTTGCCGTCATAACGAGCAGATCGGCACCGGGGCCCTTCGCGCGCAGGGCGTTGCGTTGGCCGACGCCAAACCGGTGCTGTTCATCGATGACCACGAGCGACAGATGCTTGAACGTAACGTCATCCGAAAGGACCGCGTGGGTTCCAAAGAGCACATCAAGCTCGCCCGATTCCAGCCGGGCATGGATCTGCTCGCGCTCAGAGGCCGGCGTGGCACCCGTCAGAAGCGCCCAGGACATGCCGGCCTGCGAGAGCAGAGGGCCGGTCTTATCGGCATATTGGCGCGCCAGAACGCCCGTGGGCGCCATAACGCAGGCCTGCGTGCCGCTATCGGCAGCCACTGCCAGCGCGCAAGCGGCAACGGCGGTCTTACCGGTACCGACATCGCCCAGCAGCAGGCGGTTCATCACGCGCCCGCCATCGCACATATCGCGCAGGATATCTTGAAACGCGGCCTCCTGCTCTTCGCTCAGCGAAAACGGCAGGGCTTGCTTGAGCGCGGCCAGGTGCTCGCCCGCGGTGTGGGCATAGGGCACCACATCGACCAAGCCGTCGTCGTTGCGCAGGCGCAGCGCCAGCTGCAGGTAGAGGCACTCCTCGTAGGCCAGGCGACGACGCGCGATATCGCGCTCGGCCATACTCGAAGGAAAATGGATTGAGCGCAGCGCGCGGGCATTACTCATCAGGTGGCGCTTGACGCGTAAGCGTGCGGGAATCGGGTCGAAGGGATTGCCGACAACCTCGAGCGCGCCGCTTACGATGCGGCGCATCCACGCCTGGCTCACGCCATCGCTCACATAATGGACCGGCAGTATGGTGCCCGCGGCACGCCCATCCTCGAGCTTTTCGAAATGCGGCGAGGCCATCTGCTTAAAGCCGTAGGCAAACTCGACCTTACCCATCACGGCCAGGCGGTCGCCTTGCTTGAACTGCTGGGCAATCCAGGGCTGACGGAAAAAGGCGACCTGCAGCACGCCCGTCTCGTCCACCAGCGAGACCTCGGTCACCTGCATACGCGGGCGGGGCTGCTTTTGAACGATACGATCGACCGTGGCGACAATCGTGCACACGGTACCGATGGGAGCCATCTCGATGGACCAGGAGCGCGTAAAGTCGAGATATCGGTGAGGGATATGGAGAAGGAGGTCCCCCACCGTCCGAATTCCCAGACGGCGAAGGGCCTCCTCACGTTTACCCGAAACATATTTGAGTCGCGCGATATCCTCGTCGAGCGCATTGCTCTGGGCAAAGCGCTCCGAGGCGCGCGGCACGGAGCACAGCTCGGACATGGGTAGATGCCTACTCGATCGAGAAGATCACGGGATAGAGCGGCTGCTCGCCACGATGAGCATCGATCTCCAGGTCGGGCTGAGCCTCCTCGATGGCGTCGACGATCTCCTGGAAGGCCTCATCGGACAGCTCCTCGCCGGCCAGAATCGTCAGTGCGTCGCCCTCCTCTTCCTCCTGCATGCGGTTGATGCAATCGAGCGTGACCTGCTTCACATCGGAGCCGACCACGTCGATGGAGCCGGCAATGATACCCATGATATCACCGGAGTGAATCGGAGAGCCGTCAGAGGCGCTGGAATCGCGCACGGCACGGGTGACCTCGCCATCGCGGACCTCGCTGATGGCGTCAACCATGGCGGCAACGGCGTCCTCGAGCTCAGAATCGGACAGGACGGCGAACAGCGCGGAGAACGCCTGCGGGACGGTCTTGGTGGGAACGACGGCGACCTTCTTGTCGGTGCAGGCAGAGGCTGCGGCCTCGGCAGCCATGCGGATGTTGCCGTTATTGGGCAGGATGATGACCGAGGTCGCGTTGACCTGGTCGACGGCGCCCAACAGGTCGGCGGTCGAGGGGTTCATGGTCTGGCCACCCGAGACGATCACGTCAACGCCGAGGGACTTGAGGATGTCGGCCTCACCGGAACCGGCGGCAACGGCGACAAAGCCCAGGGCCTTCGCGGGCTCGGCGGCCTTCTCCTGATCCTCGTGGATCTTAGCGGTACGGTCGTGGGCCTCCATCTCCATGTTGTGGATAAAGACCTCATAGATCTGACCAAGCTGCAGCATGTGCTCGAGCACCAGGTTGGGGGTGTTGGAGTGCACGTGGATCTTGTAGTCGGGATAGGCACCCACGAGCAACTCGCAGTCGCCCATGGAGCCCAGGAACTTAAGGCACTCGTCCTCGTCAAACGGGGCATCGGCCTTAAAGAGGAACTCGTTGCAGTAGCGGAACTCCGAGCCCTCCCAGTCATCGTTGGCCTCGATCTCAACGCGACCGAGGGCCGCATCGCGGGCAGAGCCGGCAGAATCAAACGTGGCGGAGAAATCCTCGACAACGGTGCTACGGCCGAGCGCAGCGGCAACAAAGTTCTCCAGGAAGATGGCAAAGCCAAAGGCGCCGGAGTCGACCACGCCGTTCTCCTTCAGAACCGGCAGCAGGTCGGGCGTGCGGGCGACGGACTGGTAGGCCTCGACGACGATGGCATCGAGCGCGTCCTCGGCCGAGAACTTCTTCTTTTCGCACTCGTCGGCCTTGGTCGAGACATCACGCAGCACCGTGAGGATCGTGCCCTCGATGGGCTTACGGACGGCTTGGAAGGCGACCTTAACGGCGCGGCGGAACGCATAGGCGATGTTGGCGGATGTGATGGGCTCATCGGCAGAAACGAGACCCTCGGCCACACCGCGCAGGATCTGCGAGGTGATGACACCGGAGTTGCCACGGGCGCCCATCAGGGAACCGTGGGTGATGGCGCCGGCGATGGCCTCCATGTCGGCATCGGCGGGAAGAGCGGAGAGCTCCTTGGTCACCGAGGCGAGCGTGAGCGACATGTTAGTGCCGGTGTCACCGTCGGGCACGGGAAAGACGTTGAGCTTGTTGATCTCCTCGGCCTTGTCGGAAACGGCAGCCGCAGCGATCGGAAAACAGGTGCGAATGGTCTTTGCAATCATGGGTATTTGAATCTCCGTTTTCGGATGCTAGTTCAGACGGCTCTTGAGCGCGTCGATATGGATGCCGATCTTAAGGCTGGCGGGATCGATCTGAGCGATTTCCTGCAGGGTGAAGGCAACGGAGCTCGAAAGATTGTGGCAGACGGACTTCATGTTGACGCCGTTCTCGAGCACGACGTGAAGATCGACCGTGAGGCCGTTCTCGTCGGCGGAGACAAGCACGCCCTTGCGGAGGCGCTGACCGGCAAGTAGGCGCACGCTCTCGGCGCCTTGGAGCTGCTCAGCCATACCGACGACGCCATAGCACGTCATCGCGGCATAACCGGCAATATCGGCAATAACGTCGTTCGAGACGCTCAGGCTGCCGTTAATGGTCTCAGACACAAGAATCTCCTTATCTGGTGCTCGCGGCACCATGTCGTGGGAGCAATCATCGCAATATTCTACAACGACCGCGCCATGTTGAGGTGGTGGGTCGCGGGATTACATCCTCGACACGAAATGTTGATATGGCAACGTTCGAGTCAATTGGTCGCGGCATGAAAAAACCCGCCGCATAAGCGACGGGTTTTACAACCTGGCTCCCCGGGTAGGACTCGAACCTACAACAGCGCGGTTAACAGCCGCGTGCTCTACCATTGAGCTACCGAGGAATAGGTGCGTGCTCTCAAGCAACGAAGTTAATTATACGGACGAATCAGCTCAGGGCAAGAACTTTTTTGAGAATTTTTCCGACCTAGTCATTGGGGACGTTCTTAAACGACTAGTCATTCAAGAACGTCCCCAATGACTACATGAAAGCGCCCCCAAGCGGATGTGCTTGAGGGCGCTTCTTGCTTGCGAGGTTATGACTCGATGTAGTCCTTGAGCTTGCTCGAACGGCTCGGGTGGCGGAGCTTAGCCAGAGTCTTGGACTCAATCTGGCGGATGCGCTCGCGCGTGACGCCAAACTCGCGGCCGACTTCCTCGAGCGTGCGAGGATGACCGTCAACAAGGCCAAAGCGCAGCTCGATAACCTTGCGCTCACGATCGGCAAGCGAATCGAGCACCTGGGTGAGCTGCTCCTGCAGCATGGAGAAGCTGGCGGCATCGGGCGGAACGATGGCCTGGGAGTCCTCAATGAAGTCGCCCAGCTGGGAATCCTCTTCCTCGCCGATGGGGGTCTCGAGCGACACGGGCTCCTGCGAAATCTTCTGGATCTCGCGGACGCGGTCGGCGCTCATGTCCATCTCGGCACCGATCTCCTCGGGAGTCGGGTCGCGACCCAGGTCCTGGAGAAGCTGGCGCTGCACGCGAACAAGCTTATTGATGGTCTCGACCATGTGCACGGGAATACGGATGGTTCGGGCCTGGTCGGCGATAGCGCGCGTGATGGCCTGACGGATCCACCACGTGGCGTACGTGGAGAACTTAAAACCCTTCTGGTAGTCGAACTTCTCGACGGCGCGAATCAGACCGAGGTTGCCCTCCTGGATCAGGTCAAGGAACAGCATGCCGCGGCCGACATAGCGCTTGGCGATGGAGACGACCAGACGCAGGTTTGCACTGATGAGTGCCTGCTTGGCTTCGAGGCCAACGTTCTCAATGCGCGTAAGACGACGCATCTCGGAACGCGTGAGCTCGAGCTCGCCTGCCTCGGCAGCCTCGAGCTTCTCGGTGGCCTCGAGACCGGCCTCGATCTTCATGGCCAGATCGACCTCTTCGGAGGCGGTCAGCAGGTCGACCTTGCCGATCTCCTTGAGGTACATACGAACCGGATCGCCGGTCAGCATCACCGTGGAGGCATCGATACCACGCACGCGAGAGCGTGAACGGGACGTGCGCACGGTGCGCTTCTTCTTGCTCTTGGAAGAACCCATCTCGGCGTCGGCCTGACGGGCCATCTTAAGCTCGTGATCGTCGAGCGAGCCGGAATCGTGCTCGTCGTCGTCATCGAAATCGTCGGTATCGGTATCGTTATCGTCATCGTCGACGTCCATGGGGGCGTCGTCGTTACCGCTCGCGGAGATAATCTGGATGCCGCTGTTGCGCAGCGCGGAATACACCGCGGTGAGCTGCTCGTCAGAAACATCGATATCCTTCAGGGCGACCTGAATCTCGTCCTCGGTTACCGAAGTCCTGTTTGAGCCGTTACCCATGAGCTTTGCAACGTAGGATTCCAGCCCAGTACCCGTGCTCTCAGTCTTTTTTGGCACAGATTCTCCCTTCATAGTCCACAGGACTCAATACTTTAGCACACACATTGACGTCTATACCCAAAAAGAGGACTGGATATAGGCGAGAATACGCTGGTTGACCACAACATTTAGGCTTGTTCGGTGCCCGCGGCCTCCAGGCCGATCAAACGGAACGGGTCCGCCACGCCGCCGATCGACTTTTGCAGTTCGCGTTGACGCTGCGAATCCTGCGCGGCCTGCACGGTCAGCGCGCGACGGGCCTCATCGTCGAGCGAACGGTCCCGGCGCAGCTTGGCCTGTGCGGCACGCATGCGACGCTTGATGGTGTAGAGCTCGAGCGTATCGAGCATAAACACGATGTTCGTCTCGGTGGGGTGCTTGCTCGTCGCCGAGATGCGCCCGGCACTCACAAGCGTTGCCGCCTCGGGACACACCGAGCGTGCCGCATCCATGCAGACTGCAGGATCGGTTCCCGGCGGCGTTGCCAGAACGGCCCATGCGATGGACTCGTGACGCGGGTCAACCCACTCGATGGAGCAGATGCGGTCGGCATACGTGCGGAACAGGTCGGGGTAGCTCGTGAGCATAGTCAGCAGCTCGCGCTCCCCTGCCAAGGACTTGCGCTCTAGATCGGTCAAAACCATCGGCGCCGCCGCAGCCGGTGCGTTCGAACCATCAGGCACAGGCACAGCGCCCATACCATCAGGCACATCGATCGGCGGCAGATCATCGACGACCTCTACGGGAGCGGCACCGTAGGCATCGAGCGGGACATAGTCGTACGGCTCTTCTTCGACCGGCGCGGACACCGGCGGCGTCGCGCCCGACGCCCAAGCACCGCGACCGGCATCGCGAGAGCCCGACGCCCGACCGCCCGCGCTACCGGACCGCTCAGCCTGTGCCCGCTGGCGCTCATAGTTCTGCTCACGACGTCGTTCCGCATCTTCGCGCTTGGCGACATCGCGAAACACACGACCCGAGCTCGCACGCACGGTCTCCAGATCCAAACCCAGCAGATCGGCAATCTGGATAAAGTACGTATCGATCATATAGCTGTCGCGCAGCGGATAGATAAGCGTCAGCGCATCCTCCAGCGCCTTGGCACGACCGCCCGGCGTGGTGATGTCGCTCGACTCCTGCAGCGAACGGTAAACAAAATCCATAAGCGGCTCGGCCGCGTCGATGCGCTCCTGCAGTTCCTGGCCGCCGTGCGCCGTGATGAACTCCATGGGATCGTTGCCGTCGGGCAGGACCACGCAGCGAAGGTCCATCGAATCCTGCTCGATAAACTGAATCGCGCGTCGGGCAGCCTTTTGGCCGGCGGCGTCGCCATCGAACATATATACAATGCGCTTGGCAAAACGGGTGAGCGTCTTTACATGATGTTCCGTCAGCGCCGTGCCCAGCGTGGCGACGACGTTTTTGATCCCCGCCTCCCAGCAGGCGATGCAGTCGGTATAGCCCTCAACCACGATGGCGGTATTTTGCGCGACGATAAACTCCTTGGCCCAGTTAAAGCCATAGAGGTTTCGCTTTTTATGAAACACGCTCGTCTCGGCGGTGTTGAGGTACTTAGGCTGACCGTCACCCATGATGCGCCCGCCAAAGGCGATGTTATGCCCCTGCTCATCAAAGATGGGGAACATCACACGGTCGTAAAAGCGGTCGGCAAGCTGTCCTCGCCCGCGGCTGACAGCCACGTTGGCGTCGATCATCTCCTGCGGGGTAAAGCCCGCCTGCGACAGATGAGCCACCAGCATGTTGCGACCCGGCGCAAAGCCAAGACAGTAGCGGCGACAGACATCGCCGCCCATACCGCGGCTGGCAAAATACTCACGCGGACGGCCGTCCTTACCGCGCATAAGCATGGTGTGGTAGAACTGAGCCGTCTCGGCGCATAGGTCGTAGATGCGGGCACGCTTGGTACCGCGCTCGCGACGGGCACCGGTATCGTGCAGCTCAATGCCGGCACGATCGGCAAGGTAGCGAATCGACTCGGGAAAACTCAGGTTTTCGCGCTTCATAATATAGGTGAAGACGTCGCCGCCCTCACCGCAACCAAAGCAATGCCACACCTGCGTGGCAGGGATAATGTGAAAGGACGGCGTCTTTTCGCCATGGAAGGGGCAGCAGCCCCAAAACTCGTGACCTCGGGGCTTGAGC
This sequence comes from uncultured Collinsella sp., assembly GCA_900545485.1. Lineage (GTDB taxonomy): Bacteria > Actinomycetota > Coriobacteriia > Coriobacteriales > Coriobacteriaceae > Collinsella. The sequence continues at coordinate 38,877 of UQZD01000010.1, read as the reverse complement.
TCAACCGTTTCCTGCACGATGGCAACCAGGTCGGACGCAGCGCGTACCTGGTCTTTTTCCTCATCGCTAATCACGGATGCTCACCCCCTGCTCACCCAAGTTGTGGCGAATATCGTCAATATTACCCTCGACGGTCGCGATCAACTCGTCCAGCGAATCGAACACACGCGACGGGCGCAGCCAGCGCGTAAACGCCAGCGAGACGGACGCACCGTACAAGTCGCCCGTATACCCAATCAGATTAGCCTCCAGATGCGCCGAGGCGGCATCATCGGCATACGTCGGCGGCAGGCCTACGTTTACCGCAGCGGGCCACACGGTATCGTCGACCAGCACCAGGCCTTCGTAAACGCCATCGGCAGGCACCTGAATGCCATCGGGCACCTGAATGTTTGCCGTGGGAAAGCCCATGTCAGAGCCCTGATGACGGCCACCGGCAACCACGCCGCGCAGCATGTACGGACGACCGAGCAGCTCGGCGGCAAGCTCAACATGTCCCTGACGCAGCTCTTGGCGAATACGGGTGGCGCAGATCGTCTGTCCATCAACGCACAGCAGCTCGTGGCCATAGACGTCAACACCGCGCTCGGCACCCCATACCTGCATCTCGGCAACGCCCGAGGCGCCACCACGACCGAGGCGAAAATCACTGCCCACGCGAATCGAGCGAATGTCGACGACGCGCGACAGCAGTGAGAGAAAACCGACATGATCGAGTGCCGCCACCGCTGGCGTAAAAGGAACGGCGACAACCGCATCGACCCCGGTGAGAGCCAGGGCGTGCAGGCGGTCGGCCGTCATCATCAGTTTTTGGGCGGGCGAAGGACTCACCACGACGTCCGGATCGGGATCGAAGGTGACCACGACCGCGCGGCAGTTATGGGCACGGGCGTCGCGCACCACGGCGTCAATAAGTTCGCGGTGTCCCCGATGTACGCCATCGAACACGCCGATGGCGATTGAGGCAGCACCTAAACGCCCGCACCCATCAAACGCGGCGGCGGAAACGATGCGCGCCCCGCCCGACTCGCCCGCGAAAAAAATACGCGCGAGCTCGTGGGGAGTCAGCATCATCGAACACCGCCAATTGCCTGCGGAAACACGTGCTCCATCACAAAGCGACCATCCTCAATGCGGGCAAGCGCCTTGAGCCCACCATCGAGCACCAGCGCAAACGGCGCCTTCGAAGCATCGAAGTCGACAAGCGCGCGGTCAACGGGAATGCGCCTGCCGCAGAGCAGGTCATCGGCAAGGTCGCCCGGCAAGTCGACGCGCGTGGCACCCAGTGCCGCAATGGGATCCAGGGCAAAACCGTCAGCGGACTCGGCAGAAAGCTCCTCGACCGTATGACAGGCGCCAATGGAAACAACGCCGGAGGCCGTACGGCGCAGCGCGGAAATGTGCGCCGCGTTGTCGCAGGCACGACCCAGGTCGCGAGCGAGCGCACGGATATAGGTGCCCTTGCTCACCGAAAACGCCACGGTCCAAACGCAAGCGTCGGCATCACCGCTCACGGCAATCAGATCGGCGGAGTATACCTCGACCGGACGCGGGGGCAGCGACACGGCATTGCCCTCGCGCGCAGCCTTATAGGCGCGCACGCCGTTGACCGAAATGGCCGAAAACGCCGGCGGCACCTGCATCTGCGGGCCCAACATGGCACACAGACGCTCGCGAGCATAGGCCGGATCGCGCAGGTCGGCGGCAATGGGCACCGTGCGGACGGCCTCGCCCTCCGTATCATCGGTATTGGTCTCGACGCCAAACGAGATGTCGGCGACGTAGCTTTTGGTATCGAGCGTGAGCATGCCCAGCAGACGCGTTGCCTGGCCCACGCCCACCACCATGACACCCGATGCCATGGGGTCAAGCGTTCCGGCATGACCGACGCGCCGCTCATGGAGGGCGCGTCGGCATTGCGAAACCACGTCATGGGACGTGCAGCCCACCGGCTTATCGACGGCGAGCAGCATATTAAGTTGAGAAGGTGTACGACGAGCCATGTACCATCCAAAAAGTTAGAGCTCGACGGTCACCGAAGCGGGATCCTCCCCTACCAGCTCGGCCAGCATGGGGAGTGCCACGGTGAGCGTCTCGGAAATCGTTCCGGCGTTGGTAAAGCCGGCGGCAGCGTGGTGCCCACCTCCGCCAAAGTTGGCCGCAATCTCGGAAACATCAAGATCGCCCTTGGAGCGCAGGTTGCCGCGCACCTTGGTATCGCCCTCGATGCCCTTAAGGAACAGACAGACCTCGACGCCCATCACCGCGCGCACCACATCGACCAGGCCGTCGCACTCATCAGAGGTGACGCCGCATTCCTTAAGGTCACTTTCGTATGCGTAGCTATACGCCACGCGCCCGTGCGCGACCGTTTTGATGCGACCCATGACGATGGACTTGAGGTGCAAGAACTCGACGCGTTGGCTCTGGTAGACCTCGAGCGCGACGCGCGCCGGATCGGCACCGTGCGCCACCAGACGCGAAGCGGCATGAAACGCTGCGGCATCGGCGTTCTGATACTGAAAACGACCGGTGTCGGTGACCAGGCCGCACAGCAGGCAGGTCGCGATGCTGTCACTTGCGGTAATGCCGCAATCGGCCAAAAAGCGGTCGATGATCATGGCGCAAGCAGCAGCATTGACACACCTGAGGCTGACCTCGGCAAACTCCTCGCGCGCCGGGTGATGGTCAAAGCACGCCACGTGAGCCGAGCGACGCAACACCTCGGCGGAATTATTGAGGCGCTCGACGACCGGCACGTCTACCGAAATGAACAGGTCCGGGTTGCCGGTGTAGGCAGATGCCGGCACCAGCAGATCGGCGCCCTCCATAAAACGGTAGATGCGCGGAACGGGATCGTCGTCTGCCAGCAGCAGGGCGATGTCCTTGTCGGGGAACACCTTCATAAGCGAAAGGCCCAGGCCCAACACGGAGCCCAGGGCATCGCCATCGGGAGAGGTGTGACCCGAGATCGCAATGGAGGACGCACCCTCGATGAGCTCGAGGATGCGTCGTTTAATATCTGCAGACTCGCACGAGGCGAGATCGGCGGAATTAGTCATCTAAAGCTGCCTCCTGGGCGGCATCCGCTATGGGGTAGCCGTCCTCGTCCTTTTCGATCGCAAGCGTGGCCGGAACGTTCTCCAGCGCACGCGTGATGCGCTCGGCCTCATCGGTCGAGCGATCGATACGAAAATCGAGCTCGGGCGTGACGCGCCAATCAAGCGAGCGAGCCAACAGACTGCGGATGCGGCCCTTGGCGCTGGCGAGCGCCTCCATGACCTCATCGTAGCGGCTCGCATCGCACGACACGTACACGCGCGCGAACGAACGGTCCACCGCGACCTCGACCGCGGTCAGGGTGACCAGGTCGAGTCGCGGATCGGAAACCTCAAAGAGCAGGATATAACCGAGCTTCTCGCGGAGCTGCTCGCCCAAACGGCGGGTTGCCTGCGTTTGCTTCATAGCGCTACCCCCTACTCGGTACGGGCAACCTGGTCGATGCGGTAACCCTCGATCTGGTCGCCGGGCTTGATGTCCTGGAAGTTCTCCAGGCCAATGCCGCCCTCGGAACCGCTCTTGAGGCTCTTGGCCTCGTCCTTGTAGTGGCGCATCGAGGCAATCTTGCCGTTGAAGACCACAATGCCGTCACGCACCAGGCGCACGGAATCGGTCGCGGCGATCTCGCCCTCCTCGACGCGGACACCGGCGGCGATGCCGACTTTGGGCACCTTGAAGGTGTCCAGGACAGTCGCGGTACCCGTGGAGACCTCGACCTCGGTGGGCTTGAGCATGCCGATGCGGGCAGCGTCGAGCTCCTCGAGGCACTTGTAGATAACGTCGTAGCAACGGATCTCGACGCCCTCGCGCTCGGCGGCGGAGCGGGCCTTGCCGTCGGGACGCACGCCAAAGCCGATGATGATGGCGTTGGAGGCGTCGGCCAGGACGACGTCGGTCTCGTTGATGGCACCGACGGCGGAGTGGATCGTGTTGATGCGGACCTCGGACTGATCCATCTTGTCGAGCGAGTCCTGAAGGGCCTCGATGGAACCCTGGACGTCGGCCTTGATGATCAGGTTGAGTTCCTTGACCTCGGCGTCGGCGATCGTCTCGAAGAGGTTCTCGAGCGTGACGTGCTTCACGCGGCTCTGCTCCTCGATACGGGCCTTGAGTGAGCGCTCGTCAGCCAGGGCGCGAGCCTCGCGCTCGTCCTCGAACACGCGGAACTCGTCGCCGGCGTTGGGCACGGACTGCAGGCCCAAGATCTCGACGGCGTCGGAGGGACCGGCCTCGGTGACGGCGTTGCCCTTGGGATCGAGCATGGCACGAACGCGACCATAGGTAAGGCCAGCGACCAGCGTATCGCCCACGTGCAGGGTACCGCGGGTCACCAGCACGGTAGCGACCGAGCCGCGGCCCTTGTCGAGCTTGGCCTCGAGGACGTTACCGGAGGCAAAGGTATCCGGGTTGGCCTTGAGCTCGAGCACGTCGGCCTGAAGCAGCACGGTCTCGAGCAGGTCGTCGATACCGATCTTCTGCTTGGCCGAGATGTTGACGAACATGTTCTGTCCGCCCCACTCCTCGGGGACGATGCCGTACTCGGTGAGCTCCTGGCGCACGCGGTCGGGGTTAGCGCCCGGCTTATCGATCTTGTTGACGGCGACGACGATGGGTACGCCGGCGGCCTTGGCGTGGTTGATCGACTCGATGGTCTGAGGCATGACGCCGTCGTCGGCGGCCACGATCAGAATGACGATGTCGGTCACCTTGGCGCCGCGGGCACGCATGGCCGTAAAGGTGGCGTGGCCCGGGGTATCGATGAAGGTGATCTTGCGGTCGTTGATCATGACCTGCGAAGCGCCGATGGCCTGGGTAATGCCGCCCGCCTCGCCGGCAGCGACGCCGGTGTGACGGATGGCGTCGAGCAGGCTCGTCTTGCCGTGGTCGACGTGACCCATGACGGTGACGACCGGGGCGCGGGGCTTAAGGTCGGCGGGATCGTCGTAGAACGAGAAGGTATTCTCCTCCTCGGGGGTGATGATCTTGATCTGACGGCCAAGGTCGTCGGCAACGAGCTCGACAAGGTCGTCGGACATGGACTGCGTCATGGTGAGCGGCGTGCCCAGCAGGAACAGGCGCTTGATGATGTCATTGGCCGGAACGTCGAGCGCCTCGGCGAGCTCCTGGACGGTAACGCCCTGGGAGACCTTGATGGCGTCGAGCTCCTCGGGGTTCACGCCCTGGGCCAGCGCCTCCTCAATCTTGCGCTCCTCCTGAGCCTTAGCAGCCTCGCGCTCGCGCTTTTCCTTGCGCTTCTTACGGCGACCGGTCGACTCGCGAGAGGCCTCCTCGACGGCGGCGCGAGCCTCCTCGAGCACCTTCTCGCGGCTGTACTCCTCGGCCTCACGAGCCATGCGGCTGTAGTGGTCCTCATCGTTGCCGTGACCGCCCTTGCGCTTCTTGCCCTTACCCTGCTTATCGGGGTTGGGGAAGTCCATGCCGGCAGCGACGTTGTTGCTGGCGTTGGTGCGATGGCTGTGCGGACGGCTCTCGGAGGCATTGCGATCGGAGTTGTTGTCGGAGGCGTTGCGATCGTTACGACGGCCACCGCGACGGTCGTTGTTGCCGCCACGACGGTTGCCGCGCTCGGCAGCGCGCTCGGCCTTGGCCTTCTCCTCGGCGTCCTTCTTCTCCTTGAGCACGGTCTCCTGTGCGGCGATCTGGTCGAGCAGCGAACGGAAGCGCGAACCGGAGTCGGAAGCGGGAACGGCGCGGCGCTGGGCCTCGCGGGCAGCCTCCTCCTTCTCGCGGGCAAGGCGCTCCTGCTCGGCCTTCTTCTTGGCCTCGGCCTCGGCGCGGGCAGCCTCCTCGGCAGCCTGGGCTGCGGCAAACTGGCGGCGCTCCTCCTCGCGGGCCTTCTCGGCGGCGATGCGCTCGCGCTCGGCCTCGGCGGCGCGTGCGGCCTCCTCGGCGGCAGCTGCCTGCTCCTCGGCCTGCTTGGCGGCCTCGACTTCCTGGGCGCGGGCCTCGATCACCGAGGCGAGCTGCTTGCGGACCATGGCGACATAAGCGTCCTCCAAGGTGGAGGAAGCGGACTTAGCGGGAATCTTCATATCGGCGAGATGACCCATCAGTTCCTTGGAGGTCATGCCGAACTCTTTGGCCAGGGTGGACACACGGACTTTTGCCATATGACTTCACCTACCCTTTCTGGCACCTTGGGTGCCTAGAGACTGAACGAGCGTGAGAGACGCGCCGGGACCCGCCCGGCGCAACCGCGCGCTAGATCAGGTCCTCCGCATCATCGAAGGCGTCGGTGTCGTGGACACCGCAGAAACGGGAGCCGGGACGAGCCTGGTTGCGGCACTGGATGCCGTCCTCGGACACGTACTCGCAGCGGCGGACGTCCTCGTCCTCCTCGTCACCGATCAGGTCGGCGGCGGGCTCCTCGTGAACGGGAACGTTCTTGAGGATGTCGGCGGCAAGCGTCTCGGACTTGATGTCGATGTGCCAGCCGGTCAGGCGCGCGGCGAGGCGGGCGTTCTGGCCCTCCTTGCCGATGGCGAGGGACAGCTGGTCGTCGGGCACGATGACGCCGGCGTAGGCCTTCTCCTCGTCGATGAGGACGCGGGTGACCTTAGCGGGCGACAGGGCGTTGGCGACATAGACGGCAGGATCGGCATCCCACAGGATGACGTCGACGCGCTCGCCACGGAGCTCGCCCACGACAGCGCGAACACGGCTGCCCTTGGGGCCGACGCAGGCGCCCACGGGATCCAGACGATCGTCAAGCGAGTGGACGGCGACCTTGGAGCGCTGGCCGGGCTCGCGGGCGATCGACTTGATCTGGACGGTGCCCTCATAGATCTCGGGCACCTCCTGCTCAAACAGACGACGCATGAGCTCGGGGTGGGTACGGGAGATGACAATCGGCGGACGGCTGTGCTCGCCGCGAACCGGCTGCAGGTTGGAGTTGGGGTCGCGAACGTCGATGATCACGGCCTTGATGTGCTGGTTGTGCAGGTAGCGCTCGCCCATCGGACGCTCGTTGCGCTCGTTCTCGTAACGACGCTGGTCGAAGTGCGGAAGCTCGGCCTCGACGCCCTCGCGGATCTTGACGATCGTGAAGTCGGGCGTGGACTGCAGCACGGTACCGCTGATGAGGTCACCGATGCGGCCGGAGAACTCCTCGTAGATCTGCTCGCGGGCGGAGTTACGCACAATGGCGTTAATCTCGGCCTTGGCGTGCTGGGCAGCGATGCGGCTCGTGTTCTTGGGAGTGACGTCGATCTCCTCGAACTCGGTGAAGTTGCCCTCCTCGTCCATGGAATCGTCGATCGGCTCAAGGCGGTAGACGTAGATCTTGCCGGTGGTGCGGTCGATGGTCACCTTGGCGCCCCACTCAAGATGCAGAATCTCGGCATAGCTCTTGGCGAGCGACTGCTCCAGGCGGTCGATCAGGTAGAGCTGGTCGATGTGCTTCTCCTGGCAAAGCTCCATCAGGGCGGACATCATGTCGGATGCTGCCATCTTACTTTCCTTCCTTCGCGGGCTTGAAGTCGTAGGTGGGCTTCAATTTGCACTTTTTAACATCAGAGAAATCGAGGGTAACGGACTCGCCGTCCTCGAGCTCGAGGGTCACGTCGGCCTCGGTGGCGGCGGCAATCTTGCCGGCGTACTTGCGACGGCCCTCGGTGGCGGTGGAGGTGAGCTCGCAGTTCTCGCCCACAAAGCGGGCAAAGTCACTCGGGCGGCGCAGCGGGCGCGCCATACCCGGGCTCGACACCTCGAGCGTATAGCTCGAAGAGATGGGGTCGAGCTCCTCAATCACATCGCCGACCCACTTGGTGTTGGCCGTGACGTCGTTGAGCGACAGGCTCTGACCCTCGGCACCCTCGATACGCACGCGCACGCAGGGGGCCTTGGTGGCACCCACGAGCTCGACGTCGACGATGTCGATATCGTGCTGGGGAGCGACGGCCTCGAGCGCGTCGATGATCGCCTGCTCGTTCTTGGTCTTGACCATTGCGGCACCTCCATCCATACAAAAAAGAAGCGGGGCCGAAACCCCACTTCTTTCAATTACAACTTCATTTGCAAGCAAACTATACCAATAGCTGCGGAAACGTGCAAGCACAGTACGAACCTGCAGGTCAGCGGGAGCACAGGTTCTCCACAAGAAATGGATAATTGGGTGTTGCGGCAAGTGTCCATAACCAAAACGAGGGACGACCCAACCGGATCGCCCCTCGTCTTTTATGCGTCAGCTAAGCGCGCAGTGCTTACTTGACCACCAGGTTGACGAGCTTGCCGGGCACGCAGATGGCCTTGACGACCGTCTTGCCCTCGGTCCACTTAGCGACAGCGGCCTCGGCGGCAGCCTGCATTTCCTCGTTGGAGGCATCGCGGGCCACGTCAATGCGGCCACGGACCTTGCCGAGTACCTGGACGACGATCTGCACCGTGTCCTCGATGGACTCGGCCAGGTCAAACTCAGGCCAGGCGGCGGTGTAGGCATTGCCCTCGCAGCCGAGCGCCTCGTGCCACAGCTCATCGGCCCAGAACGGGCAGATGGGGGCGAGGACGCTCACGATATCCTTAGCCACGCCGTAGCACAGCGCCTTGTCACGGGAAGCGCTCTCGGTGGCATTGAGGTAGGCGCTCGCCGCGTTGACGAGCTCCATGACGGCCGAGATCGCGGTGTTAAACTGGCCGCGATCGAAGTCCTCGGTGCACTTGGCGATGGTGCGGTGACGCTCACGATAGAGTTTCATCGCGACCTCGTCGAGCGCGGACTTGTCGAAGGCCACGTTGGCGTCACCGGACTGGACGAGCCGCCAAACGATACGCCAGGCGCGCTTGATGAAGCGGTTGGCGCCCTCAACGGCCTTGGGATCCCAGTCGAAGTCCTTCTCGGGCGGGGCGATAAACAGGATCGCCAAACGCATGGTGTCGGCGCCGTAGGGCTCGATGACCGAGCTCGGGGGCACGACATTGCCCTTGGACTTGGACATGGTGTCGCCGTTCTCGTCCTTGACCATGCCCTGGCACAGCAGGTTGGTGAAGGGCTCATCCACGCTCAGCAGGCCCAGGTCGCGCAGCGCCTTGGTAAAGAAGCGACTGTAGAGCAGGTGCAGAATGGCGTGCTCGATGCCGCCGATGTAGTTATCGACGGGCATCCAACGGTCAGCGGCCTCTCGGGAGAAGGGCAGGTCGGTGTTGTGCGGATCGGTATAGCGCAGGTAATACCAGCTGGAGCAGGTGAAGGTGTCCATGGTATCGGTCTCGCGCTTGGCCGGGCGGCCGCAGACCGGGCAGGTGGTCTCGTAGAACTCCTTGCACTCGGCAAGGGTTTCGCCGGCGCCCAGGTCCAGGTTCTCGGGCAGCGTCACCGGCAGCTGGTCCTCGGGCACGGGCACAATGCCGCAGTGCTCGCAATGGATAGCCGGGATGGGGTTGCCCCAATAGCGCTGGCGGGAAATGAGCCAGTCGCGCAGGCGGAACTCGACCTTGCGACGACCGCAGCCCATGGCCTCGAGGTCGGCCACGATGGCAGCCTCGCCCTCGGAGTGCTTGCCGCCGCGCATACCAGTGTACTTGCCCGACTGGACGAGCGTGCCCTCGGCAGCGTGAGCGCAATCCCAGTCGACGGTCTCGGCATGGAAGGTATCGATGGTCTCGCCGCTGGCCTCGACGGCAGCGCGATCGTCATCGTCCAGGATGATCGGCACGATCGGCAGGTCGTACTTGCGGGCAAACTCAAAGTCGCGCTGGTCGCCGCAGGGAACGGCCATGACGGCGCCGGTGCCATAGTCGGCAACGACATAATCGGCAACCCACACGGGGACCTTCTCGCCGTTGACGGGGTTCACCACGTAGCGGCCCGTAAAGGCACCATGCTTCTCGAGGGTTCCCTGGGCACGCTCGACGGCAGAGATATGCTTGGAGTCCTCGACGATCTTGGTGACGGCCTCCTCGTACTCCGTGCCCTCGACGAGCTCGTGCAGACGAGCGTACTCGGGAGCCAGAACAAAGAAGGAGACGCCAAAGAGGGTGTCGGCACGCGTGGTGAAGACGGTAATCTTGCCCTCGTCGCCCTCAATGGGCTCGCCATCCTGGTCGCACAGGGTAAAGTCGACCTCGGCGCCCTCGGAGCGACCGATCCAGTTGGCCTGCATCTGCTTGACGCGCTCGGGCCAGCCGGGGAGCTTCTCCAGGTCGTCGAGCAGCTCCTGGGAGTACTCGGTGATCTTGAAGTACCACTGCTCAAGGTCGCGCTTCTCGGGCTCGGTACCGCAGCGCCAGCACTTACCCTCGGTAACCTGCTCGTTGGCCAGAACGGTCTTACAAGTGGGGCACCAGTTGACCGGGTTCTTCTTACGATAGACCAGGCCCTTTTCCCACATCTTCTCAAAGATCCACTGGCCCCAGCGGTAGTAGTCGGGGCTGCAGGTCTTGACCATGCGATCCAGATCGTAGGAGAAGCCCATTCGCTTCATCGTGGCGAGCGCCTGGTCCATGTTCTTATACGTCCAGGCGGCAGCCTGCGTGTTGTGCTTGATGGCGGCGTTCTCGGCGGGCAGGCCAAAGGCGTCAAAGCCGATGGGATGCAGCACGTCGTAGCCGCGCATACGGGCCTGACGGGCCATGGCATCGCCGATGGTATAGTTGCGCGCGTGGCCCATGTGCAGGTCGCCCGACGGATACGGGAACATCTCGAGCACATACTTCTTGGGCTTGCTGTCGTCGGTGTCGACGGCAAAGAGGTTGGAGTCCTCCCAGGCCTTCATCCACTTGGACTCAATGGCCTGCGCGTCGTAGGCAGGGATCTCATCCTTATGATCTGTGCAATCGCACATATCAGCTCCTTTAATCTTAGCTGGGGTCGGTCGGCTTAGCTTTATTCGCTACTGCGGACAGTCCTGCGCAAGACGAAGAGCACATTAAGTGCTCTTCTTTGCGTGCGGAACTTGTAGCAAACAAAGCTAAGCCGACCGACCCTAAGGTTAACTTGACTGATGATAGCAAATACAACAAGCGAGATGCCTGCGACTTGCAGGCATCTCGCTTTATCTAAATAACGTGGTTGAAACTCAACCTTTATATGAGGCTCTTACCTTATCGATAAGATACGGACTGCTGAGAATCCTTCACGACTACATCGTGGGCTCCGCCTTCGACGATGGAGGTGGAGCTGACCAGCGTTAGGCGTGCCTTTTCCTGGAGCTCGGGGATCGAGAGGGCGCCGCAGTTGCACATCGTGGACTTGACCTTGTAGAGCGTGCCGCCCACGCCGTCCTTGAGGGAGCCAGCGTAGGGAACATAGGAGTCGACGCCCTCGACGAAGCTGAGCTTCGCGGCGCCGCCCAGGTCGTAGCGCTGCCAGTTGCGGGCACGCGCAGAACCCTCGCCCCAGTACTCCTTCATGTACTGACCGTTCACGTTGACGCGCTCGGTCGGGCTCTCGTCGAAGCGGGCGAAGTAGCGACCCAGCATCATAAAGTCGGCACCCATAGCAAGGGCGAGCGTCATGTGGTAGTCGTAGACGATGCCGCCGTCGGAGCACACGGGCACGTAAACACCGGTCTCCTCGTAGTACTCGTCACGGGCGCGGCAGACGTCGATCAGCGCGGTGGCCTGGCCGCGGCCGATACCCTTGGTCTCGCGAGTAATGCAGATGGAACCGCCGCCGATACCGACCTTGATGAAGTCGGCACCGCAGTCGGCCAAGAAGCGGAAGCCCTCGGCGTCGACGACGTTACCGGCACCGACCTTGACGTCCTCGCCGTAGTTGGCGCGAATCCACTCGATGGTGCGCTTCTGCCACTCACTGAAGCCCTCGGAGGAGTCGATGCACAGGACATCGGCGCCAGCCTCGATGAGAAGCGGCACGCGCTCGGCATAGTCGCGGGTGTTGATACCGGCGCCGACCATATAGCGCTTGTCGTTATCGAGCAGCTCGTTGGGGTTGGTCTTGTGGCTGTCGTAGTCCTTGCGGAAGACAATGCCCATGAGGTGATCGTTGTCATCGACGATCGGCAGGGCGTTGAGCTTATTGTCCCAGATGACGTCGTTGGCAACCTTGAGGCTAATGTTCTTGTCGCCCACGATGAGCTGCTCACGCGGGGTCATGAACTCGGAGACCTTCGTCTGGTGGTCATCGCGACTGGGGCGATAGTCACGGCTGGTGACGATGCCCAGGAGCTTACCCTTGGGAGTGCCGTCGTCGGTAACCGGCATGGTGGAGTGACCGGTCTTCTCCTTGAGTTCGATGACCTGTTCCATGGTCATATCGGGGGTCAGCGTGGAATCGGACTGAACAAAGCCGGCCTTGTGATCCTTAACGGCCTTGACCATAGCGGCCTCGGACTCGGCGCTCTGGGAACCGTAGATGAAGGACAGGCCACCCTCGGTAGCGAGCGCGACACCCATGTCGACGCCCGAGACGGACTGCATGATGGCGGAAACCATGGGGATGTTCAGGGTGATTGCCGGCTTCTCACCGCGCTTGAAGCGGGTTAGCGGCGTCTTAAGAGAGACGTTGTTGGGGATGCACTGCGAGGACGAGTAGCCAGGGACCAGCAGATACTCCGAAAACGTGTGGGACTCACCGGGAAAGAACGTAGCCATGTTTCTCCTTTTTCCATGCGACCGGTCGGCTGCAGGCCTCGTAGGACCCAGCCCAACCTTGGGCGCCCAATACTGGGGAAGTATCTTAACGCACTTTGACTGCTACAATACATGATTTAAGAAGAGCACACGAGGGTTTGACGCAGGCTTTGCGTTTGCCCAGCAAACACTTTAGCGGGAAGACGTGGAGCACATGGAGTACAAGACGACGGCAAAGTTGGTAATTCAAGCGTGCGACAAGGATCTGCCGGGCGTGTTCGGCCACGGCTGCGTCTTGCTGCTGCAGGGTATTGCCCGCGAGCACTCGCTCAACCGCGCCGCCAAGAGCATGGGCATGGCGTACTCCAAGGCCTGGCGCATTGTGAACGAAGCCGAAGGCCAGCTGGGCTGCAAGCTCATCGAGCGCGACGGAGCCCGCGGATCCACGCTCACTCCCGCCGGCAAGCGAGCCATAGCGGTCTACGAGGAGCTGCAGGCCGACATCAACAACGTCATTGCCACCAAAGCAAACGACCTCATCGCCAGCATCAAAGAGTAGCTAATTGGCGGAGAGCGTTGTCTAGGGTGGACGCTACAACCAGAGGGTTGTCGGTGCCGGCGAAGAGGCGGACGGTGCTCCCCTGCTTGCCACGTGGAGCCGAAAGGCGCGTCGTTGCGCCGCCGGCGGGCGATGTGCGAAACTCCCCCGGCAAAGCATCGAACAGCTCGCCCGCGCTACGCTTGATAAGGTCAAATTCAACTGCCGGGCCAAAGCCGTGTTCGAGGATTCCCGTTGCAACCGCATGGTCAGGATGCGAGCACAGCCCGGGATAGCGAACGTTGCGCACCATCTCGTTGGCCGCCAGATACTCGGCCAGCGCACGGGCGCGGTCGAAATGCGCCTGCATGCGGGCGTTAAGCGAGGAAAGCCCACGCTCCAGCACGTCGGTCTCCTCGGCAGAAAGGTCGAGCGCCGACGCACCGCAGCCTGCAAACAATACGTGCGCGCACTCGGCAGCAGCATCCACACGATGGCGCTTGAGCTGCGAGCGCGCCACCGAAGCGGCAACGAGCTTGCGCGGAGCCTTGCCGGCGCACACGCGATCGAGCGCCTCAAGCGACAGGACGGCACCCAAACGCAGTGGATCGCAGCCAAAAGCCGACGCCACAGTGTTGTCCACAACCAGCAGCGCATGAGCCCCACGCGCCGAGCGGCTCAGAGCGCGAAGGTCAGGCACACGCAGACCAAACACGCCGATGGAGTTCACAAACCACCATAGGTGCGGCCCCTCAGCATCAAGCGAAGCATCAAAGTTCTCGGACGCGGCGACAAACGCCTCGACGGCTGGCGAGCCCACCAGCGCGACATCGCAGCCATCAAAGCTGCGCGCAAACGCATCGGCAAAGTCATCGGCAAACGCAACCAGGCGGTCACCGGGGCGCACAATCCCCAACAGCGACAACGCCGCCGGCACATGCGAGGCCGCAAGCAACAACGCCTCACGGGCGCCGGCCCTCAAAGCCCAGGCCTCTTCTAGCTGCTGTACGCCCATACGACACCGTCCCTTCATAACATAAACCCACGATGCGGGTGTTCCCCGCATCGTGGGCAACGGCTGCAGTATAGCGCCGATATGCGACGATTCTCCTAGACGATGAGCATGTGATAGTTAACGCTCGCACCCGGAGCGTCAACGGTCACGCCATAGGCCTCGGGATAGATGCGCGTCGAAAACACGAGCGCGCCATCATTCACAAACACCTCGACCGACGAGACATCGCCAACAACGCGCACGTTACGGACCTCGTCGACTGGCTCCCAGCGAACGGTACGACCGCAGCCGGCAGAAGCGCGACCCTCATCGGTAAATCGCATCTCAAAGTGCGCGGGCAGTTCGCCTTCGACGGGCACAAACGCCAACTTCAGCTCGCCGTCAACGGTCGCGCTAAAAGCGCTGTCGACACCGTCAACAATAACGTCAAAGCAGGTATCGTCGGCAACCTCCAGCGAGCCCTCCCCCACACGCACCGAGGCATAATGGTGCTCGATCTCGCGCGCCGGCTGCTGCAGCACCACGCCTCCGGCACCGGCTGTAAGCTCACGCGGCACCGTCATGCAGTGCTGCCAGCCGCACACCACGGTGGGCGCGTTGCCATAGGTCGGCTCATCGGGCATGCCCATCCAGCCGATCAGCATGTGGCGACCGTCCTCGGCCGTGAACTCCTGCGGAGCATAGAAGTCAAAACCGGCGTCCCACAGGCGGAACTCGCCCAGCTCATAGGCACCGTCGCCGCCGGTAATGTCGCCTGTTACAGGCATGTAGCCAGCAGCGTATACGTTGCCGCGGTCCCAACGACCGCCTTCGAGCCCCTGGGGAGAGAAGGACAGCCACTTCGCCGGTACACCGCCATCCGCCTCGAGCTCAAGGTATCCCGGGCACTCCCACATAAAGCCAAAACGCTCGGGCGTAGACACACGGCTCTCGAGCTCCCAGCTCAGCATGTCGGCCGAGCCATACACCAAGATCTCGCCCACATCGCGCCCGGCACCCTCGCCGTGCATCACACAAAATCGACTATCGACATGCGGCCCGTCCACGCGGCGACGCGCGCCCAGCACCATGTGGTAACGCCCATCGTCATCGCGCCACACCTTGGGATCGCGCACGTGGCAGGTCAAATCCTCGGGATAATCATCGGACGCCAGCACCACGCGCTTTTGGCTAAACGTCTGTCCATCTGCGCTCTCGACATACACGGTATCGGCGCGACGACCGGTGTTGACGTAGTCGTACGTGCCGTCTGCATCGGGAAGCTTAACGTTGCCTGTGTACAGTACGCGAATGCGGTCGTCCTCGGCAAGCGCGGAGCCCGAATACACGCCATGGCAATCGAACGGCTCGTCGGGCAGCAGTGGGGCACCAACGTAATCCCACGTCATAAGGTCGCGGCTCGTCGCATGACCCCAGACCTTAACGCCACCCTCGACATCAAACGGCGCATATTGAAAATAAGCGTGGAACACCCCACCCGCTTGGCAAAGACCGTTGGGGTCGTTGAGCCAACCCGCCGGCGGCATAATATGGAAGCGCTGGCCATATGCGCCATGACCGCGCTCAGAGGCAGCGGCGTCAACAGCGGCAACCAGCTTTGCAAGGTCGCGACCAAGTGCATTAGACATATCAGAGTCCTAACGGATCGAAAGTTACAAGGCACCAGAGATCGGCACCAGATACGGGAAACGCCCGCGAGCAAACAACCCGCGGGCACCCCTCAATCAAAAGATCTTAGGCCTGCTCGGAAGCCTTGGGCTCGTCCTTGTACAGGACAAACGAGACAGCAAAGGAAACCAGCGCGGCGACCGCAAACATGATCGCGTACTGCACGGGTTGGGCCAGGCACAGCAGGATACCGAAGATACCGGTAACGCCCGTGCCGGAGGCAGCCAGCGAAGTGAGCGCGCAGACCAGGGCACCGCAGCCACCGCCGATGCAACCGGCGATGAAGGGCTTAAAGAAGCGCAGGTTCACACCAAAGATGGCAGGCTCGGTAATGCCCATGAAGGCGGACAGAGCCGAAGGAAGAGCAAGGCCCTTGATCTTGGCATCGCGGGTCTTAAAGGCAACGGCGAGGGCGGCGCCACCCTGAGCGATGTTGGCGGCACTGGCGATGGGCAGCCAATAGGTCACGCCATACTGAGCAAGCTGGCCCAGGTCGATGGCGGTGTACATCTGGTGGATACCGGTGACGACCGTAGGCGCATAGAACAGGCCGACAATAAAGGAACCGACACCAAAGGGCAGGGTGAGCAGGGCTTGGATCAGACCGAGGACGGCGTTCTCGGCCCAGACAAAGATGGGGCCGACGGCAACGAGGGTCACGAGTACGGTCACGAACACAGAGACAAGCGGGGTCACAAAGAGGTCGAACATCTCGGGAACGATCTTGTGCAGGCGCTTCTCGAGGAAGGCCAGAATGGCGCAGGCGATAACGATGGGGATAACGTGGCCCTGATAGCCGACCCACTCAAAGCTGTACACGCCGGGAATGACGGTAACCATGGTCTGCACGCCCTCGGAGGCAACCGTGTAGGCGCTCTGCAGCGAGGAGTTGATGAATGCGCCACCGACGACAGCACCCAGGTACGGGTTGGCGCCGAAGGCCTTAGCAGCGGAGTAACCAATCAGGATCTGCAGGAAGCCAAAGGACGTGCCCGAGACCAGATCGGCGATCTTGTAGATAAAGTTATTGGTATCGAGCGCGATAAAGCCGTTGGAGGCCATAAAGTTGAGGGCGCTCATGATTCCCAATAGCAGGCCCGAGGCCACGATGGCGGGGATAATGGGGACGAAGATATCGCCGAGCACCTTAATGGCGCGCATAAAGACGTTCTGCTGCTGAGCCGCGGCCTCCTTGACCTCGGCCTTGGTGGCAGCCTCGATGCCGCTGAGCGCGATGAACTCGTCGTAGACCTTGTTAACGGTGCCGGTGCCAAAAATAATCTGGAGCTGGCCCTGAGCCTCAAAGACGCCCTTGGCGCCGTCGATGTTCTCGATAGCCTCCTTGTCGACCTTAGCGTTGTCGGCAATCACCAGACGCAGACGCGTAGCGCAGTGCGCGGCAGACACGACGTTGCCGGCGCCTCCGATGTTGTCGAGCACCTCTTGGGCTGATTTGCGGTAGTCCATGATGTCCCTTTCCTCCAACGGGCGCATGTGCACCCGGCCATCTTTGACACTTACACTGTAATCGTTTTCAGTTTCATATGTATGTAATCGTTTTCATATAGCGGTAAACGGTCGTTATTTGACGGTGAAAGGTAGTTTTGAGGCAAAAACAGGGGGTCGGAGGCCGGAAGACGCGCCCAAAGTCTAGACATTCATCAGCTGATGGCCGAGCTTGAGCGTCTTGAGACCGCTCTCCCCCTCCACGCCATCGAGCGTGTTAAGCAACATATTGGTCGCCTCGACGCCACTGGTCAGATACCCATAATGCACAGTGGGAATGCCGCCCGTCAGCGCGCGCAAAAACGCGTTGTCGCCAAAACCGCTCACGCGGTGTATGCCCTCGCCCATACCGCGAACCTCATCAATGGCACGTAGCGCGCCCGCCGCCATGGTGTCGGTCGCGCAGGCGATAAACGAAACATCGGGAGCGACGGAAAGCAGTTCACGCGCCGCACCATAGCCCGAGTCGAGCGTAAACGAGCCCAGGCGAATCAAGGCGGCATCGAGCGGGTTGCCCGCGGCGCGCAGGCCGGCCTCAAAACCGCGACGGCGGTCATAACCGGCAGCGCGGTCCTCCTCGGAAACTCCAATGTAGGCGATCTTACCGTCCACGCGACCCGCAAGCGCATGACCCAGCTCAAAGGCGGCCTCGTAATCGTCATGATAGACGCACGCCGCGC
This sequence comes from uncultured Collinsella sp., assembly GCA_900545485.1. Classification (GTDB taxonomy): domain Bacteria; phylum Actinomycetota; class Coriobacteriia; order Coriobacteriales; family Coriobacteriaceae; genus Collinsella. Next base: position 20,861 of record UQZD01000010.1, on the reverse strand, counting down.
CCTCGACATGCTGGCCGATCAGCACGATGGGCACGCGGCACGACTCAATCGCCCGGCGATGCTCGTCGGTGATCATAGTTGCCACCAGCACAATGCCGTCAACCGGATGGTTTTGGAATAAATCAAGGTATTCGAGCTCGCGATCGGCCGAATTATCGGTATTGGCAAGCAGCATCTGGTAGCCACGGCGACCGAGCACCTGGCCAATGCCGGCGGTAATGCGGCTCACGGATTCCGAGTTGATCTTGGGCACGATGACGCCGATGAGCTTGGTGGAGCCGGTTCGCAGCGCGCGAGCCTGGCTGGATCGCACGTATCCGGTCAGCTCAATCGCCTGCTTAATGCGCTCGGCCTTGTCCGCCGAGATATATCCACCGTTGAGGTAGCGCGAGACGGCGGCGCTCGAAACGCCCGCCAACTCGGCAACATCTTTCATCTTTACCACGCGCGCCACCCCTGTCATTGAAATCGCTTTCACCATGATACCCATGCGGAGCGACCGCATTACGTAGCGATTGCATGATAGAGAAACGCGTGGAAACTAATGAGCCACTTGAGACATGTCTAGCGATAATCACTTCGCAGCCAGTTTTACCAGACAAGAATCACACTGGCTGCATAATCGAAGAATACGGCCATGCAAAACTTGACCTGAGCGGCAGCCTCGCGGACTTTTCCAGGAAGGCCTCGGTGCCGAGCCTCAAAGAGTCGCAATTCACAATCCCGGTCAATCCTCTGCCAAGAACCCGTTGCGAACTTAGACTTACCAACAACACGCCAGCAAAGTTGCATACAAGCAGAAAATCGCACGCAATTTCGCCTATTCTCAATTGAGATGTAAGTTTTGACAGGCCGAATCTTACATCAAAACAAAAAAGAGAGCCGACGCATCAACCCTCTTCAGGTATCGCCCGAAGGCTTCCACCGCAATTAACTTTAATTTAGCCGATATCCCTTGTTTGTCTACAGGCTCTGCCACAAGTAGAAATTATCTTCACTTTTAGGGAGTAGCTCTTAAAAAGCAGCTATGTAACTAAGAAGCGCATCCATCTTGTTCCCAACCCCAGTCGTTTCTATCTCATGAAAGTCCAAAGAAGACAAGGGGGCCATGCAGATCTTCAGGGACGCCAGAGAGGTCGCCGCGGTAGGTCTCCCGGTCAGCCGCCATCGCGGTTCCTAAAAAGAGGGAAGGCAGCCATCCCAAGAAGGACAGCCGCCTTTCCTCTGGACGCGGGACCCGTAGGTTACCCTCGTCAATACCGCTTTTTAGATAGGCTACTGATTATCAATCCGTAAGTCAAAGCTGCAAATTTGAGGCAAGCGACAATCATGTAATTCAAATCAAGACACACATGATTTTCAACCAAATCAAACGATGTCTGGCCAGCATATCAGGCATTGCATACATGAAAAAAGGGCAACACTCTCAGTTTGAAAGCGTCACCCTTAAAGCTCCCAAAGAGCTTTTGCATTGCAGGAAGATACTCTACACCATCTTCCCTTGATTGGCAGGTCGAAACAGACACCATTGTGATTTCAAGCAGAAAGCGTTATATTAAGTATGCATTTGCACGTGGTGTTCGCACTATACGCTCAGATGCCATAGTTTACAAAGACGGCCTTCTTCATAGACGCTAGGTGGGATTACTCACTAGTAGCCGATATGTCGAAGGCCTTCTTGTACTTAAGGAAATCATACATTCTAATAAGCCGTTTTAGCTCGCTATTACCGTGGATTATCTTGCGATCGTCCGTGATGAGCGCCCTCAGATACTCGAGCAACTCACTTAAATCGAGCTCATCCTCCTCAAGTAAAACTAACTTTTTAAATGCTTCCTTAAAGCCTTCGTTAGCTATAACAGACTTAACCGAGTGTCTAATTCCCGACAGATGATAGCTATCTTTTGCCTTTCGCAGGCTGTTGTTAAGAAAAGCGTCCAGATCTCTTTTCTCATCTAATTCCTTTAATATCCTCGGGTTAAGGACTTCCCCAGAATATGCGCTTAAATACTTGTACATGGGCAAACCACCCGAGTTGGAAGCAAGCAGCGCAGGAAGATATTCCTCGACGGCAAGTTTGGGAGCGACATGTTCATCATCGAATACGACATCGCGATATAAAAGCTCGGCTTTGACCATATGACCGTGGCCCAAAGATGCATTTGCGACACCGATGCCCAGCACAAGATGCTGTCCCTCCGGAAGTCTCTCGAGGTCGCTAAAACTCGCTTCGACTACCAGAGAATCATTTGGCTCGCCCTTATCTGCCAGGGCGTAGATGCTCCTGCGCAGCTCACGAATGATCCTGGGCGAGAAGGAGCATTTGGAATGTCCAATTGCTTCATACACTGCGCCAAAATCATTCGTCCTAATCTCGGTCATGCTTATCTCGCCGATACTCGGAAATGTAATCGAATGTGTCGAGGTTGCGTTTTCGCCCCTAGTTAGAAAAATAAAACGCTCTTTGAGCAATGCGAGATTATTTGAACCGAGGCAGCGTGAAATCGACATGAGGATAGCTTGGATATCGGGGTCATTAAGGGAATAGCCGATAAAAATAATTGGGTATTCCATAAAAATAGTTAGCAACTTGGCTGCCAAGTAATCCTGGGTTTCGGCGAGTTTTGCGTAATCTGCCTCCTCAAGAACCATAGATTCAGGATTATCCATAGACCCATGGATCTTATAGATCTCTCCCATTTCAAAAGTTCTATGAAAGACAAGATCATCCTGACCTACAAAAACTTTAAACTCTGGAAACAGTGACTCCAGTAGACAGTCATAGTTGGTTGTAATGACTCCAGAGATACGCCGCCTGCCGACCTCTCTCAAGATATCAAGTTCATGCGTCATATGGTCAGGTTTGAACGAAGATAACCTCTCGGCCGCCATAATCTTTAAAACAGATTTGCGCTGACGAATGTCCTCTGCATGATCGTCTCTAAAAGAAGCGAATCGAGGGTCCTCAAGAACAGCTATGCGCATATCCTTATCAAGCATCGTCGCGGCAGAGGGCAATGCGCTATTGTCAGACTCATCTGGACAACGTGCCAGGTACGAGTCAAACCGAAAGGGATCATCGGAAAGACGGGAACAGAGGTGCCTTAACAAGCCAACCCAATCGTCGGTACCCATGTATCTACGGGAAAAGCCCGAGCCGACGAATAAATATGGGCTACGCCCCACCCCATTTATCAGACGTACAACGCTGTCTACAATGTCATCTCTTCCGACTTCCATCTAACGCCTCCAAACAATTCTACTTCCATAAGTATAGAACATATGTTTGGTTTTTGCTAGAATTACAAGACTTCATCGAAGACAAAAGCTGCTCGACACTTGAAAATTCGAACCGCACAGGTGGCCCAATATTCAGCAGTACTCCGACGAGCAAATATTCATTTCGCGTCTCAGGCAATCTAGCGCAGCGGCATCAGTTAGAACGCCATGACTCTCTAGAAGTTCGATAAGTTGAGCGAAAGTCTATAATTCCATCGCCAAAGTAACTCCTAAAATCAAAGAGCCGTTGCCGGCAACAACCGAACAACGACCCTCCTTTGTCATCGCCTCGCTTAGAGTCAACGATGACTGTATCACTACCAACATAGTAACCTGTTTTCGTCGCTATTGCGGCAGATGCAGAATTACATTCAATGTCCGGGCAAATCGATTTGCCTGATTCGGCACGTCAGTCATTATTTTCCCCATCAACAAAATCAGCAAAGGTCAGCTGTTCACATCTTTTCATCGGACGGTAATCTCTAACTTTAGTTATATGGCATGCGGCGGTTCGGACTTTTTGCGTCCTCAAATTAATGACCTCTTTAATGGTCATATCGACACGCATTAGGTCTCCACTATTTAAGCGATACTCACCATCTCGCACACGTTCGAGAAAATCATGGTCGTCTATTTGAACCTTATTGTATGTTCGTTGCTCGTCCTCGTAGCCCGACTCAAATGTATATCCGGAAACATCTCCACCGTAGGAACCAAATAACGGTCGAACCCAGATATTGTGGGACGAATACTCAACCGTCTCTTCCTGCGTTGCCTTTAAAGCTTCGTCTTTATAGCTGTCAAAATAAGTCGCCTCGCTTGAAGAAAAAGAAATAGCATCCTCTGAAGCCTTACTACCGGCAATCTTAATCTCAATCTCCCTCGAAGGCCTCTTGAATGTTTTCATCGGACCAGTGATAACCTTAGAAAATCTCTCAGCGATTTCTGGGGACTGGACTAGCGCGTGGATCTCAACGGGAACAACGACTGCGTCCGAACCCTCTCCATATACGAAAGTTCCATTGTCAGTTGGCTTATATTTAGAGATATGTCCTTTAACTTTTTTAATTATGTGCGCTATAGCAAATAGAACCTCCACAAGACCGCCGGCATTATTAATTGCAGATATAGCGTCACTGTTTAACGCGTCAATCAATCCGGGCACACAATGGATCACGAATTCCGTAATAAAAGAGCCTTCTTTAAAGGGACGCACTTTTATAGTCGTTTTTTCTAAGGAGCCCGACTCTTTTGCGACCTCTTTTATCAGTCTGTCAAATTGGCTTAGGAACTTAGAAAGGTCCTTGGCGTCCAGGCCTTCTTCGGGATCTACATCGACAAAGCGATATACGAGCGTTTGATTTTTTGTAGAAGTGTCCATGTTGTCCTCATACCCTTATAAGATCACGGGTCCTATTTCCTGCGACCGAAGCGTTTTATTCGAAAGCGATCAAGCGCAAAATTAAACGAAATAATAAAAACCAACGTAAACGTATAGATAACAAATTGATATATTTCAGATACCGAATCAGACAAATAGACTGCACAGAACACTTCCACGAAAAGCACGGAAAGAAGCGTACACAACCCGATAAATACCATTCTTCCTACGTCGATGCAAAAGACATTCCGATACTTCCAAAGCAGAAAAGCTGCGGCACAATAGATAGCAAGAAGTGAGATTAAGCTTGGTATTAGATTCCAACAAAATAGAGAAAGAGCAACGGGAAACGTCCAAATGGCATTCCCCGCCGCATCTGAATCCATAAACCTATAGCCTTTATCCCTCATTCCGTTTCTCTCCACGACAAGCTGGAGATAACTCCTCAATATCCATCCTGAAAATGATGCAAAATAGATAATGAACAATCGGTCGACAGACCACAAGGAATTATCCCCAAAGGCAAGCGTAAGGATGCGCGAGGCGACTGGAAGGACCGCAGAGGTTAAAACTGTGATCAGGACATCGGAGGTTTCAAACCCACCGTCGCTGCCCTCTCGAAACTTGTTAACCATCAATCTCCCAACGCGAATAAAACTCGACATAAGCTCGAGTACCTTACTACTTCGCTGCGCATGCATAAATAGCATTAGAGAGTCAGGTTCTCTGAAAGCTGAGGCCACTTGACTCTCATTCTCATTAACATTGCAAAAGACTCAGGGCTCAGCTCAAAACCGGACAGGCAACCCCAGAGGGGTTGGAATCCCCCCCCCGGCCCGCGATGGAGAGAGGCCTGGCACTTCCAGACCGAAGTCGCCAGGAAGGTCGCACAGGAGGTTCGCGAGACACGACTGGAACCTGAAAATCCGCGACGGGACTCATATGGAGGCCCGGCACCCAAGCACAATGTCGGCGGTGCTGTTTCGCGATACACATCAGTGTTAAAGCGAGCAAATACTCAACCGCAAAGCAGAAAGGCTCGTCAAACGATTGAATTCGCAACGTAACGAATAAAATATCCTTGATATGTTTAAAACATAAGATAGAAATTAAACCCGAAATTCAAATACCAGAGATGATTCAAATGGTTAGCCACATTGATAGCGAATACTACGACAGACCTCTCCCAGACAGAACCAAAATTGATATCTGGGAATGCTATGCAAGACACGTTCTGCTATTTATCGACAGCGACAAATATGGGTCTCTAGGGTGACGCATAATTTCTTTCGCAAATTGACAACCGCATAGCGGAACACGGCCCGCGCCCCGTCATATGATTTCTAGCGACTAAACAACAAATCACCGACGAAGGGGGCACGGGCCGTGTCTGCGAACATCGTATCAGTCGACGAGGAGTCGCTGCGCAACGACATAAAGAATCTGGTGAGGAAGACCGTCGAGGAGACGCTCAACGCACTGCTCGACGAGGAGGCGTCCGAGCTCGTCGGGGCCGAGCGCTACGAGAGGACGGCGGGCCGGGAGGCCTACCGCAGCGGCCACTACACGAGGAGGCTCGTCACGGGCGCCGGGGAAGTCGAGCTCAGCGTGCCGAAGCTCCGCGGGGCGACCTTCCAGACGGCCGTCATCGAGCGCTACCGCAGGCGCGAGACCTCGGTCGAGGAGGCCATCGTCGAGATGTACCTGGCGGGCGTCTCCACCAGGAGGATCGAGGACGTCTCCGAGCTCCTGTGGGGAGCGCCGGTGTCCTCCGGCACCGTCTCCAACCTCAACGAGAGGGCCTTCGCGTCCATCGAGACATGGCGGCAGAGGCCGCTCGAGGGCGGCTACCCCTACGTCTTCGTCGACGGTATCTACCTCAAGCGCAGCTGGGGAGGGTCCTACGAGAACGTGGCCGTGCTGGTCGCCATCGGCGTCAACTCCGCCGGCGACCGGGAGGTCATCGGCTGCTCCGAGGGGTACACCGAGTCCGCGGAGTCCTGGCGCGAATTCTTCTCCTGGCTCAAGGGACGCGGGCTCTCCGGCGTACGGCTCGTCACCGGCGACAAGTGCGCGGGGATGCTCGGTGCGCTCGAGGAGGTGTTCCCCGGGGCCCGCTACCAGCGCTGCACGGTGCATTTCTACCGCAACGTGCTGGGAAGGGTTCCCGTGACCAGGCGGAAGGCCGCGGCGCGCATGCTGAAGGCGATCCACGCGCAGGAATCGCGCGAGGCATGCGCCAGAAAAGCCGAGGAGGTGGCGGAGGAGCTGGAATCGATGAGGCTCGGGGCGGCCGCGAGGACGGTGCGCGACGGGTTCGCCGAGACGCTTGCCTACACGGAATTCCCACCGGAGCACTGGCGCCGGATCAGGACGAACAACGGGATCGAGCGCATCAACCGCGAGATCAGGAGGAGGACGAGGGTCGTTGGGACCTTCCCAGACGGCAATTCGGCTCTGATGTTGGTGACGGCGAGGCTGAAGTACATAGTGGAGCACGAGTGGGGCAAGAGGAGGTACTTGGACATGTCGAAGCTGGAGGAGATGGACGAGCTGAGGGGAAAGGCGGAGGGCTAGAAGAGGACGGGGCCGGAGACGGCTAAATCAATTTGCGAAAGAATCTTGACGGTACCTTAATTAATGGGGATGCTAGAACAGATCTGCATCCCCATTATTTACAACAGTTGAGTCGACGTTTCTGTTCGAAAAAAGCAGGGCACCGACCTTCGCCGATGCCCAACCCATTCATGCAAATAGAGTGAAATAAAATATGAAGATGGCAAAAGCCGGACTGAATTTAATAGAGTTTCGCTATGCCCGCGATCTACTAAAACGGCTAACAAATTTAGTAATCCACAATTGAACGCCCTCTTTGATAATCTCGTGATAAGAGCTTCCCAGTTTCTTGCATAGGTACACAGGCCATTTCCAATTGTTATAGGCTAGCTGGGAAATTCCCTGGCCCAATATGATGCCCCAAGCCCCCATACCAAAAAGACCAGAAAACAGACACACAAGAGCGCAGCCAATAATGGATGCAATAATATATCCCCACATATAAGGAATCTCGTTCATGCTGATAATGTAATTGCAAAAAATAGAATGCTGCTGAAGAAGCCCCACATACAAACACATTACAAGAAACAAAGCATAGTCAATATCGATGCCAGGCTTGAATAATGGCAAGAGAGGAAAAATAACAACACAGACCCCAGCGGTTCCAAGCATAAACAGCATCCAGTAACCTACAATCCCAGTCGATACAAATTTCCTCTGTTTACCAGATTCACCCTCCGCATAAGCTGACTGCATCGCAGGATAAAAAGACTTTGGATACGTAGATGCAAAATTATAAATTGCATTTGCAAACTGCAACAGAATAGAATAGGTGCCCGTCTCGGATAGGCCAAGAAATATGGAACTCAAAATACTCATGGCTTGAGTGGAAGCATAAAGAGAAAGCTGAACCAAGCCATCACGCCATGCGACATGGAAAATGGTCGAAAAAATATCCTGAATTGAAGAGAAGTTTACCGACAACTTATCCGAACGTCGTCCATCTTCGATCTCTCGATGTTTCCTAAGCATAATTAAGGCAGAAACCCTAAGAAGCACAGCATTCATAAGAAACCCAATAGATGCGCCAACAAGCCCAAAGCCCGCAACGAGCAAAACGCCACTGATAAAGAGCTGTCCTACTCTACCAATTACGACCGCCTTTTTTTCTCCAGCAATATCTCCGTATCCTCTTAATACCGTGATCGACCAAAGAAAGTAGAGATTAAGGAAAATTGAAACACAGAAGAGTGCCCATGAAAGCCAAATGTCAGCAGGATTCATATTCGAAGCAACAAAGAAAATATAAGCTGAGCCAGCCGTAGAAAGCAGAAGCAACACAGCGACCGCAAGAATCGCGTATATAACTTTGGAAGCCTTAATTACCGTGTTCAAAAGATGCCAATCGATGCCATCTTCAACTGATTCCTTATCACACCCCTTAACGGAAAGACGGCGGGCACCACTCACTACATATACGATATTTCGCGCAAACGTTGGATTAAAACCAAACTCAAAGAGCATGGCGAAATTAGAGAGAGCAATGTAGACATACCAAAGTCCCAATTCCTCATCAGAGAGAAAGCGTATAAGCAACGGAAGAAGGATGAAACCACTTGCCATCGAAACTATTGTCCCAATGTAATTCCATATCACATCGGTTTTTCGCGTCACGATACTACTCATGCGGCACTCCAGCATATTTTTGAAAACCGACTTCCCTCTTATCGACTTTGGATAGAGAAAAGAGAAGCTCGGGTCCGATTGCAAAAAGAAAATAATTACATTCGATGCGAACACCCAAAGTTTCGGTAAGACCGTATACCGACATTAAAACAATACCGAACAAGAGTGAGTCCCATTGATTTTGGCGAACCATTTTAATTAAAAGTGAAAATAGTCCAATTAAAAATAACGCAGACGGAATAATACCGTAACGCAAAATCAAATGGCAGTACGCGTTATCAACGACGAAATGGTACGGTTTTCCATTTTCCCAATAGATTACAGGACTATCAATATAATTTGTACCAAATAGCGAGAGACCCTTCATCTGATAATAGCCATGAGCCAATCTCAATCTTCCCGATAAAAGGTTATTCAAAACTGAATCTATTGAGCGAGCTGGGTTATAGTTAACCATAAAATAAAAGCTAATGAAAACAATCAAAACAACGGCGATAACAAAACCTATCGAAATGATTCTTCTTAAACGTTTGTTTTCCACTTTGTAGAAAACAAACAATAGTAAAACTTGGAAAACAGCAAGAATTGCTGTTGATCTTGAATCCGACACAACCAAAATTAGAATGGCAGCAGATATAAGCAGCATTGATTGGAACAAAGGGGTTTTTCCAAATCGCAGAACAGAAATTGATGTGCATGCGAGAATAACATACATGCCGAAAATATTAGGGTGAGTAAAGCCCAACGACTGACGAGCAATACCTGAGCGAATTAGAATTAAATTTTCAATAATACCCGAGACAGCAAACAATGGCGCAATGACTAGAATCATGATCGACAGGACAAGTGAAATAAACGCAAGTTTATTCAATTTGACGCCCTCAGAGCAGACAATAAAGAGAGCAAGCCAAAATAACCATCCTTCCTGCGAATTCCTCCATGAAACAAAGCCAACAAGAACGACAAGTGCTGCCATTAGCCAGCCATTTACAGAAGCCTTTTGAAGAATAAATTTAAAAATCAAAAGGCAAAGAATTGCCAGGCTGAGAATATTTGACAAAAGTGAAACCGGAATAAAGAGAAATTCAACGAATGTCGTTCGATCGAGAATGCAGCTGAAAAAATACAAGGCGTAAGCAAGGTAGAATACAAACTCCCCTATGCTCATGCATCCAATAACGGAGGCAGCATTGCCTGTTTTTCCATTTATTCCAATATCACTCATTAATGCGTGTCCTTATCAATTAGAACTTTCCCCGCTAGGTGGTCTTTGACTACAGTTCTTAATCCCCAAAATAGATAGGCAAAGGTAAAGAAACCTTTTTTACAAAGAATCGTGAATACTTGAAGCCAGAGAGAAAGACAGTAACCTTCGAAACAATGCTCAGAAAAACACCCCTGATCGGAAGCAAAGGAAAGAAGCCGCACACTCGATTTTTTTGCCCCAATCAGACCTGAGTTTCGAACAAAATTCTCAATACCTTGGGTGGTTAAAAAAGCACATCGTGAAATAAATGGCACCTGTTCATCTTCTAATGAACATGTTGACATGATTCCCGTAATGGAGCGCTCCCATGGATCAACCTCAATCGAATGAACAGCAGACCCCTTGTATTGGTAATACCAATACCAGACATTAGAAGCAATTGCCATCGATTTGCATTTCTCAATAAACCGGAAATTAAAGACCGTATCTTCACCGATGGGAATACCCTCATCAAAACGCAAGGTCTCAAGAATATCAGCACGATAAAGCTTTGCAACAGGTCCACGACCCTTAAAATCAGGCAAAGATTCGAAGCTATACTTAACATTTCCAAGCATTTGAAGTTGTGCTGCCATTAATTCACAAGACTCATCAAGGACGCAATAATCAAGCACATCGCAGCCGTCGGTCGGAGAATCATCGAGATATAGAGAAGCGACGCCACCAGAGACAAGATCGACATTCTCTCCCAATGCAATCTGGAGAGCCTGATTAATAAACAAAGGATCCAATTCATCGTCAGAATCAGAAAAAGCAACCCATTCGCCCTGAGCTTCGCGGATTCCGATATTTCTAGCGTGTGATACGCCTTTATGACCCCCCTTAACAATTCGCGCACGAGCCTCCGCCGATACAAGTCTCTGCTCAACGGCTAAACACTCATCATCGCTTCCATCATCAACGATAATGAATTCAACATTGGAATAACTTTGATTAAATAACGACAAGAGGCATCTCTCAAGCGCTTTAACCGGGGCATTAAAGACGGGAACAACAATCGAAACAAGAGGATCTTTGTCATCTCCATTTAGATTAGATTGTATATCGAGCTTTGCGCTCCTCATTCCGCCTCCAAGTTTTGAAGAACGGAAAGCGTCTCAGCCACACCATCTTTTATTCCCTTACATGGGATCCATCCAAGTTCTCTCATTTTGCTACCGTCCATGAGTGCGATCGAAGCTTTTGAGTAACCCGCTGCTTCCTCAGCATCTGGCAAATCAAAAACAACTTCAACGTCTCCGGCTGAAGCAACCATCATTGCCAGATCACGTAAGGTGACATCCGATGAGGGGTCAGCAAGGTTATATGCTGCGCCATCTACACCAAGTAGCAGCGCGTAAAGCAATCCGGAAACAGCATCTGCAACATGTAAATATGAATAGTGTTGAGTTCCGCTACTCTTAAGCACCACATTTTGGTGACAAAGCGCTTTATGCATAAACTGAGAGAGCGCCTTAGAATCATCGGGAAGTAGAGTTGGTCCGTATACTCGGGCTATGCGAGCAATAACAGTTTCAACAGATTTCTGTGAACGATAAGCCTGGCACATAGTCTCGCCAAGACGTTTGGACTCCGTATAGCAGGCACGAAGAGTATTGCAGTCAATATATCCACAATACCCCTCGTCAAATCGTTCAACATCTCCACGGTTTTCTCCATACACCTCAACAGAAGAGGCGAAGAGCAGTCTTGCACCGTGTTCCGAGGAATACTCAAGCAAATTATGAAGTCCGTCAACATTTGAGGAAATAGTGCCGACAGGGTTACTCGCATATTGACGTGGATGCGTAGAGCTAGCAAGGTGGATAACAAAATCTGAAGGAGCTGACGGCATTACCCCTCTTTCGGTAACATCCGCCTCCTCAAATTTAAATAAAGCACTATCAAAATAAGGCAACCTGGCTCGAGCTTTCTCCTCACTTCTACCGATAGCAAGGATGCGGCAACCAAGGTGATTTATTCTATTTTTCCTCATAATAACGTCAATGAGAAATGAACCTATCATTCCAGTAGCGCCAGAAAGAGAAAGGGTCTTCCCTGCTAGTTTTTCCCATGGGAGATCTTGGCTACAAACAGAATCCAGCTCTGAGATGTATATGTTAGATTCGAGTCTATTCATCAGAAATACCCTACTTTTAATCCCTACATCCTGACGTGGCTAAATAAGCGCGGAAAGTGTCGAGGTTCTCAGGGGTAGTTAGCTTAATATTCTTATCCGAACCAGCAGCAAAATGAAGAGTTTCGCCAAGCTCAACCATCATCGTATTGGTGTAATGCGAACCGTAAATACCAATACCCTCAGCAAAAGCCTTCTTATAGGAATCCAATAAATTACCGTAGCGATATGCTTGCGGAGTAGAAACACGACGAAGAGTCTCTCTCGGAATAAATTTGTCTGTAGTTGATTCATCGTCTTGATTAACAACAAATATTTGTTCGTTATAAGGCAGGCTTGTAACAGCGTTGCCATATTTTTTGCAAACACGAATCACATCGGTGATCACGTCCGAATCCAACATTGGTCTCACGCCATCGTGAATAATAGCAATGTCATCATTAGACAGAATTCCCTCGAGCCCATATACGCCATTGCGAATAGACTCCTGACCAGTCTTTCCACCTTTAACAACCCATTTTAATTTAGAAATACCAAACTGCTTTGCATATGCTTTGAGAATGTCTTCCCAGCCATCGATACAAACAACTTCAATGGCCTCGACCTGCGGATGCGCCTGGAATGCCTCAAGTGTATATATTAAAACAGGCTTATCGCGCACATTAATAAACTGCTTGGGGATTTGCTGGCCCATACGAGAACCGACGCCACCGGCTATTACAATTGCAACGTTCATTTTTACAAATCCTCACTATCGATATTTGAGTACTTTCCTAAATCAAACTCATAAACAACATGTACTTCTCGGTCCTCTAAAGGCGGTGGCGTCATGTAATCGGGCCCATAAAGCGCTTCCATATAAACCTTGAAATCATTGGGCACTGGAAGCAGAAGTCCTTCAAACTCACCCGGCTCTGTTGGAAAAAACGCATCGCGACTGTATAGCTCACCAAAATAGTGTTTGCGTCCTGTCGGTATTGAAATGTACTTGCTGCTACTATTGCGATACTTGAAATTCCATCGATTCCAAAGCGCCACCCATTTTTCAGGGGTGTAGAAAGAAAACAACTTCCCGATCATTTCCTTACGCTTGAAGACTTTTAAGGCAGATTCGTTGCCGGCAACCAAAGAGTTATATAAATCCGCATGCGCCTCAAAGCGACAACACGAGTAGCAGAACCCCAGAGCCATAGATATAAAGCCATGAATTCCACGACAAATACAATTATCTGGAACACTTTCGAGTAGAAAAATATCGATATAAGCACCGCAACTCGAACTAGGAAGACCGATATCATCTCTGTTTCGGACAACGGTTCCGTTAAGACGCATTCTCGCAAAGCCCAAATCATAACCATCGGTCAAACCAGGAATTTGAATGGTGTATTTACCTGGGAATAAAGAATTGATAGCATCAATAAACTTTTTCAAATCATCATGAATCAAATTAATGTCAATATCATCGTCCCATGGAATAAATCCATGATGGCGAAGAGACCCAAGGCAGGTACCGCCACTTAAGGTCCATCGAGCTTCAGCTTTATTTGCAGCAACCTGAAAATCTCGAAGCATCATTTTAAGAACATATTGGAGCGAGCATAGTGCATCTCCCGTCAACTCTATTGTTGAGCTTGTGTTCTTTATATGTTTAAACAATTCAAAAGTTGATAGTCCCATTGTTAATTATCCGACCTAAAAACTACGTTTATATTTCTTGCCAAAAAACTTAGCTGCCAAAAAACCGCTACCCTTAGCAATCCAGTCAACTGGTTCCGGGCTGATAGTAGGCATTTCTGCCAACTTGATGTCATTTGTCGACAACCAGGTATCTAGTAGCATCTCGCTGATGCGACCAGGCCATCGAGCATTGAACGCATCGTATTCTGTTGAGTCCAAAGAACTTTCTATTTTCTCGAGCAAAAAGAAGAGCCACTCGCAATAAGCGTTAAATACATCACCTTCAGCAACGAACATGTTAAACATATGAGCTTTGGTGCCAGACATTTCACGTTCGAAAGCGGGAATATATTTGGGGCAATAACAATTAAGTGCCGCTCGCGTTGCATCTAGCTGTTCACCCGGAAGTGTATGACGATAGTGCGCCTCAACGGTGTCGATATAGTAGTTACGAGCCTTGGGAACAATTACCTGAGAATTTGTTGAGTCAAATACTTCCTTAAAATCCTCGCTACACGCAATTAGATCGAAGGGATTTTTGGATTTTGCCTTTGACGAATCAATGGTTTTAAAATGCCGCCTGTAATGTACCAAGCCCTTATAAAAGGACCCACAATTCTTCCAAAGCCAGTACATCCCAGTAAGCTCAGAATAAGAAGCGTTTTTTTGAGAGATATTATCCCCCGAGTTATCCTGCTGCATGTCTAAACAAACTTCCGGATGCAAATCTGCCCCAACGTGAAGGGGGAGATAACACTTATCATTCGGCATGCAATACGGCTTATGAGCTGCAACGGCAACCGTAATATCCTTCTGTGAAGACAATTGTCTACCTTCCACTTTTACGTTTTCCAAACATGGCGCCAAAAGTGCCAGCAAAGCATTTCCAGTCCATACGGAAGCAGCGATTCTGAACGTAGCGAAGTTCTATCTTTTGCCTCAGACCACTCTCAAAGGTCGCTTCATTGCGATCAGTCGCTTGCCAAAGTCCAGTAATTCCAGGCTGAACTGAGAGCAGCTCAGCCATTTCTTCATCCGAAAAATGTTGTTCAAGCTCATCTCTTGTAATGGGACGAGGACCAATGACAGAAAGGTCACCGTTCAGCACATTGAGAAACTGAGGTATCTCATCGATGGAACACTTACGGATGAACCGACCAACCTTGGTAATGCGGGGGTCATCGTCAACCTTGCGCTCAACTTCCCACTGATGTAGCTGCTCAGGGCTAAGGTACTTATGTACTTCGCCAGCGTCGGAGACCATGCTGCGGAGCTTAAAAATCTTGATGGTCTTTCCGCCCTTGCCAACTCGTTCTTGCGTATACATAGGACTGCCAGGCGATTCAAGGCTGATGAGCGCACACACAATGGCGATAGGGATAAGCAGCAGTACGCTCATCAAAAGACTGAATACAAGGTCAAACAGCCTCTTAACAAAGCGATAGCCAAGGGTACCGCTCGGTTTAATCTCTTTAATAGCCAGTGCGTCCCCCACGGATACACAGCTCTCTGTTACTTCTTTTTCAGCCACAATAAAACATACGTTCCTGTCCCCAGGAACCCCCCCATCTATGAACTCAAAAATTGAATTAACTGCTGGCGCAACGTCTCCCTTACGTTTTGCTGGGCACGTCTAACGGAAGCAGCTCCCTAAAAGCGGAGTCGCCTTCGCCCACGTCTACCAGGCACCAGCGCTTATGACGGTCGATCTTCTTTACACGGGCCTCTTGCCCCACCAAGGGCCCTTGCTCTATATGCAGCACGCCGTCTTCTATGCGCGCTACGCTGTTGCGCACCACGCCATCGTTGTCAAGTACGCTGCGGTACCAGTCCTGCGCATCGTCCGGCATGGGCGCATAAGCCCGCTCCCTGCTACCGGCAATGCGACAGCCAAAACTCAACTGGGCCAAAGCCCTATCGAGCACGGCGGCATCGCGCGTGGCGACGAAGAAGTATTCCTTGTACATAGGTTTGGTTTGGAGCGACCATGCGCCGTCCCGCTTAAACCAGAACTCCTTTTGCATCACAAAAGCGTCCTGCATCAGTTCGTGCGGGATAATACGGCGGACCTTTTCGCAGATCTCGCGCTCTTTACCGTTGGGGGTGTGGACCAGATACCAGCGGACGCGGCCATGCTGGCTGTTGGTGGTGGCGCCGTTAAATGCGCCTGGCAGCTGCTCTTGGCGCCGTGCCGTCTGTTCCATGTTCTCGCCCACCCCCCTCTTTTAGCTTTGCGATGCACGCAAATGCAGGGGCGTTTAGAACAGGCTTTTCGCTCGCAGCTAGGCGCAGTCGCAAAAGTACAGGTTTTTGTATCTTTCGACTGACGACATTATACGAGCAATTAATCAGCGTTTGCCCAGATTACGCAAAATGTACTTGCCGGTAGATGCATCTCCATACCCCTCTACAAAAACCTGTACCTTTTTGTGCAACAAAAAAAGCCGCTCAACCAGCGGCTTTTCTTATTTTGGTAAGAAAAAAAGGCGACCGCCCTTTGTGGACGGTCGCCTTTGTTAATTGTTGTGTAGTTTGCCTTAGGCGCGGGTCTCGATCTCCTCGAGCACCTTCGCAACAAACTCGTCAACGCTCATCTGAACGGTCTCGTTGGAGCGATCGCGGACGGAGATGTTGCCGGCCTCGACCTCCTTCTCGCCCAAGATGAGCATGTAGGGCACGCGGTCGATGCTGCGGGCCTCGCGAATCTTGTAGCCGATCTTCTCGTCGCGGTCGTCGCAGACCACGCGAATGCCGGCCTCCTCCAGCTTGGCGCACACCTCGTGGGCGTAGTCGCGGCTCTTCTCAGAGACGGGAAGTGCCTTGACCTGCACGGGAGCCAGCCAAGTGGGGAACTTGCCTGCAAAGTGCTCAATCAGAATACCGATGAAGCGCTCAATGGAGCCAAAGCACACGCGGTGCAGCATGATGGGGCGCTTCTTGGCACCGTCGGCGTCCACGTACTCCAGATCAAAGTTGAGCGGCATCTGGAAGTCGAGCTGCACGGTACCGCACTGCCAGGTGCGGCCGAGCGAATCCTCCAGGTGGAAGTCGATCTTGGGGCCGTAGAAGGCGCCGTCGCCCTCGTTGACCTCGTAGTCCATGCCCAGCTTCTCCAGAGCGGTGCGCAGACCCTCCTCGGCGCGCGCCCAGTCCTCGTCCGAGCCCATGGAGTCCTCGGGGCGGGTGGAAAGCTCAACGTGATACTTAAAGCCAAACTTCTGGTACACGGAGTCGATGAGGTTGACCACACCCACGATCTCGTCGGTCAGCTGGTCGGGACGCACAAACAGGTGGGCGTCGTCCTGGTTAAAGCAGCGCACGCGGAACAGGCCGTGCAGGGCGCCACGCAGCTCGTGACGGTGCACCAGGCCAATCTCGCCGGCGCGAATGGGCAGCTCGCGATAGGAGTGCGGCTTGGAGGCGTACACCAGCACGCCGCCCGGGCAGTTCATGGGCTTAATGCAGTACTCTTCGTCGTCGATGACGGTGGAGTACATGTTGTCCTTGTAGTGATCCCAGTGGCCCGAGGTCTTCCACAGCTGCTTGTTCATGATGAGCGGCGTGGAGATCTCCACGTAGCCGGCCTTGTGGTGGATCTCGCGCCAGTAGTCCAGCAGCGTGTTCTTAAGGATCATGCCGTTGGGCAGGAAGAACGGGAAGCCGGGGGCCTCGTCGCGCATCATAAAGAGGTCCATCTCGCGGCCGATCTTGCGGTGGTCGCGCTTCTTGGCCTCCTCCAGCATGTGCATGTGCTCGTCGAGCTCTTCCTTGGTGGCAAAGGCGACGCCGTTGATGCGGGTGAGCATCTTGTTGTCCTTGTCGCCCTTCCAGTAAGCGCCCGAGACGCCGGTGAGCTTAAAGGCCTTCAGCGCCTTGGTGTAGCAGATGTGGGGGCCGACGCACATGTCGATGTAGTCGCCCTGCTGGTAGAAGGTAATGCGGGCGCCGTCGTCCAGGTCGCCGATGTGCTCGACCTTGTACTTCTCGCCGCGCTCCTCCATAAGGGCGATGGCCTCGGCGCGGGGCTTCTCGTACACGGTGAACTTGAGGTTCTCCTTGACGATCTTTTTCATCTCGGCCTCGATCGCGGGGAAGTCGTCCTCGCTGATCTTGACGCCCTCGGGCAGGTCGACATCGTAGTAAAAGCCGTTGTCGGTCGCGGGGCCGTAGGCAAAGTCGGCCTCGGGATAGAGGCGCTTGATGGCCTGCGCCATGATGTGCGCGGCGGAGTGGCGGATGACATGCGTGACCTCGTCCTGCGGGAGCTCGGCCACCGAACCGTCATTGTAGAGTGCCTTCATGGGTATGTTTTCTCCTCTCGGATGCCTGGTGCAAGTGCGTGCGATGCGCTCGGCGTTTTTGACTTGCATCATTATAGGCAGGTTGCCTTGGTATACAAGCGCCCGCCGCACCTTAATGGCACGGCGGGCGATTTTCTACGCATGCTTCATCGTGTGGGGCGGGGCTGCGGGGCGCGCATGGCTTGCGCGGGACGCACGGTGCCCGTGGCTTGCGGCCGGCCCGGCGATGGATGCGTTACTGGATGCGAGTTCGGCAGTAGGGGCAGACCTTCCAGTGCGCATCGAGCGGGCGATGGCAGCTGGGGCAGACATTGCGAACCTGGGTATCGCACACCGGGCAGACAACAAAGTCCTTCTCGATGGGCGCGCCGCACTGCGGGCAGGTGCCGTACTGGGCAAGTTGGCGCTCGCGCAGGGCCATGTCCAGCTCCTGCTCCTCGCGGTCGGACGCGTAGGAGTGCGGACGCAGGACCAGGTAGGCAATGAGGCCCACAAACGGGATGAGGGCGATGATGCCCCATGCCACGTAGGCGCTGGCGCCGCGGCGGCGAGCGTCAATGAACACATAGACGACCGACAGCACATACAGGGCGATGATAAAGCCAACGAAGGCATAGACGACGCCCATAAGCTGCGGCGACATGAGCTCGGAGATGTACTTGGACATTACGGGTACCTTTCGGAATATGAACGGTCCGGTCAAGTTTACCACGGGGTTTGTTTATATGGGACCACGGCTAGGGGCGGGGCCGGCGCGGACACAAACATCTCAATCTATAACAGGTGGGAGCGGAATCCTCGTCTAACTGTTACAGATCGAGACGAACGGTTGCCGTAGTTGTCGGCGGACGAGGTTGTCGACGTTGCCGGGCCTCCCCTCGCATACCGTTGGCGGGTGTTGCGGGGCTGTTCGCCGCATTGCCGCCGCACTGGGGACGCGCAGACCGTAGGATAGTCTTATTGACAGCCTGTCAACTCGTCTGGGAGGCACTGTGACAGAAACGTTTGATATCGCGATTGTCGGCGCGGGCATCACCGGATGCGCCATCGCGCGGCAGCTCGCGCGATTTGAACTGTCCATTTGCGTGGTCGAGGCGGCCAACGACATCGCGCTGGGCGCATCGAAGGCCAACGGCGGCCTGGTGCACGCCGGCTACGATCCGGCACCGGGAACCGTAAAGGCACAGGTCAACGCCCGTGGCTGTGAGTTGTACGGTACGTGGGCACAGGAACTGGGCTTTCTGTTCTGCCGCACCGGGTCGATGGTGCTAGGCTTTAACGACGAAGACCGCGCGCATCTGGAGCAGCTGCGGAGCAATGGCCTTACCAACGGTGTGCCCGAGCTGTCGATCGTCGGACCCGACCACATCCACGAGTTAGAGCCGCACGCCAGTGCCGATGCAACGTGCGCGTTGTGGTGCCCCTCGACTGGGTTTGTCGACCCGTTTGAGGTTGCCATCGCCGCGCTGGAGAACGCCGTGGCCAACGGGGCGACGTTTATGCGGTCCGCGCCGGTGGAAGCGATTGAGGTTGCTGGCGGCGAGGCTACCGACGGTGCTGCGCGCTTTACGCTGATGACGCCTGCCGGCGATGTGTGCTGCCGCTACCTGATCAACGCCGCAGGCAACGGCGCCGCCGACATCTCGCATATGGCGGGCGCCGAGGAGTTCCAGATGGTCTGGCGTCAGGGCAACATCGTGGTGCTGGACAAGGAGCCACGCACGCTCATGCCGCTCTACCCCGTGCCGACGCCGGTGTCGAAGGGCGTTATCGTGACGGGCACCGTGCACGGCAACACCGTGATTACCGCCACGGCTGCCGTGCGCGAGCCGGGCGACACGCAGACCTATGCAAGCGATGTGGACGCGCTGCTGACCGGCGCGCGCAAGCTGGTGCCCGATCTGGATACGCGCCGCGTGGTGCGCACGTTTGCCGGCGGGCGTCCGGTCATTCAGGGAACGAACGACTTCTTTATTGGGCAGTCGGCCGTGGTGCCGGGGCTTTTCCAAGCGGCGGGCCTCCAGTCGCCGGGCGTGGCGAGCGCGCCGGCCATTGCCGAGCGCATGGAGCTTGTGATGCGTGAGGCGGGCGTGGAGCTGCACGAGCGGGCGGACTGGAACCCAATTCGCCGCGAGCCGGACGACTTTGACCGCGCACCGCTGGCGCGCAAGGAAGAACTCATTGAGTCCGATCCCGCGTGGGGGCAGATTGTCTGCCGCTGCGAGACGGTGCCCGAGGCCGAGATTGTGGCCGCGATTCGGCGCCGCCCGGGTGCAATTTCGGTCGAAGGTGTCAAGCGCCGCTGTCGTGCCGGCATGGGTCGGTGCCAGAGCAGCTTTTGCCAGAGCCGTGTGGTAGCGATCCTAGCACGCGAGCTGGGCTGCGACCCCAGCGAGGTGCTGTTGGAGGATGCCGGATCTTGGTTGGTCGAGGGACCGCTGAAGGGGGTGCGCTAGGATGGCGGAATTCGGATCGAGCGCGATTGATTGCGGCGTCGTAGAAGCCGTACAAACGCAAGCCTTCGACGTGGTCGTTGTCGGCGGCGGACCTGCCGGGATGGCGGGGGGGCGGGGCGGGGCGGACGCGCCGGCAGGGCTC
>UQZD01000009.1:0-59307 GCA_900545485.1 uncultured Collinsella sp. | reverse complement strand
GCGGCAGAAGGTGTAGAAGTCGCGCTTGCCGATCTTGCTGGAGTCGGCGATCAGATAGCGCGAGTCCGCTTTGCTAAAAGCGAGCTGCTGGATACGGCCCTCGTCCATGTTGGACGTGGACACGTCGCCGTCCAGAATGCCGTTGGCACCGATAAACGCCGCGTCGATGCCCAGCGCACGCAGGGTATCCTCGGCCGTTGGTCCCACAAAAGCGGCGGTGCGGCGACGGTACATGCCGCCCACCAGGCACAGGTCGCAGTCTTCGCGCGCCTCGAGCAGGTTAAACACCGAAAGCGAATTGGTCACAATGCGCAGGCGAAACGCCGGCAGCATCGAGGCCATCTGCTCAACCGTGGTGCCCGTGCCCAAAAAGATGGTCGAGCCTTCCTCGATAAGCTCCACAGAACGGCGCGCAATCTGCAACTTTTCCTCGGCATGCTTCGTGCGCTTTTCGCTGTGCGAATACTCATGGCGCAGCATAGCGTGTGGACGGCCCTGCGCACTGCGGGCTCCGCCGTGCACGCGCTCGATCTCGCCCAGGCTCGCAAGCTCCTCAAGGTCACGGCGGATCGTCATATCCGAGACACCTAACGCATCCGAAATCTCCTTGACCGAGACCGTTCCCTGTTCCTCGAGCAGCTGCCGAACCTTATCCTGTCGCTCCGCTTTAATCACGATGAGTCCTCGCTGTTCCACGCTCACGTCAATTCAAACAATAACGAACAAATTGTATCAGACTCGCGCGCGTCAGAAATGAACGCCCGCACAGCTCCAATCATCACTTTTTTGAGAAAAATACCCCCTGCTTTAGTGGGGTGTAGTGATAATTTCGCCTGTTCGCGCTACAGTTTGTCGGAAATACCTCGATGTTAGGAACCAAATGATCACTTCCGAGCTTTTCGGCACCGCGCCGTGCGGTACCCCCGTTCATCGTTACACCCTCAACGGGCCCGAGATCTGCGTTCGCATTATGGACTATGGCGCCACCGTGCTGGGTATCGATGTGCCCGACATTCCCGGCAACGTGCGCGATGTGGTGTTGGGCTTCGATAAGCTCGAGGATTACTTTGACAACCCCGCCTGCTTTGGCGCGACCATCGGCCCCGTGGCCAACCGCACTGCGGGTGCAAAGATCACCATCGCCGGCACGGACTGGCATATGCCGGCCAACGAAGGCGTTAACAACCTGCACAGCGATCTTGAGCACGGCCTGCACAAGCGCGTGTGGGATGTTGAGCTCGACGAGACTCACAACGCCGTGCGCATGACCACCTCTCTCGAGGACGGCGAGCTGGGACTGCCGGGCAACCGCACGTTTGCGGCAGTGTTTACCGTGACGCGCACCGGACGCTTCCGCATCGAGTACAGCTGCGAGAGCGACCGTGCCACCTACGTGTCCATGACCAACCACACGTACTTTAACCTTGCCGGTCATAACGCCGGCATGGACTGTGAGCACTTCTTTGTTGCTAACGCTGCTCACTACCTGCCCATTAACGAGCAGAATATTCCCACCGGCGAGATCGCCCCGGTCGAGGGAACACCGTTTGACTTCCGCGAGCTGCGCCCCGTCGCCCCCGGCATGGAAGCAGACAATCCGCAGATTAAGCAGGCCCGTGGCTACGATCACTGCCTGTGCATCGGCGGCTACCAGTACGGCCGCAATCTGCGTCGTGCCCTGCACGTCGAGGAGATGTGGACCGGTCGTGAGCTGGACTACTACACCACAGCCCCGGGCGTGCAGCTCTACACCGGCAACTGGCTGGGCGACGAGCACGCCAAGGACGATGCCAACTATGGCTGGGGTGCCGGCTTTGCCCTCGAGGCCGAAATGTATCCCGACACGCCGCACCAGCCGCTGTTCCCGCAGGGCATTGTGGGCCCGGGTCATCCCTACAGTAATGTGATCGAGTACCACTTTATGAGGCACTAAGCCCACTACGCGACATATCGCACAGCAGCGCCCGCCGGCACCACCGCCGACGGGCGCTTTTCTATCCAGTCGAACGCCCGCTCGTTCGCCTCATGGGTCGGCCTGACGCCCTCCGAGCACTCCAGCGGGGAGAGCGACCGCAGGGGCGCGATCACCAAGGCCGGCAACAAGCACCTGAGGAAGACGCTGGTCGAGGCCGCGTGGCACTACCTGACGTGCTCCGCTCGGCCGAAGGACCTCGCCAGGGGCCAGGACCCGGACCGGGGCGCCCGGAGGCATGCCGCCAAGGGCGTGCGGAGGCTTGTCGTGAGGCGGGAGGCGCTGCTCGCGCGCGGGGTCCACGGCAGAACGTCGCCACGGCGCGCGAGCTCGCCTGCTGGGTATGGGCGGTCGGCCTAATGGCCGAGGGGGCATAGGGGGGGGCGTTCCCCCGCACATAAGCCGATCACCCCGGAAGCGGTTTGATCCGAAGCCGTTGAGGCGAACCTCGGGTCCCTTTTCTGCGAGCGCCCAGGGCGCCACACGCGTGCACAGACTGTCGGTTCGACGTAGAAGCCTCAGCCGTAGCAACGGATTGCCCGGCGAGAGATCGCCGCGGGCGGATATTAAACTGCAAAGACGAGCGTCGGTAAGACACGCCGAGGTCGCCGCGGACGGGTTGATATAGGGAGGGGGCCTGACCCCATATCGTTGGGGCCAGGCCCGATTTTGCCTCTTGACAATGTCCTGCTCATATTAAAAGGAACGTCCCCAAGTGCCAAGGGTGTCCCCAACGACTAGTTGAATGGGGTCGGGATTGGAGCTGGGGAGGTAGCGGATTTCTAGCTCTATGCCGAGTTCTTGCAGCCCTTTGAAGGCGGCGACGTCTGTGTCGTCTACGGCAACTGTGGGCGTCGCGGGACGCTTGCCCTCCCCTGCTTGCATGTGACCGATACTGATCTTGGTAATGGGCACACCGCCCTTGACCAGCGCGAGCGCATCCGCGGGCGACGCCACCATGATGAGAATCCATTGGCGCGGCGTTGCGGTATGAATGATGTCGATGGTCCTCTGCACCGAGAAAAACCGCGTCCACACGCCCCCGGGCGCCGCGACCCTCATAGGCGCCCACTTGCGCGAATCCGCCGCAATCTCGTCGTTGACGATTAGGACGAGGTTGGAACCCATAGCCTCGTTCCACAGCTCAACGTCTTGCCCGTAAATAAACCGGTCATCAATGCGCGTAAGGAGAATCTTGGGTTGAGCCATGGCTGCCCCATTCTGTTTGAGACCTGTAAAAGCGAGACATCATGTCTCCAATATTAGTGCATTTAAAGTGAGAAAAGCCGTCACAACACTTGCGCGGACGTGCGATGTCCCGTATCATAGACAGCCGTTGACGCCTCAGTTGCGTCACCACATGGCCGCCAGCGTAGCTCAGTTGGTAGAGCACCGCTCTCGTAAAGCGGGGGTCACCGGTTCGAGCCCGGTCGCTGGCTCCATTGCACAAGATAGCCGCCTTCGGGCGGCTTTTTTGTTGCCGATTCGCCCACTCGGTGGACTTCGGATTTAATGCTTAGGGGGCGGGGATTTACCAAAGTGAAATTTTAATGAAAAGAAACCCAGCTGCAACAATTGCCATGGTGAGGGCTCGAATTGGCCATATAGATTTAAAATAGCCACAATACCTTCTCTTTTGCTGGAACGATATATCTATACAAGGTTGTGAGCGGAAAACAAAAATACGTCGATTGCTATCCGACAAACGGGTCTTGAATTGCATTCACCGGCATTTCGGGGCAGATTGATACACATGTACGCAAGGGAACCTATGTGGTGCGTTGGGTTGGAGCTGCTGCAGGCCCGATATGGATTGCGGTCTTGCGCCCCGATGTCCAAATAGATTTCTCTCTCTAGACGGGAAGTTGCTCATGGACGCCATATATGACGGAGATGACTGGGTCGATCATTATACTTGGCGCCTGGTCGGCTCGAACGACAATGGGGATGTGGTGTTTGATGGACTATGTCCAAAGCATCTCCATCCTTTTGTCTCGTCGTTAATTGAGAGTTCCGCTCGTGTTGCCCCCTACAGCTCGGCATCGCTTTATGATACGGACGTTTTGAAGACCATAAGGGAATCAATTGACGAGGGCACGATGAGCGGTTCGTTGTTCTCTCGGCTTGTGGGGCTGGATGAGATTCAATCGAAACGACTGCTTGCGGGCGAAAAGGTGGAACTCACTTATCGGTCGATGATTTCAATCCTGCGGCTAGCCGATGTTCTTCGCAAATAAACAGCTTCCCTATTCAAAAACAGAAAACCCCGCCAAACGTGATTCCCCTAGGGAAACACGTTTGGCGGGGTCCTAGCGTGATATCCCTAGGGGAATCACGCCATCAGACGAACAGCTCAGCCGAGCAGCGTGCTACTCCTCCCAGTAAGCATCTGCAAGCAGCTTAAAGCAGATCTTCTTGACCGGCTGCGCGCCATCGCCCGGGAACTCGAGCGTGGGCATGTGAGGCTCGCCGGCAACAAACAGCGCAAACTTGTCGTCAGCAAGATCGCCGGCGATCGAAGCGTCGGAATCGACCAGATCGTAGTCGTCCTTCTCGTCAAACTCCTGGACAAGCGTCAGGCTGCCCGTGGCAACCTTAAAGGCCTCGCGACCCTCAATGTCGATCTGCAGGTCGTGATAGCGCTGATGCGTCTCATAGTGGGCCTCGGCCTCGGGACGCGTCGTGGGAGCCATGACATTCGCAAAGACCTTGTCGCCCAAAATCGGATGGCTGCCGACCTCGAGCTCCGCCGGATCGTTCTCCTCGAGCCAATCAATCAGCACGTCGAGGCCCTTGAGCATTCCGCGGTATTCCTCGATATCGCCCAGTGCACCGTAAATCATCTAAATCCCCTCTCGGATCGTTTCTTTGGCGGCTACTCGGTAAACGCATTACCGACGCTGTTGCCACCCACATACGTCTCGACCAGGGTAAGGTCGGGAGTGAACACGACAAAGTCGGCGTCGCGCCCCGGCATAATGCTACTGCACTTATCGTCGACATGAGCTAACAAGCAATGCCGGGGCCGTCGCCCAAGCTCTTACAGCTCGGTCACGACAACGCCGTTGTAGACCTCGTCCCAACGATCCATGACCAGATGGCCGGTCATGGGATCCATAGCGTTGAGCTTACCGCAGGTGTTGGCGGTACGCAGCACGGTTTCGTCGTCTGCGCCAGCAGCGATGGCATGTGCGAAGCCTGCGATGGTGGAGTCACCAGAGCCCGTGGCGTTAACGGCAGGGATATCGGGCGTCTTTGCGCGGAACGCACGGCCATTGTGGAAGCCCACGGAACCGGCGGCACCCATGGACACGACGACCCAGGGGATATCGGAGAAGCGGGCATCAGAGGCGAGCGAGGCGCGGAGTTCGTCCACATCGTCGGTGGTAAAGCTCGTGCCCAAAAGGCCGTTAATCTCGGTCAGGTTAGGCTTGACCAGCTCGGGCTTAATTTTGGACTTAAGGGCGGCCTCGAGCGAAGCACCCGAGGTATCGAGCAGCACCTTGGCGCCGGCGTTCTCGGCAATGCCCGTGATCTTGGCGTAGTAGTCCGCCTCGACACCACGGGGCAGCGAACCCGAGATGGTGACGACATCGGCCTTGCTCGCAAGCTCGGCGAACTTGGCGGTAAAGGCATCAAGCTCCTCGGGGGCAATCGTCGGGCCGCTCTCGAGTAGCTCGGTCTGATTGCCGGCGTGGAGGATGTTGAGGCAAATGCGAGTCTCGCCCTTGATGGGTACAAAATCATTCTTAATGCCGTTGGCATCCATGAGCTCGGCCATGTAGGCGCCCATGTGGCCGCCGAGCAGACCGGTTGCCACAACGTCGTCGCCCAGCTGACCCAGTACACGGGCCACGTTGAGGCCCTTGCCGCCGGCAGTCTTTTCGGGCGTCACACGGTTAACGTCGTCGATAATGAGCTCATCGAGCTGATAGCGTGTATCGACGGACGGGTTCATCGTAACGGTGAGGATCATTTTTAGCTCCTTATCTCGCAGGCTCCTTGTGCCTCGCGATACGAGTCGACAAAACGGAATTACAGAATCTCAATCGTGAACGAGCGAACGACGGTCTCCTTGGGCTTGGCGACAAGGCAGCCACGCTTATGCTCAAGCACGTCGTCCTCATCGGAACAGGTCGAAAGACCGCCCCAAGGCTCAACCGCCACAAAATCGCCCTCGGGCTTGCTCCACACAATGAGATATGGGAAGCCCCCAAAGCTCAAGCGAACGCCCTTGTCCTCGCCCTTCTTGGAAAGCGTGACCTGACGGCTCTCGAGCACGTCAAAGATGGTCTCCGCACAATCGAAGAGCTCATGCGACAGAGGCAGCGTCTTTCCCACCATGGGGTTCTTGGAGCGGTTAGCTACATCAATCAATCCGGTCGAGGGGACAGCGGTGCAAAGCTCCGCAGCCTCGTCTTTCTCGAAGCGCAACTCGTAGTCCGTATAGGCCTCGCCCTCGTCGAGCGGGCACCTAAAGCCGGGGTGTCCACCGATAAAGAACGGCATGTCCTCGGTGCCCTCGTTGGTCACCTCATAGGAGACGCGCACGGCGGCGTCCTCGAGCGTATAACGAGCGACAAGCTTAAACGGGTAGGGATAATCGCTCAGCAGCGCGGCGTTATCCTCCGAAGCCAGGCACATCGCCAGCTCGTTCTCGCCTTGGCTCTGCAGCTTCCACTCCTGCTTGCGCGCAAACCCGTGGCGAGCGAGCTTTACATGATGCCCGGCAAACGTCATGGCGCTGTTGTCGCGCAAGCCTCCGCAAATCGGGAAGCAAATCGGCGCCTGGCCGGACCACACTGCGGGATCGCCCTGCCACAAATACTCGCGACCGTCGGCCTCAATCGAGGTAAACGAGCCGCCGGCCGTAGACACCTTAATAGAAATCGAATCGTTGGAGAGAGCGTATTCCATTGCCCATCCTTTCGAACAACTGCGTTTTGCTCGCAAGTACCCGTCTCGGCCCTGACCAAAGGACAAACCCGCACGTTCATCGATGCGTCCGGTATCCCAGCCATGCAACGGGGTACCATACAGACATTGACGTCATTACAGCTGAAAGGCCTTCTTATGCGAACCATCATCCTCTACGCCTCACGCCACCACGGCAATACGAAAAAGCTCGTGGACGCCATCGTTGAGGCGCACCCCGAGATCGATACCCTCGATGTAAAGACGCTCGGCAAAAACGAGTATCCCGACCTGCACGAATATCATCTAATCGGTGTCGCCACGGGCATCTATTACTCCGAGATCGACAAGGACATGGCACGCGTGCTCACTAACGTGCTGCAGCCGCAGGACAAGGTGTTTGGCCTTATGACCTACGGTGGCAAAAACAAGTGGTACGGCAAGGACATCGATGGCATCTGCCGTATGAGGCAGGCCATCTTTATGGGTGTCTACGGCTGCCCCGGCTTTGATACGTGGGGGCCGTTCAAACTCACCGGCGGTGTCCAAAAGGGACACCCGACCGCTGAGGAAATTAAGGGCGCCGTCGATTTCTTCGACAAGATCGAAAACGAGTATGGCGACATCATCGTCGAAGAGTACGCCAAGCGCGAGAAGCGCCTAGCATACGAGAAGGAGCATCCTGCAGGAGGCTTGGTGGCCGGCGTTAAGCGCACGGCAAAGAAGATCGCTAACAAGCTGTAACTGTGAAGGTGCTTTTGAGCGTTTAACTCATACGGCGGGGGCGGGCAAATTCGGGCCCGCCGTCCTTTTGTATCGTTACTCGGTAAAGGCGTTGCCGACGCTCTGGCCGCCAACATACGTCTCGACGAGGGTGAGCTCGTGGTCGAACACGACAAAGTCGGCGTCACGGCCCGGCATGATGCTGCCGCACTTATCCTCGATGTGCGCAGAGCGAGCCGGCACCTCGGTTGCCATGCGAATGGCGATATCAGCGCTGGCGATGCCCCAATCGACAATGTTCTTGACACCCTGGGCAAGCGTGAGCACCGAGCCGGCAATGCTCTTGCCGTCGGCGAGCCAGCACAGGTTGTCCTTCATGATGACGTCCATGCCACCGCTGGTGTAGCTGCCCTCGGGCATGCCGCCGCAACCCAGGCAGTCGGTGATGAGCACCGTATGCTGCCAGCCCTTTGCCTGCAGCAGCGCCTTGATGGCGGCAGGGTTCACGTGCTTGCCGTCACAGATGATCTCGGCGTAGGTCTCGGGCGTGGACATGGCAGCGCCCACGACACCGGGCTCACGGTGATGCAGCCCGCGCTGACCGTTATAGGTATGCGTAAAGCAGCTGGCGCCGGCGTTGATGGCGGCGATACACTCATCGTAGGTGGCGTCGGAGTGACCGATGCTGGTCACCACACCCTTGGCGTTCAGAGCAGCCGCATAAGCAGCGGCACCGTCGCGCTCGGCCGCCATGGCGCTCTTAACGATGCGACCACCCGCAGCCTCCTGCCACTGGTCGAAGATCTCTTCGGAGGGATCGATAAGGTAAGCAGGGTTCTGCGCACCCACGTGCTTCATGGTAAAGAAGGGGCCTTCCAGGTAGATGCCCTGAATGCGAGCACCGCAGAAGTCGGGGCCGCGACCCTCGTCCGCCTGGGCGATGGCGGCGCAGGCGTCCTTAATCTGCTCGACGCCATCGGTGAACGTCGTAGGCAGCCAGCTGGTGGTGCCGCGACGGGCGAGCTCGGTCGAGCTGATATCGATACCCTCGGGGTCGTTATCGGTAGTCGAGTGGTTATAGAAGCCATGGATGTGGGTGTCGACCATGCCCGGCGCGATCCACGATCCCGTGTAGTCCTTAATCTCGCAAGAGGGCTCGTCGGCCTGCCAGGCGCCAAAGACGCCATCCTCGACCATAAGATAGCCGCCCAGTTGCGGGCCTGCCGGCAAGAAGAACTTGTCAGCCTTAATTGCGTACGTGCTCATATGCACTCCTCGCTTCTAAAGCAGTTGACTGTGGTGATGCTTATACCCAGCTCACGTAAAACAAAAAGCGCCCGCCCGCCGTTATGAGCGGACGGGCGCCCTTACAGGGGGACGCGATTAAGCGGTGAAGGGGTGAATCGTCACGCCCTTGACCACGCGGTTGACCGTGCCGGTGGGGCTCGGCGTATCGGGCGTGTTACCCACGCGCACGGAGTTGAGCAGGCTGATTGCCTGGGCAAACATCACGAACGGCAGAGCAAGGTAACCCTCGGGGAGTGCCTCATAGCCCTTAAAGGTGAAGGACTCACCCTCGTAGACAGTAGCGCCATCCTGCTGAACGGCAACGGTGTGCTGAGCAATATCGTCGCCACCGATCTCGTTGAGGATGTCGATGTCGTACTGACGGGTGTAGGCGTCATTGTTGACGAACACGAAGACGAGTGTCTTATCGTCGACGAAGGACTTAGGTCCGTGACGATAGCCCATGGAGGTGTCGTAGGAAGTAGCGACCAGACCGTGAGCGAGCTCGAGGATCTTGAGCTGGCTCTCCTGGGCAAGGCCACCGAAGGAGCCAGAACCCAAGTAGGTCACGCGGTTGAAGTCGCCAGCCAGGTAATCGGCGATCTCAGGCTCACGGGAGATGACCTCCTCGCCCATCTTGGCGATGGTCTCGACCCATTCAGCCTTCTGCTCATCGGAAGCCTCGTCAAAGATAAGGGTGGAGAGCAGGGTCATGCAGGTGTAAGAACCGGTCATGGCGAAGCCCTTGTCGTTGGCGCGCGGAATGAGCAGCGTCAGCGCGTTGGGATCATCGGCAGACTCGACGGCGAGCTTGCCCTCGGGAGCGCAGGTGATGTTGAGGAACTTAACGTTGTGGACGAGCTCCTTGGCAACGGCAACGGCGGCAAGGCTCTCGGGGCTGTTGCCAGAGCGGGCAAAGGAAACCACGAGCGTGGGATCCTCGGCGCGCAGGAAGTCGCGCGGGGCGCTCACGATGTCGGTCGTGGCGATGGGCTTAAAGTCGTAGAGATCAGTGTTGCCAGCGTGACGCAGGTACGGGGCGCAGGTATCGCCAACGTAGTCGGACGTACCGGCACCGGTGAAGACAACGGACAGACGACCCTCGCCCATAGCGCGAGCCTCGGCCAGAAAGGCCTCGATGGCCTCCTTGTTCTCGCGATAGATGTTGAGCGTATCACGCCAAAGCTCGGGCTGCTGAGCAATCTCGGCCGTGGTGATCTGGGCGCCGAGCTCGGTAAGCTCCTCGACACTCTTCTCGAACATTTCTAATACCTCTCTCTAGAAACAATCCTCTGACGTGCAATTATACACTTCTGTTGGTTATCTGGTAGTAACCAGTTAAATACAAAGAATCATCATATGGAAACGGTGCGGACACTAGTCGCTACGCTGGTGGTAAACCTTGTATTTAAACTGATCGGCACGAGCAACCGAGAGCGTATACTCCACAACCTCGTTTGACTCGTTATACGTAGTCCTAACCAAATCGAGCACAGGCGAGCCCTCGACGATTTCCAAAAGGTGGGCATCGGTGGGACGGGCTATGCTCGCATAGAACTCCTCTTCGGCCACGCGTATTTTTTGCTGAAAGTCTTGCTCAATCACATCGTAAAGCGGCTTGCGTTCCAGCAGCGGTCGCTTTAGGGACAGAAATTGACGAACCGGTAGATAACTGCGTTCGACCATCATGGGCATGTTGTCGGCAGAACGAAGGCGCTTGAGCTTAAAAATGCGATCACCGATACGCAATCCCATATGCTCGGCCAGATTCTTATCGGCCTCCATCTCGCAAAACTCGAGAATCGTGGTCTCGGGGTCGCGACCCATCGCGCGCATCTGCTCGGTAAAGCTGTAAGACTGCATAAGATTGGTTGCCTTTGCCGAACGGTCGGTCACAAAGGTACCGCGACCGTGCTGGCGAACCACCAGTCCTAAACGCTCCAGTTCCTGCAGAGCCAGGCGTACCGTAGTGCGCGAGAGACCATAGCGCTCCGAAAGTTCGCGCTCGGAAGGAATCATGTCACCGGCGCGATATTCATGGTCAATCTTTTCGGTCAGAATATCGACCAGCTGATCGTACAGCGGTTGCTTACGCGCTCCGATCGCCATCCTATCCTCCCTTTTGCTCGAATTCGGCTAACTACCTAGGGTGTTAAGCATTATCAGTCCGCAACACCCGAATCATCAAGAAAACAAAAGCCGCGCGCTCTTTCGAGCACGCGGCTTTTAACATACACATGGCTTAAGGGGTCGGGGTGTGAGCCGCGTAGGGACACACCCCTCAAGCTAGAGCCTTACCAGATGCTCGGCCAGAGACCAAGCGGGCCAGCGCCCAGGATGCCCAGGACGAAGAGCAGCAGAATGCCCTTGGTCGGGGTCCAGCTGTGCTTAGCGAACATGTAGTAAAGCAGCAGCGTAAGCATAAGCGGGACGAGCTTCGGGACGATGGTGTTGAGGGTGTCGGCAACAGAAAAGTTGACCGGATCCTCGGTAACGGTAGCGTAGGTCACGGACTCCATGCCGTTACCCAGATCGGCGACGCCGCACTTGACCTCGTTGCCGTCGGCATCGGTGGCAGTGAGGGCGTTGCCGTCCTCATCGGTCATGGCGATGGTACCGGCCTCAGCGGTCTCGGTATCGATGCCCTCCATACCGGTGAAGTTCTCGGCCTCCTTCTCGGAGACGATCACGGTAGTAGGAGAGAGGCCACGGGTGGTGCCGTTGGGGATCTGGAGGTTGATCTGGGTGCCACCCATGGTGACGACCAGGCAACCGACGACGAAGACGCCCATGATGGAAGCGGCACGCGTGAAGGCCTGCATGTTGGCGGTCAGAGCGTCAATAGCGCTGGTGCCAAGCTTGTAGGACCAGTTCATGAGCCAGAAGCGCAGAGCGAACTGGACGACGTTGAAGATCACCAGGAAGATGATCGGCGCAGCGGCGTTGCCGTTGATGGCCATGTTGGAAGTGATGCCGGCCGTGATAGGCACGAGCGTCAGCCAGAACAGGGCGTCACCGATACCACCGAGCGGGCCCATTGCGGCGACGCGGACGGCGCGGATCGTGGGGATGTCAACCTTGTTCTGTTCGAGCGAAAGCACGATGCCCATAACAAAGGTGACAAGGAACGGGTGGGTGTTGAAGAACTCCAGGTTGTGGCTCATAGAAGCCGCGAGGTCGTTCTTGTTGGTGTGGATCTTCTCCAGACCTGGGATGATGGAGTAGAGCCAGCCAGCGGCCTGCATACGCTCGTAGTTGAACGATGCCTGCAAGAAGCAGGAGCGCCAAGCCATCTTGTTGAGGGTCTTCTGGTCGAGCTGCGGAGCAGGAGTGAGATCCTCATAGTGCTCCGGGATCACATACTCATTAGATGCCATCTTCGAAGTCACCTCCGTCAGAAACAGCTGCACCCTTCAGCTCGGTCTGCTGCTGGAAGTCCCAGAAAGCGATGCCGAAGCCGATGAGAGCGAGGATGAGCAGAGCAGGGGTTGCCAGAGATTCGTTGGCAACGGTGATAAGCGCGAGGCCAAAGCCCATGAGGAAGAAGCCCCACATATCGCGGTTCATCATAACCTTGAGCAGGACGGCGAAGCCGACGAAGCGCATCATGCCGCCTGCAGCGGACAGACCGGTCTGCAGCCAAGTCGGGATGGCGGAAGCAATGGTCTGACCGATGGTAGCGCCAGCGATGAAGAACAGGGTGACGACGACAGCGAAGACCAGGCCGAGCAGAGCCATGGCGAAGTAGTTCAGGCGCTCGATGCCCTTGATGTCCGCGTTATGAGCCATGTTATCGGCCGTGGACATAAGCGGGGACATAAGCGTGAAGACCAGGGTAACGCCGAGCTGACCAAGCAGAGCGAACGGAATGGCAAGGCCGACTGCCGCGTTGGGCTCGAGGTCCGTAGCGATAGCGAGAATGGCTGCCATGATGCCGCCAATGACGGCGTTAGGCGGCTGAGCGCCTCCGATCGGCATGTTGCCGATCGTCATGAGCTGATAGGTACCACCCACGAGAAGACCGGTGTTGAGGTCGCCAAGGATAAGACCGATGACGGCGCCGGTGACGATGGGCTGATAGAGAGACTCGAGGAAGTCAAACTGGTCGATTGCCGCGATGAACGTAACAACGAAGACCAGGGCGACCTGAATGATCGAGAATTCCATCTTGCTCCTCCTTTCAAAATGTATGTACGCACTTTGGATTTCACGTACAGAATGTCAGGGTTTCACTCCTGACAACGTGGATCACGAGGATTACGAGAAGAGCTTGCTCGTGTCCTCAACAGGCGTGCTCGGAACACGCCTGATCTCCAACTCCACCCCCAATTCCTGCAGCTCTTTAAACGCAGCGACATCCTCGTCGTTAACTGCGACGGAGGTGGCGACTTGGCGCTTTCCTTCCGACATGTGCATGTTGCCGATGTTTACCTTCTTTATAGGCACACCGCCCTTGACGAGCGTAAGCACGTCTTCCGGTGTTTCGGCCACGATGAAGATCTTCTGGCGCGGGCTCGCCTTGCCAATGACGTCGATGGTCTTCTGCAGGGAGAAGAAACGCGTAGCGACGCCGGCGGGAGCGGCCATCTTCATGAGGTTCTGACGCATGGTGTTGGTCGACACGTCGTCGTTGGCGACGAGGATGAGGTTGGAGCCCAGGGTGGAGTTCCACTGGGTAGCGACCTGACCATGGACCAGTCGGTTATCGATGCGGGTAAGAAGAATGTTGGGTTCTGCCATGTTGATCAGCTTCCTTTCGTTATTTGCTGACGACAGTTACTTGATCTCCTGAATCGCGTAACGCGAAACATCTACGACGGCTCCGGATCGGACTTTGATCTGGACCTTTTCGCCTTCGATGCCTTTGACGGTTCCGTAGATACCGCCGGCGAAAAGAACCTCCTGACCCGGTTTGAGCTCCGTGTGCAGCTCCTTGAAGTACTTCTGCTTCTTCTTCATGTTGACTTGCGACCAGATGGTGTAAATCAAGCCCATGATGACAAGCAGGCCTAAAAGGGCAACCGAGGAGCTCAGGACGTTGGCTCCGAAATCGGCCATTAGATGCCGTCCTCGTCGCCGAAGATATCCTCTTCCTCGGAGCCGGCAACGGATGCGACCGTCTGGGCGGTGATGCCCGTCTGACCAACGGTCACGGCCTGCTCGCCAAGCTCAGCGAGCGTGGCATTGCCGCGGAGGAACAGAAGCTCAATAACCATGGGGAGGTTAGTGCCAGTCAGAACTTCGACGTTGTCGACATCCTGGGCAATCATCATCGACTGGTTGAACGGGGTACCACCGAGCAGATCGGTAAAGACGAGCACGCCATCGCACTCCTCGCGCATGGCGGTAATAGCGGCGCGGAGATCCTCACCGTAGGAAGCAGCCTGGTCGCCCTCAAAAGGAACGACGGTAAAAGCGGGCTGGTCGCCGGCAACCATAGCAATAGCGCTTGCGAGGCCGGGTGCGAACTGTCCATGACCGGTAAGAATAAAGCCAACCATTCAAATTTCCCTTCCGAAAGTGTGTACTATCTGAGTCCGATGATTTTCAGAAGCCAGCGGGCAATCGCCCTTAAAGCTTCTTGGAAAGCGTTCTTTGAAAACCAGTGGTTTCTAAACTGGTAATAACCACGTGACGTGTTGTTGTCACTATATCACCACAGAAGAGGTCGCTTTCGTTGATTCAAACAGTAAAACGTTTTTGCACCGATCACGGTGATAAATCGACCGTTTACCGCTCGTTAACACTTCTACCTGCGGTTTTGAAACCGTTTCGAAATGCTTTGGCAAAAGATCGGAACTATTTTTATGTCTAAACAACGCAGGTCGGCTAAAAATAGCGTGTAGAAAAATTGCAGGTCATTGTGAAGATATGTGAATTGGTCTTTTTGACTTAATACCAGTTTGAACCAGTTTTGAGATTATCGGTGAACGGTAGTTTTCAACCGTTCACCGGTTACTTGCAATCGTTTGCAGTTGTTTTCCCAGATGAATTGGGGAGGCCGATGAAGCGCTTGTGCGATCACGGGAAGTTTTGGCATTTGTCCTCATCCCCCACGCGCCAAACTCCGGCACCCAAAATGAGCTAATAGCTCACGCTAATCGTTTTCAATCATTACTTACTCAGTTCCGTAATTATTTATCGTTTGTCGTTAATTCTGATATGATACAAGTATCATCCAAAACGCCGGTTGGAGGGGTTATGGTCCATCGAAACGCATCTATATCGAATGAAACCATCAGCCGCGAACAGACGATAGCCAAACTGAGGAAGCTCGCTCGCATCTGCAAATGGGCCACGATCTGCATTACCACCGCGCTCGCTCTGGGACTTCTCGCAGTCATTGCGATTGACCTTCTACTCATATTGCCTGGCCTCTCCCAAGGCTCGTGTCTCCAATCCGTAGAACTTCAAGCCGGCGAAGGGCCGTGCCTTGCCATCATCGGTACCGATGCGCAGGCCCCACTTATGCTCGTTGCACACGATGGTCACACTGCCATAGGGAGCCTCTTGATGACATGTCTCGCGCTTACCATCGCGATAAGCGTGCGCAGGCTTTTCTTCAACATTGAAAAGGAAGGCAGGCCCTTTGACCTTGAATGTAACCAGACACTTCGTCGAGTAGGACATTTATTCCTTATCGGCGGCGTTGCCGTGAGGCTTCTTGGTGCCGTAATCACGGGAATGATACTCTCAGGATTTGGCGGCAGCTTTACGGATGCGTTCGTCGGCCAGCTATTCGAGCCCTCCATGCTCTTTGCAGGCCTGATTATTTGCCTGATTGCCAGCATCTTCCGCTACGGGTATATCCTGCAAAAACAAGATGACGAGTTGCTCTAGGGGGAATCCATGATTATCCTGCGGCTTGACCGCATGCTCGCCGAACGTAAGATCTCATCCAAAGAGCTTGCGGAACGCGTAGGCATCTCCCAGGTCAATATGTCACGCATTAAGACGGGCAAGGTTTCTGCCATACGTTTTTCAACTCTTGACGCGATATGCCGGGCACTCGACTGCCAACCGGGCGATGTACTGGAATATATATCCGACGATGAAGCCGATAGCCTTTTTGGACTTAAAGACGAATAGCCATAATTAAGCCGCCAATCACGCCCTCAACGCAGAAAGCCCGCTAGAACGTTGTCCGTTCTAGCGGGCTTAATCAGGCAGATCGGTTAGCGCGCAGTAGTGCAGGAAAACCTTACGCAAACAGGCCGTAGATACTGATGTTGGCCTTGGCGTAGAGGCCGTTAGCATACTCGGTCCACTTGGAGCTGGCGCTCGAAGCCTGCGAGGAATACTGCTGATAAGCAGTGTAGTAGGCGGTCATGGCCTGCTTATAGGTTGCGCTATCGGCCGTAAAGGCATCGTCGGCGAAGGCCTTGGCATAGGTGCTGTCGGCGTCCTTCCAAGTGCCCTTTGAGCTATCCCACTCATCGCCGGCAAGGTTGATGATGTAGTCGGCGTAGTCCTTGCTCGTGGTCTCCTCGTTGCCGTCAGCAGGCTCGGTCGGGGCGGTCGGCATGCTTGCGGAGCTATCGCCCACCTTCTTCTTGTAGAGCTTCTGCAGCGTCGCAGACTGGCGGACAATCTGCTTGGCCTGGTCCTTGGAAACACCGTACTGCGTGGCCATGGTCTTGTAGTCGGAGGTGCCGATGGAATCCTCGGCGTACTGCTTCATTTCCTTGGAAGAAACGGTAATGCCCTCGTCCTCAGCAGCGTCCAGCAGAATCTGGTTGCGCACGTAGGACAGGATAACGTCGGCAGACGGAGCGGTGTAGTTGCCATCGCTATCCTTGACGGTGTCGAGGCTGTACTGGCTCTCGATGGCCTCGCGCGCGGTGATATCGCTCTTCTTGCCGTAGTAGCTATAGCTTGCCACGGTCGAATCGAGCTGGTCCTCGGTGAGGGTCGCCGAACCGACACCCTTGCCGCCAAAACCACCGTTACCGATAAAGAAGTCGACCACCGCAGCGATCACGACTGCAACCACGAAGGCGGCGATCATCGTCTTCTTGTGCTTGGATGCATGGTCGTCCGCATCGGAGTCGTCCTCGTCCTGCTCCTCAGGCATGAGGTTCTCGTCGGCGGCGTCCGCGGCGATCTTTGCCTCCAGGCGAGCATCCTCCTCCTCGGCGGTCGTGCCGGCGGCAATATGTTCGGCAGACGTGCCGGCGACCAGGTCGATCTTCTCGTCCCCATCACCGTCGGGGCCTTCGCCGCGCTCGATGATCTGGATGCCGTCGATCTCGTCCTTCTCGTCCTTCTTTTGAATCAGACCCATATCAATTACTCCTTGTTAGGAAACATAGTCCCCAATAGAATACGCCCGACGAGGCGCCGGGCG
The DNA here is from genome assembly GCA_900545485.1 of uncultured Collinsella sp. Taxonomy (GTDB): domain Bacteria; phylum Actinomycetota; class Coriobacteriia; order Coriobacteriales; family Coriobacteriaceae; genus Collinsella. Next base: position 42,064 of record UQZD01000009.1, on the reverse strand, counting down.
TATTGATTCTTAGGTTATACGCAAACACTTAAGTACTATTTAGGCGTTTGCAGCGTGCATACCTTAGACCAGGTGCGCGATAACGGCATCGGCAAAGGCCTGTGTGCCCACGGCGCCCTCAACGGAGCCGGTCTGGGCACGACGTACGTCACCGGTAACCTGCTCGCCCTCGTCGAGCGTGGCAGATACGGCGGCACGAATGCGGTTGGCAGCATCGTTCTCGCCCAGGTGGTCGAGCATCATCGCAGCGGAGAGGATCTCGGCCGTGGGGTTGGCAATATCCTGGCCCGCGATATCGGGCGCGGAGCCGTGCGTTGCCTCGAAGATGGCGCAGTCGGCACCGATGTTGGAGCCGGGGGCCATGCCTAAGCCGCCCACCAGGCCGGCGCACAGGTCGCTCACGATGTCGCCGTACAGGTTGGGCAGCACCAGAACATCGAAGTCGTTGGGGTTCTGGACCAGGCCCATGCAGGTGGCGTCGACAATCTTGTCGTTGAACTCGATATCGGGATAGTTGGCGGCCACCTCGCGCGCAACGCGCAGGAACAGGCCGTCGGTCGCCTTCATGATGTTGGCCTTGTGCACGGCCGTCACCTTTTTGCGGCCGCAGCGACGGGCATACTCAAAGGCATACTCCACAATGCGACGGCTCTTGGCGATGGAGATCGGCTTAATCGAGATCGCGGAATCGGCGGCGAAGGTCTTTTGGCCCGAACGCTCGACGAGCTGCGAGAGCTCCTCGACCTCGGCAGCGCCCTCATCGAACTCGATGCCGGCGTAGAGGTCCTCGGTGTTCTCGCGCACGATGACCAGGTCGACATCGCGGAAACGCGAGCCGTCACCCGGCTGCGACAGACAAGGGCGCACGCAGGCGTACAGGTCAAAATGCTTGCGCAGGGCGACGTTAACGCTGCGGAAGCCCGTGCCGACCGGCGTGGTGATGGGGCCCTTGATGGCAACCTTGGTCTCGGCGACCGCATCGAGCACATGCTGGGGCAGCGGCGTGCCAAACTCGTCCATGACGCCGGCACCGGCCTCCTGGACGTTCCAGTTGATCTGGACACCGGTGGCCTCGACCACGCGGCGCATGGCCTGCGTAATCTCGGGACCGATACCGTCACCGGGAATCAGGACTACATCGTGCGCCATAATCTGTTACTCCTCGTCTTCGGCGGCCTCAGATTTTTTAACGCTAGCACGCTTCTTCTTTTTGGAGAGATCCAGGCCAAAACGTTTAACAAGCATTTCGCAAATCTCGCTCGAACGGGCCTTGAGATAGCTGCCCTTGCCGTTCTCGGCGTCGAACTTAAGGCGCAGCGCGAGCTTCTCGGCGACCTCGGCGTCGATCTCGCCCTGGCCAAACTCGTACAGGCAACCGAGCATGTCGCGATACTCAAGGTCGCCGTGGTAGCACTGGATGGCCTCGTCCAGGATGGGCCAAGCTTCGCGCGAGCGCTCGACACTCGTGGCGCCCCACACGCACAGTAGGCGGAAGGCGGCATAGCGCAGCGTGGAGGAAATCTCGTCGAACAGCGCGGTCTCAGCACCCTCAAAGGCATCGCCCAGCTGCTCAGGGCAGGTGGTGGCGAGCGCCGCCAGGGCATCGAGAGCCTCCCAGCGGGTCTGAGCCTCGGGGCGGTCGAGTGCCTCGATCAGCGCGGGCGCGCAGGGCACGACGCGCTGCGGGTCGCGCTCGGCCAGCAGATGCAGCACGCGGGCGGCAAACTGGCGGATGCGGCGCGTGGGGCAGCCGAGCTCCTTGACCAGACGGTCGACGGCGTTCTCGTTCTCCTCTGCCAGCTGGAGCTGTGCCAGCTCCTCGTCGGTGAGCTGTTCGTCTTTGTTTTCTGCCATAGTTACCTCTTCTTACTATTTCTTAGCGTGCTTGCCAGCACCCTTGCTGTCATCGGTGACCGAGATGAGCTGTCGGTCGGCCGCGCCATTGCGACGTGCGCGGCGGTGCTCCTCGGCGTCGCCCGCGTCGGCGGCGGCGCGATGAGCCTTGTTGACGTTAAAGACCTCGTCGTGCTTGCGCCACGGACCGACGGACTCGCCAAAGCTCATCTTAAGGCCGGCGATAAAGCCGCCGAGCCAGCCGATCGGCGCAAACTGCACCAGCGGGAACAGCGAGAACACCCAGGTCAGCAGGACGACTGCCGCCGCGCCTGCAAAATTGGCGATCCAGTAGTCGCGCTTGGTGATCACGCGCTTTTCGCAGGCCCACTGGCCGCACAAAAAGCCAATATAGATTGCAAAGATAAAGAGCACCAACGCGAGCACTACGAACGTCCAGCTCATGGATACTACTCCCCGTGATGGTGGCCGCGGCAGCACTCGTGGCCGTCATCATGGCCGTGGCCACCGCAGCACTCGTGGTCCTCGCCGTGGTGATGGCCACAACCGCACTCATGGTCCTCGCCGTGCTCGACGCAACCGCAACCTTCCTCGTGAGCGCCATGCTCCTCGGGACGATACTGCGACCAGTCCAGACCGGCGGCGATGGCGTCGGCCTCCTCCTTGTAGAGAACCGTGATGGCCTGGGTGCCCAGCTTGGCGCCACCGATGGCGTCGAGCATGTCGTAGAGCGTAAAGGCCACGTCGGCTCCGGGCAGCGCGAGCTCGCGGTCGTCGGCGTAGGCAAGGGCCAGGCGCAGGTCCTTAATGAAATGCTCAACCATAAAGCCGGGCCTGTAGTCGCCGTCGAGCGCCTTGGGGGCCAGGCTCTCCATGGCGCCGGACTTGCCGGTGCCGCCCAGGATCATCTGGCGGGTCTTCTCCAGGTCAAGGCCGCTCAGCTCGGCAAATGCCATGGCGTCTGCCATGCCGACCATGCAGGCGCCCAGCGACACCTGGTTGGCGAGCTTGGCAGCCTGGCCTTTGCCGGCACCGTCGAAGCAGCAGATGTTGGCCGCAAAGGTGGAAAGGATATCGCGGACCGGAGCGATGTCGTTCTCGGTGGCGCCCACGATAGCCGTAAGCGTGCCGGCGATAGCACCCGACTCGCCGCCGGTGACGGGGCAGTCAAACGCCATGCGGCCGGAAACCTGGGCGGCCTCGGCAATGTCACGGGCGAGCTCGGGCGAGCTCGTGGTGAGGTCGATCAGCACCGCGCCGGGCTTAGTGCACGCGAGCAGGCCGTCGCCCGCCAGGTAGAGCTCCTCGACCTCGGAGGGATAGCCCACCATGGTAAAGACGACATCGGCGTTCGCCACGGCGTCGGCCGGCGTATCGGCCCAAACGGCACCGCGCTCGATAAGCGCCGCGGCCTTGGACTTGGTGCGGTTGTTGACCGTGACGGGATAGCCGGCGTCCAGGATGTGGCCGGCAATGGGGGCACCCATGATTCCGGTGCCGATAAATGCGACAGAGAGCTTGTTTGCCATGAAACCTTTCCTTTTGGGTTGGGTGTTGTTACCAGGTTGAATACTCGGTGCCAGCGTTTGGGCAGTGAGTTGGGATCGATTACGGCCGCGTTACTTGCCTACTGGCCGCGCACGCGGCGGGCGATGCGGTCGGAAAGCGAGGCTTTCTCGGCGCGGTTCTTGCCCCAAAAAGCGCAGGCCACCATGCCGGGACCCACATGCGAGCCGATGGTGGGGCCCACGGAACTGCGAATGATCGTGACGTCGGCGCAGCCCTCCTCCTTGCGGATGGCGGCTTCGAGCCAGTCGCCGTCCTTCTCAGCATCAGCCGTCATGATGGCGATGGGCATGGTGCGATCGGGCACGTAGTTCTCGCGGAACGACTTGAGGATGGACTTGAGTGCCTTCTTGCGGCCGCGGTTAACGCCGATCAGCGACAGCGAGCCGGCCAGGTCGTAGGAGAGCTCGGGCTTGACGTCGAGCTTTGCCGTGAGCTGTGCCGCCGCGGGCGGAATGCGGCCGCCGGCAGCCAGTGCGTCGAAGCTCTCGAGCGTAAAGTAGCCGTGCACGTAGGTCTTTGCCTCGTTTGCCCAATCGACCAGCTGCTTGGCGGTCAGTCCCGCCGAACGCTGGCGCACGGCCTCGAGCGCCAAGAGCGCGCCGGTCGCACAGGGCAGAGCGTTGTCGACCACGTAGAGCTCAAAGTTGGGATACTCGGCGCGCACGGCATCTGCCGCCTGGCACGCGGAGTTGTAGCTCGACGACAGCGCCGAGGTAAAGCACAGGTAGACCGTGGGCGTGCCCTCTTTGGCGCACTCGGTAAAGAACTCGATATAGCGACCGAGCGACACAGCCGAGGTGGACACGCGGGCGCCGGCGCGCATGCGGTCGTAGAACTCCTTAGGGCTCATACTCGACCAGATGTCGTCCGTGCGCTCCTCGCCATCGATGATAAAGGGGAAGCCCAAGATATCGACATCGAGGTTCGCGGCGACCTCGGGGCTAAAGTCGCAGCAGGTATCGACGACGATGCGGCAGCGGTCAGAATGACCGGCGGATGCGGCCTTGTCCATCAAAGCGACTCCTTACGTAAAAAAGCGGCCATCCGCATGGGATGGCCGCCAACCGTTAACTCATGCAAGTTAACGTATTTTACTCGTCAAGTGTTTCGATGCGGGGCTTGATGATGCCATATCCACCATTCTTACGGTGATACACCACATTGATGAGGCCGGTCGTCGCGTTCTCGAAGACGTAGAAGTCGTGGCCCAGCAGATCGGTCTGCACCAGCGCCTGCTCCTCAGTCATCGGGGTGACATCGACGACCTTCTCGCGGACGAGCAGGTCGTCGTCCTCCTCGGGCAGCAGCAGGTCGGCCAGATCCTCGACGCGCTCGACCGGTGCGACATCCGCGGCGCTGGCACCACCCTGGCGGTTGTCCACGACCTTGGTCTTGAACTTGCGCAGCTGGCGGGTGACCTTATCGGCGGAGAGATCGATGGCGGCGTACATATCTGCACCATGCTCGGCAACGCGAATCACAGAGCCGCGGGCACGAACCGTGACCTCAACGATTGCCGGGTTGGGGTTCGAGGGGTTCTTCTCATAACGAAGCACGACGTCGACTGTCATGGGCTCGATATCGAAAACCTTGAGCGCCTCGCCGATCTTCTCATCCACATGCGCACGCAGAGCATCGGTTACCGTCGTCTTGCGTCCAGAAACCTTGATATCCATACGTGGCTCCAATCTGCCTCGGGGACTTACTGTACTGGCTATGTACCCATTGCCGTGCATTTAATCACGCGAATTCCCAAAGACCCGAATAACGACTGCTTGATACCGCATACCGAAGTCTCGCACTTTTCCGTGGCAAAGTGCGCTATAGGAGGGCGTCGGCGGAGTTGGTTTTTCTCCTGAAAATCGCTCTTGAACTGCTGGTTTTATCAAAATAGAAAAGCCGGGCTCCCCTATTGGGGAGACCCGGCCCTGCGTGTTGAAACCGTGAAGAAGCGCCTTGTTCGGTGTACGGCAGGCGCCACCCCTACCAATAACTAGCTATTGAGCTTGTTGATGTCATCGTCGGTGATGGTGCCCTCCTGACTAGACGACGGGCTGTCGCCGTTGTTATCGGAGGTGTCGCCATCGGAGGACTCGGTCTCGTTGGACGTGGAGTCGGATGCCTGCACATTGGCCCCCGAAACAGTCTTGGCGGTAAGGTCATAGGGCATTTGGCCGTACCAGACGCAGTGGACCGCCTCGAGCGTGCCGTCGACCGTGATGCCGTCGAGGGCATCACTCACGGCACGGCACAGCTCATCGTTAGAGCTAAGGCCTGCGACGCCAAGCGTGGAGGGCGCCTCGAGCGTGCCGATATAGGAGATCTGGCTCATCAGGCGCGCGAGGTAACCGCCGGCCGTAGAGTCGCAAATCACGTAGTCGACCTCGCCGGACTCGAGCGCCTCAAAGCACTCGTTGATGTTGGAGAAGGTCTTTTGGTTGGCCGTAATGCCCTGCTTGGCGAGCGCTTCCTGCGAGGCCGAGGAGGTCTGAACGCCCAGGGTAGCAGTGTTAAGCGTTTCGGTGGAAACGCTCAGCGACTCTCCGTCACTGCTCTTGCCGAATACGGCGGCGGCATCGTACAGACAGGTGCCAAGCGAGCTGATATCGCCGTCCGTAGACCTGACATCGCCAATGAAGATGTCGGCCTTTTTATCGCTGAGTACGGAATCGGCCGAGGACGCATCGACAAAGGCAACCTTGAGACCCATGCGGCATACAAGGGCACGAGCAGCATCGACCGCATAGCCCGTAAGGTTTCCGTCGGCATCTTGCATGGCCTGCGGGGCGTCGGACGTATCGAGAGCGACCGTCAGGGTTCCCGGCGTGACCAGGGCGTCGTCCGATACCGTGGGGGTGACGGTCTCGCGCTCGATTTGGTCGATCGTGGGCGTCGTGAACGTGGACAGCGGGTTGAACGCGCATCCGCTCAGGCCCAAAACGGCGATGACCGCTGCGGTCCCAGCACCTAACCGAGCCGCGTGCATCAAGCTGCCCCTCACCATGTCCACTACCCTGCCTTCTGTGTCGTATACGATCCGTGCGTTGCGCGGAATATCAGGTTGTTCCCACCAGCTGACCTGGTATTTGACCCCACACTTGCGCACCGGGGTGTTTGCTCGGGAGGCCGCAGCCACCTTCACGACTGGCCCGCTCGCCCGCGAGGCGGTATTGCCCCAAAAAAAGTAGAACGGACGGTGCGGCTTACATCTAGGACGCGCCATGATCGCGCCGCGCGCACGCGGTCGCTTACGTGGATCCCTTTGACCGCGTCTGTCTTGGACTAGGACGGGCATTTCGTCCGTCCGCAACCACAGCCTGGTAGGAACGTAGCGCATTATAGCTAAGTTCAAGCTAAAGTTTAAGGTTAAGGGCGTCATTCGCATCGTGCGCACAGATTTTGCAGGTCGGAGTGGGATATTCGTGCCCCTATGAAGCCCGGAGCTCCCCTACGGGGAGCTCCGGGGCGTCCTTCTTAGGGTGCCCCGGCCAAAATATGGCAAATATGAGTACTGCCACCAATTTAGTAACAGGCAATTTTGGCCTCTCGGACAGATTTTGCGCTCAGTGTCGCCAACCTGATGCTTAGTTATTCTACATTTGTTTATTATCTTCTTACTTTACGCCGCCTCCGAGTCCTAAATTCCTTGATTTTGCTGTTACTGATTTAGTGACAGTACTCATATTTGCCGTATTTTGGCCAGGGCATATGATTAACCCCTATTTTCGACGCGAATTAGACCGGCTTAAGCCCAAAACACGCCCGCAGCGTGTTAAGCAACGCCTCTTGCTTCTTCCTGCGGGCATCGACACGATTCCGGTACCGCTTTCGCATACGCTGGTGCATGCGCCATGCGAGCGCTTCCATCGCTTCCATGTCGCAGAGCATCTCGTTGTTGACCGTTGCGACCTCGATTCCCATAGTAATCAAGCCCGTGTTGCGTTTTTCATCATGGATACGTCCCCTCCGAGAGGAATGGCCCAGCTCACCGTTGTATTCCAGGTCAAACCGGGCTGCTTCTTGATACGCATCGCAAACTGCATGCGGCATCCCCGAGATTGCCTGCGCACGGTCATCGAACTCAATCTTGTAGTCGGTCTTAAAAGGTCCGCAGGCAAACCCGCCATAGGAAAACGGAAGCGAAAACAGGGCGAGCATGATGCACTCCATGGGCGAGAGCAGGTTCTCTGACAGGTAGGGACAAAGGCGCAGCAGCTGCTTGGCCACATTCCCCTTGCATGCCGCAAGGTAATCTGCCAGGCGATCGGGCGTCAGCACCGGCTCGACTTCAAAGTAGCCCACATCTGCCGGTTGGTCCTTGTCCTTTGCAAGTCTATTCACAACAGGCGAGGTGTAAGGAGGCAGATACTTCCCGCGATCGCTCAGTGAAATCTTGGAACACAGTTCCTGGGCCAGGGCAAACGCCTGAACACAGCCGACCTCGCGGGCGATGGCAACACAAAGGGCCTCGGGAGATAGGCTGTACACCCCCGGTTCCACCTCTAGAATCGAGCCGGCAGGCAACCCGGAACACACGAACCAGCCCACGCTAGGCATGCGGCGGCGCTGCGCCGCAGATCCCACCAGCAAGCACAAATCTTCTTGCACCTCGCCGTTTGCGGCCCCAATCCGCACCAAGTCGGGAAGATAGATGTCCTCGGTCGAGGGCGACGACGTGCGCAGCACACGGCGCTCTTCATCGGGATTAAGGTCTTTCCAGCTGATATAGCCCATCTGCCGGCGCTCGGCGCGCATCATGCGCAGCGCTGAAGCGCCTGTTAGGATTACGGAAGCCGCTAGCTGTTCGCCTGTCGGCTCGTTGCGCCGCTCAATCTTCACTGCCACAAAACCACCCCTACCAAACACGTGCGATAGCAAGGCCATCGACTGCCGCAGCGCCGGCACGCTTGAGCTCCGCCGAGGCTGCTGCCATGGTCGCGCCCGTGGTAATGACATCATCGATAAGCAGCAGGCGGCGGCCGTGCACGTCCTCAACCGTCTCGTACATGCCTTGGGCACGCTCGCGACGCTCCTCGCGACCGAGTTCGCGCTGGTCGACATGCCCGTACTTGACGAGGGCATCGAGCAGAGGAACACCCGACAGCTCGCAAAATGGGCGCGCAATGGCCTCCATATGATCAAAGCCACGCCGCCGAAACGCTGCCGCCGTCGCAGGCACAAACACCACCGCATCCGCACCGGACAGCACACCTCCTAAGCGTTCGGGCGCTACGACCTGGGCATGCAGGGCGGTGTCGTAGAGCAGCTCCGCCAGATACGGCGCCAGGCGTCGCTCGCCCGCGTCCTTGTACGCTTTAATGATGCGCGGCAGCGGCTGCGCATAGACGGCGCACGCCAGGCAGCGGTCAAGCGCCTCCGCCATTGCCGAGGACGTGCCCTCGACCGAACACTCAGTGCACAGCAAATCCCCAAACGGGGCGCCGCATCGGGTACAGCTATGACGTGGGTCGATGAGCGCGAGCGCGGCCAGGCAGTCTTGGCAAATAAGCGCACCGGCGCGCTCGCAGCCGGCACATCGTGTTGGCGACAATGCCTCGAGTGCCTCGCGTGCCGCCCGCTCGGCAAACGGCAGCAATTCGTCCGCAAACGGTAGGGCGCCGGCACCCTGCAGACGGCTCAATTTGTTCAGATGGCTCTTCAAGACACAACCCTCCCTACGTTCGGTCGCAGGGAGGGTTGTTGATTCAGCGCTATGGTACCCCGACGCGATTGGGGTAAGGCGGGTTAAATCCGCTCGCGGGCGTTATTCGCCGGCGGGCGGTTGTGGTGCGGCCGAAGACGGGGTCGAGCCCTCGCCACCATTCTGGCGCGACTTGCGGGAGCGGCGACGGCGACGGCGCTTTTGACCCTGGTCGGCCGAGCCCTCGCCACCGCGATCTTCGCGCGACTCGCGCTCGTCGCGAGCGGCGCCACGCGAAGCCTTGGCAGCCGCTCCCCCGCCATCTCCGGGACGACGGCGCGTGACCTTGACCTCGCCATCCGAGACCTGATCGGCAACGGAGGGCACTGAGGGCTTCTGTTGCGTGCCCGAGGAATGGCGACGGCGCGGACGCGGCGCGCGCTCATCCTCGCCGCGTGACTTGCCGCCCTTGTCGGCAGGCGCATCGGAACCCGAGGGACCCTTGGAAGCGGCACCAGCCTCGCGAGCAGCTGCGGCGCGGAAGGCATCCTCGCGCTCCTCGCTCGACAGGTGACGGCGGCGACGGCGCGTGGGGTTCATGCCACCGCCGCGGTTTTGCTGCTGAGGCTGCTGAGTCTCGCGCTCGCGGGAGGAGTTCTTGCCTGCAGCTGCAGCCTCGCCGACATCGCCCGAGCCCGCGCGCTTGCGACGACGACGGCCACCGGCGGCCTCCTCGGCCTCGGGCGTTGCGGCATTGCCGCGGCCCTTTCCGCGGCCACGGCCCTCGCCCTGACCCTGACCGGCGCGAGCATCGGATTCAGCATCGCGACGACGGCGCTTGGGCATCGACGTGCCGGCCAGACGGTCGGCACTCGACAGGCCATCGCCCACGTCGACGCCGTTTTCGCGATCGAGCTCCATGAGCGCCAGGCGCATCTCGGGCGACTCGATGCGCTCGAGCACGTCGCGCGTCACGCAGTCGGGGCGGCAGTTGCAGCCCTGCTCGGCGGCCTTCTTTTTGCAACCCTCCGAGCACGTCATATCGGCTAGGTTGACCTTAAAAACCTTGCCGTTCTCCAGGCGCAGCACCAGCTGCTCACGCGGCGTGTCATATTCCTGAATACGCGCCTTGCCGAGCGGCGTATCGATGAGCGTCTTCTTTTTGGGCGCACGGCTCTTAAAGTCCTTGTACGCCTCGAACTCATAACGCAGGCAGCACATCAGGCGGCCGCACACGCCGCTGATCTTGGACGAGTTGAGCGGCAGGTCCTGCTCTTTTGCCATGCGAATCGAGACGGGCTCAAACTGTCCGCCAAAGCGCGTACAGCAGAGCTCCTGTCCGCACTGGGCATAGCCGCCCACCAGGCGGGTCTCGTCACGCACGCCGATCTGGCGCATATCGACGCGAATGTGCAGCGTCGAGGACAGGTCCTTGACGAGCTGGCGAAAATCGACGCGCTCCTCAGCTGCAAAGTAGAACACGGCCTTCTCGCCGCCAAACAGGTACTCGACGCCCACCGGCTTCATCTCGAGGTCGAGCTCCTTGACCAGGCGGCGGAAATCGACCATGGCCTCGTCGCCCTGGATGGCCAGGTCATCGGCAAGCTGCAGGTCGATGGCGCTCGCCACGCGCAGCACGGGCTTGAGCGGCTGACCGATCTCGTCTTGCGGCACCTCAAAGGGATCGGCCGTGACCAGGCCGATCTCGGTTCCGCGCTCGGTGGAGCAAATGGCATAATCGGCCTCGAGGATATCCAAATCCTGCGGATCGAACCACAGGTCGCGCGAGGCGTAGGTAAACTTAACGGGTACGACTAACGGCATTTCAGTGCCTTCCTGATATCGAACAGCATGACCTCGATGGCCAGCTGGGGAGTAACGTTTCTGGCGATGTTGCGCTCGGCGGTCGCGACCGCCTCGAGCGCCTGGGTGGCACCCGCAACATTGGTCGCGGCGGCAAGCCGACCGATCGTGTCGCGCACGTCTTCGTTCACCACGTCGGCTGCCTCGTCCTGAAGTGTCAGCAGCACGTCGCGCATGAGCGTCCGCGCGCTCGCCAGCGCTTCCATGATACCCGAACGCTCGCGCGCGTTGAGTTCGCGCTTGTTGCGGTCCTCAAGCTGCTTCAATGCTCCACGCGACAGGTAATCGGCGTTTTGCTCGAGCACCTTTTCCTGCGTGGACTTGACCTCGGCGAGCGGCGCCTTAACGGCGACGATGAGCGACTTGGCACGGCTGAGCACGTCGGCCTCGTCGGCGGCGATAAGCGAATCGATGGCGCGAACCATCTGACGGCGGACGTCCTGGCGCTCGGCGCTCTTGAGGAACTCGATGCCACGCGTGGGGCTTCCCGCTACGGCGACGGCCATGCGGCAACGCGCAGGGTCCTGACCGGTGGCGCGGCTCACGGCCTGCGCGGCGACGGCGGGCGATACCAGCCGAAACGGCACGCACTGGCAACGACTCACGATAGTGGGCAGCATCACGTCGGCCGAGGTGCCCAACAGGATGAACATGACGCCCTCGGGCGGCTCCTCGAGCGTTTTGAGCAGCGCGTTGGCGGTGTTGGCGCGCAGCTGCTCGGCACGGTCGATGATGTAGACCTTTGCCTTGGCGCGGATGGGCGCCAGCGGCACGTCGTCGAGCAGCTCGCGGGTCTGGGCGATGAGGTAACCCGTGGCGCTCTCGGGCGTGCAATAGTGCACGTCGGGATGCGTATGCCGAGAGACGCGCACGCAGCTGTCGCATGCGCCGCAGCCGTCCTGCTCGCACAGGAAGGCCTGGGCGAGCGCCCACGCGGCGTCGAGCTTACCCGCGCCGGGCGCGCCCAAAAACAGGTAGGCGTGCGATGCGCGACCGCTGGCGACGGCATTGGTCAAAAAGTCGCGCACACGTTCCTGGGTGTCAAGCTTGGCCAGCAGACTTGCCTGAGCGGGGGCCATGTTACTCGGCCTCCTTGGCAAGCGCGGCGGCAACGGCTTCCCGCGGAATGTCGAGACCGTACGCGCGAACCTGCTCGACCGTCTTCCCGAAGACTTCCTCGACGGTCGTAGTGGCGTCGATGAGCTTTACGCGGTTTGGCTCCTCGGCAGCAATGGCGCAAAATCCCTGATAGACACGCTCTTGGAAGGCCATGCCCTTGGCCTCCATGCGGTCGGCCGCACCACGGGCGGCCATGCGTAGCGCCGCCTGCTCGGGCGTGATGTGATAGACGAGTGTGAGCGCCGGGTGCGTACCCGCGACGGCCAGGTTGTTGGCGTCGCGCACCATCTGGCGATCGAGGCCATCGGCAAACGCCTGGTAGCAGGTCGTGGAATCGTAGAAGCGATCGCACAGGACCACCTTGCCGGCAGCGAGGGCGGGCGCGATGACCTCGTGCACCAGCTGGGCACGCGCCGCCTCGTAGAGCAGCAGCTCGCAGGTATCGCCCATCGCCGTATTGGCAGGGTCGAGCAGCAGAGCACGGATCTTTTCGCTGATGGCGGTACCGCCCGGCTCGCGCAGGCTCACAACCTGGTAGCCAGCGAGTTCGAGCGCGCGGGCAAGCAGGCGCGCCTGCGTGGACTTGCCGGCGCCATCGACGCCCTCGAGCGTGATAAAGCTATGTTGAGCGGGCTCAAAAGCCATGGGCGCAGCCCCTTCCTACAAGGCGCGTAAATGCAGATATATCAACCAAGCCATGATACCCCAGTGCTCGGCGCGTCCCCAATGGCTAAAGGTGCCTTTCCAAAGTTGCGGTGAAATAGGGACTGATTGAAGCTCTGAGACCGCCAAACAGTCCCTATTTCACCGCAACGTATGATGGGGATTTTTGGATGCTGGGTATAATCGTCGTATTGCATTGAAATGTGGCGAAAGGAGTGGCAATGTCTCGGTATTGCGCCTCGTGCGGCAAGCTTCTTGCAGATGATGCCAAGTTCTGCACCTCGTGCGGTGCACCCGTTGAGCAAACAGCCGCGAGCGATAGCCAGCCCGCTTTTGAGCAGACCGGCTCCCTTGATACGCCGCGAGCCAAGGCGGACGACCACCTCGCCTATAGCCCCGACCCCGCCGCAAGGACCGAGGCCGTCGAGACCACGCAGCGCATACCCGTCGCGAGCGGCTCGACCCAACAGCAGCCGGCTCCCGCATACGCGCCCGCTTCGCCACAGACCCCCGCTCCCAAAAAGAGCGGCACCGGGCCGCTTATCGCCGTTATCGTTGTGCTGGCGGCGATCATCATCGCTCTGGTCATCTTCTTTGCAATCAGACCGTTCGACAACGCCGCCACGCAGACGACTGCCGAGGTAGCTAAGCTGCACCATGACGTCGACGACGATGACCTAAAACCTCTCGGCGATCCCAACAGCCTGTACGACGATGATGACGATGACGACGAGGATGGCGGCGAAGCAACGCTCTCCGAGCAGAACCTCTACCGCCGACTGAGCGAATACTACGACCTGCTCGAAGATCTCGACAGCCAGGTCCGTGGCTGCGCGCAGAACTTCAACGGCAACTATCTGGAAGAGGATCGAACCACCCGTCAAAATCTCGCCGACGTCGCCGAGCGCACGGAGGACACCATCGAGCAGTATTACGACATCGTCGAGAACCTGGACGTCCCGACGAGCTCCAAGAACTGCAGCTCCTGGAAGGACATCATCGCCCTGTACGACGACCTGGATCACCGCATTGACGCAATCTGTGATGCCTGGGAGATCAGCCTGAAATACGCCAAGCCTGCGGACCACAAGAATGAGATCGTGGCGCCGCTGTCGCGCGACAACGTGGCGGGCACCAATGACAATAAGTACCGCCTAGACTTTGAGGAGCGCTATCCCGGCGCCAAGCCTGTCGAGGTGAACTAGCGCTTTGTCGTTCCCGAGCCGGCAGTTAGGGACGTTCCTAAACTGCCGACAGAAAAGGAACGTCCCTAACTGCCGGTCAAAAAAACGAGCGAGAATCGCGGGGTCCTCGCTCGTTTTTTAGGGCAATGTTTCGACTGTGCCGTTACTTGTCGGCGGCTGCTTTCTTGGCAGTCGACTTCTTCGCGGTCGTCTTCTTGGCGGCAGTGGCTTTCTTAGCCGTCGTCTTCTTTGCCGTGCTCGCCTTGGTTGTGGTCTTGCGGCCGCGGACGGGCTTCTTCTCCTTGGTCGGGCAGTCCATGTTCACGCAGATGCGCCACGGTCCGCGCGCCGTGTTGACCACCACTATGGGAGCGCCGCACTCGGGGCAGGTCTCACCCGTCGCCTCGAGCTTACCGCGCGCCGGCAGAGGATAGCTCACACCGCAGTCATCGTAGTTGGTGCAGCGGATAAAGCGCTTGCCGCTCTTCTCGCTCTTGTGCGCGATCAGGTCGCCATGGCGTCCGGCCTCGGCGCACACCTTGCACTCGCCCACCTTAAGGTCAGGCTCGTAGTTGGTGGGGCACGTGGGGTTCACGCAAATCTCGAAGGCCTTCTGGCGGAACGGCTGGCACTTAATGCGCGGCGCGCCGCACTCGGGGCACACGGCCGCCTCGCCCTCGAGCGGGCTCACCTTGACGCCGCTCGGCACCGGATAGGTCACGTCGCAGTCGGGCCAGCCCATGCAGCCAATGAAGCTGCCACGGGTCTTGGCGCTCGTCTTCATAACCAGGTCCTTGCCGCACTTGGGGCAAGCGCCCACGCGCGCATCGGCCGTGACGGCGTCGCTGATGGCGTCGCCCAGCTCCTGCGTGTGCTTGAGCAGCTCGTCGAGCACGCCGGCCAGCAGCGCGCGCGAGTGTGTCACGACATGCTCTTCGGTATCCTCGCCGCGCTCCACACGGGTCATGTCGCCATCGAGCTCGCTGGTCATATCGGGGCTCGTGATGCGCGGGGCAAACTGCGTCAGTGCATCGATGATGGCTATGCCCAGCTGACTCGGCTCCACGGGATCGTTTTTGAGATAGCGCACGGCATACAGGCGCTCGATGATGCTCGCGCGCGTGGACTTGGTGCCCAGACCGCGCTTTTCCATCTCCTGCACGAGCTTGCCCTGGCTGTAGCGCGCGGGCGGCTCGGTCTGCTTTGCCTCGAGCTTAATGTCGAACACGTCGACCGTATCGCCCTGCTCCAGCGGCGGCATCTGCTCGTCGCGCTTAAGGCCGTACGGGTATGCCTCGCGGAAACCCGGGGTAACGAGCACGTCGCCCGAGGCCACGAACGGCTCGCCGTTGACGTCGAGCTCGAGCTTGGTGTTCTCGATGGTCGCGGGCCCCATGAGCGTCGCCAGGAAGCGGCGCGCGATGAGGTCGTAGAGCTTGCGCTGACCGCCATCGAGCGTGGACGGGTCGCCCTCGCCCGTAGGGTAGATAGGCGGGTGGTCGGTGGTCTCGACTTTGCCGCGCGTGGGCTTCATGGGGCCGGCGAGCACCTTTTTGCATACGGGCGCCAGCGCCGGGTTGATCTTTGCCAGGTCGCTCACCACGGCGCCCAGATCGAGCGTCGCGGGGTACACGGTGTTGTCGACACGCGGGTAGCTGATAAGACCCGCCATGTAGAGGGACTCGGCGATGCGCATGGTGCGCGCAGGCGAGATGCCCTCGGCCGCGGCGGCGGCCTGCAGCGAGGTGGTCGCAAACGGCGTGGGCGGCTGCTGCTTGCGCGAGCGTTTGGTCACCGCGGCGACGGTTGCCGTCGTAACGCCGTCGACATGGCCGTACGCCGTCTCGGCAGCATCCTTGTCGGTAAAGCGCGCCGTCTTGTGAGCGATCTTAAAGCGATCATCCTCGGCAGCGCCCTGAGCGGCACCCATGCCGCGAATCTGCCAATAGTCCTCGGGCACAAACGCCATGCGCTCGCGCTCGCGCTCAACCACCAGGGCAAGCGTCGGCGTCTGCACGCGGCCGGCGGAACGCACGTTGCCAAAGCCGCCAAACTTGGCGAGCGTCAGGTAGCGCGTGAGCACGGCACCCCAAATGAGGTCGATGTGCTGACGGCTCTCGCCGGCGTCGGCCAGGTTCTGGTCGAGCGAGACGAGGTTATCGAAGGCCTGCGTGATCTCGGCCTTGGTAAACGAAGAATACTGGGCGCGGGCGACCGGCAAGTCGGGCGCCACCTCGCGCACCTTGTTGAGGGCGTCCGAACCGATCAGCTCGCCCTCGCGATCGAAGTCCGTGGCGATGATGACGCTGTCGGACTTCTTGGCAAGGTTCTTGAGCGAGCGAATGAGCTCTTTCTCGGCCGGCAGCTTAATGACGGGCGCCCAGGTGAGGTAAGGCAGGCTCTCGAGCTTCCAACCCTTGATGGATATGCCATCGGCAAGGAACGGCTTACGCTTGGTGTCGTAAGGCGGACGAGCCAGGCCATCGGGCATGTCGGCCGGCAGCATCTCGCCGTCCTCAGTAACCGAATACCAGCCCAGCTTTTTATCGAACAGCACGCTGTCGCAAAAATCGGGCGCAAGGATGTGACCGGCCAGGCCGATCGTCACGCACTCCTCGCCCTTCCACTCAAAACGGTAGATGGCGGTATTGTACACCTTATCCTTTTTGGGTTTACCCGTGGACAGACGCTCGGCGATCTGACGCGCAGCGTCGTTTTTCTCGGCGATGATGAGCTTCAAAAGAGGCTCCTATCTCGTGTCTCTGCGGCTACGCCCGCCCGTATGGCGGCCGACTTACGCCCTTGCTTGCTCGATCTGCCCGATGAGCCAATCGCACCAGGCATCCATGCCCTCGCCCTTGCGCGCGCTCACGGCAAACCGCGGCGCCTGCGGATTGAGGTCATCGAGTGTCTTAGTATACCTATCCATGTCAAAATCGAAAGCCGGGGCCACGTCGACCTTATTGAGCAGCTGTGCGCCGGCGTGCTGGAAGATGCCCGGGTACTTGACGGGCTTGTCGTCGCCCTCGGGCACCGAGAGAATCATGATGGACAGGTTCTCGCCCAGGTCAAAGTCGACCGGGCAGACCAGGTTGCCCACATTTTCGATAAAGATGACGTCGATGTTCTCCAGGCCGACGGCCTGGTCGAACGCATCGACAGCCTCCATAATCATGTTGCCCTCGAGGTGGCACAGGCCGCCCGTGTTGATCTGGATGGCGGGCATGCCGGCTTCCTTCATGGTGATGGCATCGACATCCGAGGCAATATCGCCCTCGATGACGGCACAGCGCAGGCCGGCCTTGTCACGCAGGCGCTCGTTGGTGCCCAGAATCGTGGTGGTCTTGCCCGAACCGGGGCTCGACAAGACGTTGATCACATAGGTGTTTGTCTCATTAAATCGCTGACGCAGCTGATCTGCCAGGCGCTCGTTGCGCGACAGAATCGGCGATGCGATATCAATCGTTTTCTCAGCCATATTCGGCACTCCTTACTTCTGCCATTTATACCCCGTCCCCAGATGGCTGGTAGGTTAATCGTCGGGGGTCTCGATTTCGATACTTGCGATGTCGAGCTCGCGGCCGTGCAGTAGGCGCACGTTGGCACCACCACACTGGGGACAGCGACAGTGGAAACGATCGTGGTCGAAAACCTCGCCGCAGTCCAGACACTCGCTTTGTGGATGGACCTCCTCCACGGCAAGCTCGCAGCCTCGTGTGAGCGGGTCCTCGTCGCGAAATGTCTCCCACGCAAAGTCGAGCGCCTCGCGCACGACCTCGGTCATATCCCCGATACGCAGCGTTACCAAAACGGCGCGCGAGGCCCCCGCCCCACGCGCCGCGCGAATCACTGTATCGAGTATGCCGTTGACAATGCCAACCTCGTGCATACCGATTTACTCCTCGCTGTCCTCTTCGTCGTCCGAAAACAGGTCCAGACGGCTCACAAACAAGCCCTCCTTGCCCTCGCGCGCGGTAATGACCACGCGAGCGATGGCGAGCGAAATCTCGTAGAGCGAGAGCAGGGCGCCATACATGAGGCCCAGCGTAACGGGCGAGCCGTCGGGCGTAATCACAGCCGAGCCCGCAAGCAGGCCAACGTATACGTAACGCCAGACACTGCGGAAGGCCGCATAGGACACAATATGGAAGACGGACAGGTAGAAGATGATGAGCGGCAGCTCAAACGCCACACCAAAGCCGATCATAAAGAGTAGCTCCATGTTGACGTAGTTCTCCAGGTCGGGCAGCGCGGTTGCGACGGCCGAGGTCTCGCCGATGAGCCACTCAAAGCCCGCCGGGATGATAATGAAGTAGCAGAAGATGGCGCCCAGGAAGAACAGCACCGTCGAGGCGAGCACCGTGGGAACGACCCACTTGCGCTCGTTGGGGCGCAGTGCCGGCAGGAAAAACGCCAGG
The DNA here is from genome assembly GCA_900545485.1 of uncultured Collinsella sp. Classification (GTDB taxonomy): domain Bacteria; phylum Actinomycetota; class Coriobacteriia; order Coriobacteriales; family Coriobacteriaceae; genus Collinsella. The sequence continues at coordinate 23,753 of UQZD01000009.1, read as the reverse complement.
ATCTGCCAGATGATCATGGGCGTGCACATGACCACGGCCATCTTGATGGCCAGCGAGAAGCGCAGGCCAAAGCCGCCGAGCGTGGTAGTGATGTAGAACTTACCGTCCGGTACAAAGGAGCGGATGGGGTCTTCCAGGATGTCGAGCACCACGGGCGTGGCGAAATACAGCACGATAGCGGCGGCAAACACCGACACGACCACGATGGTCAGGCGGCGACGGAGCTCTCCCAAGTGATCGAAGAGCGGCATGCGCGCAGGTCCGATAGGCATTACTCATCGCCTCCCTTCGGGGCATCGGCGGCAGCGGCGTCGTCCTCGGCCTCGAGCTCGCGAGCGAGCTGGTCGACGACGGCCTTGCGCTTGCGGGGACGACGGGCGTAGAGGCCGGCCGTCGTGGGCTCTGCCGGCTCGAGCTCGGGCTCCGGCTCTGCAGCAGATTCGGGCTCGACGACAGGCTCGGCGGCAGCGGCAGGCTCGGCACCCTCAGCCTCGGACTCCTCGGCAGCATTCTCGCCTTCGGCGGCACCCTCGCTTGCGGCCTTCTCGGCAGCAAGGCGGGCACGGCGCTCGGCAAAGGTCTCCTTCTTGGCGGGCGCTGCCGTCTCGGCGGCATCCTCGTCCGCATCGGAATCGTCATCGACGGCAGTCTTCTTGGGCTTGACCGGTGCCGAAGCGGCCTCGCTCACCGGATCGATAATCTCGGACTGAACAACGGCCGTCATCTTTTCCTGCGTCTCGCGGAACTGACGGATGGCACGGCCGATCGTGCGGCCCATCTGTGGGAGCTTATCCGGGCCAAACAGCAAAAAGCCGAAGACCACGATGATCGCGAGCTCACCCTCTCCAATACCAAACACACATACCTCCAAGGCTCGATGTGAGTCGAGCCCGCACCGCGCCATTCGGCCGGAACTCGTCTATTCATTCGGTCAAGTATAGCGCCCGGACGCCAAAACGTCCGAGCGCATCACAAACATATGCCAAACGGCACGCCCTTTTGGGGCAAAGATTATGCAGCGGTGATCGAAATCTCCTGGTCGACACCCAACAGCTGAACCACGCGCATCACCGGGGGCTGCACATTGGTGCAGCTAAAGCGCTTGCCGTGGTCGACCGCGTGGTGCGCGGCGCCCACAAGCACGCCAATGCCCGTCGAATCGATGTAGCTCACCTGGGCAAAATCGAGCTCAACGGCCTCAGTGGGCTGCTCGAGCGCCAGGTCGATGGCATTGCGCAGGCTATCGGCGTTAGAGATATCGATCTCGCCGGTCACCCTAATGGTGTAGAGCTCTGGCGTGGGGTTGGTGGAAATACCCAAATCCATGTATACGCTCCTTTACGTATCGAAAGTGCGGATAGTACGGGAAGCCGCGCGTTAGGCGCGCTCGGCACGCGCAAGCTCGGCAGCGACAAGCTTAACGGCCAGCACCAGCACATCGAGCGCGGCCTCCAGGTCCTCGACCGTGGGATAGCTCGGCGCGATGCGGATGTTGGTGTCGCGCGGGTCCTTGCCATAGGGCCAGGTAGCACCGGCCGGCGTGAGCTTGACGCCCAGGTCTGCGCAAAGCGCGGCGACCTTCTGGGCCGAGCCCTCGGGACCATCGAAACTCACAAAGTAGCCGCCGCGGGGGTGCGTCCAGGTGGCGCAGCCCGTGTCGCCCAAGCCCTCGGTGAGCTTGCGCTCGACGGCCTCAAAGCGCGGACGCAGGAACTCGGCGTGCTTTTTCATGTGCTCCTTGACCGCCTCGATGGTAGGAAGGAAGCGCACGTGACGCAGCTGGTTGAGCTTGTCGGCGCTGATGAGGCCGGCCTTCAGGCGCTTTGAGAACTCGGCGATGACCGCGGGGCTCGCACCGATAAAGCCGATGCCGGCGCCCGGGAAGGTAATCTTGGACGTCGAGGCAAAGGCCACCACGCGGTCCTCGGTGCCCGCCGCGCGAGCGAGGTCAAAGATGTTGGCGAGCTCGTCGGTCTCGTCGTACAGATCGTGCACGCAGTAGGCGTTGTCCCAGAAGATGCGGAAATCGGGCGCGGCCGTGGGCATCTCGACCAGGCGGCGCACAGTATCCTCGCTAAAGGTGATGCCCGTGGGGTTGGAATACTTGGGCACGCACCAGATGCCCTTGATGGAATCGTCGGCGGCAACGAGGCGCTCGATCTCGTCCATATCGGGGCCGTTGTCGGTCATCGCGACGGGAACGTTCTCGATACCCAAGTCGGCGGTAATGCCAAAGTGGCGATCGTAGCCGGGAACCGGGCACAGGAACTTGACCTTCTTGCCGTCGTGCGCCGCCTCGTAAGCCTCCCAGGGCTCGCTGCCGCACGAGCCGCAACGCCAGAACATGCCGGCGATATCGTGCTCGATCAGCAAGCTCGACGAGCCCAGCACGAGCGTCTGCTCGGCGGGGCAACCCAGGAACTCCCCCGCTAGCTTGCGTGCCGAGGGAATGCCCTCAAAACAGCCGTAGTTGGAACAGTCGACGTTGCCGTCGTGCAGATCGGCATCGGCATTGAGGATATCGAGCATGGGTCGAGAGATGTCCACCTGGGAGGGCGACGGCTTGCCGCGGGCCATGTCGAGCGCCAGGCCCTTGGCCTTGACCTCGGCGACCTCGGCCTTGAGCGCCTCGATGGCGGCATCGAGTTCGGTGGTTTCCATCTTCTGGTAGATCGTCTGCATGGGTGCGACCTTTCACGAAGCGGTACGTTGCAATTCTTCTAAGTATAGACCGCCACCGTCGCAACGTTATGAAGCCGTGATAGATTAAGTCCATCGCAATGAATTACGAATCGCCGCGCATGCCGGCGTGGAGCGCCCAAGGAGGCACTATGGAGTACGGATCGTTCCAGGCCGAAGAATTCGGCGACCTGCAGCGCCTGGTCGACGGACTGTTTTACGACCGCCACGCCATCGACCGCCTGGATCTGATCGTACAGGCCGAAATCTTGGACCTGGCGCCCGATCTCATGGAAATCGTCAACCTGCTACCGCCCGGCTATTACGACCGCCAGTCACTTTGCGACCAGCTCAACTCGGCCCTTGCCGCCCACGGCTGGGGCGCCGTCTACGGAACGGTGGAATAAGCCTCGAGGCCGACGATTTGGCCCGCTTCCCGACCCTGGCGAGGCTTGTTTTAGGGCTTGTGGCCAAAAAAGGGCAAATATGAGTACTGTTGCCTTTTTAGTAGCAGCGATTCTTGGTCGAAATCGGCAAAACTCGACTTGAAACTCCCTAATCACCGTCAGCTAGCGCCAAATTGGAAGTCGATGATCACTCATTAACGTACAGTTCTTATAACTTTGTTCATTATTTTCCATACCTAAAATGAAACGCCGTTTGTGACAGTACTCACAAACGGCGTTTTTTGACCACCGGCGTGTCTGGCAGGCGGCAAGCACCGCCCGAATCCGCATTTTGAACGCGCCCGAATCGGTTCTGGAGCCGGTTTTCGCGCTCTTACTCGTCTTTGGGCGCGGGGTGTTTGCAGACCACGCTCATGTAGATCATGCCGAGCACGGCAGCGGTGACCGAACCGGCAAGGATGGCGGCCTTGGCGGCCAGGACCTCAAACTGGGCCGTCGGGAAGGCAAGGCCGCTGATGAGAATCGACATGGTAAAGCCGATGCCGCCCAGAATGCCCACACCGGCAATCATGTGCCAGTTGACATTGCGCGGCAGCTCGGAAATCTTGAGCTTGACCAAGGCGAACGTCATACCAAAGATGCCGATCGGCTTGCCCAGCAGCATGCCAAAGTACACGCCGAGCGTCACCGGGTCGGTGAGTAGTGTGCTCATGTCCACGCCCACTAGGCGAACCTGTGCGTTCACGAACGCAAAGATCGGCAGGATCACAAAGTTGACCGGCGTGGAGATCAGACGCTCCATGCGGATGAGCGGCGGGGTCACGCGGTGCATGACGCGCTCGACCTTGGTGGTCGAGACGGTAAAGTCATGCTGGCCCAAGATGTGCGCCTCGTCGTCGTAGCGGTCGTCGAGCAGCGGCAGGCACTCGCCCAACCAATCGGTGAGGCTATCGAGCTTGACGCCGCACTTGGCCGGGATGGTAAAGGCCAAGATGACACCAGCAAGCGTGGCATGTACGCCGCTCTTGAACATGCAGAACCACAGCAGCAGACCCAGTACCGAATACGGGGCAAGGCGGTAATGCTGCGTCTTGTTGAGCCACACGAGCGCGCAGGTCACAAGCGCGGCGGCGCCCAACCAAAACGGATTGGGGCTCTGACCGTAGAAGATGGCGATGGCGGCGATGGAAATGAGGTCGTCGGCGATGGCGAGCGTCGAGAAGAACACGCGCACGCCGTTGGGCACGCGATTACCCAAAAGCGACAGCACGCCCAGCGCAAAGGCAATATCGGTTGCCATGGGGATGGCCCAGCCGTTGTGCGCGCCAGCATGGTTAAAGATCAGGTAGATGCAGGCGGGAACGACGACGCCGCCCACGGCCGCCAGCATGGGAAGCATGGCCTGACGCGGATTCTTGAGCTCGCCGACCGTCATCTCGTACTTAAGCTCAATGCCCACCAACAAAAAGAAAATCGCCATGAGGAAGTCGTTGACGAAAAGCTCAACGGTGAGACCGGCCGTAAGGTTGCCCAGACCCACATACAGCGGGGTCTCCAAAAAGTGATGGATGGCCTCATAGGCATCGGTATTGGCGCAAATAACGGCGGCGATGGCGGCGAAGACCATGACGGCGGCGGAAATCGTGCCGTTCTCGGCGATGCGTTCCCAGATGTCGTGACGTTCAAAGCGTTTGCGCTCACGAACGTTGAACAGCTGCTCGGGTGCTGCCATGGGCGGCTCCTTTCTCGGGAAAGCTCCCGTCTTAAAAAAGCACGGCCCGCCCAAGTGGCGGCGCCGCGCTCTAACGTATTACGCTTGCATCTAGCCTACCCTGCACGACAAGCACGCAGGCGTGGCCGAAAAGCGGAACCACAGGTTGAACATTATTTGCTCAACGGCACGGACGCGCCTGTCCAAGAGACGACGCGGCGCCGTGCACAAAAAACGACCGGAGCGCGGGGCGTCCGCGATCCGGTCGTGGCGTTCGGTCAACTAAACCTAGCAGGCGGCCATGATGGGGGCAGCGACCTGCTTCTTACGGGAGAGGACGCCCGGCATCCAGACGCCGTCGTGCTCGTCGGCAATGCCCAGGCCCTTCTGAGCGGCCTCGGTCTCGCCCTCGAGCAGGACCTGCGAGCCCTCCTCCATGATGTCGGTGATGCACAGGACGATGCCGTCGGCACCCTTCTCGGCGGCGTAGGCGCGCATGGCCTCGCGGATCTCGTCGATCATGCCGAGTGCGCGGCTCTTGTCGACGGTCTCGTACTGGCCAATGAGCAGCTTCTTGCCAGCGGGCTCGAACATCTTGATGTCGTTGCCGACCATCTCGGCTGCAGTGAAGGAGCCGGACGGACGGGTGAGGAAGACCTCCATGCCAAACTTGACCGGGTCGACGCCCACCTGCTCGCCGAGCTTGGCGGCGACGGCGCGGTCGACATCGGTGGTGGTGGGGCTCTTGAGCATGAGCGTGTCGGTCATCATGGCCGAGAGCAGCAGCTTGGCCTGAACGTCGGAAAGTTCAACGCCGAGCACGCCGGCGAGCTTGGTGACGATGGTGCAGCTGGAGCCCCAGGGCAGGCAGATGTAGTGCAGCGGGCCGGCGGTCTCGAAGTCGCCGATGCGGTGATGATCGACGACACCAAAGACCGTGGCGTCCTTAAGACCGGCAACGGACTGGGCAGACTCGTTGTGGTCGGTGAGGACGACGAGCTGACCGGCCTCGACGGACTCAATCACGCGGGGCTCGGCGATGCCGGCGTCGGCAAGCAGCTTGGCGGACTCTGCCGGAAGCTGACCAAGGGCGCAGGCCTCGTAGGTGTTGCCGGCATACTCAACCTGGTTGAGCAGCTGGGACAGGACGACGGCGCTCATGATGGCGTCGTTATCGGGGTTCTGGTGACCAAAGACAAGAACGTTTGCCATGGATATCCTCCACTTGATATGTGTACTTGGACGTAGCTATGGTAGCACGCCGATGCCGAGCCTTCGCAGACGGAAGGGCTACGGCATATTTTGGGGCAGGCACGGGGGACAGGTTACATTGCACCAGCTATTTACCGGCGGCGCGCAGGGCTACGTAGGCGGCACCGATGATGCCGGCGTCGTTTCCGAGCGAAGCGACCTTGATGGGCGTCTCGCGCGAGGCGGAGAGCGCGTACTGCTTAAAGTGCTCGCGGACCTTGTCGAGGTAGACATCGGCCGAAGCGGACGCGCCGCCGCCGATGAGGAACATCTCGGGATCGACCACGTTGGCAATAAGCGCCAGGGCGCGACCGAGATAGTCGGCCATGGTATCGGCCGCGGCAAGCGCGAGCTTGTCGCCCTCGCGGCAGGCCTGGAACACGTCCTTGGAATCGGAGGGGCCGGTGAGCTCGATGGGCTCGACGCCTGCCTTCTTGCACTCGGCAAGGTAGTTGCTCACCACGCCGGTGGCGCTGGAATACTGCTCCAGGTGGCCATGGCCGCCGCAGCCGCAGGTGCGCTCCTCTTCGGGGTTCAGGCACATGTGGCCAATCTCGCCGCCGGCGCCCACAACGCCCGATACCACGTCGCCGTTGACGATGACGCCGCCACCCACGCCGGTACCGATGGTGACCATCACCACGTTCTGTACGCCCTTGGCAGAGCCGAGCCAGGCCTCGCCCATGGCAGCGGCGTTGGCATCGTTCTCGTACTTAACGACCGCGTCGGGGCAGTGCTCCTGAATGGCGATTCTTAGCTCAGGCAGGTTAATGGCAATGTTGGCCTTGACCTTGGCATCGCCCGATGCCGGGATGGGGCACGGAACGGCCAGGCCAATGCCCGCCACAAAGGCGCGCGGAATCTGGGCCTTGGCGACCACCTGGTCGATAGCCTCGGTCACCGCGGCAAAGCCCGCGGCGTCAACGATGGGAGGCGTGGGCACGCTGGCCTTGGCCAGCAGGTTGCCGTCCTCGTCGAACAGGCCCTCCTTAACCGAAGTGCCGCCGACGTCAATGCCGATGTAGTACTGCTTAGGTTCCATGGGAGCCCACCTTTCTCGTTTAAACATTGCCTGTATGGTACCGCTCCCAAGGCAAAAACCTGCCAAAAAGGGGCAGGTTTGTTTTGGCAGGTTTTATCTGTGAAAACGCAAACGACCGCTCAAAAGGTCGCGCAGGGCCTTCGCCAAATATAAGGGCGCCGGGAGGCGGAGACTCCCGGCGCCCGTCAAAGGGACTGTGTTGTCTGTTGGACCGCACGGCCCATCGCGGCGATAACGCCAACTAGGCCTTAAGTGCCTGCAGCTGCTTGTGGATCTCGATGAGCTCCGTCGCCATGACGCGCATGGTCTCGGTGCCGGCCATCTGGTCCTCGGCATGCAGCAGAATCAACGGAGCCTCGCCGTTACGCTCGCCGTTGGCCTCCTTCTTCAGAAGCCCCATGTGAACATCGTGGCCACCGTTATAGGCCTCGTCGCCCTGCTTGATAAGCTCCTCGGCGGCGTCAAAATCGCCCTCCTTGGCCTTTTGCACGGCATTGATGTACATGCTCTTGGCGGTACCGACGTAGCTGATGATCTCAAAGCAGGTCATCTGCAGTTCGTTCATATCCTCCATGCGGAGCACCTAGCCCATCACGCTGACGCAGTGGTCGATGATGCCGGCAGCGTTCATGCGGCCGTAGTCGACCATGTTGATGACCTCGACCGGGAAACGACCGGCGGCCTCCTTCTCAAAATCGCCCTTGGTGTAGCCGATCTGCGGACCAAGCAGCAACATGTCGCACTCGCTCAGGTGATCGTGGGCCTCGTTCATGGGACGAGCCTCGACCTCAATATCCAGACCACGGTTTGCAACCTCGGCCTGCATCTTCTGGACCAGCAGGCTCGTGGACATACCGGCATTGCAGCAGAGCATGATCTTCTTCATGGTTTCCTCCTTATAACTGCGCGGCGCGCAGACGACGACTGGTTTTATTCCTTGCGGCTATTGTGCCAACCCCCTGCATCTTTACACAAGGGAGAGAGTCACGGGCACCGGCACCGCGTACCGGTGCCCGCAACGGTGAAAGGGACGAACGTTAGGCATTCTGCTCGGCGAGAGCCTCCTGCTTGGCGATTGCCTTCTCGGAAATCTTCATAAAGGGCAGGTAGACGGCCATGCCAATGACAATCTCGAGAGCCTGCCACACACCGGCGCGCCAGTCAAAGCCTGTAGCGAGCAGGGCATTGATGACGGGAGGCATAGTCCAGGGCACCTGGGCGATGCAGGGGCTGATGATGCCTGCGCAGGTAAGGCCATAGGTGATACCGATGAACAGGTCGGGAAGAAGAACGAACGGAATCATGAGCGGCAGGTTGTACACGATGGGGTAACCGTAGATAACCGGCTCGTTGATGTTGAACAGACCAGGCAGGATAGCCATCTTGGAAACGGTCTCGGATGCTTTGTTCTTGGAGAACAGGAGCGTGTCGAGCAGAAGCATGAGGGTGCAGCCCGAGCCGCCGATGAGGGCGAAGCTGTTAACGATCTGCATGTTCATGTAGTGATCGGGCTGAATGGTGCCACCGGCGGCAAAGGTAGCCATGTTGTCGACGATGAGCATGGTCAGAATCGGCTCGACGGTAGCGCCAGAGATGGTGGACTGGTGAATACCGACGCAGAACAGCAGGTTAGCAAGGGTGTAGATGAGGATAACAGCCCACGGACCGGCGTTCATGATGCTCTTGAGCGGGTTGGAGATGCACGTGGAGATGATGGCGCACAGATCGGTGCCGGCGCACACGGCGAGCAGGGCTGCGGCAAGAGCGAAAATCGCGAGGTTAAGCAGCATCGGGATCATGACGTTGAAGGAGTTGGAGACCGCGGGAGGCACGCCCTCGCCCAGCTTAACCTTGAGCTTCTCGACGCCAGAAATCTTGATGAAGAGCGAGACGGAAAGCAGGGCGATGATAATAGCCGAGAACAGACCGTTGGTGCCGGTGTTGGCAGTTGAAAGGGCGCCCGTGACCTCGGCGGAGGTGATCTTGTCGGTGAGCAGCGGGCTCGTGGCGGCAAGCGTGGCGGTGACCTGCTGCGGCATCATGATGACGAAAGCAGAGATAGCGACGACCACGCAAGCGAGCGGGTTATCGAAACGCTTGTTCTTAGCGAGGCTGTAGCCAATCAATCCGGCCAAGATAATGGCAGAGACGTTGAGGGTGCCCAGCGTAATTGCCGAACCCCACGTCTGAAGGTTGGCAAGGCCCGCCGCATCGAACGGGAACAGGGGGAACACGACGTTGTTAATAAGAACCGCGATACCCGCAAGGATATAGAGCGGCGTGATGGTCGCGAAGGCGTCACGCAGGGAACGCAGGTGAACCTGGTTTCCCACCTTCGCAGAGACCTCGGCAAACTTGTCGAGGAAGCTCTTTCCGTTGTCACTGGCCATGATTGCTCCTAACTTTCAAATCTGGCCTTTTCCTATGCGCACGGTGGTCTGTCGCCCTCTGCCACCAGATGTGCCATGTGTTGCGCGCGGCGGCGCGCGGTCTGGGCGTTCGCCCGGTCGCTAATCAACCACGTGGGTTGTGGCGACCTGTTTGAGCCAGGCCGCTGACTTCTTAAGGCGGCGCTTGTAGCCGTCCATAAGGTCGACCTCGACAAAACCGTAACGGTTCTTAAAGGCATTAGCCCAAGACCAGTTATCGATGACGGCCCAGTAATGGTATCCGCGGCACTTGGCGCCCTCGGCAATTGCCTTGGCCACCCACTCCAGGTGCTGACGTACAAAGTCGACGCGGTAGTCATCCTGGATGGTTCCTTCGGCGTCACGGTTCTTGTATTCGTCCATGATGCCGATGCCATTCTCGGAAACGAACCACTCAAGGTCGGGGTAGTTCTTAGCGCAGTCCATGCCAAAGTCGTAGAGGCCCTGCGGGTAGATCTCCCAGCCGCGACTCTCGTTCATAACGGCGTCGGGCCATACGTACTCGTCGGCAAAGTGCGGCAGGCCGTACTGGTCGACCTTGCTCGCCGGCGCCTGAACACGCGTGGGGTGGTAGTAGTTGCAGCCGAGCCAGTCGACAACACCCTGCTTGAGAATCTCTTGGTCGCCGGCACGGAACGGGAGCTTAACGCCGCCCTCGGCCAGGCTGTCGAGCACGTCGGCAGGAAGCTCGCCCTTGGTAATAAGGTCGAGCCACCAGCGATTGTTGATGCCGCTGGTCATACGCACGGCCTCGAGGTCTGCCTCGCTGGGATTCTGCTTGGTGTAAACCGGGGTAAAACAGTTGATCATGCCGATCTTGGCATCGGCGCGAATAGCGCCCTCGTCATAGGCGCGACGATAGTTGGCCACGGCCAGCGCATGTGCCAGCGAAATGTGATACTGCACGGTGCGGGCGCGGCTAAAGTCGTGGAGCTGCGGGAACCACACGCCCTCTTGATAGCGCTGTTCGGGCTCGACGATGGGCTCGTTAAAGGTGAACCAGTACTTAATCTCCTGGCCAAACTCGTGGAAGGCGACGTCGGCGTAATGCGCGTAAGCCTCGACGACCTCACGGCTCTCCCAGCCGCCACGGTTAAAGAGGTAGGTGGGCATATCAAAGTGGTACAGGTTGACAAACGGCTCCAAGCCGGCCTCGCGAGAGGCGCGGAACAGCTCGTGATACCACGCAGCGCCCTCCTCATTAAGATTGCCGTCGGCATCGAGCAGACGGCTCCACTGGATGGAAGTGCGATAGGTATTCAGGCCCAAGTCCTTCAAAATGCGAAGGTCTTCCTGGTACTTGGCCATAAAGTCATTGCCGGCATAAGAGCCAACGCAGTTGTAGAACGAACCCAGATCCTGGATGGACCAGGTGTCCCACAGGTTCTCGAGCTTGCCGCCCTGGTTCCACTGACCCTCAGTCTGCGGGCCGGACATAGCGGCGCCAAAGAAGAAGTCGCCGGGCAGCTGATACTGTGCCATCGAAGTCCTCGCTTTCGTGTTCTAGAGCTTTCGGTTGGAGACGGGTTTGCTTTGGCAGGCAATCCGGCGCGGGCGCGCACCAGGTATCTGGATACCCTGCCCGCCAAAACAAATCCGTCCCCAAACAACACAAGCAAACACCAATGCATCTCGCTTGTTGTCTGTAACTATAGCGCTCTAATTTATTATGTAAAGCGTCTTTTTTATTTTTATCTATCGAACTTCTTTGATGAAAGCCATATGGATGCTTTTTAAGTAGGTATACTCTCTTTATATCAACGCAAATATGAAGGGAGGATTGCATGATTCCCAAATACGAAGCGATAGCTGCAGATATCCGTCGAAGCATCGAGGACGGCGCCCTTAAGCCGGGCGATAAGTTGCCCACCGTCGTTGAGTTCTGTGAGCTCTATAGCGTTTCCAAAATCACCGTCAAACGAGCGATTGAGCAGATCACCGAGGAAGGCCTTATTACCAGCCGGCGCGGATCGGGCACCTACGTCAAGGACACGGCGGGGCTTCCCGGCCAGGTGTTTTTCCAAGGCAAGAACGACCGTGCCCAAGGCTTTTCGTACGAGCATCGCGGGGAGAAAGTGACCTCGGTGGTCTACGATTTCTCGATCGTCAATCCGCCGGCAGAGGTTGCGACCCAACTGGGAATGGCCGAAGACGACTTTGCCTATCACATCGTGCGCGTACGCGAGGTCGATGGTCAGCCCATCGTTATCGAGTACACCTATATGCCACTCGAGCTGATTCCGGGTCTTAAGAAAAAAGACCTGTACGCATCGATCTACAGCTTCATCCGCGAGCAGTGCGGACTCAAGATCTCAAGTTTCCACCGTACCATTCGCGCCGTCGCGGCAACTGAGGAAGAGGCTGAGCGCCTGGATACCAAACCCGGCTCCCCCCTGCTCGAACTCAACCAGATTGGCTTCTTGGATAGCGGCACCGCGTTTGAATATTCTATCTCGCACAACGTAGGCGACCGCTTTGAGCTGCACAACGTAACGTTGGCATAGGTTTGTAATCCGGTGGGTGCTCGTTTTGAGCTGTCTTACGCGGCACCCGCACAACCTTATGGGAGTATGCACATGTCCGATTTGATTAAACTCACGCCGATCTTCCACGAGAAGATCTGGGGCGGCCGCCAGCTGGAGACCGTGTTTGGCTACGACATTCCCGAGGGCCCCATCGGTGAGTGCTGGGCCATCTCGGCACACCCCAACGGCGACTGCCAGATCGCTGAGGGCCCGTATGCCGGTCACACGCTGTCGTGGCTGTGGGCCGAGCACCGCGAGCTCTTTGGCAACTGCGAGGGCAAGGAGTTCCCGCTGCTCATTAAAATTCTGGACGCCAAGGACGACCTTTCGATCCAGATTCATCCCAACGACGAGTACGCCGCCAAGCACGAGAACGGCAGCCTGGGCAAAACCGAGTGCTGGTATGTGCTGGACTGCGAGCCCGGCGCCACGATCATCGTCGGGCAGCGCGCCAAGGATCGCGCCGAGGCCGCACAGATGATCGAAGAGGGCCGCTGGGACGACATGCTCAACGTGCTGCCGATCCACAAGGGCGACTTTTTCCAGATCGACTCCGGTACCGTGCACGCCATCAAGACCGGCACGCTCATTTTGGAAACGCAGCAGTCGAGCGACGTGACGTATCGCCTGTACGACTACGACCGCCCGGGCACCGACGGCAAGCTGCGCCCGCTGCACATTGAGCAGAGCCTGGATTGCATCAACTTTAACGCGCAGGCGCCGACCGACGGCGCCGTGACCGCGCCCGAGGTCGACGGCGTGACCGAGCTCGAGTCTTGCCCCTGCTACACCGTCGATCTCGTGCGCGTTAACGGCAGCAAGACCCTCGACCAGCGCTGGCCCTTCATGTGCCTGTCAGTCATCGACGGCGAAGGCACCGCCTGCGGCGACCCCGTCCACAAGGGCAGCCACCTGCTGGCCCCGAGCACCGTGGACAAGATTGAGCTCGAGGGCAAGATGGAACTGATCATCAGCCACCTGTAGGTCACCGGTCCCCAAGCGCTCGCCGGGATTACGACAGCTTAACGATCGGCGCGAAGCCTTTCATTAGCTTTTTGGTCTGGCCGGTCTTTTCGAATTGGACCTCGATCATGTCTCCGACAACCGAGATGACGGTACCCGTGCCAAAGGTCTTGTGGCTCACGGTATCGCCCGCGGCAAAGTCCTGCGATGCACTGGCGCGATCGACCTTGCGCTCCACCGTCGGCGACACCTTAGACGACGGCTTTTTGGCTCGCGGCGCGCCCGACCCAAAGGTCGAGGCAACACGGCCGGCGTCGGGCGAAACCCCGCGATGGCGCTCGGTGCCATAGGTGCTGCCACCAAAGAAATCGTCGAAGCTCGATCCGCCACGCGATCCGGAGCCGCCGGTCGAGCGCGTATGCGAACCGAACACCTTGCCGCCGTACATATCCGAGCCCATGCCCGAGCCAAAGGTGCCGTGACGGTCGCCGCGTTTCTCCCAGCCCGTGCCTTCAAAACCGGCAGAACCGATACCGCTAAACTCGATGTCCTCAAACGGAATCTCGTTGAGGAAGCGCGAGCGCGGGTTGGCAGAAGTCGAGCCGTAGGTGCGACGCGTGGCCGCATAGGTCAAGAACAGGCGCTTGCGAGCACGCGTAATGGCGACGTAGGCCAAGCGACGCTCCTCCTCGAGCTTGCCCGGATCGTCACTACCGCCAAAGTCGTGCACATGCGGGAAGATGCCTTCCTCCATGCCGGCCACGAACACCGCGGGAAACTCCAGGCCCTTGGCGGAGTGAATGGTCATCATGGTGATGGCATGCGTCTCGCCGGCCAGGGAATCCAAGTCGGAGCGCAGGGCCAGCCACTCCATGAGGGCGGGCAACGCCTTGCAGGTGAGCGGGCCGTAGGTGCGCTCAATCTCGTCAGCATGCACGGCACCGGTGGGCAGCTCTGTCGGCGCGGCATACGCGTTGCCCGCGATGGCGGCGGCCAGGGCATCCTGCGGAGACAGCGCCGAAGTGGCCAAGCTATCGAGCGGATTGGAGCCCGCGGCGTCACGAGCGCCGACAAGTGCCTCGAACGAGGATGCCGGAGCGGACGGCCCCGGCTCGGGCGCAGGTGCGCTCACCACAACGGGCTCGGGCTCAGCGTCGGCAGGCACATCGGCAACACCAGCCGCGCGCAGCTCTTCCAAGCTCTCAAGCGTGCCTTCGATATCCTCGTGCGTCTCCTCAAATTCCGCCGCAACGCCCAGGAATTCCTGGATGTTCTCGGCGCGGCTCTCGGACTCCATGGTGCCCTCGGCGCGGAAGGCCTGCAGCAGGCCCGTCTTGTTGACAATCATCTCGACGACGTCCTTGAGCTCGCCGTCCATGCGCCGGCCCTCGCGCACCAGCGCCACAAAGCTCGACAGGCCGTTGCGCACCTTGGCGCTAAACATGCCCGTCTCGGCCGTCGCAATCTCACAGGCTTGGAAGAACGAGCAACGGTTGTCGCGCGCCAGCTGCTCAATCTTTTGGATCGAGGTGGAGCCGATGCCGCGGCGCGGCGTGTTGATGACGCGCTTGATGCTCATCTCGTCTGCCGGGTTCACGATCATCTTGAGGTAGGCCATGACGTCGCGGATCTCGGCGCGGTCGAAGAATCGCGTGCCGCCGACGATCTTGTAGGGCACGCCCGCGCGCAGAAACATATCTTCGAGGATACGCGACTGGGCGTTGGTGCGATAGAACACAGCGATATCGTCGTAACTCGTGCCCTTAGAGTGCAACTTTTCGATCTCACCGGCAATCCAGCGGCCCTCGTCGCGCTCGTCGCTCGCTTGGAAGGCCTGGATCTTCTCGCCATCGCCCTCGGCCGTAAACAGGCGCTTGTCCTTGCGCTGCGAGTTGTGGCGCACCACGGCATTGGCGGCGCTCAGGATGTGACCCGTGGAGCGATAGTTCTGCTCCAGCTTGACGGTCTTGCAGTTTTTAAAGTCCTTCTCAAAGTCCAGGATGTTGGTGATGTCGGCGCCGCGCCAGCTATAAATGGACTGGTCATCATCGCCTACGACCATGAGATTTTGGTACTTGGCGGCCAGCAGGTTGGCGATCTCGTACTGGACGTGGTTGGTGTCCTGATACTCGTCGACGCTAATGTAGCGGAAGCGCTCCTGGTACTTGTCGAGCACCTCGGGGCGAGTGCGCAGCAGCTCGAGCGCGCGCACGAGCAGGTCGTCGAAGTCCATCGCGTTGGCGGCGCGCAGGCGGCGTTCCAGCTCCATATAGACCTGTGCGGCCTTTTTGTCGTTGGGGCTGTCGGCGGATTTGAGCATGTCCTCGGGGCCGATCATGGCGTTTTTGGCCGAACTGATCTTGCTGCGGATCATGTTGATGGGGAATTGCTTTTGCTCGATACCGAGCGCCTGCATAATATCGCGCACCATGCGCTTGGAATCGTCGTCATCGTAGATGGTGAACTGACCGGTGTAGCCCAGCAGGTCGGCGTCCTCGCGCAGCATGCGCACGCACATAGCATGGAAGGTGCACACCCACATGCCGCGGGTACCACTGGGGATGAGTGCCGCCAGACGCTCGCGCATCTCGGCCGCGGCCTTGTTGGTAAACGTGATGGCAAGGATCTGCCAGGGCTTAACGCCCAGGTCGCCTAGCATATGTGCGATGCGGAAGGTCAAGACGCGGGTCTTGCCCGAGCCGGCGCCGGCAAGGACCAGCAACGGACCCTCGGTGGTCAGGACCGCCTCGCGCTGGGCGGGATTAAGGCTGTCGATGTCGACGAGCGGCTTGGCGGGTTTGGGTGCCGGCGCGGAAGCGTCGTAGATGTCGAGCGGGACGAGCTCGGGCTCCGGCACAGCGGGGGCGGTGTATGCATCGAGCGGCACGGGTTCCGGCGTGGGCGGCGCGGGTACCGCGGCGTTCTTTTCCCAGGGCAAGGGCTGGGTCATGGGCGACTCCTCATCTGACGGACGGCGCGCCTGCGGACAGCGCCATAGTTTGAGCCGTACTAGTATACCGAGCCGCGCGGACACCGACGCAAATCACACCACGACTCTGTGCGCCGCCGTCAGGCCCGCCCCAGCGGATTTGACGCAAAGTAACCTGTCCTCATTGCACCAATCACAGAGCCACCGGTGTCACGGTAGCAGCAGCGAGCGGCGGCCAAGTTACAGGCCGAGCATGGGCTCCAAGACGAAGAAGTACGCGAGCACCACGATGCCCAGAATGATGCGGTAGACGCCGAAGCACTTGAAGTCGTGACGGCGGACGAAGCCCATGAGCCACTTAATGGCGATGAGCGAAACCACAAAGGCCACAACGCAGCCCACGCCCAGGATGGCGATCTCGTTGGCGCCAAAGGTACCGCCCTTGATGAAGTACTTGACCAGCTTGAGCGCACTCGCGCCAAACATGACGGGAATGGCCAGGAAGAACGTAAACTTGGACGCCACCGAACGCGTGCAGCCCAAAAGCAGGCCGCCGATGATGGTGGAACCGGAGCGCGACGTGCCCGGAATCAGCGAGAGCACCTGGAAGCATCCGATGCCCAGTGCGGTCTTCCAACTTAGGTCCTCGAGCGCGATGATGGAACCAAAGTCCAAATCCTCGTCATCGCCCTCATCCTCAGCGGCAGCCGCGGCGGGCGCCGCAAAGTGCGCACCGGCGGGACGTCCACCTGACACCACAGCACGCGAACCAAACGAACCGGCAACGGCCATTTCCTCGCGCTTGCTCGCGCGCCAGTTCTCGATCACGATAAACAGCACGCCGTACACAATGAGCGCCAGCGCCACGACGGGAGCATTGTAGAAATGCTCCTCCATCCAGTCGTTGAGCGGCAGGCCGATCGCCGCGGCGGGAATGCAGCCGAGCACAATCTTGCCCCACAGCACCCAGGTGTCGCGACGGCCCTCCTTGCCCTTGCTGGGCGAGAACGGATTGAGCTCATGGAAGAACAGCACACAGACGGCCAGAATGGCGCCGAGCTGAATCACGACCAGGAACATATTCCAGAACGTCTCGCTCACGTTCATCTTGACGAACTCGTCCACCAAGATCATGTGACCGGTCGACGAAACAGGCAGCCATTCGGTGATGCCCTCAACCAGGCCCATGAAGGCAGATTTTAGAAGCTCGATAATATCCAAAGGGACCCCCTCGTTAGACACCCGCCGATATTGTCTGCGGACGGTGCGGGCGATATCCCATTATCAACCGTTGGCGGCGCGCCTGCGCCTACCCTTACCAAAAAACTCGCCCGTTCACAGAATTGCGAGTGGTCAAACCCAAATCCTTGGGTATAACTGCAACAAGATAAAGTGTCCGGCGGCCAACGCGCCCGCGCCCGCCCGATGCACGAGCCCCGCGCCCGTGCGATAGACCAAGGAGGAAACCATGAACGAGGGCTACACCAAGGTATTTGTTTCACTCGACGGTACTGAGCAGCAGGATTTTGTGCTCGCACGCGCCATCAAGGTCGCCGCGAACAACGGCGCCAAGCTAATCATCGGCCACGTTATCGATTCCACGGCGCTCGAGAGCGCCGGTTCCTATCCGGTCGATCTGGTCAACGGCCTAGAGGAGGCATTTAAGAACTCCATCGCCAAGCAGCTCGAAGAGGCCAAGGCCAATCCCGATATTCCCGAAGTCGAGGTCATGATTCGCGCCGGCCGTATTCGCGAGACGCTCAAGGACGAGATGCTCGACGTGGTTAAGCCCGACCTGGTGCTCTGCGGCGCCCGCGGCCTGTCCTCGATCAAGTATGCGCTGCTGGGTTCGATTTCGACGTTTTTGCTGCGCAACACCGACTGCGACATTTTGGTCGTGAAGTAGGTTCCTTCCCGTCGGCGCAAGGCCTGCGGGGTTATCACGCCGACGTCCTCGCCGCTTCGCGGCTGCGGGATGTCGGCTTAGATAACCCCTCCCGGCCTTGCGCCTTCGTCACCGTACTTCAGCGAGTTGGCTGATAAAAGATGGCGTGCCGCCCCGATTGGGGCGGCACGTTTTGTTTGGGCGGGCGTCTGCCGCGTGCGTTACTCGAAGTATTGGAACTTGTTGGTTGAGAAGGCAAACGTTACGACGAAGCCTTCGCCGGGTTCGGATGCTGCGGTGACGTCGATGCCCATCTTGGAGCACAGGCGCGCCACCAGGTAGAGGCCGATGCCCGTTGCGCGCTTGGTGGTGCGGCCGTTGTCGCCGGTAAAACCCTTCTCGAACACGCGCGGCAGGTCGGCCGCGCTCACGCCGCAGCCGTTGTCCGCGACGGTAAGCTCGATGCGCTCGCTCGCCAGGCCCTCGTCCAGCAACGCACCCGAAAACACGATCTTTGCGCCGTCCTCACGCGCATATTTAATGCTGTTCTGAATGAGCTGGCCCAGAATAAACTCGAGCCACTTTTCGTCGGTAAAGACCTCAAAGTCGAGGTTCTCGCACACCGGCGCCACGTGTGCCGCGATGAGCTCACGGGCGCTGGCTTTAATCGCGCCCGTCACCAAGGTCTTAAGGTCCCAGCGACGAATCAAGTAGTCGCGCTCCACAACCTCCGAGCGCGCATAGTACAGCGCCTGGTCGATATAGCGCTCCACGCGGGCAAGCTCGCGACCGAGGTCATCTACGCGCGACAGGTCATCTTCGCTGCCGTCCAGGTTTTCCAAAATCAGATGGGCTGCCGCCAGAGGCAGCTTGGCCTCGTGGACCCAGCTCTCGATATAGTCGCGATAGTCATCGGTCTGACGCCTGCCTTCGGCAACCTCGTCACAAGCGGCTTTGCCCACCCGGCGCAAGACCTCGTACTCGAGCTTGCCCTCGGCATAGGTCGGGCATTGCACCATCTCCTGCACCCATGCGGGACTCTCGAGCTCCTCTGCCGCACGCTCCAGCTGGCGCAGAAAACGGCGACGGCGCGCGTACTCGATCACGATGCCGAGCATACCAAAGATATAGGACACGCCGACCGCCACGATCACGATGGAAACGGGTGCGCCGGCGACCGTCAGCACAAAGCAGCTCAGCAGCACGCCGCACGTCCACACGGCGACGGGAAGCAGCGCATCTTTGAAGAATTTGGCAAACGACATAGCCGGCCCCTAGACCGAATAGCCCTGGCCGCGGTGCGTCGTCAAATACCCCTTGATGCCGATTTTTTCGAGCGTGGTGCGCAGGCGGTTGATGTTGACGGTGAGCGTATTGTCGTCCACGAAGGCGTCGGAGTCCCACAGGTCCTGCATGATGGCCGAGCGCGAGACGATCTTGCCCGCACGGCTCAGAAGCAGCGAGAGAATACGCAGCTCGTTTTTGGTGAGCTCGGTACTGGTGCCGGTTTGCATGTTGGTGACCATGGAGCGGGCGAGGTCGAGCTCCAGCCCCTTGTGGACGAGCGTGCTGCGCTCGCCCGCCGCCGCGGTGCGACGCAGTAAGGCATTGATGCGGGCCACGAGCACGCGCGCGCTGTAGGGCTTGGGAACAAAGTCGTCCGCGCCGAGCGTCATGGCCATGACCTCGTCGATCTCGGTCGTGCGCGAAGTGAGGACGATGATGGGAACCTCGGATTCGTGACGGACCTCATGGCAGATATGCTGGCCGTCTTTGACAGGGAGCGTGAGGTCGAGCAGCACCAGGTCGGGCGCGGCGGCGAGAATATCGCGCGAGACATGCTCAAACGATTCGCAGACCTCGATTTCAAACCCGGCGCGGGCAAGGATATCGGCAAGCTCACGACGAATGGGCTCGTCGTCCTCAACGATATAGATCAGCGCCATGAATTCCGCTCCCCTCTTGGTTGTCTTGCCACCATTATGGCTGCGAAACTGCAGGTGTGCACCGCGCGCGGTGCCAAGATGACAGAACTGTTCGCGAGCGGGGGCGTTTTGTCCGCCTCGCACTCGCAGCGGTGGCGGGGACCAAAATGATTCTTTAATCCCCGTCCCAGAATAATCATTTAGCGACGGGCGCGGAGCTTTTCGTAGCCGTCGGCAAAGAAGGCGACCGTGGCGGCGTCCGCCTCGGCGGCATCGGTATCGTCGGCGGGAACCACGCCATGCTCGTCGCTCACCAGGAACAGCGCGCCCTTAAGCTGCGCGGGAATATCTACGCGCGTGACCGGGATGTTCTTGGTCTGGGCCAACTGCTCGATGAGCGTCGCCGTGCCGCACAGGCACTCGTCCGCTGGCTCCACAAAGGCAAGCTCGCCGTTATCGACGGCGGCGAGCAGCTCGGGCGCCACGCCGGTTTCGTCGGCCTCGGAGCGGGCCTCGGCGGAGCGGGCACGTAGCGCCTTGGCCGACGTATCGGTTAGCGGCTCGTACTCCCCCACCGTCATGGCGGCGTTGCCGTTGACGTCGACCACCAGCATGAGCACGCCGTCGCGTGCGGTGTAATCGCCCTCGGCAAGCGACCACTCAACGTGCTGCTTGGCCCAGCTGAGCATGTTATGGGTAAGCGGCTCGCCCTGCACCAAGCGCTCGGACAGTGCGCGAATGTGGCGGTTGAGCATGGGCACCTTCTTATTGGACATGCGCCAACGGCAGACAAGCGCGGGCTTGTCGAGCGTAAACTTCTCGACCGCCTCCTGATTGGCGCAAAAGTCCTCGTACGCACGCTGATCCTCGGCATTGCCAAACAGCTCGGCATCATCAATCTGGGGCATGGTTGTACCTTTCGTGTTAGTCATTCCGTCCTCTTATACCAAAAAGACGGCCCTCCAAACGGAGCAGCCGTCTTTTGCGGAGATTATTTTGTCCCAGGGCGGAACTTAGTGGCGGAAGTGGCGGGCGCCGGTGAAGACCATCGCAATACCATGCTCGTTGCAGGCCTGGATGCTCTCGTCGTCACGCTTGGAGCCGCCGGGCTGGATGATGCAGGTCACGCCGTGCGCGGCAAGCACGTCGACGTTGTCGCGGAACGGGAAGAACGCGTCGCTTGCACAGGCAAAGCCGCCCTTCTCCACGCCCTCGCGCTCGCAGAAGTCCTCGGCGCGCTCGCAGGCAAGCAGTGCGGAGTCAACGCGGTTGGGCTGGCCGGGGCCCATGCCAATGCCGGCCTTGCCTTTGGAGACCAGGATGGCATTGGACTTGACGCCCTTGCAGACCTTCCAGGCAAACTCGAGCTCAGCCATCTCGGCGTCGGTGGGCTTGCGGTCGGTGGGGAACGTAAAGGTCGCGGGACCCTCGGTCACGTGGTCGACTTCCTGCACCAGCATGCCGCCGTCGATGGAGCGCAGCTCCACTTGGGCACCGTGGTCCACGCCGCCGGTAGCCAGCACGCGCAGGTTGGGGCGCTTGGCCATGCGCTCGAGCGCCTCGGCGGTATAACTCGGGGCGATGATGACCTCGACGAACTGCTTGTTCTGATCGGCAAAGTGCTCAACCAGCTCATAGGGAACCTCGCGGTTGCAGGCGATGATGCCGCCGAAGGCGCTCTTGGGATCGCAGGCGAAGGCGCGGTCGTAGGCGGCCGTGATGTCCTCGGCGACGGCGGAACCGCAGGGGTTCTGGTGCTTGAGGATCACGCAGGCCGGCTCGTCGAACTCGCGGACCAGGTTCCAGGCGGCGTCGGCATCCAGATAGTTGTTGTAGCTGAGCGGCTTGCCCTGGATCTGCTCGGAGCCCACGAGCGGGAACTGAGAGCTCGCGGTGTTCTCGCAGCCCTCGGCAAAGCGATAGACCGTGGCCTTCTGCTGCGGGTTCTCGCCATAGCGCAGGTCGTCGACCTTTTCCAGCGAGATCTCGAGCTTGGCAGAGGTGTCCGCCACGTCGCTTGCCTGGGCGGCAAGCCAACGGGAAATAGCCGTGTCGTAGGCAGCGGTGGTCTGGTAGACCTTCACCTGCAGGCGACGACGGGTGGAAAGCGTGGTGCAACCGCCGGTCTCGCGCATCTCGGCCAGGACGGCGTCATAGTCGGCAGGGTCGGAAATGACGGTAACGCTCGTGGCGTTCTTGGCGGCAGAGCGCAGCATGGAGGGGCCACCGATGTCGATGTGCTCGATGGCGTCCGCGAAGGTGACCTCGGGGTTGGCGACGGTCTTCTCGAACTCGTACAGGTTGACGACGACCAGGTCGATCAGCTTAATGCCGTGCTGAGCGGCCTCCTGCATGTGCTGCTCGGAATCGCGGCGGGCCAGCAGCGCGCCGTGAACCTTGGGGTGCAGGGTCTTAACGCGGCCGTCCATCATCTCGGGATAGCCCGTGAACTCCTCGATGGGGGTTACGGGAACGCCCGCGTCCTCGATGGCACGAGCCGTGCCGCCCGTAGAGATGATCTCGACGCCAAAGTCATCGACCAGCGTCCGTGCGAAATCGACGACGCCCGTCTTATCGGTAACCGAGATCAACGCGCGTGCGATCTTCACATCAGATCCCATGCAGTCCTCCTGTCTGGTACGCCGCCGTGCTCTGTGAGTCGGTGATACGTCGATCTGCAGCGCTCGCGCAGCGGCATTGAAAATACTGATTTAATGTAGCGCATCGAGCGCATCGATGCACCCCGCAACGGGCGCATGTGCAGAAAAAGTTTGCACGCGGAGGGGATGGGCGCAGCACCGGGCACGGTGAGTTCATGGAACACAGGGGCACCATAATTAGATGCCAATGGCGTGGTAGAACTGTGCTCGATATGCATCCGCAAAAGAAAGAGGCACCATGGTCTCGCGGGTTCTCTACCGACCGTTTGATACCGAAGACTTCGACGCCATCGCGCTGATTCTGCAACAGCTTTGGCATAACAATTCGGATAACGATGAGTACAACCGCCTTGAGGCCGCATGCGACCTTGCCTACTGCCTTTCGTCCTCGACGTTTTCGCAGGTTGCGGTGATTGACGGCGAGGCGCGCGGCATTGCGCTTGCACGCGCAGGACAGAGCTTCGGCGTCACTATCAACGAGCATTGGATGGATACCGAACGCGCGCTGCTATCACAGATGCGCGAGCTGGAGCCCGATGTCTGCGCCGAGTATCTCTCGTTTGTGCGCGCAACCATCCGAACCAACAACCGCCTGCTCGAGAGCAGCCCGTTGCCGCACGACAACGAGGTCACGCTGCTTGCCGTTGATCGAGATGTCCACGGCCTGGGCGTTGGCTCGGTGTTGCTCGATGCCGCGGTCTCGTACCTTTCCTCGCGCGGGGCGACAAGGGCGCACCTGTACACCGACTCCAACTGCTCGTGGAAGTTCTACGAGCTGCACGGCTTTAAGCGCACGGCCACGCACCGCGCCAACCGCGAAGAACGCCGTCACGACATGCCGCGCGAAAGCTTCCTCTACGAACTCGACCTAACAGCCTAAACCTGGCAGCTATACCTGGTCATTTAGGAACGTCCCCAGTGACTAGTCGTTGGGGACGACCTTCGTAGGTAGCGCATAAAAAAGTGAATGGGCTTCCCCCGACGGCTGTCGAGAAAAGCCCATCTCGTAATTTAGGACCGTTAGAACGTTCCGCCGCCGCCTCCGCCGACGCCGCCGCCTCCGCCGCCCGAGAAGCCGCCGCCACCGCCACCGCTCGAGCTATCGGAACTCGAAGCCAGCTCACGGATGCTCTCGTGATACACATCGTTAAACGAATCGAGCGGCGACTCGGTACCGTAATGATGGTAGTACCACCAGTAGCAGGGGTAATTGTCGTAGAAACCGTCGGCCTCGCGCACCTCGGGAGGAACAGCCTCGGCAAGCTGACGCAGGACTTCCTTCGAAACGCCCAGCGCCGCACCCATCACCAGAAGTTTATTCCACAGGACCAGATCGCCGGGGACGGC